>NZ_JAANIH010000069.1 GCF_014529705.1 Bradyrhizobium campsiandrae
TAGGCCCTTCTCGGCGCCGATGTGGTCTACGAGGATCAGCTCACCGCCGGGCTTGAGCACGCGCACGAACTCATCGAGCGTGCCTTCGGGATCGGGCACCGCGGTGATGACATATTGCGCCACCACCCCTGATGGCCAGACCACCGGCCAATCCCGGGAACCGCTCGGCGATCGTCTGGCAAAGTCCGACGGCGTGCTCTGCCCGCCCTCAGGCGTCGACCCCGAGATGCACGCCCCTGCACCGAGCACGGACGGCAGCATGCCGGTGATCCCGCCCCCCGGCAGCCCCGGCGGCGACCCCAATGTGAAGCCGAAATAAGAGAGTTTCCGCGCAAGCGGGCTTTCGACTCTCCGCGCGTCCGGGGAGAGGCCGGAACTCGGGCAATAGCGCGAATTCCGGGGGAGGGGGCTCTCCGCGAGTCTGGTGCCTGAAAATACTCGCTTTTCCGCAGACTTGTCCCGCCGAAGCCTTGGCGAAGGCGGAAGCTTTTCGGATTGACTTCCCGCCGCCCCCTTCCTTATATGCCGCGCGTTCGCGAGATCGGCCGTTTTGGCCGCCGCGATCGGCTCGTGGCGGGGTAGCTCAGCTGGTTAGAGCACGGGAATCATAATCCTGGGGTCGGGGGTTCGAGTCCCTCCCCCGCTACCACCTTCAATTTTCCGACTGTCGCGCATGATCGACGGCTCAAGCCGTTTGCGCTTGCTTCTCGGACTGAAGCGGGAGCATCGCGGGATACTCTGAATCTCGTCTAGAAGAGCCTGATCTGGTTTCCAGCGCTCTGGTTGGGTTCCCCTTCGCCCATCAGCCATCAAATCTAGGATGTCACGCTCAACTCGTAGCAAGCGGACATCAATCCGAGTTGGGGATATAGCCGGTCGATCGCGGCGACCTCTCGTCGCATCTGTGCGATGATCCAATCTCGAATTTCGGTCGCGATGGGCCGCATGGGCCGGTGACGGGGCGGCAGGAATTCGCAGAGGCGGCGCGTTGTGGCCAGTGTATCGGAGGCCGGCACCAGTGAGCCCGTCAGAAGCCAATGCGATGTCACCGTCAGCCAGCCGAGAGCAATTCCCTGGCCTAGCAGCGCGGCCTGCACCACCACGGCATAATCGGTGAAGCTCAGGCCCTTGGCTACGCCGCGGCGTCCGGTCAGAAGCGATGGGTAATCCGCGGCCCAGTCGCCCGGCGTCTCGGCGAGACGAATGATGGTGTTGCCTTCGGCAGAATTGGTCTCCCCCAGATAGGCGGGGCTGCACATCGGCAGCATGACTTCCTTCATCACCAGCGTGCCACCGGAGGAGGGCTCGTCACGATCGCGGAAGCGCATGCCGAGATCAACATTCTCCACCGGTCCGCGCAACGCGCCGGAGATAAGTTGGAATCGCAGGTCGACTTGCGGAAACTGCTTCTGCAGCTTGTCGATGCGCGGCATCAGCCAATGGGTGGTGAAGGCGGAGGAGACCGACAGCGTCACCGTCTCGGTGCCTTTGCGGCGGCGCTCGATCTCGGTGAGCCCGGTTTCGATGCTGCGAAAGCCTTCGAGCACGCGGCGATAGAGCAATTCGCCTTCCTCGGTGAGCACTGCGCGGCCCGCCTTGCGGTCGAACAGGCGTACGCCGAGATGCTCCTCAAACTGTCCAAGCATGCGGCTCACCGCCGGCTGCGTCACGTTCAGTTCGGCGGCCGCAGCCGTGAAGCTGCCATTGCGCGCGGCTGCGTCGAAGACGAACAGGGCGTTGCTGGAGGGCAGCATGCGGCGGAGCTCGGGCATAACGTCATGTTATGAGGCGCGTGAGAATTTGGCAATTGCCGGATTTTGCCAACTCTGTTGTCATCGGCATGACAGCCTAAACACAGGGCTTGCGAGCGAAGATTTGGTGCGGTGCACGCCACGCCTCGGAATGCTTCAAAGCGCTGTCTATAAAGCAGGCTTATGGCGCGCAGTGAGGCACGCCATTGCGGGATTGCGCGAGGTCGATCGTTGGACAAGCGAGCGGAAAGCGTCGAGATCAGGTCGGCCAGGAAGGCCTACGGTGCCGTTCGCGCCCTCGACGACGTTTCGCTCACTGTCGGCGCCGGTGAGTTCGTCTCGCTGCTCGGCCCCTCCGGCTCCGGCAAGACCACGCTGCTCGGCATTCTCGGCGGCTTCATCCTGCCGACCTCGGGCACCATTCTCTTCGGCGGCCGCGACGTCACTTACATGCCGGCGCACAAGCGCGATATTGGCGTGGTCTTCCAGAACTACGCGCTGTTTCCGCATATGAGCGTCGGCGAGAACGTCGCCTTTCCCCTGCGTGCGCGGCGCCTGCCGAAAGCGAGCTGGCCGGACAAGGTGCGCGCGGCGCTCAGCATGGTCGGCCTTGCTGGATACGAAGAGCGCGGCATTGCGCAGCCTTCCGGCGGCCAGCGGCAGCGTGTGGCGCTGGCGCGCGCCATGATCTTCGAGCCGCGCCTGATCCTGATGGACGAGCCGCTTTCCGCGCTCGACAAGCAGCTGCGCGAATCCATGCAGATCGAGCTGCGCGCGCTGCACAAGCGCATCCAGGCCACCATCATCTATGTCACCCATGACCAGCGCGAGGCGCTGACCATGAGCGACCGCGTCGCCGTCATGAAGGACGGCCGGCTGGTCCAGATCGACGAACCGGCGCGACTGCACGATCATCCCACCGATTCCTTCGTCGCCAGCTTCATCGGCGAAGCGACGATGCTGCCGGTCCGCCGGGTCGATGCCTTCACAGTCGCGCTCGGCGATGCGTTGCTGCGCAGCGCGCGCGCCATTCCCGATGGCGATGCCCTGATGCTGGCCGTTCACAGCGAAAAACTGCTGATCGATGATGGCGCGCAGGATGACGCCTGCAACCGACTGACCGGGACCGTCACCGACATCGTCTACCAGGGCGAGAGCCTACGCATTTTCCTCGCGCTCACCGACGGCATCGCGCTCAGCCTGCGCCAGCCCAGCTACCACCAGGCCTATCAACGCATCCCGCCGCTTGGCGGCAGCCTCACTGTGACGCTCCACCCCGAGGACACCATCGTCGTCCCCAGGGTGGGAGACTGAACTCAAGCCCCATACAACTCGAGAGAAGAAACCGACATGTCGACCCAAGCCGCGTTCAGCAATTTCAAGGTCCTCACCTTCGACGTCGTCGGCACCTTGATCGATTTCGAGACCGGCGTGCTCTCCGCCGTGCGCAAGATCGCCGGCAAGACGCCGGCCGAGCTCAGCGACGACCAGATCTTCGAAGCCTACAAGCGCGGGCGCGACAAGCATTACGAGCGCTCCAGCGAGGTCATGTTCCACGTCTACCGCTATCTCGCCAAGGAGCTCGGGCTGCCGGCGGACGATGCCTCCTGTGACGTGTTCCAGCTTTCCGTGCTGCGCTGGCAGCCGTTCCCGGATTCGGTCGAAGCGCTCAGGCGCCTGCGTACCAAGTTCCGGCTGGTCGCGATGACCAACGCGGACCGCGTCGCGCTGTCCTGCTACGCGCATGCGCTCGGCAATCCCTTCGATGACACGGTCTGCGCCGATGACACGGGCGTTGCGAAGCCGAATCCGGAATTCTTCGCCTATAACAAGGGCCGCCAGTCGGCGTTCGGCTACAAGCAATCCGACATCCTGCACGTCGCGCAGAGCCAGTATCATGACATCGGGATCGCGCGGAAGCTCGGCTACAAGGTGTGCTGGATCGAGCGTCGCCAGGGCATTGCCGGCTTCGGCGGCACGCCGGCGGTGGAGATGCTGACCAAGCCGGACTTCCATTATCCAACCTTGAAGGCGCTCGCCGACGCGGCGATTGGACCGGCGGCGTAACGGATGAGCGGCGGCATGACACGGGACTGGCGCGCGCTGCCATCGGTCAATTCGCTATGGGAAACCACGGCGGAGCCGGCGCGCGCGTTTCCCGTGCTATCGAGTGAGCAACAGGCGGATGTCGTGATCATCGGCGCCGGCTACACCGGCCTCTCCGCCGCGCACCACATCGCCAAGAGCGGGCTCAGTCCCATCGTGCTCGAGGCCAACCGTCCCGGCTGGGGCGCGAGCGGGCGCAATGGGGGCGTCATCACCGCAAAATTCCGCCTGTCGTTCCGCGATATCGATGCCGTGCATGGCCGTGCCATGGCGCGGCGCATGTACGAGATCGCGCATGAATCGACCGACATGGTCGAGGAACTGGTCTCGGAGTTCGGCATCACCAGTGCGAACCTCGTCCGCACCGGTCAGGTCAAGGCTGCCCATAACGACACGACGCTGAAGGCCGCGATCGATGAAGCCGACTGGATGACGCGCGAGATGGGCTCGGCCGAGGTCCGCATCCTCGACAAGAGCGGGGTCCGCGAGGAGACCGGCTCCGACATCTTTGTCGGCGGCGTGCTCAATCCCGGCTCGGGCGGCATCCACCCGCTGAACTATCTGCGTGGTCTCGCAAAAGGTGTGGCGAGCCGCGGCGTTCCGATCTTCCAGGAATCGCCGGTGGTGCGATTGCGGAGCGAGAAGGGCGGCATCGTCGCCGAGACGCCGCAAGCCGCCGTGCGCGCCAGGCAGGCGATCATCGCCACCAACAGCTATTCGGATTTGACCGGTGCGACGGCACATCTGCAGCGCACGCTGATCCCCTTCCGCAGCGCCATCATCGCGACCGAGCATCTGCCGCGCAATCTCGCGGGGAAGCTGATGCCGACGGGGCGCACCTACACCGAGACCAAGCGCATGATGCGCTGGTTCCGCATCGTCGACAACCGCGTGATCTTCGGCGGCCGCGGCGCCTTCGGCAAACAGGATTCGCAGGCGGCGTTCGATGCCCTGCGCAAGGCGATGGTCGACATCTTCCCCGAACTCGCCGACGTCCCGCTCGCATACAAATGGTCGGGCCTTGTCGCGATGACGCTGGATTCGGTGCCGCATATCGGCCGGCGCGACGATCGCACGCTGTTCTCGGTCGGCTACAACGGCGCCGGCGTTGCAATGTCGAGCTTGATGGGCCGTTATCTCGCCGCCTTCGTGCGCGGCGAGACGCCCAACATGGGCCTGCTCGATGCAGGGCGCGTGAAGGCGATTCCGTTCTATCCGCTGCGTGAGCCCGCCGTGCGCATCGTCGCCGGCTGGTACCAGTTTCTCGATGCGATCGGTCAGTGAGATCATTTGGAGATGGAGAAGGCGAGATGACGATGAGACAGAGCTTTCGATTGGGCTGCGCGCTGCTGGGCGCGATCGGATTGACCGGCGCGGCCGATGCCGCCGAGCAGATCACCTTCGTCTCGCAGGGCGGTGCCTATCAGCAGGCGCAGACGGTAGCGATCCTCGATCCCGCCGCCAGGAAGCTCGGCATTACTATCAACCAGGACTCCATTCCCGATGCCTGGCCCGCCATCAAGACGCAGGTCGGCAGCGGCAAGCCGATCTGGGATGTCGTCGATACCCCGACCGGCAACTGCCTGCGCGGGGGAGAGCAGGGGCTGATCGAGAAGCTCGATTTTTCGAAGATTCCCAACGGCGCGGCGATGCCGGAGGCCTATCGCAGTCCCTATTCTGTGTCCTACGAGTTCTATTCCAGCGTACTGTCCTACAGCCAGAAGACCTTCCCGAAGGACGCGCCGAACAGCTGGGCCGATTTCTGGGACGTGAAGAAATTCCCTGGCCGCCGCGCGCTACGCAATCACCCGTTCGCGACGCTCGAAGCCGCGCTGATGGCTGACGGCGTCCCGCCCGACAAGCTATACCCGCTCGACGTCGATCGCGCCTTCAAGAAGCTGGAGGAGATCAAGCCGCACATCACGGTGTGGTGGACCTCGGGCGCGCAGTCGGCGCAGTTGCTCAATGACGGCGAGGTCGACATGGAGATGGCCTGGAACGGCCGCGTCAGTGCTGTCGCCAAGGAGGGCGCCAAAGTCGCCTTTACCTACAACGAGGGCATCCTGCAGAGCACCTCGCTCTGCATCCTCAAGGGCGCGCCGAATCTCGAGACCGCGGTGAAGTTCCTCAACGAGGCCGTTGATCCCGTGCACCAGGCCAATCTGCCGCTGCACATCGATTATGGCCCGGGCAACCCCAAGGCCTTCGAGACGGGCGTGATCAAGTCCGAGCGTGCCGCGCAATTGCCGAGCGAGCCGGCCAATGCTGCGAAGCAGGCACTGATGTCCTACGCCTGGTGGTCCTCGCCCGCGGGGGAAGCCGCCGAAAAGCGCTGGGCATCGTTCATGCAGAAGTAGGGCGAGGCCGCGTTGACGACATCCTTGTCAGATCCCTCCCAGCAGCATCAGCGCCGCGAACACGGGCTGATGCTGGCGTTGGTGTCGCCGGCGCTGCTGGTGATCCTGGCCTTGATCGTGCTGCCGGTCGGCTGGCTCGCCTGGCAGTCGATCTATCATGACGGTTTCACGCTGGAGAACTATCGCCGCGTCTTCACCGAAGACCTCTACTGGCGCAGCTTTGCGCTGACCTTCGAGATCAGCCTCGCGGTCATGGTGATCGCGTTGCTGCTCGGCTATCCCGTGGCCTACCTCGCCAACTCGGTGCCGAAGGGATGGAGCATTCTCATCCTCTCGCTCGTGGTGCTGCCGTTCTGGACCAGCGTGCTGGTGCGCGCCTATGCCTGGCTGGCGCTGCTGCAGCGCACCGGCGTGATCAATCAGTTCCTGCGCTATCTCGACGTCATCGGCGAGCCGCTCGCGTTGGTCCACAACGTGTTCGGCACGGTGGTTGCCACCGTGCACATCCTGCTGCCGTTCATGGTCCTGCCGCTCTATGCCACCATGCAGAAGATCCCGAACGATCTGATGCAGGCTGGCGCCAGCCTGGGCGCGAGCCCGTCGCTGACCTTCATGCGCGTGTTCCTGCCGCTGTCGCTCCCGGGCGTGCTCGCGGGCTGCACCATGGTGTTCGTGCTCTGCCTCGGCTTCTACATCACGCCGGAGTTGCTCGGTGGCGGGCGCACGGTGATGGTATCGATGCTGGTAAGCCGCAATGTCGAGCTCTACAACCAGTTCGGCGCCGCGAGCGCGGTCGCCGTGGTGCTGCTCCTATGCGTGCTTGCGATCTTCTTCGTCGTCAGCCGCTTCATCTCGCTCGATCGTGTGCTGGGGCAGAAATGACGCGCACCTCGCCCGCACGGATCGCCCTCTACGTGATCAGCGCGCTGGTGCTGGTCTATTTGATCCTCCCGGTTCTGATCATCGCGCCGATCTCGTTCTCCAGCGCGCGCTTTCTGACCTTCCCGCCGCCCTCCTTCTCGCTGCGCTGGTACCAGCAATATTTCTCAAGTACGGCCTGGATGCAGGCGACGCAGGTGACGCTGACGGTCGCGTTCCTGACCGTCCTGATCGCGACGCCCTGTGGAGTGGCCGCCGCCTACGCCATCAGCCAGTCGAAGCTGCGGATCATGCGGCTGATCCATATGGCGCTGCTGCTGCCGTTGGTGGTGCCGATCATCATCACCGCAGTCGGCATTTTCTTCGTCTATGCCAAGGTCGGTCTGGTCGCCACCATGCCCGGCCTCGTGCTGGCGAACATGATGCTGGGATTGCCTTACGTCGTCATCTCGGTGCTGGCGGGCCTGCAGAGTTTTGATCCGGCGCAGGAGATGGTGGCGCGCAGCCTCGGCATGAACCGCCTGCGCAGCTTCTTCGCGGTGACGCTGCCGCAGATCAAGTCCAGCGTGGTCGCCGGCGGCATCTTCGCCTTCATCTCGGCGATGGACGAGACCATCGTCGCGCTGTTCATCTCCGGCGGCCAGTACCAGCCGCTGACCAAGCGCATGTTCACCGCGCTTCGCGACGAGATCGACCCAACCATTGCCGCGATCTCGACGTTGATGACGGCGGGCTCCTTCATGCTGGTGCTGGTCGCAACTGCACGACAGAAAGGCAGCGCATAGGGCAAATCACCGGCCAATGAAATGCGCGCATCCCGCCGCAACCCCTTAGAACGGCTCCTAAGCTAAATCGACCTTCAGTGTGCCAAGCTTCTCAATTCGGCTGATGATCCTATCGCCGGCCTTCAGCCAAACCTGCTTCTCCTTCGGCATTCCAACGATCACTCCCTCCGGAGTGCCCGTGAAAATGATATCGCCTGGCTCGGTGCGAAGTGGCGCTACTTGGTCGACAGCACCTCGCCGAAGCGCTCCCACTGCTTGCCGGTGAAGCGCATGAACTGCAGCTGCTCGACCGGCAGATGGTCACTCTCGCCGGTATTGACTTTGATGCCGGGCAGCAGCATCGGCAACTCCAGATCCTTGATCGACAGAGCCTGCCGCAGGATGTTCTCGCGACTGAGGTCGTTGCCGGCCGCCTTGAGCACGTGCTCCAGCACCATGCCGTTGTTGTAGCCGTTGACGTAGTTGGAATCGCGGACGTCACCGTCAGGCACGTATTTGGCCATGTAGTCGCGCCAGCCCTTCACGCCGGGATCGTCCGCCCATGCCGGATCGAGCGGATCCTTGACATAGGCGCTCGAGATGATGCCCGTGCCGGCGTCGAGGCCGGCGGGCTCCATCACCGAGGACATCCAGACCGACACATTGCTCAGAAACGTCATCGGACGCCAGTTGATCTCGTAGGTCTTGCGGATGGCCTGTGCAGCGAATTTCGGCGTCGCGGCGATCACGAGCGCATCCGCGCCGCTCGATTTGAGCTTCACGATCTGGGAGTCGATCGTCGGCTCGGTCGGCTCGTAGGTCGCCGCCGTGACCGCCGTGTCGAACCGATCGCCGAGCACGTCCTTGAGTCCGGCGAGGTAGTCGCGGCCGAAATCGTCGTTCTGCGCCAGCACCGCGAAGGTCGCGTCGGACTTCTTCTGCAGCGCATAGCGCGCATACATGCGGGCCTCGTTACGGAACGGTGCCATCACGCCCATCAGCGCCAGCGGAAACTGCGCGGGATCACCGAACTTCGAGGCGCCCGTGGCCACGAACAACTGGGGCACCTTCTTGCTCTGCAGATATTTGGCGATCGCCGTGTTATGCGCGGTTCCCATCGTTGAGAAGATGAACGAGACGTCGTCGCTCTCGACCAGCCGGCGCGTCTGCTCCACGGTCTTGGGCGGCACGTAGCTGTCGTCGAGCGAGAGCAGGTTGACTTTGCGGCCGTTGATGCCGCCGCGGTCGTTGACCATCTTGAAATATGCGACTTCACCCTTGCCGAGGATGCCGAAGGCGGACACCGGCCCGCTATAGGGCATGGTCTGTCCGATGCGGATCTCGGCGGAGGTGATGCCGGGCTGGTCTTCGGCGAGAGCCGGTGCCGCGAGAGCGACCCAGACGACGTACAGCCCTGCAGCTGCAATAGCGCTTCGCATTTGGCTCCTCCCTGATGGGCCGCGCTGACGACGGCCGTTTATTCGACCTTACGGAGGTCTTGGCGCGTCGGCAATAAAATATACTTTTCCATTGAAAATGTATTTTTGCTTCGCGCGCGTGATATGCATGACGGATGTCCGCAAGCGCCACTCAGACCGTTTATGAACAGCTCCGCGTCAGTCTGCTCGCCGGCCAATACAGGCCCGAGGCGAAGCTGAAGATCAGCGAACTCGGATCGGCTTTCTCGGTCAGCACCGGGGCGATCCGCGAGGCGCTTGCGCGGCTGACCGCAGAGGGGCTGGTGACGGCGATGCCGCAGCGCGGCTTCCGCGTCGCACCGGTGTCGGTCGCCGATTTGCGCGATCTCACCGAAATGCGCATCGAGATCGAGACCAAGTGCCTGCGCCGTGCGATCGCCAACGGCGATCTCGCCTGGGAGGCGGCCGTGGTCGCCGCGCATCACCGGCTGGCGGTTACGCCGATCGCGGCCGCGGACGGCGGCTTTTCGCCGACGTGGATCTTGGCGCACGGCGATTTCCACGCCGCGCTCGCCCGGGCCTGCGACAGCGCCTGGATGCTGCGCGTGCGCGACCTGTTGTTCGCCCACAATGAGCGCTATCTCGACCTCGCGCGCAAGACCGACCGCGGCAATCGCGACGCCGCGCGCGAGCATCGCGAGCTGATGGAGGCGGCGCTTGCACGCGACCCCGACCGGGCGGTCGCTGCGATGACAGCGCATATCGGTAGGACCCGGGACACGATCGAGCCGGCCCTGAGGCGGGCGGAGACGGACGAGGTCGGGTGAGATACCTGCGAGGTCGGCGGCGCGCTGGCGGCGGTCGGCGGCGTCTGCCTCCTTGTCGTGCACTGGGAATTGCGACCAGACGAGCCGGTTGCGTCGCTTTCATACGCGCTACGAAGCCGTGTCAGGCTGCAGGCTCCAGCACCATCATTCCGGTCGCCGTGTTCGAGATCGGAATGTGATAGTTGGAATGCTGCTTTTTGACCTTCTCCGGAAGTGTGCCGCGCGCGACCATCCAGTTCAGCAATTCGACTCCTTGCGTGCCGGAGAGCTCGACCAGCTCGACGGTCGAATATTTCGTGGCCCAGGCGGGGTCGTTGACCATGCTGTCCATGAACTTCAGGTCGAACTCCTTGTTGATGAAGCCCGCGCGCTCGCCATCGAGTTGGTGCGACAGGCCGCCGGTGCCCATCACCACGACCCGCTCGTCCTTGGGCCAGGACGCAATGGCACGTGCGAGCGCGTTGCCGAGCTTGTAGCAGCGCGCCGCGGAGGGCAGGGGCGCCTGCACCGTGTTCACCACCACCGGAACGGTGCGGACCGGCCAGTTCTGGTCGGGCCAGCACAGCGCCATCGGCAGTGTGAAGGCGTGGTCGACGACCATCTCCTGGCAGGACACGACGTCGAACTCGTCTTCGACGAGCTTCTCGATGATGTGCCATGACAGCTCGGGATCGCCGCGGAACGGTTTTACGGTCGGAATGCCCCAGCCCTCGTCAGCGTTGCGATATTCGCCCGCGGCGCCGATCGCGAAGGTCGGCATCTTGTCGAGGAAGAAGTTCAGGCCGTGATCATTATAGACCATCACGACGATTTCGGGCTTCACCTTGGCGAGCCAGTCGCGCGCCGGAGGAAAGCCGTCGAAGAAGGGTTTCCAATAGGGATCCTGCTGCAGGCCCTTGGCGATCGCGCCGCCGATGGCAGGCACGTGTGAGGTCGTGATCGCACCAACAATCCTTGCCATGATGATTACCTCGCCGCCGCCAGAAGTTTCGCCTTGAACTCGTCCTTGGTCATGCCGGTCTGCTGCGCGCCGATGTCCTGCATGTCGAGACCGAAGATGCCGGCGAATTTGGCGAGGTAGTAGGCATTGCCGCCGGCCTCGATCAGCTGCAGCACGTTGCGATTGCGGATCGCCTCGCGCTGCTGGGCGTTGAGGCCGTATTTGGCGCAATAGGCGTCCTCGTTCGCGACGAAGGCAGCCCGGTTGGCGGCATCGTTGAACGAGTAGCACATCTTGTTCAGCGCATAGCCCTTGCGGGCCTGCTCACCGTCGAAGATCGTGGTGCCCGGCACGGGCTGCCGCGGCTTGGCGTTGGGCATGGCGTTTCTCCCTGGGTCTTGTTTCCGGGCCCGGCGCGATTTGCTCCAGATCAAATCGCGCAGCAGTCGTCCCGGGCACTATTTCGATCTAATTGCTAGGGAAGATAAACGCCGGGACTCTGATTGCTCTCATGAGCCAATTCGATCATTTGGATCTGGATGGCCACCTGCTTCGGCTCCTGCTGGCGGTAATCGAGGCAGGCTCGGTGACGCAGGCCGCGCAGCGGCTTGGCGTGACCCAGTCGGCGGTCAGCCATCTCCTCGACAAGCTGCGCGCCATCGTCGGCGATCCCTTGTTCGTGAAGTCGGGACGGGGGATCGTGCCGACGGCACGCGCGCAGGCGCTTGCGATCCATGCCCGCCGGCTGCTGGACGAGTTGCGCAGCTTCTCCAGTGCCGCCGAATTCGATCCGGCGAAGCTGTCCGCGCTGGTGACGATCGCCGCCAATGATTTGCAGCGCGACCTGCTGTTGCCGTCCTTCCTGCGCTATGTCCGTGGCCAGGCACCGGGCTTTGCGCTGCGGGTGATCCAGTCCGGCGCGCCGACGGCCGAGCTATTGCGCGACGAGCAGTGCCAGCTCGTCATTACGCCGCGGCCGCCCGAGGCGTTGGATGTGCTGCAGAAGCGGCTCTACGAGGACAGTTACCGCGTGTTCTACGATGCAAGTCAGCGCAAGGCACCGCTGACGCTCGAGGACTACCTTGCGGCAGACCACGTCACCGTATTGCATGAGCCGCGGCGGCCGCTCGACCTCGACGAGGTGCTCGCCGAGCGCGGGGTGCACCGCCGCTTCGTGGCGGAGGTTCCCGGCTTTGCCGGGATCGGACCGTTCCTGCGCGGCAGCACGCTGATTGCGACACTGCCGAGCCTGCTACGTGCCCATATGCTGCGCGACTTCGCCGTGGCGCCGGTGCCGGTGGCATGCCCGCCGATGCCGATGTTCATGGTCTGGCACCTCCGGCACCAGACCGATCCGATGCACCGCTGGCTGCGCCAGCAGCTCGAAATCGTGGTCGCACCGTCGCTGGCGGCGGCTGCGGAGCACATGCCCAACGCGCCGTCCGTGCGGAGGGCAGCCCGTCGCTGATCGTTTAAGCAATGGAGTACCGCCCAGCGCTGCGACGTCGTGGCGACTGAGCGGCCATGTTTGAAAAGTCCAAGTCTCTGCGAGGTTCATCTCTCACGGCGCAGACGCCCGCGGCGCTAAGCATAGGCAAGAGCAAGCAACACAGATCTCGAGGAGGAGACCCCATGTTCGCCTTCGATCCCTATTCGCCCGTGGTCGATGCCGACCCGTTCCCGTTCTACAAGACCTTGCGCGACGAGCATCCGTGCTTCTGGAGTCCGCAGGCGGGCATGTGGGTGCTGTCGCGCTACTCCGACATCGTTTCCGCCGGCCAGAACTGGCAGGTCTACTCCTCCGCCAAGGGCAATCTGATGACCGAATTGCCCAACCGCGCGGGCGCCACGCTCGGCACGACCGATCCGCCGCGCCACGATCGGTTGCGTGGCCTGATCCAGTACGCCTTCATGAAGCGCACTCTCGAGGCGCTGGCCGATCCGATCCGCGACATCGCCCGGAGCACCGCGCAAGCCTTGCGCGGCAAGGACCGCTTCGACTTCATCGAGGATTTTTCGTCCAAGTTTACGGTGCGCGTGCTGTTCGCCGCGCTGGGGCTGCCGCTCGGCGACGAGCAGACCGTTCGCGACAAGGCCGTGCTGATGGTGCAGAGCGATCCACACACCCGCGCCAAGGGGCCCGAGCATATCGCAGCCTACAACTGGATGCAGGATTATGCGTCCAACGTGATTGCGGAGCGCAGGGCCAACCCGCAGAACGACCTGATCTCGCATTTCAGCATGGCCGGGATCGACGGCGACAGGCTCGACGAGCGCGAGGTGCTGCTCACCACCACGACGCTGACCATGGCCGGAATAGAATCGCTCGGCGGCTTCATGAGCATGTTCGCCTTCAACCTCGCGGACTACAAAGAGGCGCGGCAGGCGGTGGTCGCCAATCCCGAGCTGTTGCCCGACGCGATCGAGGAATCGCTTCGCTTCAACACCTCGGCCCAGCGCTTCCGACGCTGCCTGCAGAAGGACCTCACGCTGCATGGCCAGACCATGCGGGAGGGCGATTTCGTCTGCCTCGCCTATGGCTCGGGTAATCGCGACGAGCGGCAATATCCCGATCCGGATGTCTATGACATCACGCGCAAGCCGCGCGGTCATCTTGGTTTCGGCGGTGGCGTGCATGCCTGTCTCGGCACCGCGATTGCCCGCCTCGCCGTGAAGATCGCCTTCGACGAATTCCACAAGGTCGTGCCGAGTTATCGCCGTACCCAGGAGCAACTGGCCTGGATGCCGTCGTCGACCTTCCGCAGCCCGATGCTGCTCGAGCTGGCCGTGCACTGAGGGAGAGGGCGATGGTTAGCATCATCTATGTTGAGCCCTCCGGCAAAAGCCACGCCGTGAATGTCGAGGAGGGCTGGAGCCTGATGCAGGGCGCGACCGCCAATGGCGTCGATGGCATCGTCGGCGAATGCGGAGGTTCCTGCGCCTGCGGCACCTGCCATTGCTATATCGAGGAGAGCCGGTTCGCCGAGCTGCCGGCGCCGAGCGCCGGCGAGGTGGACCTGCTCGACACGGTCGCCGCCGAACTGAAGCCGAACAGCCGCCTGGCGTGTCAGGTCCAGGCGACGGCCGGGCTGGAAGGGCTCGTGGTGACGCTGCCTGCGACGCAGGGGTGACATGAACTGACTTCGTCATTCCGGGCCTGCGCCTTGCGGCGCCTCCCGGAATGACATGTGGAGAGAGGACGCTACCTAACCCGCCGCGAGTTGCCGGTCCAGGTCGTGCAGCACCTGGTAGCAGGGCAGCACCTGGGCGACGCTGGCATTGGGCTCGCGGCCCTCGCGGATCGCGGCGAAGAACTCGCGGTCCTGCAGCTCGATGCCGTTCATGGAGACGTCGACCTTGGAGACGTCGATCTTCTCCTCCTTGCCGTTCACCAGATCGTCGTAGCGAGCGATATAGGTGCCGGTGTCGCCGATGTAGCGGAAGAAGGTGCCGAGCGGCCCGTCATTGTTGAAGGACAGGCTGAGCGTGCAGATGGCACCATTGGCGGCCTTGAGCTGGATCGACATGTCCATGGCGATGCCCAGGGCCGGATGGATCGGTCCTTGCACCGCGTTGGCCTTCACGATCGGCGAGCGCGCCTGGTAGGCGAACAAATCGACCGTATGGGCGGCGTGATGCCAGAGCAGATGGTCGGTCCAGCTCCGCGGCTGGCCCAGCGCGTTCATGTTGGTGCGGCGGAAGAAGTAGGTCTGCACGTCCATCTGTTGGATGTTGTACTCGCCCGCCACGATCTTCTGGTGCACCCATTGGTGGCTCGGGTTGAAGCGGCGAGTGTGGCCGCACATGGCGGTCAATCCGGTCCTCTTCTGCAGATCCACCACGGCCTGCGCGTCGGCCAGCGAGTCCGCGAGCGGAATCTCGACCTGCACATGCTTGCCGGCCTTCATGCACTCGATCGCCTGGGCGGCATGCATCTGCGTCGGCGTGCACAGGATCACGGCGTCGACCTCCGGCAGCTTCAGGCTGTCGGCAAGCTCGGTGGAGACGTGCTTGATGCCGTATTTGTCGGCGACCTCCTTGGTCTGATCCAGCCTGCGGCCGACCAGCGACACCACCTCGACGCCGTCGATGTTCTTGATGCCGTCGAGGTGCTTGATACCGAACGCGCCGGCGCCGGCCAGCGCCACCTTGATCGTTTTGGCCATGTCAGTTGTTCTCCAGAATCAGATGGCCGACGGCGCTGTTGCTTGCCGGCACATGGTAAAGCCTTGGCGCGACATGTCGGCGTCGCAAAGGGTCGTACCGGGAATGTCCTTGTAGGGTTTGTCGAGTGACATCGGATGATCTCCTCTTCAGGATTTCTCTAGGTCTCTTCCGGCCAGTACAGCCGCATCGGATTGTCGACCAGCAATTTGCGCTGCAGCTCAGGCGTGACCGCAATATGTGGAATGAAATCGACCAGCAGGCCGTCGTCGGGCATGTGTCCCTTCAGGTTCGGATGCGGCCAGTCGGTGCCCCAGAGCACGCGGTCGGGGAAGGTCTCGACCACGCGGCGGGCGAACGGGATCACGTCGCGATAGGCGTCCTGCTCGCCGTTCAGCGCCGGCGGTCCCGCAACCGACAACCGCTCGGGGCAGCTCACCTTGGACCAGACGTTCGCATGTTCGCGCATGAACTTCAGGAACAGCGAAAACTCCGGGCCGTCTTCGGGCTTGTTGACGTCAGGCCGGCCCATGTGATCGACCACAACCGTGGTCGGCAGGCCCGTGAAGAAGTCCCAGAGCTCGGGTAGATCCACCGCCTCGAAATAGATCACGACATGCCAGCCGAGCTCGGCGATCCGCGCGGCGATCTCGTTGAGCTCGTCCTTGGGCGTGAAATCGACCAGACGCTTGACGAAGTTGAAGCGCACGCCGCGAACGCCCGCATCATGCATCGCTTGAAGCTCGGCATCGGTCACGTTGCGCTTCACGGTGGCAACGCCCCGGGCCTTGCCGCTGGAGTGGACGAGCGCATCGACCATGGCGCGGTTGTCGGCGCCGTGGCAGGTCGCCTGCACGACGACGTTGCGGGAGAAGCCCAAATGATCGCGCAGCGAATAGAGCTGCTGCCGTGAGGCGTCGCACGGCGTATATTTCCGCTCGGGCGCATAGGGATATTCGGCGCCGGGGCCGAAGACATGACAATGCGCGTCAACGGCGCCTTGGGGCACCTTGAAACGGGGCTTGGACGGGCCGTCGTACCAGTCGAGCCAACCCGGGGTCTTCTCGAACGGCCCGGTCACAGGTTTTGACATGAACGTTTCCTCTCGATGTTCGTCAGCCGCGCCGCCGCGCAAGCGTGTCGATCATGCGGGCTCCATGCCATGGCGCCGCTTGGGCGCCTCGGCGTCTCGGGATGTCAGATAGGTGACGAGCTCGCGCGCCCCGGCCTCGTTCGCTGCCTGCGCGCACACACCGCACGCAAACAGCGTCACTGACTGAACCTCTGACGGCAGGGGGCCGGCGATCTCGATACCGGGTACGTCGAGGAACTCGCTGAGCTGCTGGAAGCCGAGCTCGGCCTCGCCGCGCGCCACAAGGGAGCCTACAGGAATGCCGGGCGATGCCTTGACCAATCGCTCCGCGACGACCTGCTCGATTCCCCAATTCTTCAACAGATTGAGCACATGGGTGCCGCTCGGGCCGGTCGAGTAACCGATCGACTTTGCCGCGAGCACGGCCGCCTTCAGTGAAGCCTCATTGCTGAGGTCGGGGCGCTCGGCCCCCGCGCGGATCGCCACCGCCGTCGCCGAATTGGCGAAGCCCGCGCGGCTGCCTGCCTTGAGAAAGCCCTCGGCCTCGAGCTGCTTCAGCGCGTCGTCGGCCAGCACGATGATGTCGAAGGCCTCGCCGGCGCGAACGCGCTTGGTCGCATCGACCCCCCCGACCGATTCGATCGCTACCGTCTGCCCGGTCTTCTTCCGGTAAGCGTCGCAAAGCTCCGTCAGGATCTGACGGGTCGCCATCGACGAGATGCCAGTAACCTGTGCCGCCATGTTCGGTGCTCAGTCGATGTATTTCAGCCCGGCCTTCGCCAGCGGCTCGCGCATCCTGTACATGTCGAGCCCGAGTACCCCGCTGGCGAGCTTCTCGCGCTTCTCGGCCTCGTTGTTCTCGCGCGCTTGCGCTGCATCTGCAGCCTGTTGCGCGATGCGGGCGGGGACCACGACGATCCCGTCCATGTCGGCGACGATCACGTCCCCGGGGTTGACGGGCGCTCCGGCGCAGACGATGGGGATATTGACCGAGCCGAGCGTCGCCTTGACGGTGCCCCGCGCCGAGATGGCGCGCGCGAACACCGGGAACTTCATCTCGGTCAGGTCCATGACGTCGCGCACGCCGCCATCGATGACCAGGCCCTTGGCGCCGCGGGCGCGGAACGAGGTCGCGAGCAGATCGCCGAAGAAGCCGTCGGTGTTCTCGACGGTGCAGGCCGCGACCACGACGTCGCCGGGCTGGATCTGCTCGGCCACCACATGCATCATCCAGTTGTCGCCCGGCTGCAGCAGGACGGTTACCGCGGTGCCGCACATCTGCGCGCCGGAATAGATCGGGCGCATGTAGTGCTGCATCAACCCGACGCGGCCCATCGCCTCGTGGATGGTCGCGACGCCGAAGCGCGACAGCTTTTCAACGGCGGCTTTGTCGGCCCGCACGATGTTGCGGCGGACGATGCCGAGATCGTTCATCGCAGCGCTCATGATCAGTTTCCTCTTGCCTTCAGCGCGATGTCGAGGCGCGGGAACACGCGCCGCGCGTTGCCTTCGTAGATCTTGTAGCGGTCCTCCGCGGTCAGCGTCTTGGCGGCCTCGATGTAGCGCTTGGTGTCGTCGTAGTGGAATCCGGTCTCCGGATCGATGCCGCGCACCGCGCCGATCATTTCGCTGGCGAACAGCACGTTCTCGACCGGGATCACCTTGGTGAGGAGGTCGATGCCGGGCTGGTGATAGACGCAGGTGTCGAAGAAGATGTTATTGAGGAGATGATCCTTCAAAAGCGGCTTCTTCATCTCCTGCGCCAGCCCGCGGAAGCGGCCCCAGTGATAGGGCACCGCGCCGCCGCCATGCGGGATCAGGAAGCGGAGCGTCGGAAAATCCTTGAACAGGTCCGAGGTCAGGCACTGCATGAAGGCCGTGGTGTCGGCGTTGAGATAGTGCGCGCCCGTGGTGTGGAAGCAGGCGTTGCAGCTGGTCGAGACGTGGATCATCGCGGGGATGTCGAGCTCGACCATCTTCTCGTAGACCGGATACCAGTGCCGGTCGGACAGCGGCGGGGATGTCCAGTGGCCGCCGGACGGATCGGGATTGAGATTGATGCCGACGAAGCCGTACTCCTTGATGCACTTCTCGAGCTCGGGAATGCAGGTCTTGGGATCGACGCCCGGCGACTGCGGCAGCATTGCCGCGCCGATGAAATTGTCCGGGAACAGCTTTGAGACGCGGAAGCACAATTCGTTGCAGATCGCGGCCCAGGTCGAGGACACTTCGAAGTCGCCGATGTGATGGGCCATAAAGCTCGCCCTCGGCGAAAAGATCGTGAGATCGCTGCCGCGCTCCTTCATCTGGCGGAGCTGGTTGTTGGCGATGGACTCCCGCAGCTCGTCATCGCTGATCCTGAGCTCGCTGGCCCTGGGTTTGGCGGACGGATCCTTGATGCCCGCGATCTGCCGGTTACGCCATTCCTCGAGGGCCTTGGGTGCCGTGGTGTAATGACCGTGCACGTCGATGATCACTTCAGCTCTCCTCCAATTGTTTCGCGTCGGGCTTTTGCGTGCCGCTCGCGCCTAGCGCGGCGGGGGCCCGGCGCTTGCGGGAATCTTACTGGGCATCCGCGCTGCCTCGGGACGGTCGAGCGCGGGCGGCTGGAATGAGGCCATGGTTGACTGCTTGGAGCGGCGCAGGTTGGTCGGCGCGTCATGGCGGTGGGGGATTTCGAGGAGGAGGCCGTCCTTTGTGGTGACATGATAGGTCACGCTGCCCGGATTGGCGCCTGCCGCCTGCGTCCCGTCGCGAACCGATACGGCATTGAAACCGTTGACGGAAAACTGCTGTTCGGCCGCGGCGAGAATGGTCTCGCGCATGTTCGGCTTGCGCGCCGTTTCCTTGCTGGCGGGTTCGCGGATCATGATTTGTACTATTGTACAAATAAGTAGGACAAGTCAACAAGAGTGCTGCAAACAGCCACCAATTGAGGAATTCGGCTCTTTCAAGCCGTGACGTCAGTGTGAAACTGTGTGCGTGATCGGTTGCCGGGGCCTTGGATGCCCCAGCCTCGCACCTTGCGGCCAGTCCGTAGAGGACCCGATCCGCCAGCAGCACCGCTTTGGTGGCTAGCGTCACGTGCGGATGACAAAACCCTTGGCGAGGTGATTGCGCACGAAATAGATCATCGCGATTCCGGGGACGAGGGCGAGGACGGTCATGGCCATGACGAGGCCGAAGTCGGTGCGAAAGCCGAACAGCGCGTTGATCGCCATGGTGATCGGCTTGCCGCCTGTCGTCGTCAGGATGCGGGCGAGCACCACCTCCACCCAGGAGAAGATGAAGCAGAAGAACGCGGTCACGCCGATGCCCGGCGCGATCGCCGGAACGAGGTGGCGGAAGAAGAAGCCGGGAAGCGAATGGCCGTCCAGGAAGGCCGTCTCATCGAACTCGCGCGGCACCGAGGCGATGAAGCCCTCCAGGATCCAGATCGCGATCGGAATGTTGAAGACGCAGTGAACCAGCGCGATGCCGACTGGGGTGTTCTCGAGGCCGATCTGCGCGAACAGGACGAAGATCGGCAGCGACAGCACGACGGTCGGCGTGATGCGAAACACCAGCAGCAGGAAGAACAGCTGCCGGTCGCCGACGAAGCTGTAGCGGGCGAACGCATAGGCGGCCGGCAATCCGACGCCGAGGCAGAGCGCGACGTTCAAGACCACATAGATGATGGAATTGAGAATCGACTGTTTCAGAACCGGCGATTGCAGGATGTTCAGGTAATTGACCAGGCTGAAATGCCCCTCCGCAATCCCGGCTCTCGGCAGGGTCGACACGAAGCTGGTGATGATCGTCTGCGCCAGCGGCACCAGGATGAAGGCGCCGATCCCGGCGAACAGGGCGATCCGCAAGATCGATGTCAGCGACTTCATGTGGCGGGTTCCAGCGCGACGGGCGCCCTCGTGCTCGTGGCCGCCTTGAAGGTCCAGGCGACCGTCAGGACGATCAGGAAATAGACCATCGAGCGGGCGGCTGAAGGTCCGTAGTTGAAGGCCTGAATCTCCTCGCCGAGGTCGAGGCTGAGAAATGCGGTGGCGCTGTCGGGGCCTCCGGCGTTGATGCGGAAGGCCTCGATGTAGATCATGAAGCTGTCCATGAAGCGAAGCAGCACCGCCATCGACAGTACGGTCTTCATTTTCGGCAGCTGGATGAAGCGAAACACCTGCCATTCCGACGCGGCATCGATGGCGGCGGCCTGATAATAGGCGGCCGGAATGCCCGAGATGCCGGCATAGGCCAGCACGACGACGAGGCCGAGCCAATGCCAGGTGTCCATCACCACCAGCACGATCCAGGTGTGCAGCGCGTTGAACTTGTAGTCGAAGCCCGCGCCCAGCCATGTCAGCAGCCGGCCGGCAATACCGGCATTGGGATTGATGAAGTTGAGCCAGATCACCGGGATCATGTTCCAGGGCACCACCAGCGGCAGGGTGATCAGGACGAGGACGGTGCTGACGATGAAGCGATGCGATCGCTGCAGCAACAACGCGATCCAGATGCCGAGCGGCAGTTGGATCGAGAGCACGATGGCCGAGAACAGGAAGCTTCGCGCCAGGCTGGCGTAGAAGCGCTCCGACCTGACGATGTTGCGGTACCAGTCGAGGCCGACCCAATAGGGATTGTTCAGGCTGAACAGGTCCTGGAAGGAGTAATTGGTGACGGCGACCAGAGGGAGGATTCCGACGAAGGTCATGATGACCAGCGCAGGGAGCACCAGGAACCAGGCTCTGTTGTCGTAGGGCTTCATGTCGAATGATTGCAACGGGGACACGCCCGGGCACAAAGAAAGGGCCTCGATAGATACCGAGGCCCTTCAGCATTCCCGATCGCGCGGGAGTTAGCTCTTCCGACGCTCGAAATCCAAGAGGCGGCAGCGCAGCCCAGTTCCGCGCGGTGCTCATGCGCGGTTGCTCAATTCCGATACCAGCTCGCCAAATTCCAGGTCGTGACGTCCCATCCCGAGATGTCGGTCATGAGACCGTTGATGGCGCCGCCGACGATGTAGCGGGACAGCAGCGGCAGGAACACGTTCGCCTCGCAGAAGATCTCGTTGACCTTGATCAGCAGCGCGGCCCGCTCGACCGGGTCGAGCTCGTTCTGCGCTGCCTTGTAGGCTTTGTCGGCCTCGGGATCCGACCAGCGCGAGACGTTGCGGCCGAGCCATTTGTTGTCCTTGCTCGCGATCTCCCAGGAGACGCACTGGTTCAGGAAGCGCTCCGGATCGGGCTGCGGCATCGTGGTGTTGTACATCTCCATGTCGCAGTAGAATTTGGAGTAGGTGTCGGGGTTGCCGACGTCGGACGAGAAGAATACCGAGGCCGTCACCGATTTGAGCTCGATGTCGATGCCGGCCTTCTGGCAGGCCTGCTTGACGATGGCCTGGGCCTTCTGCCGCGGGGCATTGATGGAAGTCTGGAATACGTATTTGAGCTTCCTGCCGTCCTTCTCGCGGATGCCGTCCGCGCCCATCTTCCAGCCGGCCTGGTCGAGAATTTCGTTCGCCTTGTCGACGTTGAACGCGTAGTTCAGCTTGCTCGACTTGAATTGGGTGGGCTGGTTGACGAAGCTCGCGGTTGCGACGGCGGCGCGGCCGTAGATGAATTTCTGGATTCCTTCGCGGTCGACCAGAAGGTTGATCGCCCGTCGCACCGCCGGATCGGACAGCGTCGGATGCTTGGTCTTGACGCTGGAGCGTTCGCCGTCGACCTCGGTCCAAGGGTCCGTCGTGTTGAGGATGATGAACTCGAGGCCGCCGGATATGGTGAATTCCACCCTGCCTTTGCCGCCGGCTTCCATGCGCTTGAGGATCTCGTCCTCCACCAGCAGATTCCAGGCATAGTCGTATTCGCCGGTTTGCAGCACGGCGCGCGCTGCGGAAACTGCATCGCCGCCTCCCTTGATCTCGAACGTGTCGAAATAGGGCTGGTTCTTGACGTGATAGTCGGGATTGCGTTCGGCCCGGAGCTGATCGCCCGGCTTGAACTCGACGAATTTGTAGGGACCGGTGCCGACCGGCTTCAGATTGCCCGGCGCCTCGCGCGATTTGGCGCCGGCATAGTCGCCGAAATGGTGCTTTGGCAGAATCTGGCCGGTAGCGCCCACGAAGGGATCGGCCCAGAACGGGGTCGGCGCCTTGAAGATCACCTTGACGGTGTGGTCGTCGATCTTCGCGACCGTGATGTCCTTGTACGACCCCGTGGTGTAGGCGGCGGTGGCGAGATCGGCGGCATAAGCCCAGGTGAAGACGACGTCGTCGGCCGTGAAAGGCTTGCCGTCATGCCATGTCACGCCCTGCTTCAGCTTCCAGATCACGCTGGTGCCGTCGGCCGAGAGGCCGCCATTCGCCTTGGTCGGGACTTCTGCGGCGAGGCAGGGGATGAGGTTGCCTTCCTTGTCCCAGCCGGCAAGCGGCTCGAAGAAGACCCGCGAGGCGACCTGGTCCTTGGTGCCGAGCGCGAAATGCGGATTGAGCAAGGTGGGGGCCTGCCAGACCAGCATCTTGAGCGGGCCGCCGCCGCCCGCCTTGGCCGGCTTGTAGGGAAGCGTTGCGTCCGCCATCGCCACGTCGTTCCAGAGCAGGATCTGGCTCGCAACTGGCGCTGCGATGCCCACCGCTGCCATCGTCTGGATGAACGAACGTCGCGACAGCGTGCCTTGCTTCACTTCCGCGATGAGTCCGCGGATGTCGTTTTCGTCCATCGGATGAGCTCCACCGTCAAGGAACAGTCGTCACCGGCGCTCCATCATGTTGCATCGGGCGCGAAGCGGCAATGGCGACGATGGTGGAAAGCGGTGCGACGAAATGCTGGGTGCGGATGACAACGGATGCAGCTTCGAGCTTGAACTCCGCCACCAAGGGTGCGATCCGCGCGCATGCGGCCATGCACGCAGGTTCCGGGCACCGGTAATCAATTGCCCTGCCCGTGCTGCCCTCCTTATATTGGCTAGATGATTGCAACCGGAGCCGCCTGCTCGGCGCTTCGCGATTGAGGGCCACGCGATGGACGATACGATCGGCTTCCCTGACCCCGGCCTCGATTTGTCGGATGGATTCAAGCCGCACACGTCGCATTGGGGCGTGTTTTCCGCACGCAATGGCGAGGCCGGACTCGAGGTGAGGGCGTATGCGGGCGATCCCGATCCGAACGGCATCATCCACAATTTTCCGGGCGCCTTGCGCCATCAGGCGCGCGTCGCCCAGCCTGCGATCCGTCGCGGCTGGCTCGAGCGCGGGCCGGGGCCTGATGACAGGCGCGGCCGCGACGAATTCGTGTCCGTCAGCTGGGAGAAGGCGCTCGGTCTGCTCGGCGACGAGCTGGCGCGCATCCGCGATACGCGCGGCCCCGGCGCCGTGTTCGGCGGCTCCTACGGCTGGTCGAGCGCGGGCCGCTTCCATCACGCGCAGAGCCAGGTGCACCGATTCCTCAACATCGCGATGGGCGGTTATGTCCGCTCGGTGAATTCCTATTCCTCAGGCGCGTCTTCCGTGCTGCTGCCGCAGATCCTCGTTGGCTACGAGGACATCACCAAGCGCAATGTCACCTGGGAGCAGATCGCTGAAAAGAGCGAGATCGTGCTCGCCTTCGGCGGCATGGCACTGAAGAACTCGATGGTGGCGGGTGGCTCGATCAGCAAGCATGTCGAACGGGGCGCCATGGCGGCGGCGCGCAAGCGCGGCTGCGAGTTCATCCTGATGAGCCCGCTGCGGGAGGATCTGCCGGTCGAGGCCGGCGCGGAATGGATGACCTGCATCCCCGGTACCGACACAGCGCTGATGCTCGGCATGGTCCACACGCTGGTCAGCGAAGGTCTGCACGACCAGGCCTTCCTCGATCGCTACACCAAGGGCTGGCCGGTGTTCCTGCGCTATCTTGCCGGCGAGAGCGACGGCCAAGCCAAAGACGCCGCATGGGCCGCTGTGATCTGCGGCATCGATGCCGAGGCGATCCGCCAGCTGGCGCGGCGTCTTGCCGGCAAGCGCGCGCTCATCACCGTTTCGCATTCGCTGCAGCGCGCCGAACACGGCGAGCAGCCGGTGTGGATGGGCATGGTGCTGGCGGCCGCGCTCGGCCAGATCGGTCTTCCTGGCGGCGGCTACGCCTATTCGCTCGGTGCGATCGGCTATTACGGCCGCCGCGTCAACGACATTCCCGGGCCGACGCTGGGGCAGGGCCGCAATGGCGTCCGCGACTTCATTCCGGTCGCGCGCATCGCCGACATGCTGCTCAATCCCGGCGGCACCTATCGCTACAATGGCGAGACGCGCACCTATCCGGACATCCGCTTGGTTTACTGGGCCGGCGGCAATCCGTTTCATCACCACCAGGACATCAACCGCCTGCGCAAGGCCTTTGCAAAGGTCGACACGCTGGTCGTGCACGAGCTCGCCTGGACCGCGACCGCGCGCCATGCCGACATCGTGCTGCCCTCGACCATGACGCTGGAGCGCGAGGACATCGGCTATTCCAGCAATGATCCCCTGATGATCGCGATGCACCGGCTTGCCGAGCCATATGGACTGGCGCGCGACGACTACGACATCTTTGTTGATCTTGCCGATCGTCTCGGTGCCCGCGAGCCCTTCACCGAGGGCCGCACCTCGCGGCAATGGCTGGAGCATCTTTACGAGCCGGCCCGCGCCTCGCTTGCCACGCGCGGTCTCGAGGCCCCGAGCTTCGAGGAGTTCTGGAGGCGCGGCAGCCTGGTCGTGCCGCAGCAGCCCGACGATGGGGGCCGCTTGCGCAGTTTTCGCGAGGATCCCCTCGCGCATCCGCTGCCGACGCCGAGCGGACGCATCGAGATCTATTCCGCGAAGATCGCAGGTCATGGCGACGCGGATTGTCCCGGCCATCCCGTCTGGCTCGAGAAGAGCGAGACGCCAAAGCCGGGCGCGCCATGCTTCCTCGTCGCCAACCAGCCGGTGACGCGCCTGCACAGCCAGCTCGATTTCGGCGGACATTCGCTTGCCGCCAAACATCGCGGCCGGGAGGTCGCGCGGATGAATCCCGGTGATGCGAACGCGCGCGGCATCGTCGACGGCGATATCATCCGCCTGTTCAACGAACGCGGCGCGTGCCTGGCCGCGGTCCATGTCACCGACGGCATCGCGCCCGGTGTCGTGCAGCTGCCGACCGGGGCCTGGTACGATCCGATGGATCCCCACGACGACGCACCGCTCTGCGTCCACGGCAATCCGAACGTGCTGACGCGCGACATCGGCACCTCGTCGTTCGCGCAAGGCTGCACAGGCCAGCTCACCACGGTGGAGGTTGAGAAGTTCACCGGCAATCTGCCGCCGATCCGGGCGTTCGATCCGGTGTAGCGTGCACGAGGACCGAGCCTGTCCTGCCCGTGGAGGTTATAACTGGACCGCCGGCCAGAAAGCAGATTCAGGCGGCGATCCAGTGCGAACTCAACGAACTTGGGGAAGTTGTAAGGCCGCGTGCAGACGCTAACCTCTCCGCGGCCAGCACATCAAGTTTCGCCGTATTGCAACGGCCAAAGATTCATTTCAGCCGCCGCCAAACCGCCATACATGGGCGTTCGATGCAACGAATGCCTCAGCTTTCGTTCGCAATGGCGATCGCTGTGCCGACGGCAATATCCAGAATCTCGTCGGACAATTGCCTGTCGGACACCGCCCGGGCCAATTGCAGCGCGCCGACCATGGTCGAATAGATCGCGATCGCCTTGCGCCGCCGTTCTTCCGGGGTGCCGTGCCTGATCTGCTCCGCCATCAGGCCGACGATATCGGCGATTTTTCCGGTGAAGGCCTGGCGCGTTGGCTTGGGATGTCGCGCGATCTCGGCGACCAGCGCGGCGGTCGGGCAGCCGGCACCGGTTCGGTCGCGGTGTCGGGTGGAGAGGTAGTCGCGAATCGTGGCTTCGATGGCGGTGCCGTTCTCGATATTGGCCTTGTGCCGCGCCTCGCGCCGTGCGAGCGCATCAGCCAGCACCTCCCGCACCAACTCTTCCTTGGAAGCGAAGTGCGTATAGAAGGCCCCATTGGTTAGACCCGCCTCCGACATGATGCCGGCAAGGCCGACAGCGGCGATCCCGTTCTCGCGGAATTGTGCGGAGGCGACATCGAGGATGTGCCGGCGCGTCTCGTCCTTGTGTCCCTTGTCGTAGCGCATGGCCTCTGTTCCTTGCCGCCATCCGCCCGAACGGGTGGCCACGGGACCGTGAGCAATATCCCTATTGCATTACGATCATAATAAGACATTATAGGGATAATGCAATGACCGCGTGCCGTCGTGGCCTGGCGGAAAGGACCCTGAGAATGTCAGCCGAGGACGTCGCCGCACTGCCCTTGTCCGCCGCCGACGCAGCCGTCGACGCGGCGGCTCCGGTTCGTTCGGCCGCACCACCCGCCCAGAGCGCCAGCGATCAGCGCCGTGCCGCGTTGCTGACCGCGCCGATCCTGTCGACCCTGCTCAAGCTCGCGGCCCCGACCGTGACGGTGCTGGTGGCGCAGACCGCGGTGAACATCGCGGAGGCCTATTATGTCGGCTATCTCGGCACCGATGCGCTGGCCGGCGCCGCGCTGGTGTTCCCGATCTTCATGCTGATGACCATGATGTCGAATGGCGGATTCGGCTCCGGCGTCGCCTCGTCGGTGGCGCGCGCGGTCGGCGCCGGCCGACGCGACGATGCGGATGCGGCGCTGTTCCACGCCATCGTGCTCGCGATCATCGCCGGCGGGCTGTTCACGTTCGGCGCGCATTTCGGCGGCCCGGCCCTGTTCCGAACCCTCGGCGGCCGCGACGGCGCGCTCGACGCGGCGGTCACCTATGCCAGCTATTTGTTCGCCGGCGCCATTCCAGTCTGGATCGTCAACCTCCAGGCCGCAGCCTTGCGCGGCTCGGGCAATGTCAAGGTCCCGGCGCTGGTGACGCTGATCGGCGCGCTCGTGACCATTCCGGTCTCGCCACTCCTGATCTTCGGCTTCGGACCGGTGCCCAGCCTGGGCATCGGCGGCGCCGGCGTCGCCTTCGGACTCTATTATGGCGCGGCGATGCTGTTCCTGCTGCGTTACATGTCCTCGGGCGCCTCGGGTCTGCGGCTCCACATCGTGCCGCTGCGCGCAAAGATCTTCGGCGACATGCTCAAGGTCGGCATCCCCACAGCGCTCAACGCGGTGCTGACCAATCTCACCGTCATTCTCGTCACTGGCGCGGTCGGCCTGTTCGGCACCTCCGCGCTCGCCGGCTACGGCATCGCCTCGCGGCTCGACTACATCATGATCCCACTCCTGTTCGGTATCAGCACTGCGACGCTGACCATGGTCGGCGTCAACATGGGCGCGGGCCAGACCGCGCGGGCGCGGCGGATCGGCTGGGTCAGCGGCGCCGCCGGCATGATCATGACGGGCTCCATCGGCCTGCTGGTCGCGATCTTCCCGACGGTCTGGCTGCATCTCTTCAGCCACGACGCCGACGTCGTGAATGAGGGCATGACGTATTTGCGCATCGTCGCGCCGGCCTATGCGGCGCTGGGATTCGGCTTCGTCACGTCATTCGCAGCCCAAGGCAGCGGCCGGGCGATGGGTCCGCTGATGTCCGCGGTCGCGCGTATCCTGATCGCCGCCGGCGGCGGCTGGGTTGCCGTTGCGTATTTCGGCGCAGGCATGACCGGTCTTGCCACCATGGTCACGATGTCGCTGGCCGCCTACGCCGCGATCTGCGTGCTGATCATGCTCTCGCCGTCGACCTGGCGCGCCGAGCCGCGCGCCTAGGAAGGGCTTGCGCGCGGCTCGCGCCTGCCGCAATTTGCGTTCATTTTCCATTTTGCGGTGAACGGAGAAGCTTCGCCCATCGTGGCCGGTTTATATGGATTTTCATTTCATTGATTTCGCCCGCCGGAGAAGCGAATAGGGTTTCCAATCATTTCGCCCATGGAGACCAAGATGTCGTTTCGCCCCGCTTTGATCCTCGCGACGGTGCTCGCCGCGTGGTCGGCAGCAAGCTCAGCCGAGACCATCAAGATCGGCGTGACGCCGGGACCGCATGCTCAGATTTTGGAAGCCGTGAAGCCGATCGCCGCCAAGCAGGGGCTCGATATCCAGCTCCTCGAGTTTTCGGACTATGTGGTGCCGAACGCGGCGCTCGACGCCGGCGAGATCCAGGCCAATTCGTTCCAGAACCAGCCTTATCTCGACAACCAGAAGGCCGATCGCGGCTACAAGATCGAGGCCGTTGGCCTCACCGTGAACTTCCCGATCGGCGTCTATTCGAAGAAGCACGAGGCGTTCGCCGATATTCCCGAGGGCGGCAAGGTCTCGATCCCCAACGATCCGACCAATGGCGGCCGCGTGTTGTTGCTGTTGCGCGACAAGGGCGTGATCAAGCTGAAGGATGGCGTTGGCTTCAAGCCGACGGTGCTCGACATCACCGAGAACCCGAAAAAGCTGAAATTCATCGAGGTCGACGCGGCGCAGGCGCCGCGCGCGCTCGACGACGTCGATGCTGCCGCGATCAATACCAATTATGCAACCCAGGCGGGCCTTGATCCCGTCAAGGACCCGATCCTGCGCGAGGATCCGAAGGGACCCTATGTCAACCTGATCGCGGTGCGCAGCGCCGACAAGGACAAGCCCTGGGTCAAGATCCTGGTCGACAGCTATCACACGCCCGAGGTGAAGGAGTTTGTCCTCACCAAGTTCAAGGGCGCGGTGTTGCCGAGCTGGTAGGCAGTCTGCTTGGCCAAAGGTCCAGCGCAGGGGCCTGATCTCGGCGGGCAGCCTTGCGCATTGCCTGCTTGCCTCCGGCTCCAGCAACCGACATCATCGGTTCCCGTGGCCAATCTCGCCCGACAGGGGTCGTATGAAACGCTTTGCAAATCTGAAACGCCTGGGATTTTTCACGCGACTGCTCGATGAAGCCCCGGCGGCCGAGCGCTACCGCTTTGCCGCCGAGCAGATCGTGCGCGCCGAGAAGGCGGGGCTGGATTCCGCGTGGATCGCGCAGCACCATTTTCACGAGCGCGAAGGCGGCCTGCCGTCGCCCTTCACCTTCCTCGGCTACGTCGCAGCCCAGACTTCGCGCATTCGTCTCGGCACCGGCATCGTCACCTTGCCGCTGGAGAGTGCGGTGCGGGTGGCGGAGGATGCGGCGGTGCTCGACCTGCTCTGCAATGGCCGCTTCGAACTCGGCGTCGGCACCGGCGGCAATCCATCGGCCTTCGCCGCCTTCGGCCTCGACGGCACCCAGCGCAACGAGATCTTTGCCCGCAATCTGGAGGTGGTCCGCAAGGCGCTGACCGGCAAGCCGCTTGATGGCGGCGACACGCTCTATCCGCAGCGGCCGCAATTGGACAAGCGCATCTGGCAGGCGACCTTCTCGGTGGCGGGTGGCGTACGCGCCGGCAAGGCCGGCGACGGCCTCTTGCTGTCGCGAACCCAGCCGCGGGCCAAGGACGCGCCGAACGCCACGCTCGCCGAGATCCAGAATCCGATCATCGATGCCTATCTCGAAGCGCTGCCGCCGGGCGCCGAACCGCGCATCATGGCCTCGCGCAGCGTGTTCGTCGCCGACGATCATCGCGAGGCGCTGCGGCTGGCCGATATCGGGCTCCGCCGCGCACTGCCGCAGTTCATGAAGGGCGGTCACCTCCCTCCGGGCGAGACGCTGGAGGAGATGATCACCGCGTTCGACACCCATGTCGGCGGGCCAGATGAGGTTATCGCCTCGCTGCGGTCCGATGCGACGCTGGATCGGATCACCGATCTGGTCTTCCAGGTCCATTCGGTCGATGCGCCGCACCCTTACGTTTTGCGCTCGATCGAGCTGGTGGCGGACAAGGTCGCGCCGGCATTGGGCTGGACCCGGACGGCGCCCGAAGTGGCCCTGGCGGGCTAGGCGGGATTTGATGGATTGCACGAGGCCTTGAGATGACTACGCCGGACATCATCGACACACTCGCCGGGATCAAGCCGGGCTCGGCCCTGGACGCCATTCGCGCCAAGCGCCTGCAAGCGCGCGAGAACGCGCAGAAAAGCTATCTGTCTCTGTTCGAGCCGATCGATGCCGGCGGTTTCTCGCTGCTCGAACGTGCCGCGGTTGCAACCTTCGTGACCGGTCTCCATGGCGAGTCGCCCGTAGCCAGCTTTTATCGCGACAAGCTCGCGGCGAGCGCGGGCGGAGCGGCTCTGCTTGAAGCAATCGACGTCGAGATCGCGCGCGGCAAGACCTCGGGGCCATATGGCTCGTTTCCGGCGGGTCCGCTGTCGATCGAGAATACGGCCGGACTGATCTATCGCGTGAGCGCGGATCGCAAGCCTGGACTCGGTGCTCGGCTCACTGCGGCCCTCGAGCACGCGCACCTCCTGGTGTTCCGTCCGCGCGATGCGGCGTCGAGCGACATGAAGGCGCTGCTGGCCGCAGGCTGGTCGACCACCGGCATCGTCACCTTCTCCCAACTCGTTGCGTTCCTGTCGTTCCAGGTGCGGGTCGTCAGCGGCCTGCGCACGCTCGCCGCGGCAAGCGCATAAGAGGAGCCCGCAATCATGAGTGCGACCGTCAATCCGCCCAATGTCTTCACCCAGGATGAGCTCGGCTGGGTCTCCTGGATCGAGCCGTTGCCCGAGGCCGAGCTGACAGAGCGGCATTTCGCAGGCCTCGTCGACCGCGCCCGCGCCAAGTCGGAATATTTCCGCCTGCTGGTGCGCGATCCCGAGGTGCTGGAAGCCCGCACCAAGACCGACAAGGACATCTTCTACAACGTCGCCGACGGCCTGCCGCGCGCCGAGCGCGAGCTCGCCGCGGCTGCGACCTCACGCTACAATGGCTGCATCTATTGCGCCTCGGTGCATGCGCGCTTTGCCAGCACTTATTCCAGGCGGCGAGACGACGTGCAGAAGCTGCTCGACGAAGGCGTTGGTGCCGATCTCGGCGAGCGCTGGAACGCCGTGGTCAAGGCCTCTGTCGCGCTGGCCGCGACGCCGATTGCGTTCGGCCCTGACAATATCAAGGAGCTGCGCCAAGCGGGCCTCGACGATGCCGAGATCGTCGATGTCATCAACGGTGCCTCGTTCTTCAACTGGGCGAACCGGCTGATGCTGTCGCTCGGGGAGCCCTCGAAATAGGCAATTTCACCGGCACAAGACTTGCTGCTTATCTGTAACACCTGACTGGATGGAGCCGTGCATGAGCAACATCAATCGTCGAACCCTGGTCCAGGGCTCTCTCGCCATGATGGCGGGCGCAGCCTTCTCCCGCAGTGCCTTCGCCGACGCTGAGCCGATCCTGCTCGGTGTCAGCGGTCCGCTGACGGGGCCGAACGCGCAATATGGCACCCAATGGAAGCAGGGTTTCGATCTCGCGCTGGACGAGATCACGGCCGCCGGCGGCATTGACGGCCGCAAGCTTGCCTATCAATTCGAGGACAGCCAGAGCGATCCACGCCAATCGGTCGCGATCGCCCAGAAATTCGTGTCCGATCCCAAGATCGTGCTGGAGCTCGGCGATTTCTCCAGCCCGGCCTCGATGGCGGCCTCGCCGATCTATCAGCGCGGCGGCCTGGTGCAATTCGGCTTCACCAATTCGCACCCTGACTTCACCAAGGGCGGCGACTTCATGTGGAGCACTTCGGTCAGCCAGGCCGACGAGCAGCCACTGCTGGCGCGCTATGCGGTGAAGAGCCTGGGCCTCAAGAAGCTCGCGGTGCTGCATCTCAACACTGATTGGGGCCGCACCAGCCGTGACTATTTCAACAACGCCGCCAAGGAATATGGCGCGGAGATCGTCGTCACCGAAGGCTACATCGCCGAGGAGCGCGACTTCCGCTCCACCTTGGTGCGCGTGCGCGATGCCAATCCCGATGGTCTGGTGCTGATCTCCTATTATTCCGACGGTGCGCTGATCGCGCGCCAGGCGCGGCAGGTCGGACTGAAGCAGGTGATCTGCGCCGCAAGCTCGGTCTATTCGCCGAAATTCCTGGAGCTCGGTGGCGAGGCCGTCGAGGACGTGCACGTCGGCACCCGCTACTTCCCGGAAGATCCGCGGCCCGAGGTGCAGAAATTCATCGCCGGATTCAAGAAGAAGTACAACGGGCTGGAGCCAGACGCCTTCAACGCATATTCCTATGATGCGATGAACATGGCCGCGGCCGTGATCAGGATCGGCGGCACCGACCGCAGGGCGATCCGCGATGCCTTCGCCAAGGTCAAGGACGTCCCGAGCGTCATCTTCGGCACCGCGACGTTCGACGTCGCAACCCGCCGCGTCAAGGGCGCGATGAATGCCGAGCTCGTCGTGCGCAAGGGCCAGTTCGCGCTTTGGGACGGCAAGCCGACCTGACATGATGGCCGGGTCTTTCGTCCCGGCCGCTTTTCTCTGATTGGGACCATCGCGTGTCTTCCTGGCTCGACTACACCATCAACGGGCTGATCGTCGGTAACGTCTACGCGCTGGTTGCGGTCGGGCTCGCGCTGATCTTCGGCGTCAGCCGGCTGATCAACTTCGCACAAGGCTCGATCTATCTGGTCGGCGCCTATATCGGCTGGGTCGCTGTGGTGCAGCTGCATACGCCGCTGCCGCTCACCATCATCCTTGTTGCGGTGGTGGCCGCCCTGGTCGGCCTGATCATCGAGCGGTTCGGCCTGCGGCCGCTGCAGAACTCGGTGCGCATCGCGCCGCTGCTGGCGACCATCGGCATCAGCTTCGTGCTGGATCAGCTCGTGATGCTGACCTTCTCGCCCAATCCGCGGGCGCTGCCGAGCCAGTTGCCTGATGTCCGCTTCCAGGTCGGTGGCGGCACCATCGGGCCGCTCGATCTCTTGATCGCCGGCGTCGGCATCACCAGCGCGCTGCTGCTGTTCGTGTTCTTGCGTTACAGCAAGCTCGGCTGGGCAGTGCGCGCGGCCTCGCAGGATCGTGACGCGGCGATGCAGATGGGCGTTGACGTCAACCGCGTCAATCAGGCGGTGTTCGGCATCGCGGCTGCGCTCGGCGGCGTCTCGGGCATGCTGGTCGGCATGTACTACAACCAGATCGACACCGCGATGAGCCTGCAGGCGACGCTCAAGGGTGTCGTCGCGGAAGTGGTCGGCGGTGCCGGTAACGTGCCGGGTGCGGTCGTCGGCAGCCTTCTGCTGGGCCTCGTCGAGAGCTACGGCGTCGCCGTATTCGGCACCAGCTACCGCAATCTGTTCGCCTTCCTGCTGCTGGTCGTCGTGCTGGTGCTGCGGCCGAACGGCCTGTTCGCCAGCGCGCGGCAGGCACCGCCGGAGCCCCTGACCGGCACCTTCATCGCGCCGAGCCGGCCGCTGCGCATTCCGTGCTGGGCCCTGTCGGCTGCGGTTGCGGTGTTCGCGATCCTGCCGCTGCTGCCGGTGTCGTTCTACGTGCTGCAGACGTTGATCAACGCCTGGCTGCTCGGCATGCTCGCGCTCAGCCTGACGCTGGTGGCCGGCACCATCGGGCAGGTCTCGCTCGGTCACGCCGCGCTGCTCGCGATCGGCGCCTATACCTCGGCACTGCTGTCGCTGACATTAAACCTGCCCGTCGGGCTTGCCATCATCGCCGGCGGCCTGATGAGCGCCGCCCTCGGCACGATCCTGATCTCCCCGTCGTTCCGTCTGCGCGGCCACTACGTCTCGATCGCGACGCTTGCGATCGGCGAGATCGTGTCGCTGGTGATCCTGAACTGGGAAAGCGTCACGCGCGGCCCGATCGGCATTTCCGGCATCCCGCCGCTGTCGCTGTTCGGCTACGATTTGATCAGCCCGGCCTCGATCTACTGGTTCGCGTTCGCCGTCATGGTGGTGCTCGCGTTGCTGCAGGCGCGCCTGCTCTCATCGCATCTCGGCCGCAGCTTTCGCGCCATCCGCGATGACGACATCGCCGCGCGCGCCTATGGCCTCAGCCTCAACCGCTACAAATCGCTCGCCTTCATCTTCGGCGGGTTCGCCGCCGGCGTCAGCGGCGGCATCGCCGCGCATCTCTATTCCTATATCAACCACGAGACCTTCAACACCCAGCAATCCATTTTGGCGCTGACGGTCGTCATCCTCGGCGGCCTCGGCAATGTCGTCGGCGCCATCGTCGGCGCGGTGGCGCTGGTCGGCCTCCCCGAAGTGTTCAGAATCGCGGCGGAATACCGCATCCTGATCTACGGCATCGTGCTCTTGCTGCTCGTGCGGTTCAGGCCGCAGGGCCTGTTGGGGACGATCTGATGGCGGAAGCGAATGCACCGCTGTTGTCCCTGCGCGGGCTGACCCGCCGCTTCGGCGGCCTGACCGCCGTCGACGGCATCGATCTCGATCTCGCCAAGGGTGGGCTCGTCAGCATCATCGGTCCGAACGGCGCCGGCAAGACCACGCTGTTCAATCTCGTCACCGGGCTCGACCGGCCCGATGCGGGCGAGGTTCGTTTCGAGGGACAGGACATCACCGGCCTCTCGCCGGAACGGCTCGCGGCGCAAGGCATCGCGCGCACGTTCCAGCTCGGCCGGGTCTTCGGCAATCTCAGCGTGATGGACAACGTCCTGATCGGCGCCCACACGCGGCTGCGCGCGGTCAAGCCGGCGGTGCCCGTGATCGGCCCGCTGCTGGAATTGGGCCTGGCGCTGTTGCGACCCGCTAGCGTCAAGGCCGAGGAAGAGCGGCTGCGCGATGACGTGAAGGCCATTGTCGCCCGCTTCGGCGAGCGGCTGTTGCCGCGGATCGACCAGCCGGCCTACAGCCTCTCCTACGCCAATCGCCGCCGCGTCGAGATCGCGCGTGCGCTGGCGCTCAAGCCGCGCCTCTTGCTGCTCGACGAGCCCACCGCCGGCATGAACCCGAGCGAGACCGCGGAGATGCAGGCGCTCGTCGCCGAGCTCAAGACGGAAGGGCTGACCATCCTCCTGATCGAGCACAAGCTGGAGATGGTGATGCAGCTCTCCGACCGAGTCATCGTCATGGACGAAGGCAAGAAGATCGCAGAAGGGCCGGGCGAACAGGTGCGCACCGATCCCAAGGTGATCGAGGCTTATCTCGGTCACGGGCTGTCGGGGGCGGCGGAGCAGGAGAATGCAGCATGAGCACGGGCGCACCCGAACCGTTGCTGGCGTTGTCGAACGTCAACACCTTCTACGGCCAGGCCCAGGTGCATTTCGACCTGTCCATCACCGTTGGCCGTGGCCATATCGTTTGCCTGCTGGGCGGTAACGCCAGCGGCAAGTCGACCACGATGAAGATCATTCTGGGCCTGGTCAAGCCGCGCTCGGGCGAGGTGATGTTCGACGGCGCCTCGGTGATCGGCCTGACCACGCCGCAGATCGTTCGCCGCGGCATTGCCTCGGTGCCGGAGGCGCGGCGGCTGTTCGCCGACATGAGCGTCCGCGAGAACATCCTGATGGGTGCCTTCGTGCGTAACGATCGTGAGGCGATCGCGCAGGATCTCGACAAGATGCTGACGCTGTTCCCCAAGCTCGGCCAGCGGCTGTCGCAGCGGGCGGGCTCGCTGTCCGGCGGCGAGCAGCAGATGGTGGCGATGGCGCGTGCGCTGATGAGCCGGCCGCGCCTGATCGTGATGGACGAGCCGACCATGGGGTTGTCGCCGCTCTATGTCGATCGCGTGCTGGAACTGATCCGCGCCATCAACGCGGAGGGCGTCTCGGTGTTCATGGTCGAGCAGAATGCCAGCCTCGCGCTCGAGATCGCACACGAGGCCTACGTGCTCCAGACCGGCAAGATCGTGTTGTCGGGCCCGGCGCGGACGCTGAAGGAAGACCCGCGCGTGCGCGACGCCTATCTCGGCGGTTCCGAGGCGGCGTGAGGCGTGCCCATGCACGAACGTCGTCCCGGCGGCTTCGGTTTGCACTGGTCAGTATGACTACTTTGTGAAAATATCATACCGTTGGGCGCAATGGGCGTGCGGCGGAATGCGTGTCGTGACGAGATGGTCAGTGTGGGCTGCCGAGCCCGGAATGGTGTCGCTGTTCGGCGGGCTCGTCGCCGCCAATGTCGCCGCATGGGCTTGGGCCTTCGAGGCGTTCGCGGACCGGCCCGCGGTGATGGCGACCGCGCTGCTGGCCTGGGTGTTCGGCCTGCGCCACGCTGTCGATGCCGACCACATCGCCGCCATCGACAACGTCGTGCGCAAGCTGATGGCGACGGGCGAGACGCCGCGCAGCGTCGGGCTCTATTTCGCTCTCGGCCATTCCACCGTCGTCGTGGTCGCGACCATGCTGCTCGCGCTCGGCGTCGTCAGCCTTGGTGGCGACAGTTTGCTCAAGAATATCGGCAGCCTGATCGGCACCTCGGTGTCGGCCCTATTCCTCTTGCTCATCGCGGCGATCAACCTGGTGATTTTCGCCGGCCTGTGGCGAACCTTTCGCGCGGCGCGCGAGCAGGGCGTTCATGACGCCGCCGGGCTTGATGCGCTGCTCGCCCATCGCGGATTTCTAGTGCGCCTGCTCGGCCCGATGTTCCGCCTGGTGACAAGGCCCTGGCACATGTTTCCGCTCGGCCTCTTGTTCGGCCTCGGCTTCGACACCGCGACCGAGATCGGCCTGCTCAGCATCTCCGCCACCGAAGCGGCGCGCGGTGCCTCGCTCGCCGACATCCTGGTTTTCCCGGCGCTGTTCGCGTCAGGAATGGCGCTGGTCGACACGGCCGACTCCGCGCTGATGGTCAGCGCCTATCGCTGGGCCTTCGTCGATCCCATGCGCAAGCTCTGGTACAATCTCACGATCACCGGCGCGTCCGTCGCGGTCGCCCTGTTCATCGGTGGCATCGAGGCACTTGGTTTGATTGCCGATCGGCTTGGACTTGACGGCGGGGTGTGGGCGCTCGTCGACGCTCTCAATGAATCGCTCGCCAATGTCGGTTTCGCGGTGATCGCGCTGTTCGTGATCGCCTGGCTGGTCTCGCGCCTGGTCTACCGCCGCATGTTCGCGGCGGCTTGACGGCCTCAGGCCGACGCCGCGCTCGCTATTTGCTCGGCCGGTTGATCATCGCCGTTGGGATCACCAGGCGCGGTCGCCCAGGCCAATTCCACCAGTGTGACGATCCGGCGCCCGCCGCCGTCGAGCTGGACCACGATCAGGCCCTGCTCCTCCATATAGCCGAGCAACCGCTGCGCCCGGCGCAGCGAGTGCGATCCATAGGCGCGGGCGATGGCGATATCGCCGGGGCAGGGCCAGCCTTCCTTGGCGGCGCGCGCGATCATCATGAACACGCCCTGCATGTCGTCGGGCAGGATCGAGGCCCGCAATGTCACCTCCTGCCAGGCATCGTCCTCGGCGATGTCAGTGCCGAGGCCGGCGCGCGCATGGGTCAGCATGCGACGGAATTCGGTGAGGTCGGGCACGGAGGCGCCGAGGCCTTCGATGCGGCAGCGGACCACGAATTCCTGATAGAGCACGCCGATGGCGCGGAAACCGGCATCGGGCGCGGCCAAGACGGCGCGCAAGGTGCGATCGACGCGCTCGCGCCGCTCGGCGAGCTCTTCGGCGCTGACGGGAACCTCGACCTCCTCTCGGCTGATCTCGGGCGCGGCCGCCTTGGCCGCGCGGAGCTGCTCGAGCAGGTCAGGCGCTGGCCGTCGCTGCGGCCGGCTGGCGTCCGGCGGCGGCGCGGCGAGAATGACGGCGCGAGCGTCTTCAAGTGTGGCCTCGGGCAGCGGCATCAACCGCGGCGTCGAATTGCGCGGGCTGGTCTCGGTCGAACCGATGTTCAGGCGCAGCGGACGGCGCGACAGCGCAGGCCCCAACGCCATGAATTGTCCGCGTTCGAGATCGCGAAAGGCTTCCGCCTGTCGCCGCTCCATGCCGAGCAGATCGGCGGCGCGCGCCATGTCGATGTCGAGGAAGGTCCGGCCCATCAGGAAGTTCGAGGCTTCGGCCGCGACGTTCTTGGCGAGCTTGGCCAGCCGCTGCGTCGCGATGATGCCGGCAAGTCCGCGCTTGCGGCCGCGGCACATCAGATTGGTCATTGCACCGAGCGACAGTTTTCGCGCTTCGTCCGAGACTTCGCCGGCGACCGCGGGCGCGAACAGCTGCGCCTCGTCGACCACAACCAGCATCGGGTACCAATGGTCGCGCTCGACGTCGAACAGGCCGCCGAGGAAGGTGGCCGCGCGCCGCATCTGGTTCTCGGCATCCAGCCCTTCGAGATTGAGTACGGTGGAGACCCGGTGCAGCCGCGCGCGCTCGCCCGCGACCTGAAGGCCGCGCTCGGTGTGATCCTCGGCGTCGATCACCAGATGTCCGAAGCGTTCGGCCAGCGTAACGAAATCGCCTTCGGGATCGATGATGGCCTGCTGCACCCAGGGCGCGCTCTGCTCCAGGAGGCGCCTGAGCAGATGCGACTTGCCGGAGCCGGAATTGCCTTGCACCAGGAGCCGGGTGGCCAGCAGTTCCTCGAGGTCCATGGCCGCCGCGGCGCCCGCCGTGGTCAGCCCCATCTCGATCGCAACTGTCATGTCCCCGACTCAAGTCCCCGTCATCAGCGGCAAGGGACTTATCAATCGGAGCGGGATGCGTCGAGCAAAACAGGACGAATCACGCCCCGTTGCCCACGGCCGATTTCAGCCGAGCTTCGAAAGCCGTAGAAGTGCGGGCCGGTAGGGGGGCTGCGGATCGTCGTCCTCGCTGTCAGGAATCGCGCAGGCGCCGAATTCCTGTCTGATCCGCTCCATCTCGGCGATGCGCTCGTGCAGCCGCTGCAGATGCTCGGCCGACGTCGCCCGCCAGAATCTGAACGTATCGGCGGTGAGCGGCAGGAATGCCGTTCCCGCCAATGTCGGTTCGGGAACAATGGTGCGTCCGAGCAGCAGGAACTTGCTCTTGCCGGACACGACAAGTGTCGCATAGCCGCGATTGCCGATTCGCCTGATCCCGTTCAGTGACCATTCGGCGAGCTTGCTGAAATAGGGCTCCTCGCGCCAGCGATCCGGGCAATGGTCATCGACCGTCACGTTCACGGCGTCCTGGCTGAAATGCACGATGATGCCGGACTGCGCGGGAAACCAGGTCTCGTCGAGATGGCCCTGCAGCCAGGCGCAGGCGAAGGACCGGCACATCTGCGGGCGGCGATCGTAGATCGTGCACCCCGCGCCGGTCTGCCAGTGCTTGCAGAGCTGGTTCACCGGCTTGTCCACCGCGGCCACCTCGAGGATGTCGCAGCAGGCGTTGCAGGTTCCGCATTGTCGTGTCGGCGACGCCGACTTCGGTAGGCCGGTCGCGCGAAACCCCTGGTCGTCGCGAACCAGCAGCTTCTGCTTCTCGAGTGCAGTCAACGCACGTTCGATCTTGAGACGGGATAGCCCGGTGGCGTCGATCACGCTCTTCATCGTGGTCGCGCCGGCCTCCACCGCGCGGACGACGCTCAACATTGCCTGGTCCATTGTTCTTGTTCTTGTTGCCTCGGGCTTGTCTGGTGTTCCAGCAAACCGTGCGGCCCGCTGGAACAGCAGACTGGCAAATAGATTGCAGACACCTGATTGAGACAAATATGCTGCTCATTTCTTCGCTCTTTTGACAAGAAGTCGGGCCCGCAATGCGCGCATGCTGCGCTTGCGCAAACGCAGGGCGATGCAGCGGGCCGTGACCGCTTTCGACCTCACGTGCGAACGTCAATCCGGCTGCCCGGACCCATTTGCGCTCGATCTCGGTGCGATTCGGCGCTGCGCGCGGCCAAGAGAGACGCGTGATACGGCCGTCGTCACGCAGTCGTGATATTTGCCCACATGTCCCGAACGTCGCGTGAGCCGACACGTTTGCGTGATGGCAGCCTAACTTGATCTGACACAGATCAAGATCGGCCGGCTCGATGGCTGCTAACCTTGCGGCCGTGACCTTTCTGACCTTCTTCACGGCGACCTGTTTCCTCCTGGCCATGCCGGGACCGACCAACACTCTGCTCGCGACATCGGGGGCGGGGATCGGCATCTCGCGCTCGCTTCATCTGCTGGCGGCGGAGCTGTGCGGTTATCTGTGAGCGATCGCGCTGTTGCGGCTGGCGCTCAATCCCATCCTCGACGATGTCCCCCTCGCGGCGGTCGCGCTTCGCATCGCGGTCACCGTCTACATCCTGGGTCTCGCGGTCACGCTCTGGCGCGTCAATGTGCGGGAGCTTGGTGGCGGCGCTCCGGTGACGTTTGGCTAGGTGCTGATCACAACGCTCTTGAATCCGAAGGCGATGGTGTTCGCCTTCCTGCTACTGCCGCTCCACGCCGGCCTGTTCGAGCTCTTGCCCTGGATCGCCGTGATTGCGCTTCAGATCGTCACGGCAGGCGCTGCGTGGGTGACATTGGGCGTGATGCTCGGTCGTGGTGTGCGACGCCTGGGGCGGCCGGAGATCGTCACGCGCACCGGCGCAGTCACGCTCGTCGCCATGACCGGCCTGATCTGGCTTCAAACTTTCTGGAACGCCTGACGGACCAGACCGGGATTGATCCGGCCAGACGCCACTCGTCCCGAGCTTTCCGGCCGAACTTGCGCGGCGTCAACGTCGGAAACGCTCGCACGCGGCATTGTTCCAAACACTAAGCGGAGGCTTGCATGGTCAACCGACGGAGTTTCATGGCGGGGATTGCCTGTGCGGCCGTAATGCGTCCGCTGCCGTCGCGCGCCGCCGCGGCCATGACTTATGACGAGGCGGTGCGCGCTACCTGGGCGCCGCTGCGCGCCGAAGGCGGCGTCAGTGAAATCGTCCGTTATGCGACGCTGGCTGCCAACAGCCACAACACCCAGCCATGGCGTTTCACCTTGGGGCCGCGAAGCATCGCCCTCGCGCCGGATCTCTCGCGCCGCTGCCCCGCGGTCGATCCGAACGATCATCATGTCTTCGTCAGCCTTGGCTGCGCGGCCGAGAATCTGACGCATGCGGCCCTTGCCCTGGGGTTGCGGCCGGCGCTGCGCTTCGAAGCCGATACGATCATGGCCGATTTCGAGAACGCTTCGGCGGAGCAATCGCCGCTGCTCGCCGCAATCCCGCACCGGCAGTCGACGCGCGCGGTCTACGACGGCAAGCCTGTGACGACCGACCTGTTGCGCGAGCTCGATCGGGCAGGCCGCGGTGAAGGCGTTGCGATGCTCCTCGTCACCGACCGCAAGCGGATGGCGGCAATCACGGATTACGTTGTTGAAGGCAACACGACACAGATGCGCGACGCCAGGTTCATGGCGGAGCTCAAGGCCTGGTTGCGCTTCAGCGAGCGGGAGGCGGTCGCGACCATGGACGGCCTGTTTTCGCGCGCATCGGGCAATCCGGCCTTGCCGCGATGGCTGGCGCAGCCCCTATTGCCGTTCGTGTTCACCGAACGCTCCGAGAACGACAAGTATCGCGCCTGCATCGAGAGCTCGGCGGGTCTTGCGGTGTTCGTCGCCGAGCATGACGACGCGGCCCGTTGGGTCGAGGTCGGGCGTGCCTGCCAGCGCGTTGCGTTGCAGGCGACCGCGCTCGGGTTGAAATATGCCTTCGTCAATCAGCCGGTCGAAGTGCCGCACCTCCGCCGCCAGCTTGCTGCCTATCTCGATCTCGGTTCGCGCCTGCCCGATCTCGTGGTGCGTTTCGGTACCGGGCCGGAGCTGCCGAAGTCCTTGCGCCGGCCCGTCGCTCAGGTGATCGCGTAAGGCGTAGCGCCGCGGCGCCGCCCCATCACTGCGCGCCTGAGCCGCCCTGCACGATCTTCTCGTTCAGCTTCTGGTCCACGGTCTCGACGGTGCGGTCGATCTCGGCATTGGGCACGCCGAGCTGATGCGAGATCAGCTTCACCAGAAGGTCGACGCGCTCGATGAAGGGCGCGCCGCTGGCGACCGCGCGCGCCGCCGACGACGGCTTGAGCAGGCTTTCGGCGGCCTTGGCGTATTTCGCAAACGGCACCTGGTCCGCGGGGTCGGCGCCGAGACGGCGGGCGATGGCGTCGACATGATCGTAGATCGTCTGCGAGCGCTTGAGGTCGCCATGCACGGCGTCGCGGATCGACTGCGGCTCGTGCGGCGTGATGCAGCGGTAGTTGCCGGTGAGCAGCATCGACCATTTCGCCAGCGGCACGAACAGGGACGAGAACACTTTCAACTTCACCGGCACGTCCTTGCCGTCGAGCGTGACCGCGTCAATGTCGGCCTCGAGCTCGCGCAGCAGCTTGTTGTGCTTCTCGTCGGCGAAGACCGACGCCTTGAAGTTGGTGGGCAGGCCGACATGCAGCACGTTCGCCGCTTCCTCCGGCGGACGGAAGGCCTGCGGATCGGGCGAGCACAGCGTCACCAGTCCAGGCTCGAACCGCTCCCACACCTGCGCATTGGTGTAGGCCTCCTCGAGATCCATGTCTGATAGCGCCGGGATGCGCTTCAGATACGGCAGCGGCGGCATGTTCATGATCGAGAGGCACGGCAGTTTGGCCGCCGCGATCTTGACCATGAGCATGCGGACCGTGTGGTTGGTGTATTGCGGCTCCTGCATCGCCAGGCCGACGAGATCGTAGCGGGAGAGGTCGACGTTCTGCGGCGTCACCGCATCCAGCTTGCCGGGCAGGTCGCGCGAGAAGATCGCGCGGTGCACCGCCTCGTCGCGCAGCTTGATGCGCACCTCGGTACCGTCGCGGTTGATCAGCTCCGCGGTCTTGGCGCGGCAGACCAGGGTCACGTTGTGTCCCGCCATCAGGAGCTTGGTGCCCAGCAGGGAGCCGTAGGAAGCTCCCAGAATCAGAATGTTGCGCGCCACGTTTCGTCCCCTCGACATCCCGCCCCCGGCGTCATCCCAGGGTGCGTTGGCCGGCATGTAAGGCAAATGGGTCGGGGATGGCAACTGGGATAATGCATACAAGGCGGTCGGCCCGGCGCCGCTTGTATGTTGCGCCATCTCGCGCGCCGATGAAGCGGTCCCGATGGTTCCTCGCTACCGTCAATCTGGCAACGAGGAAGCGGCAATCCGCCGCATATTGTCGTGCCCTCTATGTCATCAACGAAATCTATTTTTTGAGCGCCGGTCGCAGCAAAAAAAGCAAATGCCGCGCTGCAAAAATGGCAGAATGCGCCGACGACTGTGGGCAGCAACGGAGCTGAGACGTGACGATCAAGTTGAGCCGAGGTGAACTTCGCATCGAAGCCGGCTCGTTTCAAAGACCGGCCGTTTCGTCCGGTCGGTCCGCGAAGCGCGCGCAAACAAGAAGTCCCAGGCAAATGTCCGGAAAATTGCTGGCGGCGTACTGATATGGATACTCATCATCGATCTCATGACGCCTGCAATGGCGCCGGGCGCAACCTGGCGCGTTTGCGCAGCCGTGCGTCCGGGTTCTTCGAAAGCCTGTCGGTCGCTGAGCTCGCGCGCGAGGCGCCCAGGCATCTGTGGATTTCGGACTGGTCGAGAATCGCGAACGATTATTTGGTGACCGCCGAGACGGTGCGAAAGGACGGCTCCGCCCAGACTGCGGGCGAGGCCTGGCTGTGCGGGCTGACGGCGCTGGAGGTTGCGCGCAGCCTGGCGTGTCCGGGGGATCTCGATCATGTCGATTTCGCCGACAAGGTGGGTCATAGCCTGCGGAGTTTTGCGGATGATGCGGGCCCGGCCGTCGAACGCGTGGAGATCGATGGCCCCGATCAGGGGATGCTGACGGGCTTCTTTCTCCCGGTGCGCCGTCCCGGGCCGACCGCTCCCGTGGTCATCTGCGTCAGCGACGCGGGCACGTCCCTGGGCTCGATGGTGAGCCGGCTGCTGCCGGCCTCACTCTGCAGGGGCATGTCGCTGCTGTTCGTCGATGCTGGCCATCTATCCATTCGCCGCCGGTCGCGGGCAGAGCAGGCGTTTCAATGCTGGCTGGACTATCTGGAGGCGCGCCCGGATGTCGACCCGCAGCGGATCGCGATCTATGGCGAAGGCGTGGGCGCCGCGCACGCGTCCCGCCTTGCCTTCTCCGATCGCAGGATCGCTGCCGCCATATGTGACGGCGGGCTTGCGACGCCGGTCATGCGCCGGGCGTGGCTGCGCCGGAGCAGCGGCCTGGAGCCGGCTGTCGATGACGGCATCGCAGATGACGGCATCGCGTCGGATGCGTCGCGGCCGTCGCGCAGGATCCCGTGCCCGCTGCTCGTGGTCGTCGGGAGTCGCTCAATGGTGACGGAGCAGGACGCGCTGAAGCTCCAGGCCGGCTATCGGCAGGCCGGCGCCGATTGCGCAGTCGCCGTGCCGAACCGCATCCCGCATCCCCTTGGCGAGGTCGAGAATTTCGTCGCTGTCGATGATTTCATCTTCGAATGGCTGGACGGCAAGCTCGGGCCCGCGCGAAGGCTCGATGCCGTGACCTACCTCTGAGCCACGGTCCGGAAACGTGCGAGCGAACGGCTTCGGCGCGAGGAGAGCGACGTCGCGCTCGTGATCATCGGCGGTTCAGGAGGCGTCGATCGCCAGCAGGCGCGCAGCCAGCCGCGCGTTCTTGGCGATCGTTGCGAGCGTGGCATTCAGTTCGGCCAGGGTCTTCTCGTCGAGCTCGTTGAACATGGTCGAGTTCAGGGCGAGCTTGCGCTTCGACAGCTTTTCGATGTCGGCGTTCGCCTTTGCCGTCAGCGACATCAGGACGAAGCGCGCATCGTCCGCCCCCGGTTGCCGCGACAGCAGGCCGGCCTTTTCGAGGCTCTTGGTCTGGTTGGTCACGAAGGCGGGATGAACCCGCAGCTTGGTCGCGATGTCGATGCCGGCGACGCCGCGCCCTTCGTCGAGCTCGGTGATCGCCATCAGGATCAGCCATTGCGGCTCGGTAATGCCGAGCAGTCCGGCCCAGCTGGTGTGGATGTCCTCCAGCTGAGAATGGATCTCGACCACGTTCCAGATGAAATCTCTGATCGCCCTGTCGAGTTTCTTCTCGATCATGCGGCTAGTCCCCTCCGTTTGGCTTTGGTCATTGTTTTGATGAGATATAGGACAGGCCTCGACCGGTCGCGCAAGCCATGATGGGGCAGTAGACCTATTATACCAAAAGGTAGCCCCGTTTATTGCTTGCAAAAAGCAATTAATTAAATTAGGTCTGTAGTCCTCAGAATTTGCTGCTCTTGACCACGTCGATAGACAGCGATGTGAGACCTCCAAGAAAGCCCTCGGGATGCCCCCTGAGGGCTTTTTCATTTTTCTTGCCAGTTAACTGCAAGTTACCGCACTGCGTCAGCGTTCTGTTGCTTGGGGGCAACATTCGGTTCCGAAGTTACGATTCACCAAATCAACAAATTGAGGTGATTGTTTTTATAAACTATACGTGACTCCACGACGGAGGGGGCACCTCGCTGTCGTTTCAGTTCCGGACCATCTGTGCGGACCTGGATTGAACGGAAATTGAAGAGGGCAGAGCGGCCTCCCATCGGGGAGCCGAGCCCCCGGAACCGACTTGGAGGCTTACTAATGAAGTTGACGAAGACGCTCTTTCTCGGCACGGCCGCCAGCCTGATGGCTGTCTCGGGCGCGTTCGCAGCCGATCTCCCCGTGAAGGCCAAGGCGGTCGAATACGTGAAGATCTGCTCGCTGTACGGCGCCGGCTTCTACTACATCCCGGGCACCGACACCTGCATCAAGCTCGGTGGCTACCTGCGCGCTGACGCGAACCTGAACACCAACTCGGACTACAATCCGAACCAGAGCGGCACCCCCGGCGGTCGCAACCGCCTAGCGAACTACTACACCTTCCGCGCTCGTGAAGATCTCAACATCGACACCCGCACCGCCACCGAATACGGCGTTGTCCGCACCTTCTTCGACGGCGTCTTCACCTGGACGACCGGCAACTATTCCGGCACCGGCAGCGCGACCGGCGCGACCGCCTACAGCGGCAACCTGGCTCTGAACACCTCGGGTGCGACCCCGGCTCTCGTTGGTTCCTCGATCAACGGCACCGACGGCAACACCTCGGCCGGTGCGCTCGGCGTGTACTACGCCTTCATCCAGTTCGCTGGCTTCACGATGGGTAAGGCCGTGTCGCAGTTCGACGCGCCCTGGACCAACTATCCCGGCAACAGCGTCGACAACCTCGTCGGCGGCAGCGGCACCGTCACCGGCGTCACCCAGTTCACCTACACGGCCGATTTCGGCCAGGGCGTGACGGCGTCGTTCTCGGCTGAAGACGCAACCGCTTACTATCAGGCCGGCAACCTCAACATGACCGGCGCCAGCGTCGGCGGCATCATCGGTGGTTCGTACGGCTCCAACGCCATCGGCGGTTCGCGTTCGCCGAACCTCGTCGGTGCGGTGCGTGTCGACCAGGCCTGGGGTCTGTTCCAGGCGTCGGTTGCGGCGCATGACAACCACGTTG
>NZ_JAANIH010000006.1 GCF_014529705.1 Bradyrhizobium campsiandrae
GTTCGACACGCTGACCAAGGCAGTGCCTGGCACGGTGGTGATCGTATCGTTGAACCCACCGCCGCCACCGCCCCCGCCGTCTCCCGCGGCTGCGCCAGCATTGCCAACTGCTCCGTTGATATTGAAGGTGGTCGCGCCCGATCCGCCCGCGGCACCGCCGCTGCCCGCGCCGCCAAATCCTCCCGCTCCGGAGTATGGGAATCCAGAGCCGCCATTGCCACCACCACCACCGCCGCCGCCGCCGCCTGCACTGGCGGTGCCCGCCGTTCCAGTGCCGCCGGTCCCGCCCACCAGATTGTCGGTGGCGCCAGCGCCGCCCGCGCCCGCGCCTGTCGCGCCGGCGCCGCCCGATCCGCCGTCCGCCTTTGCAGGTGACGCCGATGCCAGCGCGAGGTACATCGCACAGAGGGCAGCGAATGCGGCCCGGCCGAGTGCGGTCGTCGTCGGCAGCGATGATCTGAAAATAAATGTTCGCTGCTTGCGCATTCCAAATCCGGTCCCGCCCATCGCAATTGCTCGTTCGTCGGCCACGTACGAACGCAACCAATTTACAGAAGTGGGTTGCACAGGCTTGGACCAGACGGCACGGGACACGGGCAGCGCGGCATTCTGCTTGCCAATTTGAGCGGCTGTTGCCGTTGGGCGACAAAAACGCGGCGGCCCGCGATCTTCATCGCGGGCCGCTTGGGACTGATGGGAATTCGCGGGGGCGTGCCGGCTGCTACACGGCCGGCAAGAGGCCTTCGCGGGGCAGTTTGCCGGCGCCACCTCCGCCGCCAAGTGCTCCGTATCCGCCACTGACGTTATCCAGCTGCTTTTGATCGAGCTCGCCGTTCTGCTTGCGCTGCTCGGCCGGAGCGGACGTCTTGTCTTTCGTGCTGTCGCTCATCGTTCAAAACTCCTCGGCTTGAATGGGATCTTTAGAAAGGGCGGGGCGCGTACGCTCCGCGATCAATAGTCCACGTTGGTCGGGCAGTTGAAGGTCCGGCCCGATCCGCCGGTCTGGTAGCCGCCGCTGACCTGCGCGAGATCGTGCTCGGACAGCTCGAACTGCTCGGTCTTGCCGGCATGTGCATCAGGCGCGATCGAATCGTCAGATGTCCGATTCGCGCTCAGCGCCTTGGACGATGTCTTGGTCATGTAAACTCCGTCTGGAAGTTGATAAGCGGTCGCGTGGTGCGCTCGCCTGCAATCCGTGTCGGCAAACGCGCGCGAGGTTCTGGGTGCAGGATTTCACTTAATCGTTATTGCTGAAAATCAGCATATCGGGAGATGAATGACTTGGGCCAGACGGCACTGTGTTTGGACTCGGCGGCAAGAACGTCCCTCACCAGGCGTAGCGCACGACGCCCTTGCCGGCATAGGAGCGGGTGACTTGCGAGAACTCGCCCTCGAAGGTCGCGGCCGCCGACCAGCCGTTCAGCCATTTCATCTCGGCCGATGCGGTCGTGAGTGCGGAATCGCGCGCCTGCGCCGCGCCGTTGACGACGAAGCTTGCGCCCGGCAGCGCCTGGAAGGTCGCAGCGATCGTGCGGTTCGGATTGAAATCATGCGCCCAGGCGAGGCGGCCGCGCAGCGTCAGCACGCCGCTCTGCTGCGCAAAGGATTTGTCGCTGCGCAGGCCGAGCTCGCTGCGCGCATCGGTCACGTCCTTGGCCGCATAATTGAGCGCGAAGGCCGGCGCCCCTGAAATCACCTGCTCGGCATAGGTCGGCAGCGGGATCGTGGTGGCGTGCTCGGCCGCATAGGGCCTGCGAACCACGCCGCCGATCCACGGCGCATCGTAGCGATAGCCGCCTTCGAGCCGACCGGACCATGCATTGGCGTTGAACTCCGCGCGCAGCCGGTCGGCGCCCGCGATCGTCACGGTGCGGTCGGTGGTCACATCCTGCCAGCCGTAGGCGAGTGCGGCGGTGACGTAAGCGGGGCCGCTGGTGTGATGCACATAGGCGCCGGCCTGAAACAGGTCGGAGCGTCCGCCGCCGAGCCCGCTGACGCCAAAACTGGTGCCGCCACCGGCGAGCGCAAAGCCGGCCAGCGTGCTCGGCGAGATCAGATAGTCCGCGCCGACGGCAGTGCCGAAGATGCGGCTGGTCGCCTGGCTCGAGCCGACGATGGCGTTGCCCTCGGTGGTCTGTGTGCCGCCGAATCCGGCCGCCCACACGCTCCAGCGCTGTTCGAACGGGCGGCCGCGCAGCGGCGCCTTGGTGAACATGGCATAGGCGTCGGCGCGGCGATCGTCCGCATAGCCGATCGCGCCCGCGGGCGCATCGCCGCAGGCGGCCTGCGATGGCGAAGCGGTGCGGCAATTGGAGTTTCGCATGAAGGGATCCGTCAGCAGGCCCATGAACTGGCTCATGGCATCGAAGGTGGCCTGCTGCGAACCGGCCGCGCTCTCGCCCGAGGCCTGGGTCAGGCCTGCGGGCGTCAGGCTGCCATAGACTGCAGGGATTCCTCCGGTCGAATTGAAATCGCCGACCAGCGCGTCGGCATCCGCCTGATGGTTTTGATTCATCGCGTTATACGAAGGGCCAGCAAAGCCGAGCGCGAGATTGAGATAGACGTTGTTGGCGTCATAGCTCAGCGTGTCATGGAATCCGGCAGGCAGGTTGTTGTTGGCGATGACCGACGCGAACGTTCCGGATAGGCCACCGGTTGCGGTGAGGATCGTGTACTGCTTGCTGACATAGCTGCCGGTGAGGAAGGCAGCCTGCACGGTGGCGCCGTTGAGGGTCGCCGTGCCCGAGACCGTCGTGAAGGAGGCAGTCGAGGGGTTCAACCCGATCAAATAGAGCGCACCGGCCTGGAAGGCGAGATTGCCGGCGACCGTCAGCGAGGTCGTTGGCGTGCCGTTACCAGGGCCGAGCAGGCCGCCGGCATTGACCTGCGTATTGCCGATCGTGCCCGCGCCCACAAGCCAGGCGCCATTGTTGACCGTGGTCAGGCTCGATGTGGCGATCGAGCCGTCCACCCACAACGTGCCGCCGTTGACCGTCGTCGCGCCGGTGTAGGTGTTTGCCCCGGTCAGCCCCCTGATGCCGTTGCCGATCTTCCCGAGCCAGCCGCCCGTGCCGCCCCCGCCGCCGCCGTCCCTGATCAACCCGGACACTGTCGTTGAGAAATTATTGCCGCCGACGGTCAACTGGTTGCTGCCGAGCTGGAAGAATCCGCCGCCTGCTATGGAGCCGGCCGAGAGTTGATGGTTGCCGGCAGGTCCGGATGAGAGGGAGAAATCCGTCGAGGCTGTGGCGTTATTGGTGATGGCAGCGTTGCCCGCCGTCGCGTTGTTCGACAGGGCAAGAAAGCTCTGGTTGTCGATAACGGCGTTGCCGGCAGAACTATTGGCGACAAAATAGAGGCCACCCTGGTTTGTGAAGACGGCGCTGCCCGCGGTGCTCGCGTCGAAGAAATACATGGTGGCGGCGGCGGCGTTTCCAACCGTCGCGTTGCCCGCAGTACTGTTGTTGAAGAAGCCGGTCGAGCCCGCGTTGCTGATAGTGGCAGTGCCGGCGGAGCTATTATTGGTGAAGTAAAGGGTACCAGTCTGGCTCGTGGCGATCGAAATGCTGCCGCCGTTGGCCGCGATCCCTGCGCCCGTGAACGAGAGCGTAACGTTTGCCCCGATCGTGGCCTGGTAGCTGGAGGCCCCTGAATTGAGAGTCCAGCCGCCCACACTGGCGTCGGCCGCGATGGCGATGGCGGTCTGGTTGGACGTACCGAAGAAGGCCGTGCCAGTCGGCCCCAGACCCGTGTTCCAGTTCGTGCCAGCGTTGTAGATGCCCCTCCCGTTATTCGTCTTCCAGGTGTCAGTCTGGGCCGACGACGGCGCGGCGGGAATCATGAGCGCGAGTGTGGAGCAGGCGGCCAGCAACGCCGCACGCGTCCGTTTTCGCTGCGATGTGGTGATCGCGGCAGCGGCAACGACAGTCATCTTCGTCATGGTCTTCCCAGGGCATTACCGGGCGAAGCGAGCGTCGCCCATCCAATTGGCTACCTAGCGTGCGAGCGATAGTCCGGCTTGGGCACAACGGCAGCCCCCTTGGGCTGTGCGGACCTGCGGTCGCGAATTGCGATCTCTGTTGAAGTTGAGCAACAGCGCCGGAGAGCCGCGACTTGAGCGCGTGGGTCAACAATTGGACTGGGCGGCACATGGCGCGGACTAAACGGCACTCACGTGCCGTTTGATCCAATGTTCCCCTTGTGCGACAAATTGGCATGTCCATTGGGGGTCCTGTCGTGACGGCGGTCGATGCCAACGAGTTGCTTCAGTTTCGCGTGACGTCCGCGCCCTTTGCGGCGAGCGGACAGCTCGACGCCTTCATCGAGGTGTGGGGCCGCAAGATGATGCGCTTTGCGATCGAGCCGTTGGCCGGCCAACCGCTCCAGATCGATGCCATGCTGCGCTCGCTGCCCGACTTCGCGATGGCGAGCGGGCTACGTTCGCCGATGCGGGTTCATCGCCACGCCGAGCTGATCGACAATGACGATCTCCACCTCGTCGTTATCGCGCAAGGCACGGGCGAGCTGCGTCAGCAGGGCCGTGTCGCGACCATTCGCGCGGGCGAGGCCGTTCTGACCGACAACGGCACGCCGGCGATCTTCGTGATGCCGACGCGGTGTCACACCATCACCTACCGCTTCAGCAGGGATCTGCTGCGGCATCGCGTCAGTCACGTCGACGATCTCGTCGCGCGGCCGATCGACAGGGATCACCAGGTGCTGCGCCTGCTGACCGGCTATGCCGGAATCCTCAACGATCAGAGTGCGCTCGCCACGGCCGAGCTGCGCCGCGCCGTCAGCGATCACATGCACGACCTTGCTGCTCTGCTGTTCGGTGCCCGGACGGGGCCGAGTCTGGCCGAGGGGCTTCGCGCCGCGCGGCTCAAGGCGATGAAGGACGAGATTTTCCGGCGGCTCGTCGACAGTTCGCTTTCGGTCGGCGACGTTGCGCGCAGCCAGCAGATTTCGGAGCGCTACATCCGCCAGCTCTTCGCCGGCGACGGCACCACCTTCACCGATTTCGTCCGCGATGCACGCCTCGCACGTGCCCATCGCATCCTGACAGATCTCACCGCGCCACACCGGCCAATCAACGCGATCGCCTATGAATGCGGTTTCAACGACCTCTCTTATTTCAACCGTGCGTTCCGCCAGCGCTACGACATGACGCCGTCGGAGGCCCGCGGCGCGGCGAAGCACACGGGCTCCTCGTTCTGAGGCTTGCTCTATGACTTCCGCTGATCCGGCGGAAGCTGACTTTCATGAGCAAACGCCCTCCTGCCTCTGCTGCAGCTTCAGCCGGCAGCGCAGCGCCTCGCGGATATGGGCGCGGGCGAGCTGCTCGGCCTTGTCGCCGTCGCGCGCGGCAATGGCCTCGATGAGGGCCTGGTGCTCGCCATGGCTGGTTAAGGGGCGGCCCGTCACGGTGAAGGTGGTGGGGCCGAGCAGGGCGATCCAGTCCTGCAATTCCCGCGAGGCGTTGTCGAGATAGCGGTTGCGCGCGGCACGGCAGATCGCCTCGTGGAAGGCGCGGTTGAGCTTTGCCATCGCGGTGGCGTCAGGCTCCGGCGCCTCGACAAAGGCCGGGTCGAGATCCCTGAGCGCGGCGACCGCGGGCGCGGAGGCTTGCTCGGCGGTAAGACGCGCGGCGGCGCCGTCCATGAGTTCTCGCATCGCATAGAGCGCGAGGACCTCCGAGAGGTCGAGGCTGCGGACGATCAACCCGCGACCGGCGGCGGGCGCGACGAAGCCGCGCGCGGCGAGCCGGCCCAGCGCCTCCCGCACCGGCGTGCGGCTGACCCTCAGCCGCTGGGCGACTTCCTCCTCGCGCAAGCGGTCGCCCGCGCGGTAGTTGCCGGCCTGGAGCGCCTCGCAGAGCGAGCGAAATACCGCCTCACCCAGCGCGACACCACCGCCGCGGGTGATTGATCCGCCTGTCTTCGCCGGACGTCTGGCCATAGTCCCTCGACGCATCCTGCCCATGCAGAGATGCCGCTTGCACCGCTTCTGTATATCTTTGTATACAATAGTACGCAAGCGCGAAGCTGGTTGACGCCGGCCGCTGGCGGGCAAGAATGGCTCCAACTTGGTCGTGACGGACAGACGGCATGGGCAGCAAATACGACGTGCTGGTGATTGGCGGCGGCAACGCCGCTCTGTGCGCGGCGATCAGCGCCCGCCGCGGCGGCGCCTCGGTGCTCGTGCTCGAGGGCGCGCCAAAATTCTACCGCGGCGGCAACACCCGCCACACCCGCAACATGCGCTGCGCTCATGACGCCGCGACCGAAATCCTCACAGGACCGTACACCGAGGAGGAGTTCTGGGAGGACCTGCTGCGGGTCACCGGCGGGCAGACCGACGAGGTGCTTGCCCGCCACATGATCCGCGAATCCAAGGACATCCTGAACTGGATCGTGGAGCAGGGCGTGCGCTGGCAGCCTTCGCTCGGCGGCACGCTGAGCCTTGGCCGTACCAACTCGTTCTTCCTCGGCGGCGGCCGGGCGATGCTCAACGCGCTGTATCTGACCGCCGAACGTCTCGGCGTCGAAGTTCAGTACGATGCAGAAGTTACCGACCTCGTGATCGAGGACGGCATGTTCCTCGCCGCGCGCCTGAAGCGGCCGATCCATGGCGAGACCGAAATCCGCGCGACCTCGCTGGTGGCGGCCGCCGGCGGCTTCGAAGCCAACATCGATTGGCTCAAGCAATATTGGGGCGAGGCCGCCGACAATTTCCTGATCCGCGGCACGCCCTATAATCGCGGCTCGATCCTGAAGATGCTGCTCGCCAAGGGCGTGCAGGAGGTCGGCGATCCCACCCAGTGCCACGCGGTCGCGATCGACGCCCGCGCACCGAAATTCGACGGCGGCATCATCACGCGGCATGATTCCGTCGTGTTCGGCATCGTCGTCAACAAGCACGCCCAGCGCTTCTACGACGAGGGCGAGGACATCTGGCCGAAACGCTATGCGATCTGGGGCCGGCTGGTCGCGGCGCAGCCGGGCCAAATCGCCTACATCATCTTCGATTCGACCGTCGTCACCAGCTTCATGCCGACGCTGTTCCCGCCGATCGCCGGGCAAACCATCGCCGAGCTTGCCGGCAAGCTCGAGCTCGATCCGGCCGTGCTGGAAAAGACCATCTCCGAATTCAACGCCGCGGTGCGGCCAGGCACGTTCGATCACACCATCCTCGACGATTGTCGCACCGAAGGCATCACGCCGGCCAAGACGCATTGGGCGCGCAAGATCGAGACGCCGCCCTACCTCGCCTATCCGGTGCGGCCCGGCATCACCTTCACCTATCTCGGCACGCGCGTGACCAAGGAGGCGCGGATGCTGATGGCCGACGGCAAGCCGTCCGCCAACATGTTCGCCGCCGGGGAGATCATGGCCGGCAACGTGCTTGGCAAGGGTTACGCTGCCGGCATCGGCATGACCATCGGCAGCGTGTTCGGACGGATCGCGGGGCGGGAAGCGGCACGCCACGCCAAGAATTAGGATCAAGAAAAGATGCAGGGAGTAAACATGTCACGCCTAGCCATTGCTTCGATCGCGACGCTGTTGATCGTCAGCGACGTGTATGCCGACGAGCCCATCACCCTGCGCGACATGGGCTCGTTCCATGTCGGCGGGCGGCTGGTCGAAATCTCCGGCAAGCCGGTGAGGGAGGTCGTGTTCTCGCCAGGCGGCGTGCCTGCCAAGGTCGATCCCAACGGCACCTACCAGGTCGAGCAAATGTATGTGCAGTATTTCCTGCCGGCGAGCGAGAAGGGCGCCTATCCGCTGCTGATGTGGCACGGCGGCGGGCTGACCGGCGTCACTTATGAGACCACACCCGATGGGCGCGAAGGCTGGCTGAACTATTTCCTGCGCAAGGGCTGGGCGGTCTATAATTCCGACGCGGTGGAGCGCGGGCGCGCGGGCTGGGCGCAATATCCTGACATCTTCAAGGGCGAGCCGGTCTTCCTGACCACGGCCAATCCGTTCGAGCGCTTCCGCATCGGCGATGGCCCGAACTCCTACGATCCCGATCCCGCCAAGCGGAAGGTGCTGCCGGGCAACCAGTTCCCCGTTGAACGCTACGAGAATTTCGTCAAGCAGAACGTGCCGCGCTGGACCACGACGGACGATGCGACCATCGCCGCCTATATCGCCGAGATCGATCGCGTCGGACCCTCGGTGATCCTGTTCCACAGCCAGGCCGGCAGCTTCGGCTTCAAGGTCGCGCAAGCCCGGCCCGACAAGGTCAAGGCGCTGATTGCGATCGAGCCCGCCGGCATTGGCGATATCGCCAAGGCGGACGCGCTGAAGAACATCCCGACCCTCATCATCTATGGCGACTATATCGATCGCGATTCGCGCTGGCCCAAAATCCGCGCCAATGGCGTTGCTTTTGCCGACGCCATCAAGGCGGCCGGGGGCAGCGTCGACATCGTCGACCTGCCGCAAGTGGGCATCAAGGGCAATTCGCACATGGTGATGATGGACAAGAACAACCTCGTGGTCGCCGACCTGATCCAGAAATGGCTCGCGGCCAAAGGATTGACGAAGTAGCGCCATGCACGGAAGCAGAATCCTGGACGAAGCCGACCGTCTGATGACGGTCTGCAATTCCTGCCGCTACTGCGAGGGGCTTTGCGCGGTGTTTCCGGCGATGGAGATGCGGCGCGCCTTCTCGGACGGCGATCTCAACTATCTCGCCAATCTCTGCCATGCCTGTGGCGCCTGCTATGTCGATTGCCAGTTCTCGCCGCCGCACGAGTTCAACGTCAACGTTCCGAAGACGCTCGCGGTCGCCCGTGCCGAGTCCTACGCCATTTATGCCTGGCCACAGGCCCTGTCGGGCGCCTTCGCGCACAACGGCCTCGTCATCAGCATCGTCGCTGCGCTCAGCGTGGCGGCCTTCGTTTTTGGTTTCGCCGCGCTCAATGACCGGAGCGTGCTGTTCGGCGTGCACGCCGGCGCCGGCGCGTTCTACAAGCTGATGCCGCACAATGCGATGGCTGCATTGTTCAGCGCTGCATTCCTCTATGCGATCGTCGCACTGGTCATGAGCGTGCGCACATTCTGGCGCGACATCGCCACGCCGGTCGGCGGGCGCGCCGATGGCGGCTCGATCTTCCAGGCCATTCGCGATGCGGGTGAACTGCGTTATCTCCATGGCGGCGGCGTCGGCTGCTACAACGAGGACGACAAGCCGACCGACCGGCGTAAATTGTTCCATCACCTGACGTTCTATGGCTTCCTGCTGTGTTTCGCCGCGACGTCGGTGGCGACGCTCTATCACTATCTCCTGGGACGCGAGGCGCCGTATCCGTGGTGGGACCTGCCCGTGGTGCTCGGCACGTTCGGCGGCTTCGGCCTGATCGTCGGCCCGATCGGCCTGTTCGTGGCCAAGCTGCGGCGCGATCCGGCCTTGCTCGACGAAAACCGCTACGGCATGGATGTCGGCTTCATCGCTATGCTGTTCCTGACCGGGCTTACCGGTATGCTGTTGTTGATCCTGCGTGAGACTGCCGCGATGGGACCGCTGCTGGCGCTGCATCTCGGCGCGGTGTTCGCGCTGTTCATCACCATGCCCTATGGCAAGTTCGTGCACGGCATCTACCGCTTTGTGGCATTGGTGCGCTATGCCCAGGAGCGGCGGACGGCTGTCTAGAACGAAATGGACTTGGATTGAATCAGCCGCGGGCTCGGTGCACCTCCGATACCGTGGAGCAAGACCACGCCGCCAGACCGCGCATGCGCTGGCGCGATGGGCACGGGCCGGGCCTCATGCAACCTCGCGCTCCGGCGCGGACGCCTGTTCGCGGGCCATCGTCGTTGCCGTGACATAGTCGGTCTTGCCGGTGCCGAGCAGCGGCACCTTGTCGACCACCATGATCGTCGCGGGCACGGTCAGCTCGGAGGCGCCGATCGACTTGGCCTGAGCCTGCATCGTGCTGCGCTCGGCGTTCTTTTGTGTGGTCAGCAGCACGATGCGCTCGCCCTTGCGCGGGTCGGGGATCGAGACCGCGACTGAGGCGGCCTGCGGCCACAGCGTGGTCGCGATGCTCTCGACCGCCGACAGGGAGACCATTTCGCCCGCGATCTTGGCAAAGCGCTTGGCGCGACCCTTGATGGTGATGAAGCCGGCCGCGTCGATGGCCACGATGTCGCCGGTGTCGTGCCAGCCCTCGGGCAGCACTTCGAGCACGCCAGGATTTTCGGCCCTGAGATAACCGAGCATCACGTTCGGGCCGCGCACCGACAGGCGGCCGCCATCCTCGATGCCGGGGACCGGGTCGAGGCGGCTTTCCATCAGCGGCGAGAGCCGGCCGACGGTGCCGGGGCGGTTCGCCATCGGCGTATTCATCGCCAGCACAGGCGCGGTCTCGGTGACGCCATAGCCTTCGAGGATGCGGATGCCGTAGCGCTCCATGAACACCTGACGCGTGCGGTCCTTGACGGCTTCCGCGCCGGCGATCACGAGGCGCAAGGTGCGGAAGTCGTAGGCATGCGCCGAGCGGGCATAGCCTGACAGGAACGTGTCGGTGCCGAACAGGATGGTGGCGCCGGTCTGGTAGATCAGCTCGGGCACGATGCGATAATGCAGCGGCGAGGGATACATGTAGATCGGAATGCCCGCCAGCATTGGCATCATCATGCCGCCCGTCAGGCCGAATGAATGGAACACCGGCAGCACGTTGAAGACCTTGTCATTGGCATTGGCATCGACCCGCGCCAGCGCCTGCGCCGCGTTGGCGAGGATGTTGCGGTGGGACAGCACCACGCCCTTGGGCGTGCCTTCGGAGCCTGACGTGAACAGCACGACGGCGGGATCGCTCGCCTGGCGGGTGACACGCGGCGTGGTTCCGGCGAGCAGGCCCTTGATCTTGTCGACTGTTCCGATCGAGGCGCGGATATCTTCGAGATAGATAACGCGCGCCTCGGCGGAGATCGCGGCCATCAGCTTGTCGAGCTTGCCCTTCTCGATGAAGGCCTTCGAGGTCAACACGGTCTTGACCTGCGCGGCCTTCATGGCGGCCAGGACGTTGACCGGGCCTGCGGAGAAGTTGAGCATGGCCGGGACGCGGCCGATATTTTGCAGCGCCATGAAGACCACGGCGACGCCGGCGGAGTTCGGCAGCAGGACGCCGACATTCTCGCCGACGGAGGTGCCGTCTTCCAGCTTCCGGCTCAGCACCTGCGCGCCGAGGATCAGCTTGCGATAGGTCAGCTTGGTGCCGAGCGCGTCCTCGATGATGACCTTGCCGGTGTCGCGGTCGCGATAGGCATGTCCGAGCGCTTCGAACAGCGAGTGATCAAGCATGGCGTTCTTCACCAGGGCGTCGATCATGACGTCCTGCAGCGCCGCGCCGGCGGCGTTGCGGCGCGCCTTGCCCTTCAGCTCCGAAGCAACCGGCAGCTTGACCGGCGGCAGAATCGTGACCGTCACCCGCGGAAACCACGAGCGCTTGATCTGGCTCGAGGTGAGATAACTGAGATGCGAGCGCTGCGCACCTTCGATCCGGACCGGCACCACCACGGCGTCGGCCTTGTCCGCGATCATTGCCGTGCCGTCATAGACCTTCATCAGCGAACCGGAGACGGTGATGCGCCCCTCCGGGAAAATGACCACGGGCTCGCCCGCGGCGACCAGCTTGATCAGGTCGCGCGCAGCCAGCGGCTTGGTCGGGTCCATGGTGTAGTGCTTGACCACCCGCAGGAAGGGCTTCGCCCACCAGGCCTTGGCGATGCCGGTATCGACCGCGAAGCTGGCGTCGATCGGCAGCACGGCGTGCAGCAGCGGGCCGTCGATCAGGCTGACATGATTGGGTGCGATCAGCATCCGCGTGCCCGGAGGCGGCAGGTTTTCGAGGCCGCGAATCTCGGTGCGGAACAGGGCACGGAACAAGAGGGCGCCGAAATCGCGCACGCCCTCCTTGCCCCATTTCGTCAGCACGAACCACACCGCGCCGAAGCTGGCGACACCGAGGCCGAAGAAGATCCAGCCGACATGCAGCCCGCCCGCCTGCAGCAGCGCGACGAACAGGGAGCCCACCACCATGAAGGCCGCCTGCAGCACATTGCCCGCGGCGATGATGCGGGCGCGCTCGTTCGGGACCGACCAGGCCTGCACGGCGGCGAAGGAGGGAACCACGAACAGGCCGCCGCCGAACGCGAAGGCGACGAAATCGGCCAGCATACGCAAGCCCATGAATGAGGTCGCAAAGTCGATCGCTGCGATGTCCTGGCCCTTGGTCGCGACGGCGATGGCCCAGGCGAGATCAAGGCCGGCACAGCCCATGATGATGGCGCCGATCGGCACCAGTGCGAGGTTCGGGCGAACGTGGCTCAGGCTGGCGGCGAACAGCGAGCCAGCCGCAATGCCGATCGCGAAGATCGCCAGGCACAGCGTCACCACCCCTTCACTGCCGCCGACGACGTCCTTGACCAGCGCCGGCAGCAGCGACAGCACGATGGCGCCGACCAGCCAGAACCAGGAGACGATCACCGTGCCGTCCCACAGCCTGTGGTCCGCGTGCAGCGTCTTGAGCAGGCCAAGCGTCGAGGTCCACGGATTGGCATCGACCGGCAGATCGGGCGCGGAGGGCGTCGTTTGCGGAATGCGGGAGGCGAAGGCCCAGGACAGCAGGGCCAGCACGACCACGGCCGATGCGACCCAGCCCATGTGGGCGGAGCCGGCCACGAACTGGCCGCCGGCGACCGTGCCGCGCCGGATGGCCATGAACGTGGCGCCGTCGACCAGCGCGTTGCCGGTCGCGAGCTCGCCGAGCTCGAGCTGGTCCGGCAGCATGGCGTATTTCACGGGGCCGAACAGGGCGGCGATTATGCCGAACAAGGCGAGCGCGGTGAACAATAGCGGCACCGAGTGCATGAAGAAGCCGGCGGCGGCAAAGCCTGCTGCGAAGATCTCGGCGAACTTCAATCGTCGCGCGACGACCGACTTGACGTATTTGTCGGCGAGCTGGCCGCCGAGCCCGGACAGGATGAAATAGGGGAAGATGAAGACGGCGCCTGCCACCGTCACGAGCGCATCGCCGTGGCCGGTCGCCGCGCTGTAAAGCAGGATGATGACGAGCGCGTTCTTGAGCACGTTGTCATTGAGCGCCGAGAAGAATTGCGCCCAGAACAGCGGCGCGAAACGGCGTGACGACAGCAAATCCCTGATCATGACTAGTCCTGTTTTGAAAAAGGCAGCCTGAGGTTGTTACCTGGTCGGTCGTGCGTCACGACCGGATGAGTGTGGGAGGAGCGATTGCAGGGTGACTGTTGTCACCGGCCTGCTGTGTCCCCCCGCCTCCGCCGATCTTGTTGGGCGCCAAGTGATCCCGTTAGGTTCGAAAAATAGCCGGTCGCGGCCCGCAGTTGGGGCGACCAGGCGCGAAAACCTTGTCTAAGGTGAGGGCGGCGAGAGGGCGAAGGGGGTTGACCCGGCCGAGCAGGCCGAAGCGGCGACCCTCGAGGGGGGCACGGGCGCGGCTGGCCCGCCACATCCGGAAGGTCGCGCGGCGTTCAGCCAGGACGCCGGCAATGTCGCAGGCGTTTGCGATCCGGTCGATCGGCGCCATGGCGAACCGCAGCAGGGCGCGGCCAAGCCCGGTCACGAGGGCTGCGGCGTCCTCGACGAAGGTGGAGGCGATATCGACAGCGAGCGTTTGCATTTTGCAGGTCTCCGGGTTAATTTGAACATTGTTCACATGAGTAGCTTAAAAATGAACAATGTTCAAGAGGATTCGCTGCGGGATCGAAAAAAAACCCGGAGGCGGTTCCAGATCCTGGAGATCGCCCGTGGCATCATTGCATCCAAGGGATTGAGATCGTTGAAGGTTCGGGACGTCGCCGAAGCCGCCAATTGCTCGGTCGGCAGCGTCTATAACGAGTTCGGCGACTTCGACGGGGTGATCCTGACCGTCAACAGGGAGACGGTTCAGGCGCTGACCGCGCGGCTGCGCGGGGTTCCAGGGGAGGATCCGGTCCGCCAGCTCTATGGATTGGCCGAGACCTATCTCGACTTCTTCGCCGAGCACGCCAATTTGCTGCGCTCGCTGTTCGAGCATCGGATGGAGGACGACCGTCCCTATCCCGACGACATCCTCCAGATGGTGATGGACGCCTTCGCGTTGATGCATCCGCCGCTGGTGCGGGTGCTGCCGAATGCCGATGACGTCAGGATCGCGCTCTTGTCACGCACGCTGTTTTCCGCGGTGCATGGGATCATCTCGCTCGGCCTTGAAGAGCGCATGGTCGCCGTGCCGCCGCAGATGCTGCGCCAGCAGGTCACGCAATTCCTGGACGCGCATCTCGTGGGTCTCGGAATCCTGCCGGCGCGCTGACGACGCTACCCGCCGTCACGCGCGGGCAGCTTCGCGCGGCCTTGCGGCGACGACGACGACATCCGCTTTCCCGTTGTCGACCTGAACCCGGTTGCGCCCTTTTTCCTTGGCGCGATAGCAGGCGGCATCGGCGCGGCGCATTGCGTCCTCGAGCGTGGTGTTGCGATCGGCGCTTCCGGCAACGCCGATGCTGGCGGTGATAGCAAAGCAGCGATCATCCCAGGCGAAGCTGAACAGCTCGAGCGAGCGCCGCAGCCGCTCGGCAATGTCGACGGCCTCGTAGGGCGCGCATTCCGGCAGCATCAGTCCAAATTCATCGCCGCCGAGCCGGGCGACCAGATCCTGCGGCCGTCGGTCCTGCCGCAACAATTGCGCGACCTGACACAGCAGCCGGTCGCCGGCGAGATGTCCGCAGCTGTCGTTGACGCTCTTGAACTGGTCGAGGTCGAGCAGGATCAGGCTGAGCGCGCCCGCAGCGTTACCGTCACGCTCGCCTTGCAGGCGCGCCTCGAAGGCGCGGCGGTTGGTGCGGCCCGTGCGCCCGTCGTGCGACGCCTGATAGGCCAGGCGCTCCTTCTCCGCGTGCATGGCATCCTCGAATGCCTGTCGCTGCACCACCAGTCGCCGTTTGTGCCCGATCAGGAGCCGGATCAGGGCTGCGGCAGTGACGATGTTGACGCAGGTCAGCGTCACCTTGATGGTGCGAGAGCCTTCGCCCAGAGCGGTCGAGAATCGCTCTGCATGTCCGGTAAACTGCGTGTTCAGCTCCGAAAGCCGCGACGACAGGAAGTGCAGCCGATCTGCGTTGCGGATGGGGCCGCCCTTCAGGTCGCTTCGGATCACTTCACTGAAGATGCTGAGTTCGAGCAGCATCGGGTCGGTGGCAGCCCACTCCCGGATTGCCTCCTGAAAGAAGTTGATGCCGCTGAAGTACCGGAACAACCAGATCATGCCCGGAACATCGTCGGGATGGTTGCCGCCTTGCAGGAAGCCGATGCGCGCGAGCTCGACATTGACCGGATCGCGCTCGAGCGCCCACCTTGCGTACTCGTCACCGATAGGAACGGCGATCGACGACTGATACTGCGCGAACTGGCTTGCCTCGCCTGACTGCAGATACAGATGGAGAAAATAGACGGCGTTCTTCTGCGAGCGCGACCACATCGCCTCGCCGGCGACATAAGCGCGAACCGACGACATCACCTCCAGGCTGAATCCAGCGATCATCGCCTGGAGCACGACGACCATGACGAATGGCGAGACGAGCTTGATGACGTGAAGGAGACTACGTTCCTTCGCCGAAAATGCTGTTCTGCGAAACACCCTGCGTTCCCCAAGTCACGCAACGACCCCAGCGGAGCGTTGCGCCTGCAACGCCAAGTAGAGGGGATGGTTGCTTAACTGGACCTGAAAACTGCGGGGGACCACATGCTAGAGTGAAAGCGTCGTGAAGCGGATGTTTCAAATACCGGCGAAGCGGAACTGACGCGGTATCGGCGAACCAATATCGCGTATTCATCGCGTGCGGTTTACTCGATCGAGAGAATTGCTAGACCAGCACCGGCTTGCGCACGCGGCCGGCGTCGCCGAACACGCGCAGGTATCGCTCGATCTCCGAGGCCATGCCGGTCGCCTTCTCCGGATTGTCGGAGAGCTTGACGGCCGGATGTCCGTCGACCGACGACACCTTGCAGACCAGCGAGATCGGATCGAGGTTGAACGAGCCGTCCGGCGCGCAGCCGACGAAGTCGTTGGTGAGATTGGTGCCCCAGCCGAAGGAGAGCCGCACGCGGCCGGCGAAGTGGTGATAGGTCTCCTCGATCGAGCCGACGTCCATCGCATCGGAGAACACCAGCAGCTTGTCCTTGGGGTTACGGCCTTTCTTCTCCCACCACGCGATGATCTCCTCGCCGGCCTGGATCGGCGGCGCGCTGTCGGGGCGGAAGCCGGTCCAGTCGGCCACCCATTCCGGTGCATCGCGCAGGAAGGCCTTGGTGCCGAAGGCGTCGGGCAACGCGATCAACAGATTGCCGCCATAGGTCTGGCGCCACTGGTCGAGGATGCGGTAGGGCGCCCAGCGCAGCTCCTCGTCGTCCCTGGCGAGCGCGGCCGCGACCATCGGCAGCTCGTGCGCATTGGTGCCGATGGCTTCGAGATCGTTGTCCATCGCGAGCAGCACGTTGGAGGTGCCGATGAAGGACGGACCCAGCCCTTCCTTCACCGCTTCCACGCACCAGCGCTGCCACAGGAAGCCGTGGCGGCGGCGGGTGCCGAAATCGGACAGCCGCAAATTCTCCAGCTTGCGCAGCCGCTCGACCTTGGTCCACAGCTTGGCCTTGGCGCGGGCATAGAGCACGTCGAGCTCGAAGCGGCCGCGGCCCTTCATGGCCGAACGCGAGCGCAGTTCGTTGAGGATGGCGAGCGCCGGGATCTCCCACATCGTGGTGTGGGTCCATGGCCCGTGGAAATGCAGCTCGTACTGGCCTTCGACCTTGCGCAGCTCGTATTCGGGAAGGCGGAATTCGGCCAGCCAACGGATGAAGTCCGCCGAGAACATGTGGGTCTTGCCGTAGAAGGTGTTGCCGGCGAGCCAGATCAGCTCCTTCTTGGAGAAGCGGATGGTCCGGGCGTGGTCGAGCTGGGCCCGCAGCTCGCCCTCGTCGATGATCTCGGCAAGGCGCACATGGCGCGAGCGGTTGATCACCGAGAAGGTCACCTGCTGATCCGGGTAGTCCTCCCGAATCATCTGCAACATCAACAGCTTATAGAAGTCAGTATCAAGCAGGCTGCGGATGATGGGATCCAGCCGCCAGCTGTGATTGTAGGTTCGGCTCGCAATGTCGGTCACTGTCATGGCGGAATTCTAGCGTGGCGGCCAGCGTGCAACCAGTGGGTTTGGCGAAGGGCCGGCCGCCTGATGCCGAACCAACGCATACCTCCGGGTAGGGCGCCGCGGCTGACCCGATCGAGTGCAGCAAGGGCGTGATGGTTACATCGCGTCGAACTGCCCCGTCAGCGTAACGCGCGGACCGTGGGTGTAGCGGTCCGGCGTGAAACCGGAGTTGGATCTGCCGGTCTCGTTGAACACGTTGATGAACGTATCGAGCCGGTAGGAGGCGCCAAGCTTCAGGTTCTGCGTCAGCCAGTAGGAGACGCCGACCTGAATGTCTGCGCTCAGCACGCCGGCAAACTGCCGGTCATTGCCCGTTGCGACCTGATCGAAGACGGTGAGAGGCGGGCCGCCAATGAACAAGCTCCTCGTCGTGATCTGCGATTGCTGCCGCCCCAACAGCAAGGCGACGTCGCCGCTATAGTCGAACGACCATTGGCGGGCGAACCGGGCCGCGCCGTCCAGACCGATGAGTGGTCAGGCGCCCGGGAAGCTCGCAGGCGTGTCATCGAAATTCTATTGCGTGATGGAGAGGCCGCCGGCTGTGCCAGTCTGGCCATTAGAGTCCGAGCTCCGGGCGGTGAATTCGGCAATGCGAAGCCCAGCCTTGAGCTGGAGTGCGTCCGGGCCGGGCCCGGCGATGTCATGCCCGACCGCAAGATCAGCGAGCCAGTGGGTTTCCTTGTAAGCGGCCCCGAAGGTTTGTGTTCCCGTTACCCCGCCGGGCAAGAGGAAGCCGATCGTTCGTGTGCCGTCGGTCTTGCCGCCTTCGCCGTAGCGGAATTGGCCGTTGATGTGCCAGGGAGATCCGGCGAAGCGATGGTCGAATCCGATGGCTGTTTCCCAGCCGACCTTGGGCGTCAGATCGAAGACACCGGTGACATTGTTGTTGCTGCTATAGGTGTTGAACACGGGATCCCCGCCACTCCAGAGCGCGCCGCCTTCGATCCAGGCCCTGAACTGTCCCGGGGCTTCGGGTGGGAGTGCCTTGATGGGCAGGGCGGCATAAGCCTGCAATGGATTGCGGCTTCGTGGCGAGGGAGCTGAGGTTGAGGCGAACTCAGCCTGGCGTGATTGAGACGAAGTTCTGCCGGGTTCGCTCGAAGCCCGCGCGCCCAGCGATTTCAGCCGGTTATTTTCGTCGAGCAGCCTCTGGTTCTCGCGAAGCGCGGCGTTTTCCTTGCGGATCGCGGCATTCTGGCGTTCCAGCTGTACGAGGCGCGCATTGACGTCTTCGAGTTCCCCGGCAGTGGCGCCGGTCGCCGTCAAGGCCGCAATTGCGCCGATCGTGAGCGCAAGACTTTTCTTCATTGATTCACCTCGTCACACCAGTGGCGCGACCGTGACGGGCAATCTGGGATTGCGCATCAACCGTTAGGTTGAAGCCGGCCTGCTGCCGCGCTCAGCGCAGCATTTCCGCACATGGGTGTGACCGATAGGACGCAGCTGATGCGTTCAGCCGTGCGCGGCCGTCGCTGCGACTGTCTCGAGCTGGCTCCTGACCCAGCGATGCGCCGGGTCCTTCTGGTAGCGCTGGTGCCAGACCATGAACATCGGCAATTCGGCTAGCGTGCGCGTGCGTGAGGCCAGCGGAATCCGCGCTTGTGCGAATCCGCGCATGACGCCGGAGGCGAGCAGGCTCGGCATGCTCGCCAGCATCTGCGAGCCGCGCAGGAACGCCGGCACGCCGGAGAAGCTCGGCACGGAGATGGCGATGTCGCGGTGGAGGCCGTTGGCAGCGAGCCTGCGGTCGAAGTCAAGCCGCTCATTGTCGGTATAGACGACCGTAATGTGACGCGCCGCGAGATAGGCGTTACGGCCGGCCGGCGCGGCACGCGCCCTGGCGTCGTAGTAGCAGACGTAATGATCGCTCAACAGCCGCTTCTGCACGATGTCGATGCCGACAGGCGGCAACGGGGTGATCAGAAGGTCGCAGCGATTCTCCCGCAGCATGGCCGGCGAGGGCGATTGCGATGGGATCACGCGCAGGTTCAGGCCCTTCACCTGCGCGGCAACATGTCCGAAGAAGCGCGGCAGCAGCAGGTCGCGCTGGAAATCGTTGGCGGCGATCGTCAGCGAAAGTTGCGCGCTTGCCGGCTCGAACGTGACGCCGCCGGCGAAGCTGCGCATCTCGTCGATCAACGCTCGCGCCTTTGCCGCCAGCGCCTGGGCATGGGCGGTCGCGACGATGCCGCGGCCGGATTTTGCAAACAGCGGATCACCGGCGATCCGCCGCAGCTTGTTCAGGCCGTGGCTGACGGCCGATTGCGTCAGATCGAGCCGGGTTGCGGCCGCCGTCACCGAGCCTTCCTCCAGCACGGCCAGGAACAGTTCGAGGGCGTGGCCATCGAGGGCCAAATGATCGATTTCTTTCATGTAATGCATTATAATTGATCTATTTATTTGTGGAATAGGCCGGCCCATGATCTCCCGATAAAGCCGCGCGCCCGCAAACCCGGCGCGTCCAAGGGAGACACAACGCCGATGAATGCCCAGGCGCCAGCCTCGCAGGATCCCCGCCTCAACCGCCCCGAACCGTTCACGCCGCCGCTTGGCGATGGCGGCTTCTTCCAGCGCGACCGCAGCATCCATCCGCCGGCCTACGCGCCCGGCTACAAATCCTCGGTCTTGCGCTCGCCGCGCCAGTCGCTGCTGTCGCTGGAAGGCTCGGCCTCGGAGATCACCGGCCCGGTGTTCGGCCACAATGATCTCGGCCCGCTCGACAATGATCTGATCCGCAATTACGCCAAGGACGGCGATCCCGTCGGCGAGCGCATCATCGTCCATGGCCGCGTGCTGGACGAGACCGGCCGCGGCGTGCCGAATACGCTGGTCGAGTTCTGGCAGGCCAATGCCGGCGGACGCTACCGGCACAAGAAGGATACCTATCTGGCGCCGATCGATCCGAACTTCGGCGGATGCGGCCGCGCGCTGACCGATGACACCGGCTATTATTATTTCCGCACGGTGAAGCCCGGGCCTTATCCCTGGCGCAACTTCGTCAACAGCTGGCGTCCCGCCCACATCCATTTCTCGGTGTTCGGCTCGGGCTTTGCGCAGCGGCTGATCACGCAGATGTACTTCGAGGGCGATCCGCTGATCCCGATCTGCCCGATTCTGACGACGATCCCGGACAAGGACGCGCTCGACCGCCTGGTGGCGCCGCTCGACCTCAATGCCTCGACGCCGTTCGACTCGCTCGCCTACCGCTTCGACATCGTGCTGCGCGGCCAGCGCTGCACCTATTTCGAAAATCGTCCCGAAGGGAACTGAGCAAATGCCACAGCCGCTCAACTATCTCAAGGAAACAGCCTCGCAGACCGCCGGACCCTACGTTCATATCGGCCTGATTCCGGCGATGGCGGGTTTCGATATCTTCGAGAAGAACTTTTCCAACGTGCTGGTGAGGCCGAACACGCAAGGCGAGCGCATCACGCTGGAAGGCAAGGTGCTCGACGGCACCGGCTCGCCGCTGCGCGACGTGCTGCTCGAGATCTGGCAGGCCAACGCAGCCGGCCGCTACAACCATCCCGCCGATCGCTCCGCCGGCGCTTTGGACGCGGACTTCCGCGGCTGGGGCCGCGCCGGCTCCGATTTCGAAACCGGATTGGTGACATTCGAGACCATCAAGCCGGGCGCGATCACCGACAGGGCAGGGCGCAAATGCGCGCCGCATGTCAATGTCTGGATCGTCGCGCGCGGCATCAATATCGGCCTCAACACGCGGCTCTATTTCTCCGACGAGGAAGCCGCCAACGCCACCGATCCCGTGCTCAATCTGGTCGAGCCGCCGGTGCGTCGCAAGACGCTGATTGCCACGCGAGGAGAGCGCGCCGGCAACGTCGTGTATTCCTTCACGATCAATTTGCAGGGCTCGGACGAGACGGTGTTCTTCGACGTGTGAACTGACTCCGTCCAAAATCAAACGGCCCCATCCGAAGATGGGGCCGTTTCTGTTGTCACGACACTGAAAGCTAGAAGCCGGTCGGTCCCACCGCACCGATCCAGTGCTTGACCTTGGTCGGATCCTTTTCGTCCATATAGAAGAAATGGACCATCGTCGGCCTCACGGCTGCGATGGTGGGATCGTCGAAGCGCATCGCGACCTTGCCGTGGAAGATCTTGAGCTCCGGGCTGTCCCAGAACTCGACGACGTCGTGGAGCGCCGTGAAGCCGCGATCGACGAACTGACGCAGATTGTTGCGGATCGCCTCGCGGCCGTGCCAGTCGGCGACGCCGAGATTGCAGATCGCATCTTCGGCGAAGCAATCAAATCCCTTGCCGAAGGTCTTGTCGTCGATCTCCTTCCACATTGCGAGGAGCCAGTCTGGCGCGGTGGTCTTGGTGAAGGTTTTCGTGCTCATGATCTTTCCTTTGATGTTCGATTGTGAGTTCCGCGAATTAGCGATTGGACGTGGCAATCCCGAGCTTTGCGGCCACGCGCCGGGCAGTTGCTTCCCGTTGGGCCGTGATGCCGGCCACGGCACGCTTCGCTTGGTCGAGGATTGGGCCTGGAGCACGCTCCGGCGTGCCGCTGTCGAACGGCGGTTCCGGCGCATACTGCATGTAGAGCTGGATCGCGCGCGCCACGTCGTCGCCACGTAACTCGGCTGCGAGGCATAACGCCCCGTCAATTCCGGCGGTGACGCCGGCCGCAAAGATCCAGCGGCCGTCGACGACGACGCGTTCGTTGATGGGAACGGCACCGAACAACGGCAACAGGTGAAACGAAGCCCAGTGGGTCGTCGCCCGTCGTCTCCTGAGCAGTCCCGCCGCGCCGAGAAGCAGAGCGCCGGTGCAGACGGAGAATATGCTGCGCGCACCCGCGGCCTGTTGGGCGATCCAGGCCAGAATTTCCTCGTTGTCCATCAAGGCTTCCTGGCCGAAGCCGCCCGGCACGTGGAGCACATCCAACTGGGGCGCCTCCGCAAGCGTCGCGTCCGGCGTGAGTCTCAGGCCTTTGACGTCGCGAACCGGTTCGGCCGTCTTGGCGTAGACGCGGTAAGTCGCGTTGGGGATGCGCGACAGCACCTCGAAGGGGCCGGTCAGGTCGATCTGGTCGAGACCGTCGAACAGCAGGGATCCGATTTGCAGGTGCGTCTCTTGCGGGATCATGGGTTTGCTCTCAACGGGAGGCTGGACAGGGCCAACCTAGCGGGGCAGGCTATGGCGCAAATGCCAAAGTCCCCTCGGTTTCCGCCAAGTTCGATCTCGCGTGCCACGCGGAGCGGGTCCGCGCGCGTGATCGAGGTGCTGGCCTATCCGGCGGTGCAGCTGCTCGACGTCACGGGACCGCTCCAGGTGTTCGCGACCGCCAACGAGCAGGTCGTGGAGGCGGGCGGAACGCCGCCCTATGCCCTCCGGGTGGTTGCAAAAGATCGCTCGCGCGTGGCGGCTTCGTCGGGACTGGAGATCGCAACCGAGCCGCTGCCCCGCCGTGGACGTGCCCCGGACACGGTCGTGGTTGCAGGCGGCCCGGGGGTTGATCTCGCCGCGGCAGATCCAGCGCTGCTGGCCTGGCTGCGGCAGCGTGTGAAGAAAGCACGGCGCGTGGCGTCGGTCTGCACCGGCGCATTTCTGCTGGGTGCATCAGGTGCACTGGACGGACGGCGTGCTGTGACCCATTGGTCGTACTGCGCAGAGCTCGCGAAGCGTTTCCCGGCCATACGGGTCGAGTCCGACCCGATCTTCGTGCGTGATGGTTCGATCTGGACCTCGGCCGGCGTGACCGCCGGCATCGATCTGGCGCTGGCTTTGGTGGAGGAGGATCTGGGCCGCACCACGGCGCTGGCGGTGGCGCGCTATCTCGTCGTCTTCCTCAAGCGACCGGGTGGACAGGCGCAGTTCAGCGAGGCGCTGTCGCTGCAATCGGCCGAGGACGAATTCGGGGCGCTGCACCAATGGATCAGCAAGAATCTCTCTGGCGACCTCTCCTTGTCCCGACTGGCCAGCGAGGCCGGCATGAGCGAGCGCAGTTTCAGCCGCCACTATGCCAAGGCGACCGGACTGACCCCGCTTCGGGCCATCGAGCGGCTGCGGGTGGAGGCTGCGCGACGCATGCTGTCGGAGACGCGGTTGCCAGTGAAGCGGATATCCCAGCGCTGCGGCTTCGGATCCGAGGAAACCATGCGCCGCAGTTTCCTGCGCGTGCTCGCGCCCGTACCGCAGGACTATCGCCGCCGCTTCGGCGCGTAAGCGCGATCGACATGGTTGAATGGGGGCCGGTCGATCCGGCCCCCATCCATTACTCCACGATCGCAGTCACGATGCCGGCACCGACGGTGCGGTTGCCTTCACGGATCGCGAAGCGCGAGCGCTCTTCGAGCGCGATCGCCTTGTTGAGCTCGATCGTGAGCTCGGCGCTGTCGCCCGGCATCACCATCTCGACGCCGTCGTCGAGCTGGACGGTGCCGGTCACGTCGGCCGTACGGAAGTAGAACTGCGGGCGATAGTTCTTGAAGAACGGCGTATGCCGCCCGCCTTCGTCCTTCGTCAGCACGTACACCTCCGCGCGGAAAGCCCTGTGCGGTTTCGCAGCACCCGGCCGCGACAGCACCTGGCCCCGCTGCACCGCCTCCCGATCGATCCCGCGCAGCAGGCAGCCGACATTGTCGCCGGCCTGCCCCTGTTCGAGGATCTTCCGGTAGGTCTCGATGCCCGTCACCACCGATTTGCGCGTCTCGCCGAGACCGACGATCTCGACCTCGTCGCCGAGCTTGACGGTGCCGCGCTCGATCAGCCCGGTCACGACGGTGCCGCGGCCGGAGATCGATTGCACGCCTTCGATCGGCATCAGGAACGGACGATCCCTCGGCCGCTCGGGCACCTCGATCCAGCGATCGAGCGCCTCGAACAGCTTCAGGATCGCCTGGTCCGCGAGCGGGCCGGTCTCGCCGCGCAGTGCCTGGATGGCGGAGCCGCGGATGACCGGCGCATTGTCCCCGTCGTAGCCGTACTTCGACAGGAGATCGCGCAGCTCGATCTCGACGAGATCGACCAACTCGAGGTCGTCAGCGACATCGCACTTGTTCAGGAACACCACGATGCGCGGCACGCCGACCTGTCGCGCCAGCAAGATATGCTCGCGCGTCTGCGGCATCGGCCCGTCGGTTGCGGAGACCACCAGGATCGCGCCGTCCATTTGCGCCGCGCCGGTGATCATGTTCTTCACGTAATCGGCGTGGCCCGGGCAGTCGACGTGCGAATAGTGCCGCGCCGCCGTCGAGAACTCGACGTGGCTCGTCGCGATCGTCAGGATCTTGGAATCGTCACGCGTACCTTGCGCAGCCGATGCCTTGGCGACGTCCTGATAGGAGACGAAGGCGCCCCAGCCGTAATCGGCCGAGACCTTCGTCAGCGCCGCCGTCAGCGTCGTCTTGCCGTGGTCCACATGGCCGATCGTGCCCACGTTGCAGTTGGGCTTGAGGCGAGTGAACTTCTCTTTGGACATAGGACACCTGTGGTGCTCGAGCTCCCGTGCTGGATTTGCACGACTCGGGACACCGCGAGAGCTCGACCGGCATCCGGAGCCGTATCCGCTCCGGGCCGCTTCGATTGTCAGGTGTGACGTTCGTTCAGGCGCAAAGCAGATCCACGGCGGACCAGGGCATTAGCCCTGCCGTCATCATCAGCACTGATGCTTGCTGTGACTGCCGCATTGTCGGTTGCCTGATTACAAAGTGAGGCGCGTACATAGGGGATGGCCGCGCCGTTTGCAAGGGGGCGCTATTCGTCCCCGTGAAGCTGCGCGCGAAAGGCACGCGGCGACAGTCCGGTCGCCGCGGCATAGACCCGGCTGAAATAGGCCGGATCCTCGAAGCCGAGCGCGTAGGCGATCGTCGAGACCGGCAGATTGGTATAGACGAGGTTGCGTCGCGCCTCGCGGATCAGCCGGTTCAGGATCAGGTGCGAGGCGGTATCGCCGGTCGCCGCGCGCGTGACGCGGTTGAGATGGGTCGGCGTGATCGCCAGCGCCTTCGCATAGTCCGCAACGCTCCAGCGCTCCAGATGATGCTGTTCGAGCAGGGCCTCGAAGCGGCGGAACAGGTTTGACTCCGCGCTGCCGCTGCCGCCGCTTTCGCCCGACAGCGCGCGTGCCACGAGGCCGACCATGGCCGCCGACAGCGCACGCAGCACATGCGCGCGGCCGAAATCGCGTGCGGCGTGCTCGGCGAAGATCTGCTTCATGGTGGCCCGGATCTGCGGTGTGCCGCGCACCACGGCGGATCGCGCCAGCACGCCGCGGAGTCCCTCGGCGGCGAGCAGCGCCTCGTCGAGGATTTCCGCGGCGATGGTCAGGACCCAGCCCAGGGTCCCCGGAATGAAGCGGAAGCCGTGGACGTGGCCGACCGGCACGTTGACGATCTGCATCGGCTTCAAGGCAACCAGGCGGCCGTCGAGCGTGGCCTCGCCGCCGCCGCGCTCGATCAGCAGCACCTGGTGCAGCCGGGCATGCCGGTGCACCGCGAGCTTCCAGTCGTGCAGCACCGAGCGCGAGGCAATCGTCTCGCAATGGACGACATCAGGCAGGTCGCCGGCTTCGCCGAACAGGTTGTAGACCCGGATGGCCGGGGCGGGAACTGCGCTTCTCATGTTCGAATTGTACAAGATAATGGCGAAAGCCTCCATCGGTCCCGCCTGCGGAATCTGCAAAAAAGTGCCGACGGGAGGACGCAAAAATGAAAGTTCAGGTCTGCATCATCGGCGGTGGGCCGTCCGGATTGCTGCTGTCTCAGCTGCTGCACCTGAAGGGCATCGACACGATCGTGCTGGAGAAATACAGCCGCGACCACGTGCTGGCCCGCATCCGCGCCGGTGTGCTCGAGCACGGCTTTGCGCGGCTGATGCGCGAGGCGCAATGCGGCGAGCGGATGGACCTGGAGGGCGAGATCCACAAGGGCTTCGAGATCGCCCATGACGGCGTGCTCTCCCACATCGATCTGCACAGGCATTCCGGCGGCAATTCGGTGCTGGTCTATGGCCAGACCGAGCTGACGCGCGACCTCTACGAGGCGCGTGACCGTCTCGGCGGCAAGGTCGTGCACAATGCCGAGGACGTGACGCCGCACGATCTGACGTCGGACCGGCCCTACGTGACCTATCGCGCGAACGGTGCCACCATTCGCGTCGATTGCGACTACATCGTCGGCGCCGACGGCTTTCACGGCGTCAGCCGCAAGTCGATCCCGAAGGACGTGCTGCGGGAGTACGAGAAGGTCTACCCGTTCGGCTGGCTAGGGGTGCTGTCGCGAACCAAGCCGGTGTCGCCGGAGCTGATCTATGTGAAGCACGAACGCGGCTTTGCGCTGTGTTCGCTGCGCTCACAGGTGCTGAGCCGCTACTACGTCCAGGTGCCGCTCACCGACAAGGTCGAGGACTGGTCGGACGATGCGTTCTGGGCCGAGCTGAAGCGTCGTCTGCCGGACGAGGTTGCCGCACGGCTGATCACCGGACCCTCGATCGAAAAGAGCATCGCGCCGCTGCGCAGCTTCGTCGCCGAGCCGATGAGCTACGGCCGTCTGTTCCTCGCTGGCGACGCCGCCCATATCGTGCCGCCGACCGGCGCGCGCGGGCTCAACAGTGCGGCCTCCGACATCTACTATCTCTACCACGCCATGCTCGCGCATTATCAGGACGGCGACGATGCCGGGCTGAAGGGCTATTCCGCCAAGGCACTGGCGCGGATCTGGAAGGCGCAGCGCTTCTCGTGGTGGATGACGATGATGCTGCACCGTTTCCCGGATCGCTCCGAATATGAAGACCGGCTCCAGCAGACGGAGCTCGAATATCTGTTGTCGTCCGAGACGGCGCAGCGGCTCCTGGCGGAGAACTATGTCGGGCTGCCGTTCTAGAGCCTTTTCCGTTCCGATGGAATCGGAACGGGGCTCTAGATTCTTGTTTTGACGCGTTTTCTTGACGCGAACCGGTATCCAGTTCGCTCGAAAACGCTCTAGGCAGCCGCTACTTCCCTTCCAGCATATTCACCGGCGTCCAATCGGCCGGCGGTGGATTGGCAGCCAGCGCCCGCGCGCGTCTGGCGAAGTAACGGCACGGCGGATCATCCGCGGCGGCGCTTTCGAACAGCTCGGCGGCCTTCGCGAAATCGCGCGCGCGCCAGCACGCAAGGCCGCCGGCATAGGCCGCCGCGCGCATGCCTTGCTCTTGCGTCTCTCTGTTCTTCTCGGCGAGAGGTTCGTACACCCTGATCGGCTCGTCGCGCCCCTGCACCCGGACCAGGTCCAGCTCGCGCCAGGTGTAAGCGCCGCGGCTTCGATTGACGGTCGCCTCGGACACCATGATCACGGTGCCGAAATATTTGTTGGCGCCCTCGAGCCGTGAGGCGAGGTTCACCGTGTCGCTCATGACGGTGTAGTTGAAGCGCCGGCGCGAACCGATATTGCCGACCACGGCCTCGCCGCTGTTCAGCCCGATGCGGTGGGCGAGGCCGCGGCCGTGGAAGGCGGGATGGCTGCCGTTGAGCTCCTCGAGCCGGTCGCGGCATTGCAGCGCTGCCGCAACCGCATGCGTTGCGTGATCGGGATCGTCGGCCGGCGCGCCGAACATGGCGACGATGGAATCGCCGATATATTTGTCGACATAGCCGCCATGGCTTTCGATGATGTCGGTCATGGCGGAGAGATACTCGTTCATCAGCGCGACCAGCTCGGCGGGCGTCATCTTCTCGGCGATCGAGGAGAAGCCGCTGAGGTCGGAGAAGAACATGGTGATGTCACGCATCTCGCCGCCGAGCACCGGCATCTTGCCGGAGGCCACCATGCCGTCGATCACCTCGGGGGCGAGATAGAACGCAAAGCTCTTGCGCAGGAAGCGCTCCTCGCGGTCGGCGATCACGAAGCGGTAGCCGATCATCATGGCGAGCGCCGTGAGGCCCGCAAGCACGGGCTCGGTCAGCGGCAGCGCGATGGCATGCGCGAATGTGCCGACGGCGACGGCCGTATAGGCGACGGTGAGCGCAAACCAGGTGATCGCCGCCCCGGTCGGAGCCAGCACGCAGGCGGCGCCGGCGATGATCGCCGCGAACAGGATCGCCAGAACCAGCCGTAGTAAAGAGCCAGGCTCGGTGACGGCATCATGCTCGATCAGATTTCTGACGGCGGTGGCATGGACGAAGACGCCGGCGACCGTGCCGCGGGCCGCTCGCGCGGTGCTGGCCGGGGCGGGCAGGGCGCATCGCGCCGCCGGCACACCGTCATATCCACCGGTCAGGTGCATCGACGTGAGCTTGCGGTCATCGAAATTGAGGATGCTGCCGAGCAGCACGATCTTGCCGCCGAAGGCGCGGCGGAAGAAGTCGGTGTCTCCCTTCTCGAGACAGGCGCGCAGATCGGCGAAGGAATAGGCCGGAATGTCGCGGCCCATGCCGCGGAAGTTGAGCGTCAGCGTGTTGGTGACCGCGCTCGGGATCGCATAGCCGGACAAATCCGTCACGCCGGCTGGCACGGCTTCGGGCCTGGCACTGAGCGAACTTGCGGCGAGCTCGACGGCCATCGCGGGCACCGGCTGGCCCTCGATGGAAAAGCTCAGCGGCATCCGCCGGATCACGTTGTCGGCGTCGGTATGAACGTTGAGGGCGCGGATGTTGTTTCTCACCGCCAGTTGCTGCGCGCGATCCGGCCTCTCCGGATGGTCGTTGCTCAGAATCTCGCCAAGCACGAGCTTGCCGGTGTCGGAGAGCTTCTTCAGAGCAATGAGATAGTCCCGGTCAAAGCCCTTCACACGGCTGCCGAATGACGGGTCGCCAAAGGGGATCTCCGACTGCTCGATCGAGCTCGGAAAGATCCCGTCGAAGCCGATGACCTTGGCGCCCCCGTCGGCGATGCCGCCGAGCACCCGGCCGATTTCGCGGGTCCAGGTCTGCGTCGGCGATCCCTTGAAAGGCGGCGTGTCGTAGGTCTCCCCGTCGATCGCCACGACCACCACCGGCGACGTCGCGACATCGCGGCGGTCGCCGATCGAGTTCCAGCGTAGGGTCGTGAGAAGGTCGAGCGAGAGACCGTGCAGCCTCTGAAGCGGCGGGGACGCGAACGCCGCGCCCGCAACCAGCGCCATCAGGACCGTCGCAACGATGTTCCGCCTGCCGATCCGCCGCATCGCTGCTGACGCGCGCCGTCTATTCCAGTCGCAGCAGACGGCCGATGATCGGCGTCGGCGACGAGGTCGCGCTTGCGTCGACCTGGAATGTGTGGCGTTTGGTGCCGAGCTTGGCGAGATAGCTGCCGCCCGGCGTCAGCGACTTTCCGGCTTTCGCAAAGTCATAGAACTTTCCGGCCACCATGTTGTCGCTCCTGAGCGGCACGCTGATCGCCGGCTCCTTGCCGTCGGTGCGTTCGATCACCAGCGTGCTGCCGCTCTTGGCCTGGATCAGCGGTGCGACACTGTAGATCGTCGGCAGCTTGGCCGGCGTGCTGCCGGCGTCGGCTCGCATGGTGCGGAACGTGGTCGCCGCACTCTGGTTCGCCTCGTGCTCGGAGAGCTGCACCGCGTTGGTATCGCACGGCACCTTGACGCGCTGGACGTTGCCGAGTTGCACGGTGCTTTGTTCGGTTCCGACCAGAACGACGCCTTCGGTGATGGTCTCGCGCAGGCAGGACTTGAGGTAGCTGAGCGTGATGCCGGCCTTGGGGCCAAGCTTGATGATCTTGCCGGGCGCCACATAGTCCATGAATTCGATGCCGTCGAGCTTGCCCTGGACGTCCTCGACGAGGGCGGCCGGCGTTTCCGCGACGGCCGGCGCGCTCAGGCAAAACACGCCGACGATGGCGCCGATCAGGCTTTTCATGACTTCTCTCATCCAGTTCGATGGTAGGCGAGGAATCCGCGTCCCGGCGCGAGCCTAGCAAGGGGGGCCCCCGGCCAGTGTGATCAGAATCACTCTCGGCATTGGTGCACCCCGGCAGGAACAGGTTCAAACCGTTGATGGCAGAAAACGGCGTCGCGGCAAACCGACATTGCATGCGCAAGGTCAGCTAGGAGAGGTCTCCGGCGCGCGGTCCTGGTCCGGCGGGGCCCCGGGCGCTCCCAATATAAAGGGTGCCAGCACCGGCCCGATGTCGGCAAGGCGGGGCCCGGTTTGCGCGGCGATCGCCACCACCTCATCCCAGCGCGACAGAAAGGCTTCGACGCAGGCCGGGTCGAACTGCCGTCCCCGGTTTTCGATCAGATAGTCACGGGCCAATGCCAACGGCATCGGCTCTTTATATGGCCGTCGCGTCGTCAAGGCGTCGAAGACGTCGGCGACGGCGACCACGCGCGCGGCGATCGGGATCTCCTCCGCCTTGAGGCCGTTCGGATAGCCGGCGCCGTCCCAGCGCTCGTGATGGCCTGCGGCGATTTGTGCGCCGAGCTGAATCAGCTCGCAGCTGGAATCGGCGAGAATCCTCTCGCCGATCGTCGCGTGGGTGCGGATCACCGCCATCTCGTCGTTGCTCAACTTGCCCGGCTTGAGCAGGATGTTGTCGGGAATGGCGACCTTGCCGACGTCGTGCAAGGGTGCGGCGAGATCGTTGTCACGGCTGAGCCGGGCGGGAGGGCCGAGCTGCTCGTCGGTGATCCGGCTGTAGCGCGCGTCCTGCAGCGTTTACTCGCCCGTATCGGTGTCGCGACATTCGACCGCGAGCGCGAGCCGCAGGATGATCTCTTCCTCGCGCTCGCCGAGCTTGCGTGTTGCGGCTGCGACTTCGCTTGCCAAATGTGCGGCGCGATCGTTGAGCTTGCGTACGGCTGCACCAAGCTGAATCAAATTCCGCAAGCGCACCGTCATCTCGACGCTTTGCGGGGCCTTCGGCAGGAAATCGGTTGCACCTGCCTGCAGCGCTTCCATTTTGACGTCGTCGGTCTGACGCGAGGTGATCATCGCGATCGGAATGTCGGTGCAGCCAGGCAGCGCACGAAGCGCGCGGATGAAGCTGATCCCGTCCATATGAGGCATTTCGTAGTCGACGAGCACGAGGTCGAAGCCACGCTCGCGCGCGCAGGCCAGCGCCTCGACAGGGTCGAGAAATGCTGTGGCCTCGACGAGGCCCTCCGCTTCGATATGACGTTTCAGGAAATTGAGGACAGAGCGGCTGTCGTCAACCAGAAGCGCTTGGGTCAGCATCGGCGGCCGGGCTCGTTCGGATGGCGAGGCGCGATCTCGACAAATAGCCGGTGCGATTTAACGTGAAGCAAACATCCGTGCGGCGCCGCGCCGCCTCAACGTTGCGCGCAACGCATGAGATTTGGGCGGGCTATGCACGCCTGCATGCAGACGCGAGATTTCGCGGATTGTGACCCGTAGTTGTACGGACGGGTTCATTAGGGGTTTGCACACACTCCGAAGCGAATAGTCCTCATGTCAGATTCGCGTCATGCGTGCAGCGAATCTCCGGAAATTGGGGGACGAATGTCGTCTGATGTCACTGCGCCGAAGTGGTCCCTACGGCTGCCTGCGGACTGCAGCATCGCTGCGATCCGTAGTGTCTATGACCTGATCCGTGAAGCCTTCAACCGGCAGGACCGGCTCGAGATCGACTGTTCGAGCGTCGACAAGGCCGACGTGACCTCGATCCAGCTTCTGCTGTCTGCTGCCAAGACCGGCGATGCCCAGGGCCGCCCGGTGGTCTTGACGTCCTTTTCCCAATCTCTGCGTAACACTCTTCGCCGCGCCGGTTTCGCCAGCGAGGCGATGATTGATCAGCACTTCCCGCAAAAGAAAGATGGCACCTAATGGCCACGATTCTGACCGTCGACGATTCGCCCAGCATCCGGCAGATGATCAAGGTCGTGCTCGAGCCGGCCGGTCACAGTGTGATCGAGGCGGGTGACGGCGCTCAAGGCCTCGCCAAGGCGCAGGCCGGCAAGCTCGACCTCGTCATCACCGATCTCAACATGCCCGTCATGAACGGGCTGGAGTTGATCAAGGCGCTGCGCAAGCTTCCGAGCGCGGTGGGCATGCCCATCGTCTTCCTGACCACCGAATCCAACGATACGGTCAAGCAGGAGGCCAAGAGCGCCGGCGCCACGGGGTGGATCACCAAACCGTTCAAGCCCGAGCAGCTGCTCGCTGTCGTCGCAAAACTGGTGCGCGCATGAGTGCGATGGACCCGACCGAGGTCTTTCGGCAGGAAGCCAGCGAGCTGTTCGAGGTCCTGGAAGGGGCCCTGCTCGATCTTGGCCAGCGGCCCGACGACCGCGAGCTGGTCGACTCCGCCTTCCGCGCCCTGCACACGATCAAGGGCTCGGGCGCGATGTTCGGCTTCGACAAGGTCGCTTCCTTCACCCACGAATTCGAGACCGCGTTCGATCGCGTTCGCAAGGGCGAGATCAGGCCGACCCAGGAGTTGATCTCGGTCGCGCTCGCCGCCAAGGACTATATCCGCGCGCTGATCGAGAATCCTCAGTCGACCGACGACATCATCGGCGAGGCCATCCTCGACGATCTCAAGCGCTTCGTCTCGTCCGATCAGTCTGCCGCGGCCGTTGTCGAAGTCGCCGGAGCGCCGCCGCTGGCCCCCGTCGAGAGCAAGCAGGCCGGCTGGCACCTTCATCTGGAATTCGAATCCCACATTCTGCGCAACGGCTCGAACCCGCTCGATCTTCTGGAAGATCTCTGCAAGCTCGGTCCCTGTTTCGTCGTGCCGATCACCGACGGCGTTCCGTTCCTCGACGAAATGGAGCCGGAAGACTGCTATCTGAAGTGGGACGTCAAGCTGCATGCGGCTTGCGACAAGGACGCGATCGACGACGTCTTCATGTTCGTCTCGGACGAGATGAAGCTGACGCTCTCGCCGCTCGAGCATGTCGAAGTGCCTGCGCCGGCGCCGCCGTTGCAGCTGCTCGACGAGGACCCGATCGCAGCGGCCGAGATGCCTGCGCCGGTCGTCGAGGCCGTTGCGGTCCCCGTTGTCGAGCAGCCCGTCGCAAAGGCGCAGTCTCAATCCAAGACCAATGTCGAAGTCAAAGCCGAGCCGAAGCCTGAACCGAAGGCCGAAGCCAAGCGCGACGAGCGCGGCATCGCCACCGTCCGTGTCCAGGCCGAGCGTCTCGACGAGCTGATGGATCGGGTCGGCGAGCTCGTGATCGCGCAGGCGCGGCTGAGCCAGCTTGCGGCTTCCGGCTCCGATCTTTCGATCAAGATGATCGCCGAGGAAATCGAGCGTCTCGCCTCCTCGTTGCGCGACACCACGATGGGCGCGCGCATGGTGCCGATCGGTTCGCTGTTCGGCCGCTTCCGCCGCCTGATCCACGACCTGTCGCGCGATCTGTCGAAGCCGGTCGAGTTCGTCACCTCGGGCGAGGACACCGAACTCGACAAGACCATGATCGAGTGTCTGGCCGATCCGCTCGTGCACCTGATCCGCAATGCCATCGACCACGGCATCGAGGACACCGCGACCCGCGCCGCCAATGGCAAGACCGAGCAGGGCCGGAACGGGCTCGCGGCCGTGCATTCCGGCGCGCAAGTGCTCGTCACCGTCAAGGACAATGGCGGCGGCCTCAATACAGCCCGCATCCGCGCGAAAGCGGAAGAGCAGGGGCTGATCGCGGCCGGCGCGGTGCTCACCGATCACGAGATCCACCAGTTCCTGTTCCATCCCGGCTTCTCGACCGCGCAGACCATCTCGGCGCTGTCGGGCCGCGGCGTCGGCATGGATGTGGTCAAGCGCACCATCGAGAATATGCGCGGCACGATCGACCTGTCGACCAGGCCCGGCCAGGGCACCACGGTGACGCTGCGCCTGCCGCTCACGCTTGCGATCATCGAAGGTCTTCTGATTCGCGTCGGCGAAGGCCGCTATATCATTCCGCTGTCGGCGGTCGAGGAATGCGTCGAGCTGACCGCCGAGGACGAGCGCTCGCGAGGCCGCAACTTCCTCAACGTACGTGGCAATCTCGTTCCCCTCCTGCCTCTACGCGAGATCATGTCGTCGACCGGCTTTCCGGATCGCCACCCGAAGACGATCATCATCTCGACCGGTGAGACCCGCGTCGGCCTCGTCGTCGATCAGATCATCGGCAACCACCAGACGGTGATCAAGTCGCTCTCCAAGCTGCATTCGGATGTCACGATCTTCTCCGGAGCGACCATCCTCGGCGACGGCACAGCGGCACTGATCCTCGACGTCGCGCAGCTGGTCGCGCTGGCGCAGTCGAAGGTCGAGAAGCAGCATATCAGCGAGGCGGCGTAATGACCGAAGCTTTGGCGGCGGAACACCAGGTCGACGCGATGCAGGTCGTGATGATCGGTCTCGGCGAAGAGAAGTTTGCGCTCGATGCGGGGCTTGTCCGCGAAATCATCGACCCCGTGCCGGTGACGAAGGTCGCCGGCGCGCGGTCGTTCGTTCCGAGCGTGATCAACGTGCGCGGCAATGTCATTCCGCTTGCGGACCTGCGTATCCGCTTCGGCATGCCGCAGCTCGAGGATTCCGCCGATACGCGGATCGTGGTGATCGAGATCGAGCTCGACAACGAACCGGTGCTCGTCTGCGGAACCGCTGACAAGATCTAAGAGGTCCCGGATCTCTCGCGGACCGCCGTGCAGCGTGCGCCGCGCGGCGGCATGCACGGCAATCCCGAGTGCATTCGTTTCATCGCGAAGAGGCGTGAAGAGTTCGTCATCGTTCCGAACATGGAACGCATTCTGAATTGAAATAAGGGCCTCGCGAGAGGTCTGAGGGGCAGGGGCTGAAGATGAGATTTACGGTTAAGGCGAAGCTGGCCAGTGCGTTCGGCCTGGTCATCGTCCTGTCCATGGTCGCCGGCGGCGTCGCCTATATGAAGCTCGGCGACATGATGGCAACCGCCGACAGCATGGTCCTGCGCGCAAAGCGCATGGAAAAGGCGATGGAGATCGAGAAGGACGTTCTCATCCAGCTCCGCGCGGAAAAGAATGCCATCATCGGCAGTGAAAGCGAAGTCGAACTGGCGGCGGCTGACGCCGCCAAGCGCCGCGATGCAGCCTTGAAGACCAGGGACGAGGTCTACGCCCTGGCGAGCGAGGCGGGCAGGAAGCTGCTCGACGGCTTTGCCGCGACATACGCCAAAATGAATGCCTATCAGGAAGAGACGATCCGGATCGCCAGGACCGACAAGGCCAAGGCGGCGGACCGCTCGACCAATGAGGGCCGCAAGGTCGTGAACGAAGCGCTCGAGTCGATGGGCGCCTATGTCGAGAACACCAAGAAGCAGATGGCCGACCAGGCCCTCGCGTCGAAGGAGGAGGGACATCAGGCGCAATTCCTGCTGATGACGCTTCTCGGCGTGTCGCTGATGGTTGCGGTGGGCGCGGCTCTGTGGATATCGATTGCGATCAGCCGTTCGCTCGGCCGCGCGGTCAATCTCGCCGGCGCCGTGGCCAATGGTGATCTCAGCCAGACCATTCCCTCCGCCAGCAACGATGAGATCGGCGATCTCATCCGGTCACTGAACCTGATGGTCGGCAAGCTCCGGCAGATCGTCGCCGAAGCGATCACCGCGGCGCAAAACGTCTCGGCCGGTAGCCAGGAGCTCTCCGCCAGCGCCGAGCAACTCTCGCAAGGTGCGACCGAGCAGGCTTCTTCTGCCGAGGAAGCCTCGTCCTCGATGGAGGAAATGGCCTCGAACGTGAAGCAGAACGCTGATAACGCCAACCAGACCGAGAAGATCGCGGCGCAGTCGGCCAAGGACGCGGAAGCCAGCGGCGTCGCCGTCGGCCGCGCCGTCAACGCGATGCAGACGATCGCCGAGAAGATCACGATCGTGCAGGAGATCGCACGGCAGACCGATCTTCTCGCGCTCAACGCCGCGGTCGAGGCCGCGCGCGCCGGCGAGCACGGCAAGGGGTTCGCCGTCGTCGCCTCCGAAGTGCGCAAGCTCGCCGAACGCAGCCAGGCTGCGGCGGCCGAGATCGGCACGTTGTCGACGGAAAGCGTGAAGGTCGCCCAGGAAGCGGGCTACATGCTGTCGAAGCTCGTGCCCGACATCAAGAAGACGGCCGAACTGGTCCAGGAGATCACGGGGGCTTGCCGCGAGCAGGACGTCGGATCGGCCCAGATCAACCAGGCGATCCAGCAGCTCGACAAGGTCGGCCAGCAGAACGCCAGTGCGTCCGAGCAGGTGTCCTCGACCTCGGAAGAGCTCGCCTCGCAGGCCGAGCAGCTGCAGTCGACGATCTCGTTCTTCCGGATCGAGGAGGGCTCGCGCAAGACGAAAGCCGCTCCTCAGGAAATTGACCGCGCCGTCAGCCAGCTTCGTACCAAGGCCGCAAAGATGGCCGACGCCGACGGCCGCGGCAGGAAGCCGGCCGCCAAGCCCGCGCGGGCGCTGAAGGCCGCGGGTGGCGGAGGCGGCTTTGCCTTCGACATGGACGACGGCGAAGACGACCGCGACGCCGAGTTCCAACGATATGTGTTGTTGCTTGACGGGCTCAGCACGTGATGTCGCTCGCGAATTCCAACATCAATCCGGGCCTGGCCCGAAGGTTCTGAAATATGCGCTTCACCGTCAAAGCAAAGCTGGCGACTGCTTTTGGTGCCGTCCTGCTCCTCTCCATGATCGCGGGTGGCGTCGCCTATCTGAAGCTCGCCGATATGGCCAACTCCACCGAGGTGCTGATTGGAGCCGCCGGACGATCGGCGAAGGCCGACGAGTTGCAGAAGGATCTGCTGCTTCAAATCCGCGCCGAAAAGAACGCGATCCTGGCGCAGTCAGACAGCGACGTCGAGCGCTACGCCGGTGAGGTACGCAAGATTCGCGAGGACCTGCTCAAGACGAAGGATGACATCTACGCGACCGCCCCCGAACCCGGAAAGAAGATGCCCGTCCGGTTCTCGCCGCTTTACCGCGACGTGAATGCCGCCCCGGACGAGTCCCTTAACTTCGCGCGATCCGACAAGGCCAAGGCTCTGGAGCAATCGACCGGACCGGTTCGCAAGGCCGTCGCCGAGGCATCGAAGAGCCTCGATGAATATGTCGGCTTCCTCAAGAAGCTGATGGACGAGCGGGCTGAACAGTCGCGGGTGGAGAGCAGCCACGCCCAGATGCTGCTCTTGAGCATCCTGATCGCCTCCTTGCTCATCGGCGCCGCTGCTGCGACCCTGATTGCGCTCAGCATCAGCCGCGCGTTGACGAAGGCCGTCGGGCTGGCGAATGCGGTCGCAAGCGGCGATCTCAGTCAGACGATCGACGTCAAGAGCAACGACGAGGTCGGTGATCGCGTCAGGTCGCTGAATGGGATGACCGCAAATCTCAACGCGACGGCCGCGATCGCCAACGAGGTCGCGCTGGGCAACCTAGCCGTGGAAGCCAAGCGTCTGTCCGACAAGGACACGTTGGGCATCGCCCTGGAGCGGATGATCGCGAGCCTGAACACCAATGCGGAGGTCGCCAACGAGATCGCGCGGGGCAATCTCATGGTCGAAGCCAAGCGCATTTCCGACAAGGACAAGCTGGGCATCGCGCTGGAGACCATGGTCGAAAAGCTCAGGCAGATCGTCACCGAAGCAATCACGGCGGCCCAGAACGTTTCGGCCGGCAGCCAGGAGCTCTCCGCCAGCGCCGAGCAGCTGTCGCAAGGCGCGACCGAGCAGGCCTCCTCTGCGGAAGAGGCGTCGTCCTCGATGGAGGAGATGGCCTCCAACGTGAAGCAGAATGCCGACAACGCCAACCAGACGGAGCAGATCGCCGCGCAATCGGCCAGGGACGCGGAAGCCAGCGGCGCCGCCGTGGGTCGCGCCGTCAACGCGATGCAGACCATCGCCGAGAAGATCACCATCGTGCAGGAGATCGCCCGCCAGACCGACCTGCTCGCGCTCAACGCGGCCGTCGAGGCCGCGCGCGCCGGCGAGCACGGCAAGGGCTTTGCGGTTGTCGCCTCCGAGGTGCGCAAGCTCGCCGAGCGCAGCCAGGCCGCGGCCGCCGAGATCGGTACGTTGTCGACGGAGACCGTCAAGGTCGCGCAGGAGGCCGGCGGCATGCTGGCCAAGCTCGTGCCCGACATCAAGAAGACCGCCGAGCTCGTGCAGGAGATCACCGCCGCCTGCCGCGAGCAGGATGTCGGTTCCTCGCAGATCAACCAGGCGATCCAGCAGCTCGACAAGGTCGGCCAGCAGAACGCCAGTGCCTCCGAGCAGGTGTCGTCGACTTCGGAAGAACTCGCCTCGCAGGCCGAGCAGCTCCAGTCGACGATATCGTTCTTCCGGATCGAGCAGGCGGCGCACAGGGAAAAGGCTGCGGCTGGGCCGATCGATCGCGCGGTAGGCCAGCTCCGTGCCAAGGCCGCACACATGGCCGTGGCCGATCGCGGCGCGAAGAAGCCTGCGGCCGTGAGGCAGCCGGCGCGTGCGCTCAAGGCGGCCAATGGCGGCGGCTTTGCCTTCGACATGAACGATGCCGACGACGATCGCGATGCGGAGTTTCAGCGTTAGCCGGCGGCCCGACCTCGCGGTCGGGCGGCCTTCTCGAAATCTCGTGACCGGGTGGACTATATCATGGCCGCAACCTCGCAATATCTGACGCTCGGGCTCGCCGGCGAGACGTTCGGCATCAGCATCCGCAACGTGCGGGAAATTCTCGACATGCGGCCGATCTCGCGCCTGCCGCATGCGCCGAATTTCCTGCTCGGCATGATCGACGTTCGCGGCGCCGGCTACCCCATCGTGGATCTCCGGACCAAGCTCGGTCTGGCGGCCGCTGCCGCCACCGAGGCAACCCGCATCATCATCCTCGACGTGCCGATGAAGGACCGCCTCGTCGGCGTCGGCTTCGTTGCCGATTGCGTGTTCGAGGTGACTGATATCGACGAGCAGGCGATCGAGCCGATCCCCGAAGTGGGTGGAAAATGGCAGTCCGACTATGCCGCCGGCATCGGCCGCAAGGGCGAGAAGTTCGTCGTCATCTTCGATCTCGCGAAGCTGATGGCCAGTGATGAATTTCCCGAGGGGCGCGAAGCGTCTGTTGACTCATCCTGCCCCGCCTGAACGCGTAGCAGCAAAGCGTCGCCAAGCGTAGCAACCCCTTTCACGCCAAGATAACGAGCAAGAAAAATGAGATTCACCGTCAAAGCGAAGCTTGCGAGTGCCTTCGGCCTCGTCATTCTGCTGTCCGCCATCGCGGGTGCAGTCGGCTACGTCAAACTGACCGATATGGCTGCGACGACCGAGGTTCTGACGGCGGCGGCAGGACGCCTGGACAAAGCCAGTCAGTTGAAGGAGTTGATCCTGCAGCAGGTGCGCGCTGAAAAGAACGCGCTGCTGGCGAGCTCAGACAGCGAGGTGGACCGTTTCAACACCGAGATTGGCAGCCTTCGCGCGAAAATGATGCAGGCTAGGGACGAGGTTCACGCCGTTGCCACCGAGAACGGCAAGAAAATTCTCGACAAATTCTCCGGAGCCTACGCGCACATGAACAGCGTCGAGGATCAGGCGCTGCACCTGGCAAAAGCCGACAGGGCAAAGGCGGTCGAGCTGTCGACCGTGGAGGTTCGCAAGGCGGTCGTCGAGTCGACGGCGGCGCTGGACGAATACGTCGTCTTTCTGCGAAAGCTGATGGCGGATCGTTCGGAGCAGGCCAGGGAGGACGGTGCTCGCGCCCAGCTGATGCTGATCAGCCTCGTCCTGGCGTCATTGCTGGTGGCCGTGGTCGCCGCGACCTGGATCGCGCTGAACATCAGCCGCGGACTGAGCCGCGCCGTTAACCTCGCGGATGCGGTCGCAATCGGCGATCTCAGCCACAAGATCGAGGTCTCGAGCAATGACGAGGTCGGCGACCTCGTCAAATCGTTGACGGCGATGACGGTGAACCTGAACGCAACCGCGGCGGTCGCCAACGAGATCGCCCAAGGCAATCTCACCATCGAAGCCAAGCCCCTGTCGGACAAGGATACGCTTGGCCTGGCACTCGAGCGCATGATCGAGAAGCTCCGCCAGATCGTCGCGGAAGCGCTGACGGCGGCCCAGAACGTCTCCGCGGGCAGCCAGGAGCTGTCGGCGAGCGCCGAGCAGCTCTCGCAAGGCGCGACCGAGCAGGCCTCTTCCGCCGAAGAAGCATCCTCCTCGATGGAGGAGATGGCGTCCAACGTGAAACAGAACGCCGACAACGCCAACCAGACCGAGAAGATCGCGGCCCAGTCCGCCAAGGATGCGGAGGCGAGCGGTGCGGCCGTCGGGCGTGCCGTCAACGCGATGCAGACCATCGCCGAGAAGATCACCATCGTGCAAGAGATTGCCCGCCAGACCGATCTGCTCGCGCTCAACGCGGCGGTCGAGGCCGCGCGCGCCGGCGAGCACGGCAAGGGCTTTGCGGTGGTTGCCTCCGAAGTACGCAAGCTTGCCGAGCGCAGCCAGGCCGCCGCAGCCGAGATCGGCACGCTTTCGGCCGACACCGTCAAGGTCGCGCAGGAGGCCGGCTCCATGCTCGCCAAACTCGTTCCCGACATCAAGAAGACCGCCGAGCTGGTCGAGGAGATCACCGCGGCCTGCCGTGAGCAGGACGTCGGTTCGGCCCAGATCAACCAGGCCATCCAGCAGCTCGACAAGGTCGGACAGCAGAACGCCAGCGCCTCCGAGCAGGTATCCTCCACGTCGGAGGAGCTTGCCTCGCAGGCCGAGCAGCTTCAGTCGACGATCGCCTATTTCCGTATCGAGCATGGCGGAAGGAATCCTGCTGCGGCGCCGATCGACCGCGCCGTCAATCAGCTCCGTGCCAAGGCTGCAACCATGGCGGCGACTGAACGTCCCGCCAAGAAACCGCAGTCAAAGCCGGCGCGCGCGATGAAGGTGGCGGGCGGCGGCGGCTTTGCTTTTGACTTGAACGACGGCGAGGATGATCGGGACGCCGATTTTCAGCGCTGAGATTTTCGAAGGATAGGTCCACCTCGCTTCCGGGGTGGACCTATCCATCTTCTGTTGTCGCGTAAACGCGTAGGATTCAATATGGCCCGTCTGGCCCGACATTCATTGCGTGCGGGCCTTCGGGGCCGAGGCTGGCGGCCATGATCCCCGCCGTGCAGGATACGGACGTGCACCTGTCGGACCGTCATTTCCGGACCATTGCCGAATTGATCGAGGGCCAGGTCGGCATCAAGCTGCCGCAGGGCAAGCGGCTGATGCTGGAGGGGCGCCTGCACAAGCGGGTGCGCGCGCTGAATTTCTCCGACCTGAACGACTATGTCGACAATTTGTTCGAGGCCGATCATTTCGAGACCGAGCTCACCCATCTGATCGATGTGGTGACGACCAACAAGACCGATTTCTTCCGCGAGCCGCAGCACTTCGACTTCATGCGGGAGATCGCCATCCCGTCGCTGCTCAAGTCGCACGGCCGCAGAAACGCGAATCTGAAAGTCTGGAGCTCGGCGAGCTCCACCGGCATGGAGGCCTACACCATCGCCATGGTGCTGGACGACATGGCGCGGAGCGGATCGCGATTCCAGTATCGCATCCTCGGAACCGACATCTCGACCGCGGTGCTGCGCCTCGCCAAGACCGCGATCTACACCCGCGACGTGCTGGCGCCCGTGCCGGAGCCGTTCGTGAAGCGGTATTTTCTCTCCTCGCGCGACAAATCGCGCGGCGAGGTGCGGGTGGTTCCGGAATTGCGGCGCATGACGCATTTCATGCGGATGAACCTGATGGATCCGTCCTATCCCGTCGACCGGGATGTCGACATGATCTTCTGCCGCAACGTGCTGATCTATTTCGACAAGCCGACGCAGCGAAAGGTCGTCGAACAGCTCTGCAGCCACCTTCGGCCGGGAGGATATCTGCTGGTCGGACATTCCGAATCGATGATACACAGTGCCGTTCCAGGCTTGAAGCAGGTTCAGCCGACCATTTTCCAGGTCTGACCGGGAGCACATGTCATCATGCCGAGGGAGAAAGTTCGCGTACTGATCGTGGACGATTCGGCGTCGGTGCGCCAAATCCTTCAGACGATCCTCAATGACGATCCCGACATCGAGGTGATGGCGACGGCGTCCGATCCGTTCGTAGCGGCGCGGCGTCTGCAGGACGAAATCCCCGACGTCATGATTCTCGATCTCGAGATGCCGCGCATGGACGGCATGACGTTCCTGCGCAAGATCATGGCGCAGCGTCCGATCCCCGTGATCATTTGTTCTTCGCTTACCGAGGAGGGCTCGAACGTGATGTTCGAGGCATTCGAGGCCGGCGCCGTCGACATCGTGCCGAAGCCGAAGATCGACACGAGACAGGCCTTGCTCGAGTGCTCGACGCGGCTGCGCGAAGCCGTGAAATCGGCAGCGCGCGCGCGCGTGCGGCCGCGCGCGGAGCGACGGGCGATCGAGAAGAAGCTGACGGCGGACGCTATCATCCCGCCGCCGGTGCAAGGCAAGGTTCGACCGACGACCGAGCGCATCGTGTGCATCGGGGCATCGACCGGGGGCACGGAGGCGCTCAACGACGTTCTCGAAATGCTGCCGGCGAACTGTCCTCCCATCCTGATCGTGCAACATATGCCGGCTGGCTTCACGGCTGCCTTCGCCAGGCGTCTCGACAGCGTTTGCCAGATCCGCGTCAAGGAAGCGGAGGATCGCGAGCCGGTATTGCCGGGCTGCGCGTATATCGCGCCGGGCGCCCACCACATGCTGGTCCAGCGCATCGGCCCCCGCTACCAGGTCGCGCTCAAGGACGGCCCGCCGGTGTCGCGGCATCGTCCCTCAGCCGATGTGCTGTTTCGCTCCGCGGCCCAGCATGCCGGCGCCAATGCGCTCGGGGTCATCATGACCGGCATGGGCGACGATGGCGCACGCGGCATGCTGGAGATGCGCAAGCTCGGCGCCGCGACCCGCGCGCAGGACGAAGAGAGCTGTGTGGTGTTCGGCATGCCCAAGGAAGCCATCGCCCATGGCGGGGTCGAGAAGGTGGTTCCGCTGCACCACATTTCGCGCGAGATCATGCACTGGTCCCAGGCCGGGCCGGTGGTGGCGGGCTTAGCGCGATGACCGCCATTTCGACCGGCAAAGTGACTGAGACCATCGCTGCGGTCGAGGACGTCTCGTCGCGCATCGAGGACGTGTTTGCGCGCGTCGGCCACGAGCTCGGTCGTGGCCACATCATGTTCAAGGAGCTCAATCTGGGCCTCGCCTCCCTGTCCGGCGAACTCTCCGGCGCGGAGATCGAAGGAGCCGCAACCGCCCTGCAGGAGACCGCGGCGCGGCTCAGCGAGCTGGCGCGGGCGCTGCCTGCCGAGAGCGCGCTGCTCGCGATGATCGGAAAGAGCACGACCGAGGCATCTGCGCTGCTGAAGCCGCTGTTCAAGCATGTCCAGATGATCACCATCATCGCGCGTAGCGCGCGGATCGAGGCGGCGTCGCTCGAGGGCGATCGCGAGGGCTTTCTCGCCTTCACGCAGGAAGCTTACGATCTGGGCAAGGCCGTGCAGGGCTCGATCGAGGGCTGCGCGCGGGGCCAGCAGCATCAATCGGAAGCGGTTGCCACCGCCTCGGGTCGGCAGAAGGAGCTCGAGAGCCGCTATGGCGATCAACTGATCGCCGAGAGCGCCGAGCTTGGCGCGGCCTATTCCGGCCTGCGTGACCAGCGCAGCAAGAGCAGCCATCTCGCCGACCTCGCGAGCGGCAGCACGCGGAAGATCGCCGAGGCCGTCGGCAGCGCGATCATTTCCTTGCAGGCCGGCGACAGCACGCGGCAACGCCTGGAACATGTCTGCCATGGCCTGCGCCTCTCATCCAGCTCGGAGCCGAGCCTCGTCCCGGGGGCGGTCGCAAGCGAAGACGGCGCGCACGCAATCCGCAAGCTTGAGGCGGCCCAGCTCAGGGACGCCCAGCGCGAGTTTAGCGGCGACATCGGTCAGATCATCCGGGCACTGTCGGCGATCCTGAATGACGCGGGAAGCGTCGTCGGTCACGGCCGCTCGCTGTTCGGCGGCGAGAATGGTTCCTCGTCGTCGTTCCTGACCCGTATCAAGCAGCGGCTGGCTCAGGCCTCGACCCTGATCGCAACTTGCGAGAGCGCTGGCCGCTCGGTCGACGAGGCGCTGGCGGTCGTCGAGGAGACGCTGGCGAAATTTCGCCAAGCGATAGCGGGCTTGGCCGAAGCCACGGTCGATATCACGTTGATCGGCATGAATGCGGGTCTCAAGGCGAGCCATCTCGGCAGCCGTGGCAGCGCTTTCGTCGTCATCGCCAACGAGCTCAAGGCGACCGCCGACCAGGTCTCGGCGGGCGCCGGGCGCTTGCGGCCCGTCCTCGATGGCATTGAGCGCTCCGCCAGCCAATTGAAGGACCTTCGGGTTCAGGGTGATCCGACCCAGCTTGCCAATCTCGAGCCGCAGATCCTTCGGGCGCTGCGCGAGGTCGAGACCGGGAACGAACGGCTCGGCAAGCTGATGGGCCGGCTCGTGGACGAAGGAGCGGAGTTCGAGGGGTTGATGAACTCGGCGCAGGGTTTGATGAGCTCGCTCGGCGAGAGCTCCGCGGCGCTGCCCGCCGTCGCGGCACGCCTCGAGACCGCAAGCGCAGGTACGCATCGGCCGCAGCCGCAGGACGAGGCGCTGCTCGACGATCTCTTCGCGCGCTACACGATGGAGCGTGAGCGCGACGTCCACCGCGAATTCCTGCGATCCCTCGGGCTTTCGTCGACCGCGGCCGCACGCCGGGTCGAGGAAGTCGCGCCGGCGGATGACGGCATCGAGCTGTTTTAGGCTCGCCACCGCGGCGCGCGCATGCGGCGCCGGCAATTTGACGGATTGATTTTGCAGGACGTTAACCGTGGCGCAATGCGCGCCACGTCGGCCATTGTCGCGCCCCACAGTTGGTCGCAAATACGTTTGAATTTCACGACGGATATTGTTCATGCTCAGAGACGGCAAATACGCTGCCTGGTTCAGGACCCCACGTGGTCAAGGCACGGGGCTTGTCGAGTTGTCCGATGGACGGATCTCCGGCCGCGACAGCTTCTTCACCTATGGCGGCTCCTATCGGGTCGATCAGCAGCGCTTCACCGCCATCCTCACCGTGAAGCGGCATACCGAGGGCAATCCGAGCGTGTTCGGTCCTGACGAGGTCGAGGTCGATCTGTCCGGCCTCTGCGCCGGCGCGATGGCGACCTGCTCGGGGGCGGCGAGGGAGGTGCCTGATATCAAGTTCGAGGCGACGCTGATCTACAGCCAGGAAGACGCCGTTGCAGGCGACGCCAAATGCGCGGTCGTGAAGCTCAATGCCGACAAATTGCCCAAGGGCCTCGACAGCAGATCGCGGCCACGGCCTCCGTTCGGGCCCGCCAGGCCTCCTGCGTCCTGATGTTCATCCGAGCTTTAGCATTGCGTTGACGCTGTTCGCGCGAAAGCGTGTGATGCCCGCACCTCGGCAAGAGTGCTTTTAGGTGTGAAATCTAGGTTGAGGCTCACAACAAAAGGCGGACAGGGACATGCCTCAGATCTGGATGACTTATGACGAACTCGGGATGCTTTGCGGCTGTAGTGCCGGCGAGGCCCGGGTGCAGGCGCTGCATTGGGCGCTCGATCGCCGCAGGAGCCGCGATGGCAACACCCGCGTCAAGCTGAACTTCGCCCTGATGAACCGGTTCTTCGAGGGCATTCGCAACACCGAATCCGATCTTGACGAGGCGATCTCGGCGCTCCGCGATACGCATCGGCAGATGTCCCGCGGCTTCATCTCCGATCAAGGGGATTTCAAGCGCGACGCGGTGTAGGTCCGTCGCTTCGGCGGCGGTCGTTCGAATCAGGCATAATCAGTCGGCCGGATTTGGCGCGACCTCCAGGGTTTCACGCTGGAGCAGGTCGGGACCAACGGGATCCGGGCTGGGAGGTTGCCATGATGAGAGCCGTGTACCTGGTCGGTGCCTTGGTTTTTGTGCTTCCGCATCTTCTCGTGACGGCGGCCAGGGCCGAACTCGTCAAATTGCATGCGGAACTCAAGGGCGGCAACGAAGTGCCGCCCAATACGAGTTCCGGCTCGGGCAAGGCCGAGGCGGCGTTCGACACCGAGACGAAGCTCCTCACCTACACCGTCACCTACGCAGGTCTGACCGGGCCGGCGCTCGGCGCGCATTTCCATGGACCGAGCGAAGCCGGCAAGAACGCCGGCATCGCGCTGCCGTTCAAGTCGACGCAAAGTCCGATCCAGGGCACCGCGACCCTCACCGAGGCGCAGGCTGCCGATCTGCTGGCCGGCAAATGGTATGCGAACATTCATACCGCAGCCAATCCCGGTGGTGAGCTGCGCGGGCAGATGGCAAAATAATCTGCCGCGCATCGCCGCGATGTGCGCCGAGGCCGCGCCCGCGTCAGGACGGTGGTCTGGGCAGGAAAGCCAGAATGGTCTGGGCGAGGATGACGCCGAGGGAGCCGCCGGCGGCCTTTTGCAGCACGTCGATGAACGCCGGATCGCGGTCGGGCACCATCGCCTGCAACACTTCGAGCCCGATGGCGACGGCGACCACGAATGCGCAAGCCAGCCCGAAGCGTCCCGGCAGCAGAAAGGACAGCAGGAAGCCGAGCAGGCAATAGGCGCTGAAGCGCTCGATGACGACGACCCAATAGGCTTCGGCATGGCCGAGCAGGACCGGCCTGCCAGCAAGCGTGGCCAGTGTGGCGTAGACGATCAGCGCAAGGCAGATGGCCGCCGCTGCGATGAGATGATTTCGGCGCATTTCGGCATCATAGCCGCTCGGCCGGCGCGCAGCTCCCATGAGCGCATAACATCGTGATGAGTGCGCCCTTCGTGGCGGGCTTGCAGCCGCCTGGTGGCCCCATAGGGGACGTATCGGTGGCGGCGTCTTGCCCGGTCGTCCGAACGTGGGCCATCCGTATCAGTCAGGCGACCAGCACGGCGACGGCAGCCGGAGTTGAAATTGCGGCGGCGGTGCGCTGCGACGCCATCAATTCGCAAAAACCGGCAAAGGGTAGAGGCGCTGCAACGAGGTAGCCCTGCCCTTCTCCCACGCCGCACGAAACCAGGGCGCGGACCTGCTCCTCGGTCTCGATGCCTTCCGCTACCACGGTCATGTGGAAATCTCTGGCGAGCGCCACCAGCATCTCCACGATGGTCGTGGTCGAGGCGTCCGCCGTGATGGTGTCGACGAAGAACTTGTCGATCTTGATCGTGTTGGCGCCGAGCCCTTTCAGTCGCGACAGCCCGCTATGGCCGACGCCGACGTCATCGATGGCAACGCGAAAGCCGTAATCGCGCAGCTCGCCCACCACGGCTGCAGCGCGCGTCAGATCGTCGAGCTCGTCGCGCTCGGTCACCTCGATCATGATCTGCCGTGCGGACACTCGTGCCGCAGCGACGGTGCTGCGGAGCGTCTCGACGAAGCCGGCGCCGAGGATATGCCTGGGCACCACATTGAACGAGAGCTTGAAGTCCTTGTCGGCTTTCAGCTGCGGCTGGAGGTCGGTCAGCGCCTGGTGGAGCAACTGCCAGGTCATGGCTTCGATCCGCCCGCTGGATTCCGCCAGCGGAATGAAGTTCATCGGCGGCACCACCGTGCCGTCCTCACGCAGCCAGCGTGCCAGGATCTCACAGCCTCTGATCTCGCGGGTGCGCAGATCGAAGATCGGCTGGAAATAGGGCCTGAATTCGCCGCGCGTCAGCGCGCGATCGAGGTCGGCAACCGGCCCTTCCATGCGCCGGGCCCGTGACAGCAGGATGCCGAACAGGACACCGAGCGCGAGCGCAACCGTCATCGTGGGCCAGTAGGCCTGGCTGTTCCATGTCGACAGCACGGACTTGTCGATGCGGATGATCACGCGCAGCGGATAACGCGTCGAGCTCTTTTCGAAGTCGATCGCATGCGTCAGCGCCTTGTCGGCCTCGAGCGCGAATTCGCCGAGCCTTGCGCCGTTCTTCAGTGCGAGCAGCACCTCGCCGTGCGCGCGCAGCTCGGCCGGCATGATGTCGAACAGGCTGGAATTGATGCCGAGAATGGCGACCAGCGCTTTCTTGTCGCCGATGTCCCTGAGCACGCCGAGTGCGTCACCACCGAACTGCTCGACGCGAAACAGCATCAATTTCGAATCGCGCGACGCGAGCATGTCCGCCCGATCGACCCAGCCTTTGTCGAATTCGAGCGTCTCGGAATAGGCCGAGCAGATCACCGAGCCGTCGGAATTGACCAGACGGACATCCTTCACGGCGGAGCGTTGGTAGACGTGCAGTCGGATCGCCTGAAGCGAAGCGGGCGCGCATGTCGCAAGTCCGCGGCCGGCCAGATCGTCAAGGCTTGCCGTCGCGAAGTCGACGGCGAGTTCCGACCGGTGCAGCACCACTTCGGTCAACTCATGGAGCTGACGCATTTGCTGATCATGGATGAAGCGCGTCGCGGCGATGTGGCCCGCGAGCGCGAACGCCGCCATGCCTGCAAGCACGAGCGCCGCCATCGAGAGTCTCGGCCGTGTTGCTTTCATCCAGCCCGCGAAGGTTAAACGGATGAGATAACCTTAACCTTGGAGCCTCTAAAATACGGTTTAAGGCGATCGCGGGCCGGTTTGGTCGCCTACAGCGGCCAACAGTCCGTTAACGGCTCCTTTCAGGAATAATGCTGGGGCGCCGGCAGTTCCATTCGCTGGAACTCACGCTCATCACGGGCTCGAATTCCCGTCATCCGCAAGCGGGAGCCCGTGGGCAACCCAGAAGGCCGGTCGCCCCGGCAGGCGGGCGCCCGTGAGCTGCGGCCTCACCGTCGATTGTAGGACCAGCCCTTGTCGACATTGGTCGGGTAGCGCGCAGCGAAGTAGGGATTCCGGAGGCAGTTGCGCGCGGGATCATAACCCCAGTCGGCGCATTCGTGGAAATTCAGGAATCTGCAATCGAAGCCGAAAGCTCACCCAGGCGCCCCGTTGGGAAATCCGAAGCGGACGGGGCCTTGTGCCCACGCTATCGAGGGCAGGGCCAGGAGCAAAGCTACGGCGAGAGCACGGGACACCATGGTGCAATCCTCCAGCGGATCTTCGGCGGGACACCGAGGTATCGAGCGATCGTCCGCAGCGAGAAACAACCGACGTTCAATTGGGAAGTCTAGCATCGTGGGATGAGGAGATCGAGAGCGCTGTGGCGCCGGAAAGGCGTCGTTCTGCCCCTATATCCAGTTCGTGCCGGCGACAATCGCCTGTCTCGCCCATTCCCGCTCTCCCGGCGTATGGTCTCTAGCCCTGCTTGTCTGCTGTCGATTTCACCGCCAGGCCGTGACGCAAAGCCATGCTCTTGTTGGCGTCGTGCGATCTTCCGAGCTTCTTTGCCGCTTCCTCCAGCGATGTCGAAGATTTCGCCAGCTCCATGAGCCGGCGGTCTTCCTTGAACGACCAGGGCTTCCGCGCCATAACCGAAATAATCCTCCTGCAACGACACAACGACAAAGCCGCCAAGCGGACCCATGTCGCTCGGCGGCTTTGCTTGGGTGGGGCCGGGCCTTGGGGGAAGCCCGGTGCGGAAATGGATATGCGATCGGTGAGACTTCGCAACAAACAACGCGGATTAAGCTAACTGCTCAACCTTACCGCGATAAAATCGGCGCCCGGGGCTCCGTACAACTCCGGGGTTTTTGTGGATGTCGTGCCGGTCTGCCCAATGCCGCAGCTCCAGGACATGTCGCCCGCAGGGTGGCGCGATCGCCGCAAGGCGCGGCGACCAAATCTGAGCATGCAGTTCGACCGACTCTCTTGAAAGTTGCAATCTCTCGAATCCCTTCGGACATCGATCAAGGACGTCTTCGGAGATATTGTTCCGTCGCTCGACGCTGGTTGCCGCATCGATTCAAAATTCGTTGAAGACAGAGATCGTGATGGAGCATGTTTGAACATCGGCCGCTTCTCGTTCGCGTCGTCACGAGATCGTCGAATTCGTTCGGTTATGATCAGTGCAAACGATACGAATAGAAGAAGATCGAGATGCTTCAAAAAACGCTGTCCGAGAAGCCTCTGGCGAAGATAAGAGAACGAGCATTCGAAGGCGCTTTTCTCGGCGTCGCGTTGATCGCAATGGCGGGATGGGCCTATTTCATCATTCTGCTGTCGCTGAAATTCTTCCTCTGGCTGATCGGGTGATGCAAACGATCGGGAAGCATGCACATTGCTGCTCAAGAATTCCCGCCCTTGGTGAAAAAATCAGCGATCATCGTTGTTGTGTAATGACTACTGTAGGGTGAGAATAGACGTGCAGCGAACGAAGATGGCAGTATCCGCGAGCAGAGGGAGCTCTGCATGACACAGGCGTCATTGCTGATTTCGGCCTTTGCCGACTTGCGCGTCAGTTATGCGGGGCGTGGGCACGCGAGGGACGACGATCGCCTTGAGCGCGTGGGCGCGGCGGCACCGGCCTTGTCGCAGCCGCCATGCATTCGGACTGGGGTTGACGGATGGCAGGGCGCGCAACGGTAACCATAACCGGCAAGGTTACGTCGCTCCCGACATTGTTCCCCCACTCATGTCCTTACTAGATTACGCACGGTTCTTTCGGGAGTGTCCTGTTGATCCTAGCCGCCCGTCGATCGCGAAAGAGGTGCGCCATGGCTACCGTCAGGAGCAATAATGCGCCGCGACGATATTTCGTCGATGGGGGCGGCAGGCGCGTTCTGATCGGTCTTACGCCCGAGGAGACCTCCGAGTTCGAACGGCTTGATAGAGCGCCGACCCGAACCGACATGATATCGATCGTGCTTGGTCCTCAACCGGCTCCGGGCGAGCGGCGCTGGTTGGAGCTCTACGCCAAGCATGAAGACGCGTGGAAGGACTGGATGGCGCAGAGCCGCGTGGATCGGCCTTACCTCTAGCCAGTCTTCTATTGGACGCGGCCGGGCTGCGGCCGCCCTCTTGCGGGACGGTGGCCGCCTGCGAAAGGGGGCTATCCGAGGCCGATGCGCTTCTGCTGGTAGCCGCGATCGAGAATGGCTTGCCACCATGGCCTGTTGTCGAAGAACCAGCGAACGGTCTTGGCCAGCCCGCTTTCAAAATTCTCATCCGCCCGCCATCCGAGTTCGCGCTCGAGCTTCGAAGCGTCGATGGCGTAGCGCCGATCGTGACCAGGGCGGTCGGCGACGAACGAAATGAGGCCACGTCGGGAGCCTGCCGCGTGCGGCGACATCTCGTCGAGCAGGTCGCAAATGCTTTCCACGACGTGCAGGTTGGTGCGCTCGTTGCGGCCGCCGACATTGTATGTCTCGCCGATCGCACCGCGCTCGAGCACAAGCGTCAGCGCCTTGGCATGGTCCTCGACGTAGAGCCAGTCGCGGATGTTCTGTCCATCGCCGTAAACCGGCAGCGGTTCTCCCGCGAGCCCCTTGATGATGATGTGGGGAATGAGCTTCTCGGGAAAGTGATAAGGCCCGTAATTGTTCGAGCAGTTCGTCACCATCGTCGGAAGATCATAGGTCTCGCGCCAGGCGCGGACCAGATGGTCGGACGACGCCTTGCTCGCCGAGTAGGGCGAATTCGGTGAATAGGACGTGGTTTCGGTGAAGTAGCCGTCCTTGCCGAGCGATCCGAACACCTCGTCGGTCGAGATGTGGAGGAAGCGGACCTGCGAGCGGCGCTCCGAGGATAGCGCCCGCCAGTATCGCAGCGCCTCCTGAAGCAGCGTGAAGGTGCCGACGATGTTGGTCTGGATGAATTCGCCGGGGCCGTCGATCGAGCGATCGACATGGCGCTCGGCCGCCAGGTTCATCACCGCGGCCGGCTGGTACTTCTCGAACAGCTTGCGCAGCGAGGCAGCCTCACAAATGCATTGCCTCTCGAATGTGTAGCGTGGGTTCGCATCGGCATCCGGAATTGACTCGAGGTTTGCCGCATAAGTCAGCTTGTCGATGTTGACGACGCGCGCCTGCGTGTCGCGGAGCAGGTGACGGACGACCGCGGAGCCAATGAAACCCGCACCGCCCGTGACGAAAATCGTGGAGCCTTTGAAACGCATGGGTGATCTACCTCAGGCTTGAGCGGCGAAGGAGCGGGCCACCGAATGCAGATACTGGCCGTAGCTGCTCTTGGCGGTCTTCTCGGCGACCTTCGTGAAGGCGTCGAGGGAGATGTAACCGCGGCGCAATGCGATCTCCTCTGGGCAGGCGATGCGCAAGCCCTGGCGCTGCTCCAGGATCTGGACGAAATGACTGGCTTCGACCAGCGAGGCGTGCGTGCCGGTGTCGAGCCAGGCGAACCCGCGCCCGAGCACCTCGACGAACAGATCGCCGCGTTTGAGGTAGGCGTTGTTCACGTCGGTGATCTCGATCTCGCCCCGCGCAGAAGGCTTGATCCCTGCGGCGATGTCGACCACCGCATTGTCGTAGAAATAAAGCCCGGTTACGGCCACATTCGACTTCGGCTGCTTGGGCTTCTCTTCGATCGATCGCGCGCGTCCATCAGTGTCGAGCTCAACCACGCCGTATTGTTCGGGGGAGACGACGACATAGCCGAAGATCGTGGCGCCGCTCTTGCGCGCTGCGGCCTTGGCGAGCATTTCCGGAAGTCCGTGGCCGTAGAAGATGTTGTCGCCGAGAACAAGAGCGACGGAATCCGATCCCACGAATTCGCGGCCAACGATGAACGCGTCGGCAAGACCGCGCGGTGTTTCCTGCGTGGCGTATGAGAATTTGACGCCAATCTCCGATCCATCGCCGAGCAGGCGTTGGAACAGCGGCTTGTCCTGCGGAGTCGAAATGATGAGGATGTCGCGAATTCCAGCGAGCATCAACGTTGACAGCGGATAGTAGATCATCGGTTTGTCGAAAACCGGTAGCAGCTGCTTCGACACCACGGTCGTGACAGGATAAAGGCGCGAGCCAGTTCCGCCAGCGAGGATGATTCCCTTCATTGGTCCCTCCGGTTTACCCGTTCGAAAATATCAGATAGTGTGCGCTGCACAACATCGATGTGTGCGCGAAGCGGAAGTCGCTGGAATGAACGTTATCAAGACGCATCTGCCCGAAGTTCTGATCATCGAGCCGAAACTGTTCGGCGATCAACGCGGCTTTTTCTTGGAGACTTATCAGTTCGAGCGCTACGCGCAGAGCGGGATTGCGCGGCCGTTCGTTCAGGACAATCTGTCACGCTCGCGTCACGGGGTGTTGCGTGGGTTGCATCTGCAGAATCCGTTCACGCTGGGCAAGCTGGTCTCAGCACTTCGCGGTCGAGTCTTGGATGTTGCTGTCGATGTTCGAGTCGGTAGCCCGAATTTTGGGCGTCACGTTGCGGTCGAATTGAGCGAGGACAACCGCAGGCAATTGTGGGTTCCACGCGGATTCGCGCATGGATTTGCCGTTCTCTCCGAGACGGCCGACTTCTTCTACAAATGCGACGCGCTCTACAGCCCGAAGGACGAGATCTCCATTCGGTGGAATGACCCGGCGATCGGCATCGACTGGGGCCTCGCAGATCCCTCGCTGTCGCCGAAGGATGCCGATGCGCCATTGCTTGCCGATATGAAGAATCTGCCGCGTTACGGAGAGATTTGACATGAGGATCCTCCTGACGGGCGCTGCCGGGCAGGTGGGCGGAACTCTGCTTCCGTTGCTTCGCGAACGAGCCGACGTCGTTGCGCCATCGCGGGAACAGTTCGACCTGTCGCGGCCGGACGAGCTCGCAGACAGATTGGACTCGATCAAGCCGCATCTGATCGTCAACCCGGCTGCCTACACCGCCGTCGATCGTGCCGAAGACGAGCGCGAGCTCGCTTTTCGGGTCAACGCGGAAGCGCCTGCCGCGATCGCCCGATGGGCGGCGCCTCGCGGCGTGCCGCTCGTGCATTTTTCGACGGACTATGTCTTCGACGGATCCGGTGAAAGCCCCTGGCGCGAGAACAGCACGCCGGGACCGCTCTCGGTGTATGGCAAAAGCAAGCTCGCCGGCGACTTGGCGATCGCCGAGGCCGGTTCCCTGCACGTGATCGCGCGGACGTCCTGGGTGTACGCTGCGTCAGGTGCGAATTTTCTCAAGACCATCGTGCGGCTTGCCGGAGAACGCGAGCAGCTGCGCATCGTTGCCGACCAGATCGGCGCGCCGACAAGTGCCCATGCCATTGCGCAAGCGGTGGTTGCGATGCTGCCGCGGAACGACGAGGAGCTTCGCGGTATGTTCGAGGCGCGAGGTGGCGTCGTCAATCTGGTCTGCGCGGGCGAGACCAGCTGGCACGGCTTTGCGACGGCAATCGTTTCCGTGCCGCAAGCGAGGGTCGTCAGGTCAGCGGTGAAGGAGATCATGCCGCTCCGTTCGGACGAATTTCCCGCGAAGGCGAAGCGGCCCGCCAATTCCCGCCTTGATGGGCCCCGGCTGCGGGAGCGCGCCGGGATTGCGCCGCCGAGCTGGCAGCAGGCGCTCGATCGAGAACTGGATGCCGTGAAGGACGAGATCTGAACGCGCTCCGATCGGTCAGAGGCCGCGCCGGAGCGACAGGACGGTCAGGCTTTAAACTTTATTAACCATCCAGGGCCCATTTTCCGGTCTGGTGCCTCGAACCGGAAATGCACGCATGTTTCAGCTCTTCTTGCGGGCCCGCACTCACAATTTCCTGAAAGACCGTTTCGGCGGAGAGCAGACGTTTCGTGCACGCTCGCCCGAGCGCGACGCCGAAACCGATCGGACGCGCATCGAAGCCATCATGGCCGCGATCGAGAACGCGCTGCAGGCCGCGGAGCGCGAGCAATCCGGCCTGAACCGCCGGGTGGAAGACGTGCTGGCGCGCGCGGCCGTGACCATCGGCAATGGCGATGACGAATATCTCGAACGCGAGGCGCTGGACAATCACCACCAGGATCTGTTCGACAGGGAAATCCTGAACGGCCAGCGCAGGCTCAAAGAGCTCACGGCCTCGATCGCCCATTTCAAGTTCCTGAAGGCGGCGATGCTCAGCCGGTTTCCGGAATACCGGCAACCATCAAGCCAACCCAACTGATGTTCCGCGCCGCGTGCCGGCGCGTCGCTAGATCGCGAGCATGCTGTCGCCCTGAATCGACAGCAGCGTCAGGTTGCCGGTGGCATAGGCTCCGGTGTCGATATTGGCGCGGTTCTCGAGCAACTCGGCCTGACGTACCGGCGTATGGCCGTGCACGACGTATTTGCCGAAGCGCTTCTTGCTCTGGAGAAATTCGTCCCTGATCCAGAGCAGATCCTGCTCACGCTGTTCGGATAGCGGAATTCCGGGACGAACGCCCGCATGCACAAAGAAAAAGTCGCCGCATGTGAATGTCGGCCGCAGCTGGCGCAGGAACGCGATGTGCTGCGGCGGCATCGCCGAGATGAGTTCGCGCACGAGATCGGCCTGTTCGTCCTCGCCAAGATCTGGAGGCGCTGAGATCCCGTAGGACATCAGGGTCTGCAGGCCGCCGAACTGAAGCCAGTCGGCCGCGCGCGAGGGATCGTCCAGCATCGCGGTGAAATAGGCCTCGTGATTGCCCTTGAGAAAGACCGTGTTGCGGTACCGGCTGCGCTGTATCAGAAGGTCGAGGGTACGACGGGAGTCCGGTCCGCGATCGATGTAGTCGCCGAGAAAGACCTCGATGGCGCGATAGGGGCGGCTGTTCGCCATGTCGGCATCGATGACGGCGAACATCTGCTCGAGCAGATGCGCGCAGCCGTGAATGTCCGTGAGCGCGTAGATCCGCACGCCGTTCGGCAGCTTCGGCCGGGGCGAGTTCTGGGAAGGGAGCGTGATCATGGGGTTCAACTCTTGGAAAGAGCTTCGCCCGGGATGTCAATATGCTATCGACCGATCCGGCTCAGCAAGCGCGGTTTTTATGTCCACGGCGATGTGAACGTCCCGTTTTGGACGGCTGCCGGATGACCATGCCGATAGGTGGCGCGTCGATTTGCGGCCCGGCCTCGTCAGCTGAGGCTGCTGCCGTCGAACGACGGTGCGGCCTTGCCACGATAGCCGACCACGCGAGCGCGGCTCAGGATGGCGCCGCAGAAATAACCAAGCTGCAACACCGTCGCAAACAGCAGGATCATGCCGACCGTGTGAGCCGGTCCCTGTCCTTGCCATGCAGACATCCCGCCGATCAGCGCGGCACCGAGGACGATGGCAGGAGGCAGGATGAAAACTCTGAAGCGACCCCCGAGCAACGATCCGATCAACAGACTGAAAATGGCGATAGTACTCACGGCACAACTCCCCCGAACCGACCATCAGTGTGGCCGGTCCCGCCCTAAGGGTCGCTTAAGCAACAGGGTTGAATAACCGTTCAAATATCTGCGCAATGTTGCGTAAAATGCGTGCGATTGGCACGAAGCGCGTCACGTTGCTCAGCCAAAGGTCACACCCGCGACCGCGCTTTGATCACCGACGTATGCAGACGCCGCAGTGCAGAAATCGAATCGGTTTTTTTGGTTGCAGTGCCGCAATGTTGCTTTGTTTGGTTAAGACATTCCGCAACACGCATCGCAAGTTTGAATCGACCGCTTGCACTTCTCGGCTGCGAGTGCGTGGCGAGGCAGCGAGGTTCGGATGGCTGTAGCTACTTATGGTTCGGACAACGTCTATTCGGCTGTCTCGAGCCGTCGCAGTGCACTCCAGCGCCCTCTCCAGATCGCTCTGATCGCGGGTGACTTCCTTGCACTTCTGCTTAGCTATTTCGCGGCGAGTGGATTGTATCGTCTGCTCGTGGCCGAGCAGGATTCGTCGGTTGGTGCGGGTCTCGTCGTCGCCGCGGTGTTCGTGACGATCTCGTACTTCCAGGGCATCTACGAACATCATCGTCTCCTGGGCGCAGTCTGGCAGCTGCGCAAGACGCTGGCGATCTGGATCGTCTCGCTGACGATACTCGCGGTCGAAGCGTTTCTGCTCAAATCGTCGGCGGATCTGTCGCGCGGAACCACGCTGCTGTTTGCTGCGACTGGCGGCATTGCCTTGGCTGGGCTTCGGGTGCTGTGGCGCATTGCCTTGAATTCGGGCTACGCCAGGGGCCGTCTGGTCGACCGCAAAATCATGCTGCTCAGTCTGAAACCGCTCGATTTCACCTCAATTCGTTTCAAGGATCTGCGCAAGCACGGTTTCAACGTCGTGCGGCATTACGTTCTCGGACCATGCGCAGACGGTGCCGGGTGGCATCCCGCGATTCGCGACGTGGTGCGGGAGGCGCGCGCGGCCGATGTCGAGGAATCTCCTCTTCTGAGCGACTGGGACGAAATGCCTCTGCTGCAGCCGCTGAGCCAGCACCTTCGCGTCGTCCCGCAGCCGATCCGGCTGCTGCCCGACTTCCCGATCGCCGATCTCGTTTCTCGCCCGTTCCAGCCCGTCAGCGGTACGGTTGCCATCGAGATTCAACGTGCACCGCTCACCGTGTTCGAGCGGGCGCAGAAGCGCTGCCTCGATGTTGGCCTTGCCTCGTTTGCCCTGCTGCTGCTGGCGCCCCTGTTGGTGACGGCCGCGGTCATGATCAAGCTGGACTCGGCGGGCAGCGTGATCTTCAAGCAGTCCCGACGCGGGTTCAACGGCAAGCCCTTCCAGATCTGGAAGTTCCGTTCCATGACGGTGGCGGAGAATGGTCACACCGTGACGCAGGCGACGAGGTCCGATGTGCGGGTCACCCGGGTTGGTCGCATGTTGCGACGGACCAGCATTGACGAGCTACCGCAGCTCTGGAACGTCCTGCGCGGCGAGATGTCGCTGGTCGGGCCACGGCCGCATGCGTTGGCCCACGACAATTATTACGACCAGCTCATCAGCAACTACGTGTATCGGCACCACATGAAGCCGGGTCTAACCGGTTGGGCCCAGGTCAACGGTTTTCGTGGCGAGACACCGACCATCGACCTGATGGAAAAGCGCGTCGAATACGATGTCTGGTACGTCAGCAACTGGAGCATCTGGCTCGACATCAGGATCATCCTGAAGACTGCGCTGGCGCTGGTCCATCACGAAGCCTACTGAGCGCGGCAGGGCTCGCGTCGGTCCGAAGCGGCCGAGGATTGTCGGCTCTGCAGTAGACGCGATGGTTTTTGTCGTTGGCCATCCTGTGATGAGCGCCGGCCGAGAAGGTCCCAAGCGATCCGAAAGATCCGGTTGAGCGCACCCAACAGGGGTCTTGCCCATCCGATTCAACGGCCTCGACATTCGCCTGGCTCGGTTCGGTGGCCGCGCCCGGTCATGTCGGCGGCCGATCGCTCGGTGCCGGGCGGGACGCGCGCCCGCCCCTTTGGTTCGCACGCGCGGCTGCGCCGCCTGCAGTTCTGGGGTTCCGATCCCCCCGTGCACAAGACTCGCTGGCTATGGGACCTGTCTGGCAAATCCAGGATTACCGACGGTTCGGGTCAGGTTGGTGATGCTGGCCCCAGGTCAGGGTTGATACCGGCGGCAGGAATGGGCTCCAGGCGTGAGCCGGACCCAGGCGCCGGCGTCGCCTCCGGCTCCTTCGACATAATACGCGTTGTAGTGCGAGCCCTTATAGCCTTCGATGCGCTTCAGCATCTTCGGGTTTGCACCGTTGAGAACCGCGCCGAGCACCTTCTTCTGAATGCCTTCCGTGCTCGGCAGCGATTCCTGCAGGGCAGTGCGCGTCGTGCGGCCCCATTCGATGACATAGATGTAGGCGTCGACGAGGCGGCTGATCGCCTTGGCATCGGTCACCGGCATCACCGGAGCCAGATCGATGACGATGTAGTCGTATTCGTTTCGCAGCAGCGTCAGCAGGTCGGCCATCGCCTTCGAGGCCATGATGTCGGCGGAATTCACCATCCGAGAAACCGCAAACGAAGGCAGGAAATCCAGTCCGGTCTCTGCGCTGCGCCTGATCTGGTGTCCAACCGATTGCGGATTCTTGAGAGCCTCGAGCAATCCGCTCTTCGCAGTCGGGTCGAGCTCCCTGGTCAACGAGCGCGTATGGAGATCGCCGTCGATCAGCAGCACACGCTTGCCGGTGAACGCGGTGAGATGGGCGAAGTTGGCCGAAACCGTGGTCTTCCCTTCCTTCGGAAGCGAGGACACGATGCCGATGACCTTCACCTCGCGAGAGAGCCGCGCGAGATCGATCGAAACCTTGATGTTGCGCATGGTCTCAGCATAGCGCGAGAAGGGATGATCGATGACGTAGCGGGACAGCTGGCCGCTGGGCTCGGCCGGCGCGCCATCCTGCGATCGCGATCCGCGCAACTTCGGCAAGCCCATCGCCTTGGTGCCGATGGCGGGCAGCACCCCCAGGCATTTGACGCCGATCTCCTCCTCGACCTCGGTCGGCGCGCGAAGGACGTCGCTCAGCATTTCCCGGGCGAAGGCGGCTCCGAGGCCGAAGCAGAGGCCACCGAACAGGGCTCCGATCAGCGAGAGTATCGTCTTGGGCGAGCTCTTGCGGTCCGGCTTGACGGCGGTGCTGATGATGCGGGATTCGCTGATGGGGAAGCTCTGGTTTTGCATTGCCTGCTGCTGCTTCTCGAGGAAGCTGTTGTACAGGTTGCGATAGGTGTCGGCGGCGCTCTCGAGGTCGCGCAGCTTCACCTGCGCCTGGCCGGTGTTGCCGGCCTGGCTGACCAGATTCTTGAGGTTTTCCTCCAGCGACGTCTCGCGGCTCTTGGCGATTTCGTAGTCGCTGCGATAGGCGTCGCCGATGCGCTTGACTTCGTCTGCGATCGACTTGCGCAGCTCCTCCATGCGGCTGGCCAGATTGATCGAGGCTTGATGGGTCTTGCCGTAGCGGGCCGACCAATCGGAATACTGCGCCTGCAGGTCGAGATATTGCGCGCGCAGCCGGGTGATCACGGGATTGTTCAGCGCGTCGGTGACCGTCGGCTGGGCCAGGTCCTTGTCGGTGCTCGCATCGATGCGGTCGAGCCGGGCCTTGGCCTCGGCGGTGGACGCGCGGACCTGGATCAGTTGCGTGTTGACGTCGGTCAGCTGCTGCTCGTTCATCAAGCCGCGGCTGGTACCAACGATATTGTTCTGGCTCTTGAAGGTCTGCACGGCGCGGTCGCTGGCGGTCGCTTGCTCGCGCAACTCGGCGCTGCGCTGCTGAAGCCATTCGCTGGCGCGCTTGGTGGACTGATATTTTGCGTCGAGGGCGCCCACGATATAGGCATCCGCGATCTCGTTGTCGATCTTCGCCGCCTTGTCCGGATCCCGCGACTTGAAGCTGGCCGACAGGACGTAGGTCGTCAGCAGGCGCTCGACCTTGAGATTGTTCTCGACCGCGGCAACCGTTCCGCGTTCGATCCGCTCCTTCGACGCAGGCCCGTCCGAGCCGAACAATCCGATGACTTTACCGATAAGGGCACCCAAGAGGCCCGGATCATCGCCGTGAAACTCGGGATCCGCTGGCAGATTCAGGCGGCGGGCCACGGACCGGACCAGATCGTCTGAGGTGATGATCTCGACCTGACTGTCGACGAAGCCGGGGTCGATCAGCGCGTTGTTCGTGCCGTTGTCAGTGTCAAGCACCTGTGTCTGGCGCGTGTCCATCAGGATACGCGTGTTCGCCGTGTACATCGGCGTCGCGGTCAGCAGGTAGACGAAACAGATCGCCAGGGCCACTCCCACGACCGTTGCGATAACAGGCCATTGCCGGCGCAGAATGCCAATGATCCGCTCGAGGCTGAGCGTCGATGCCGCCATCTCGACCGCGGACCTCTCCTGCAGATGAAATTGCTCTCTGGGCTGATACATCTGAATGTTCATCGACCTGACGTGGGGTTATTGGGGGAGCAGCGCAGGAGCAAACGGATCGCCGATATCCGTGCTCCATTCACCAGTCATGAGGCTGTTCGCCGAAGTGGAAGGCTTGTTGCTTGCCGATCCCGGCGCGCTTCCACCTAGGGAGGGGGAGGCCACCGCGTTCGGATTGAATGCGACGGCCTCAAGCTCCGCGGAGTAGCCCGAGCTCAAGGCAGAGTCTGCCAGCTTTTGCACAAACTGACTGATCTTCTGGGCATGTTCGGGCTTGCGCGCCAGACAGATCAGCGGCGCCCGACGCAGCGCCATGCCGATCGAGCTCCGTTCGGCATTGGCGGATTCGCTGACGAGATCGCGGACGGCGGTCAGGAGTGTCAGGTCGCTCACGATATAGGCAGCAAGCCGGCCTGTGAGCTTGCTGCTGTCGCCGCGCACGGTGGGGTCGTGGAGCAGCGACGCAGGTTCCGTCTGGAAGACCTTCAAAATGGTTGCGGGGACGCGCTCCGATTGGTCGACGCATTGGGCCTCGCAACGACCCGCGCACGCCAGTGTCAGCCCTGCGACCGCAAGCGCTGCGCGAAGCCCGCTCAGCGGGCGACCGGGAGATTGTCGTCGTTGAAGCAGGGCCAAACCGCTCATTGCGCTCATTCACATCGTCGCAAGGACACATCGTCGCAAGGATTCTTTCAGGCACAGTGTCGCGCTTAACTATGTCAAATTCTTGTGCGGTGCAAAATTTAGTACGAAGCTCGGAGATTCTCGGCAAATTCTACGCTCAGCGATCGGCCTGTTTGCAAGCACACCACATGCAAGCGAAAGCTTGCGCTCTTGATCGCCGATGTTCGCCGGAAGCGCAGGTTGATTGCCGAACTGCATCGAAATCCATTCTTGGCCGGGGAACTCCATGCGCGAACGGTCAAGTACAAATTGTCCAGTGCGACGTCGCTATCCGAAAGCCGCGCCTCGATGATTCGTTCCACAATTCCTTCCTGCAACTGCAAGATGTAAATCCACTTGCGGCGATCCGGTCGCGATCAGTTTGTGGTGACTGGTGATTGCGCGGTCGTTGCGGCAGTCGTCAGCCGACGGCGAGACTGATGACGAGATCGGCGACGATGAGAAATCATCGAGCATCATGCTTCCCAGATAGGCAGCAGCGAGACTGCGAGCGGGCATCATGAGCGTCTCACAAGATCAACCACTGACAGCCGCAGCGGCGCCGCATTTGAGTTCCCGAAGCGCGATGCTCTTTTGCCACATTCGTGTCGAATGAAGAGGCTAGTTGCGTTGTGCTGCGAGCACGCAAAGCGAGGGACATCGACGGCAAGAGATGCGTTGGCTGATGGGCTTCTTGTTCTGTGGATCACCAGTTGCTCATCCAGAAGTGCGCGATCGTTTCCTTCGCGGCTTGTCGACGGATCGTGTGCGGCGAAGCGCGTCGTCGCGCTCGTGCATTTGATGTGGGCGGCTCTTCCATCGATCTGCATGCAAGAAATGCGAGCCGAACATTGTGCTCACGTCGAATGCTCAGTAGAAATGTTGCGCTGCAAAGTGCTAGGAAATTGCCGTGACGGTGCCCGTCCATCGCGAGAAAGAGCATGTCCTCACGCTGGACAGCATTCGGGGAATTGCTGCGGTTACCGTGGTGATTCACCACGTCATCCTGATGCCGACATTCCTCGCGGCGTTTCCGAATCGTGCCTGGATCGATTGCGCGTTCTTCCGCAGCGGCGGATTCATGGTCGATCTGTTTTTCGTGCTCAGCGGCATCGTGATGTCGTTGAACTATCTGCAACCCGATTTCGGGCGATTTTCCTTGCGCGAGTTCATGGCCCGACGGTTCGCGCGCGTATATCCCCTTCACATCGTGATGCTTCTCGTGTTGCTGCTATTCCGCCTCGCGCGCATCGGGCTTGGATTGGTGATGGCCGGGATCGTCGTGACCGCTCCCGCGGCGTTCGAAGTCAACAACGGGTATTCGTTCTTCCTGAATGTCTTCCTGTTGCAGTCCGTCGGCCTTGTTCAGTACCTGAGCTGGAATGCGCCGAGCTGGAGCATCAGCGTCGAATTCTACACCTATCTCGTGTTCGGCCTGATGCTGCTGGCCGCGCAGCGGTTTAATTCGCTCGCCTGGTTTTACGGCGGGGCCGTCGCACTGGCGGTCTGCAGCTGGTTGATCCTCACGATGGTGGTGGCGGCACCGCAATTGGACGTGCAGTTCGACTGGGGCCTGCTGCGCTGCTTCACGAGCTTCTTTCTCGGCGTGCTCGCTGTGAAAGCAGTCGAGGCATTGCCGCGCGACATCAGCCCGGCCTTGCAGGGCGCCATCCAGCTTGCGGCCGTGGTGGCATCAGTTGCGCATGTCGCGTTGACGGAGGCCCATCCGTGGATGAGTTACCTTGTGCCGGTGACTTTTGCGGTGCTGCTCGGCTCGCTCTTGGCGTTTCCCAGGGCCGCGGTCGTCCCCGGCATGCTCAGCATCAGGCCACTGCTATGGCTCGGTGAACGATCGTACTCGATTTACATGGTCCACGCCTTCGTCGTGCTGCTCGCCGAGTATTTTGTTCGCGCCGTGGGCAAGCATGCAGTGGCAAGCCTCGAGGCAATCCATCCGGGGTTGGCGCCGACGCTCAATCTGCTGGTCGTGCTCGGCGCCGTGCTCGCTCTGTCGCAATTGACCTATCGGTGGATTGAACTGCCCGGGTCAAGGCTGGTGCGAAACATCTTCCACGGAGTGGCGGCCTATTCGCCGGCGCCGGCGGAGCCCTCCACACGGCTGTCGAGCTGAGGACCGATATGACGACGACAACGCTCGCGCTACGCCGGACGATGCCGATATTGCGGTTCCCGCTGCTGATGTGGGGGGCGTTCAGCCTCGAGGCCGTTGCCATGGCCACATATTTCCTGCGCGATGATTTCTCGGCCGCCGCGCGATACTATCTCTACATCGCGCATCTGAGCCCGATCTGGTTCATACCGGATGGCTTCGGATTCATCTGTCTCTTCCTGTTCATTTACCGCTGCATCATCCAGAACCGGAGCATCATCGCCCTGGTCGTGCTGGTGTGGATCTTCCTGTCGCTCGGGATCGGCTATCTCTTTCTCGGCAACTCCACGGCGCTCGCCTCGTCTTTCAAGATGATCCTGCCGGTTTTCATCGGCTTCAGCTTTTGCGATTCGAACACGGCTGCCTACAAGAAGCTGCTGCTGCTGATGTCGGTACTCTTCTACGCATCGATCTTCGGCGTCGTGCTGTCGGCGTATTGGAAGGCGCCGTGGCTCAATTACACCTATGAGGCGTTCGGCGTGAAGCGGCAGGCCGGGCGGCTGTGGTGGGCAGGCTCCGAGCAGCGACTCTCCGGCTTCTGCGAGGATAGCACCGTCGTCAGCCTCTTCATTCTGGTCGGCTTCGTCATGACGTCGATACGAAAGAACGTGTGGTGGTGTCTCGTTTGCGGCGGGGTCGCTCTCTATGCGTTGAAGCTGACAACGAGCAAGACGACCATGGGCGTTCTCGCCATGTATCTCCTCGCCTTGCTCGTCGTCCGCGCAATGCCTGAAAGAATGCGTTTCCCGACCTTGAGGATGTTGGCGGCATGGTCCTATGCCACGATCCTGGTTCCCATCTTCCTGATCCTGGTGTTCGGCGGGACGTCGGTCGGTCAAAAAGCTCTTCTCTTCAGCCTGGTCGACCGGATCAACAACAGCTGGCAGAAGCCGTTCGTCTTCATGTCTCAGTTGATGCCGATCGGCTATATCACCGGGTGCGGCGTGGGCTGCTTCAACTATCCCATGAATCAGTTTTCAAACCTGACGTCCTACTGGGTACCGGTCGATAATTTCTATCTCGTCACCTTTCTGATGTTTGGTCTGCCTTTCGTCGCCTTCATGTTTTTTGTCATCCGAGCAACCCTGCTGACGACCGACATTTACAAATTGTCGCTTATATTCGTGCTGAATATCTTCAGCATCACGGTGGCTGATTATGGGCCGGCGTCGGGGCTGTTGCTGATGTCGTTCATCTTCAGCGACGTGTTCTCCAGGCGCGCTTCCTTCGTCTTCCAGGGCGGAAGGACGAAACGAGGCTATGCGCTGCATCCGAGCGCGGCCGCCCAGGGCGTGCCGGCAATGGCCGGAGCCACGCCTCGATTGAACGAGTCGGGTTGAAGGGCGGGCGATGCACAGGCGGCTCGCATTCATAGATACCTTGCGCGGCATCGCGGTCCTCGCGGTGCTGCTCCAGCACGCGCTGGAGCAGATCGTGCTGAACGGGTCCGCCGGTGATTACTATCGGATCCTCCACAATGCGGTCGGCGAATACTTCAATTTCGGCCGCTTCGGCGTCGCGCTGTTCTTCTTCGTCAGCGGCTTCGTGATTCCGAACAGCTTTCCCGACAGCTCGGCGCCGATCCGGGACTTTGCGATCAGCCGCGTTTTCAGGCTCTATCCGGCCTATTGGGTGTCGATCGTCGTTGTCTTGCTCATCGCGCCGGGGTTCGAAGCCAAGACATTTCCGCTGTCGCAGATCCTTGCCAACATCACGATGTTGCAGATGTTCATGAACGTCCCGAACCTCAACATCGGGTATTGGACGTTGGCCGTTGAGCTGATCTTCTATGTCGCATGCATCGCGTTGTTTGCGATCGGGTTCCTGAGGACGCGCTGGACCGCGATTTGCATCGTCGTGGCGGCCTCTCTGACTGCGATCGTGGCGGCTCCGTTCGTCAAGGCGCATCTCTTCTGGGGGCTGCTGGAGCTCATGCTGGATCTGACGGCGATGTTCCTCGGCAAGGTGGTGCGCGATGCCGTGATCGGCGAACGCCTGCAGTGGCGTCATGTCGCGATCTGCACGCTGCTTTACGTGCTCTATGCGGCCGTTTGCGCCTATCGGCGCTATGGCGTGGACTACCAGGACAATTTCTTCTGTGCTTACGGCATGGGGGCCGCCTATATCGCGGCTGCCATCGTGTTCGTGGCCTTTGCCGGACTAGGCGAGCGAGGCGCGGTGGGTGTGCTGTCGTTCGTCGGCCGCATCAGCTATTCGGTCTACCTGATGGGCCCCTACGCGCTGGTGGTGGTCGTTCATTTTTTCGGAACGGGGCAGAGCCCGCTGCAATGGTCTGTCTTTGTGATCGGAGTTGCCTGCGTGTCGATCTTGGTCAGCTGGCTGAATTATCTCACCGTGGAGAAGCCGATGATAGCCTTTGGTCTCCGGTTTCGTTCGCAGGCGCTTCGTGCGGTCACACTTCAGCCGTCGTTGCGGGGACAGGGGGCCGAATGAGCAGCCACAGCGAAAAATCCTATGCGGAATCGGGCGGCGCGTTCGTCCCTTCCATTCAGGGATTGCGCGGAATTGCCGCGCTCACGGTCCTGATCTGTCACTTTCGCGACATGCCCAAGGGGGGCATGCCCGATGTCCCAGGCGCGGGCTTCCTGCCGCCGATCTGGCCATGGCTTCAGGCCGTGCTCAATTCCGGCGGGCACGGGGTCGAGCTGTTCTTCATGATCAGCGGCTTCCTGATTCCGGCGAGCCTGGTGCGGCATGCGTCGATCGCGAAATTCATCTACGATCGTGTTCTGCGCATCATGCCGCTCTTCGTCATTTTGCACCTGACGGTGTGCCGGGTCTGGCCGTTCGGCGGGTAGAAGTGCTTCCGCGGTCTGGAGCTTGAGGGCTAGCTTGAGATTTTCATCGCCAACCTGTTCTTCCTGCAGAGCGTGCTGGGCTTGCCGATCGCCCAGCAGAACGCCTGGACCCTGACCTATGAATGGGCGTTCTACATCTGGTTCGCGCTGACCTTCTGTGCGGTCGTCCAGCTCAAGAACTGGTGGCTGGCGGCGCCCATGATGGTGGTGGCTGCGATTGCGCTGTTCTATTGGCCGATCGCGGCCTTCTTCGGCATCGGCATGCTCTTCAGCGCCACCAACATCCGCATTCCCGCCTCCGGTCCCTTGGGCCTGGCTGCGGGCCTGATCTGCTTTGCCGCGATGTATGCGGCGCTCGATCTCTTCCACCCCTTTGTCAGCCTGATTCCGGGCTTCCTCCTGTTCGGAATGGTGCTTGCGCCCGGGTCCGGCGTCTCGACCATCCTGAAGGCGTCGCCGCTGCAATATCTCGGCAAGATCAGCTACAGCTTCTACCTGGTCCACCCGTTCATGCTGTTTCCACTGCAGATGATGGGTCTGAAGCTGGTTGAGCGCGGCTACGATCGATGGCTGTTGTGGTCGGGCTTCGTGATCATCGGGACCGTCCTGGTGCTGATCGCGAGCGCCATGAGCTATGAGCTGATCGAGGTGCGGTTCCGCCGCCTGATTGACAGCGTGTTCCGCAACGCCTTGTTCGGAAAGAGGGCGGCGCGCAGTCCTGCCTGATCTCGGTTCCTCACGCCGGGCATGCCCGCTTGCGTCAGGCGGGTCTCTGGTAGAACCGGCGCAGCCGAAGCGCCGGTTTTTCGATGACGTTCCACGAGAAGGCCGCGAAGCCCAGCGTCAGCACCACGACGATCGGGAGGATCACCGCCAGCGAAAGGTGGTGATCGGGCCCAAGGACACGCTGGAAGATGTCGATCGTCGCCTGCGTGATCGGGAAGCCGTAGAGATAGATGCCGTAGGAAAGATCCTGGCTGAACAGGCGATCGAATGCCTTGAAGCTCTGCATGCCGATATAGACCGTGCAATAGGTCAGGAAGAGTCCGGCAAGCGGCAGCAATACGTTGAGCCACATGATGCCCGCGTAGCAGAGGGCCGATGCCACAAAGAGCATCCAGTGGATCGGCACGTATTTCGCGTTGAGGCGGAACACCATGCCGAAGAAGAACATGTAGACGAGGTACCAACCGGCGAGCCGCGTCGAATCGGACCGGACGTTGAAGGTGCCGGGATCGATGCAGTAAGCGACGAGCTCGGCAAGGAGCGCCGCGCCCACCAGGAACGTGATCCAGCGGACCTTTCGCGCCTCACCCGAGATCATGCGCGCAAGCAGAAGCGCGAAGGCGAAGACGTAGCACCACAGCTCCCAGGGCAGGGTCCAGAGATTGGCATTGACCATCTCCGGCCAGGGATTGTGCAGGAACAGGCCCGGCAGCTCGAACGTGACGTGGCCGACGATGTTGCCGAAATAGCGGTAGAACTGGTACTCGGACAAATATTGCGACAGCGGCAGTTGCGTCAGCAGCGGCCCGACCAGCAGCGCACAGAGCGTCACCTCGACGCTGAGCGCCGGGACGATCCGCAGCACGCGGTTGATGAAGAAGGTCTTGAGATCCGGGTTCTTGATGGCGCTGCCGGTGACCAGGAAGCCGCTGAGCGCAAAGAACATGCCGACGAGGGCGATCAGTCCGGGCCGCAGCAATTCCTGGATGATCTCGGATGCATGGAGGTGGCTGAACGACAGCGCGGTCAGTCCTCCCATCTTGTCGAAGGCGGCCGCGCCGGGATCCTTGAGGACATAGACGGCCATTCCTGGTTCATCCAGCTTCTTGACGAAGGCTGCGCCGGCGAACAGGCCGGCAACCGCGACACGACAATGATGCGACAGGATGATCAGCGACAGCATGTGCCGCATCATGTTGAAGCCCGGCCCGAGACCCCCGTTCCTGGCGAGAATGCTTTCCGCGGTGTCCTGCCGCGCCAGGCTCGACTGGATGGTGTCGGGCAGCCGCCGGAGACGAGACGGAGCGGAGGGACGCACGCGACCGAGGGCGCCCGGCAACGAAACGGCTGCGAGCTCTGGGTCCCGATCCGGTTGCGACATTCTCGTCAGCCTTTCATGCGCGCAGTTTTGCCGGCATCAGCCGATGCCACGAAGTTGAAGCCAATTCATGGCCGCCCGACAGCTCGGCGCTAGGCGACGACCGAGCGGCGGCGTCCGAGCCTGCGGCACCAGGCGATGAGCGGCTGCTCGATATACCAATGGATCAGGATTCCGGCGAGGATCGACACGATCACCGACATCATGACGAACAGCGCGGACGGCAGTGGATTGTGAAGCCGCGCGGATATCTGAATCAGCACGACAGCGGTCGCTGCGTGGGTGAGATAGATGGAATAGGAGGCGTTGCCGAGCAGCATGCCGAGGGAATGCCACGGTCCTGGCGCCTCGGTCGAGACGATGCCGAGCCAGACCACTAATGTCGCGAACAAGGTCCACCACAGCGCCCGAAGGCCATTGTCTTCAGACAGCGTGGCCCCGACAAGGGCAGTTGCCAGGATGGTCGCTGCAAGTGTGAGCAGGAATGCCGCCGGGAAGCGGTTCTGCACGATGGGGTGCGCCTTCAGCCACAGCAGGCCCAGCACGAAGCCCATGCCGAACTGCAGGTTGGGCATCATGATGTTGCCGTAACCGACCACGGTTGCGAGCGCGAGGCTGGAACTTTCGGGCTGCAGCAGCTCCGGCCACGCAAGCAGGCGGGACGCCGCGTACCACGCCAGCGGCGCGACGAACCAGGCGGCCAGCACATATGAAAGAGGGCGCGGCCGCAACATGGTGAGCGCGAACAGGATGTAGAAAATGAACTCGTGCCTGAGCGTCCAGACCACGTGGGGGCGCAGCTCGCCGATCGGCCACAACGCCATGGCGCGTAGTCCCGGCAGCAGATCGATCCTTGCGGTCCCGGCCATGGACAGCAGGTTGTATCCGATCACGCATACCCACATGAAGGGAATGATGCGCACGAAGCGCCGGACGAAGAATTCCGTGCGCGTGGCGCGGATCGGGCCGAATGAAACAATCGTGATGATGAAGCCGCTGATGACGAAGAAGATGGCGACGCCGAAGAGGCCGGTTTCAGCGAGCGCGAACGGGCTAATCCCGTAAGACGGCGGCAGGCTGACCAGCCAGTTGACGTGCCAGATCACCACCAGAATGGCGGCAAAACCGCGCAGATACTGAATTCCCGGGACGATCCCGCCCTTGGGCGAACGTGCACCCTCAATATCCGTCAATGTCGCCTCAATGCCGCGTCAGCTCGCAATGTCGAGCGCATCAGGGCTGCCGTCTAACCCTGATTTTGCGGCGCGATGATGGTCGATGAGGCGAGGTGGTGGCGAGCAGGCGAGGCCCAGCTCATGCCCGGGGTTGCGTGCGGTGAGGTGGAACCGCGCCGCACGCGCCCCCGGGCCTGATCAGACGAACAAGAAGTCGTTGCTGCTCAGATTTGCGGCGACGACGTTCTTCAGCAGAACGGTGTCATTCGCGGTGACGTGGACCAGCGTGTCGGCGCCGGACTGGCTGAGCTGGAGCTGGCTGTAGTCGGTCGCCAGCAGCTTGGCGATCGCGACCGTATCGTGGCCGGTTGCCGATCCCGCGTGAAAGCCGTTGACCGTGTCGTTGCCGCCGCTGAAGGAGATCGTGGTCGATCCGGCGCCAGCCACCGCAAAGACGTCGTTTCCGGTACCGCCGGCAAGCGAGATGCCTGCGACCTTCGCCGCGGCGTTGTGCGTTCCGTTCGAGTTCAGGATGTCGACATAGGCGAGGTTTCCGGCGGTGTTGTAGGCGTCGTGCTCCGTGTTGGTGGCATTGAAGTAGAAGTTGTCGTGCGACCCGTCGGCGGTGTTGACGTACATCTTCGCGTCGTCGCCGTCCGTGTGGACCGTCGTCGAATTCGAGCCGTCGGTGTTCTGGACATAGTCGCTGGCGACCTTGCCGTTCGAATAGGCCTGGGTATCCTTCGAGCCGTCGGCATTGGTGATGTAGACCGAAGTCTTGACCCCGCTGCTGTAGTTGGTGGTCGTGGTATTGCCGCTGGCCTTCGCCACCGTCTGGGTCACGCTGCCGGCCGTATCGAACGAGGAGGTCAGGCTCGACCCGTCGGTGTAGTTCTGCACCTCGGTGGTCTTGTGCCCGGTCTGGTCGTACAGATCCGTCGTGATGCTGCCGTCCGAATTGACGACCTTGCTGTCCTGCAGGGTGCCGTCGGCGTGCAGATCGGTGATAGCCGTGATCGTGCCGTCCGCCGTGCTCTGCTGGATCTCGGTCGGGTAGGCCTTGCCGGTGATGTTGAAGAACGTGTTGGTGTGCGTGCCGTCCGCATGCGTCTCGTAGGTCGCGGTCTTGACGTCGTTGCTGTAGACCGTCGTCGACGACGAGCCGTCGGTGTTCTGGATCAGCGTGCTGGTCAGATGGCCGGACGTGTAGAGATCGGATTCCTTCACGCCGTCGGCGTGGGTGATGTAGACCGAGGTCTTGACGCCGTCGCTGTAATTGGTCGTCGTCGAATCGCCGCCGGCCTTCGCCACCGTCTGCGTGACGGCGCCTGCCGTATTGTAGGTGGAGGTCAGCGTCGAGCCGTCGGCGTAGTTGACGACCTCGGTGGTCTTGTGACCGGTGCCGTCATACTGGTCGGTGGTGACGCTGCCGTCGGCATTGACGACCTTGCTGTATTGCAGGGTGCCGTCCGCGTGCAGGTCGGTGATCGCGGTGATGGTGCCATCGGCCTTGGTCTTCTGGATCTCGGTCGTGTAGGCTTGGCCGGTGATGTTGTAGAAGGTGTTGGTGTGGGTGCCATCGGCGTTGGTGGCGTAAACCTTGGATTTCACGCCGCTGGCATAGACCGTCATCGTCGACGAGCCGTCGGTCTTCTGGACGAGGTCGCTGGCGATCACGCCTGATGTGAACAGCTTGGTGTCCCTGGTGCCGTCGGCGCTGGTGACGTAGATCGAGGTCTGCACGCCGGCGCTGAGGTTGGTGGTCGTGGTGGTGCCGTCGATTGCCTTGGCCACGGTCTGTGTGACGACGCCCGAACTGTTGTAGGTCGTCGTGAGGCTTGAACCGTCGATGTAGTTGCGCACCTCCGTGATCTTCTGGCCGGCCGTGTTGTAGAGGCCGGTGGTGGTGCTGCCGTCCGCGTTGGTGATCTTGGTGTACTGCGTGGTGCCGTCAGCGTGAAGGTTGGTGAAAGCCGTCACGGTTCCGTCGGCCTTGGTGGTCTGGATCTGCGTCGTGTAGGGCTGACCCGTGATATTGTAGAACGTGTTGGTGTGGGTGCCGTCGGCGTTGGTGACATACACCTTGGATTTGACGCCGTTGGCATAGACCGTCATCGTCGAGGAGCCGTCGGTCTTCTGGACGAGATCGCTGGTGATCACGCCGGCTGCGAACAGCTTGGTCTCCTTGCTGCCGTCGGCGGCGGCGATATAGATCGACGTCGGAACGCCCGCGTTGAGGTTCGTCGTCGTGGCCGTGCCGTTGGCAGACTTGGAGACCGTCTGCGTCGCGACCCCCGACGTATTGTAGGTCGTGGTGAGGCTCGAGCCGTCGGCGTAATTCTGGACGACCGAGATTTTCTGTCCGGCGCTGTTGTAGAAGCCGGTGGTGGTGCCGCCGTCAGCGTTCAGGACCTTGGTATATTGCGTCGTGCCGTCGGCATGCAGTTGGGTAATGGCGGTCACCGTTCCGTCGGCCTTGGTGGTCTGGATCTGCGTCGTGTAGGCCTGGCCGGTGATATTGTAGAAGGTGTTGGTGTGGGTGCCGTCGGTGTTGGTGACGTACACCTTCGATTTGGCGCCATTGACATAGAGCGTCACCGTCGATGATCCGTCCGTCTTCTGGATGGTATCGCTGGAGATCACACCTGATGTGAACAGCTTGGCTTCCTTGGTGCCGTCGGCGCTGGTGATGTAGATCGACGTCTGCACCCCCGCGAGGTAGTTGGTGGTCGTGCTGGCACCGCCGGCACCCTTGGCAACGGTCTGCGTCCCCGCGCGGGATGTGTTGTCGGTCGTGGTCAGGCTCGAGCCGTCGGTGTAGTTGCGCACCGCCGACGGCTTCTGGCCGGCGCTGTTGTAGAGATCCTTTGTGGGGCTGCCGTCGGCGTTGACCACCTTGGTGTATTGCGTCGTGCCGTCGGCGTGCAGGTTGGTAATGGACGTGATCGTCCCGTCAGCCTTGAGAGTCTGGATCTGAGTGGCGTAGGCCTGCCCGGTGATGCCGTAGAACGTGTTGATACGAGTTCCGTCGGCGTTGGTCTCGTAGACCTTGGACTTCAGGCCGTTGGCGTAAACCGTCGTCGTGACCGATTTGTCGGAGCCGAGGCCCGTTTCGCTGGAGATGCTGCCGTCCGAATTGTAGTTGATGGTCTGCTTCGCGCCGTTGGCGCTGACGATGACTTCCTGCGTCTTCACGCCGGCTGCGTACAAGATCGTGTCGCTGCTGGAGTCGACGTTGACGAGCGATTTGCTGGTGATGACGCCGTTGCTGAAATTCGACGTCTGCGTTCCCGTCAGCGTGCCGGAGGCATTGAAGAATTTCGTCTCGCTCCAGCTCGTCGTGGAGGTCGTCACGGAGAAGGAGTAGCCGCCCTGAATCGCCGCCAGCGCGTTGCCGTAGTGCGAAATGATGTAGTTCATCGTCGACGCCGAGGCGACGGCCAGCACGTGGGTGTCCGTCAGGGTGATCGATTGCAGCGTCGTGGAGGCCGAGAGATCGGCGAGTTCGGCGACGATCTGGGCGGCAGTGCCGGTGACGTCGCTGGTCTGGCCGGGATTCGAGGGAGCCCGGGCGACGCCATCGATCTCGATGATGATCGGGTGATCGCTCACGGGAATCGTGAATGAGCTGACATTGGTGTAGGTCGCGATCGGGTCGGTGCCGCCGGTGGGATCGTAGACCTTGATGGACTGGTGCACGCCGTCGAGCTGAACCGTGACGGTCTGGCTCGGATTGCTGATCTCCGTGTTCGTCTTGGGATCCCAGACCTTCGGTTCGGCCCAGACGACGAGATCGTAAGCGCCGTTGCTCTTGCCAAGCCCCATGCTGTTGCCGGGGTCGGGCATGTTGTTCAGCGGGTACCTCAAGGGGCTCGTCGGCTGGCCGCTGCCGGTTCCGTCGTCGTTGAGGATTGTCGTCAGATTATGCACGGCGGTGGCAGCCAGCTTGGGCGTGCCGTCGTCATAGAACAGTCCGAAATGGCTCTGCGGGTCGGTGTCGCTGCTCGACGAGTTGCGATCGAGCAGCTCGTAGAGATAGGTTGTGCCGACACCGCTCTTGAAGGCGTCCATCAGGGCGGTGAGGATGGATTTCGACTGGACCGATTCGTTCACCCCGAGATATGGCGTGGTGCTCAGCGTGGTGTATCCGGTTTCGGTGATCACCGTGGGATCGCCTGGTGATACCGAGCTTGCCAGGTTCAGCGCCGATGCCAGCGCGGCCGCAGGGGTCGTACGGGTGCTGACATAGGCGTGCGAGTTGGCGTAGTCCGAGGACGCACCGAGATTGCCGAGCTTGGCGAAATCCGCGGGGTCGTCGTAGCCGAGGGTCAGATTGTAGACCGGAAGCTTCGCGAGGGAAGCGTCGGCCTTGATCGCGCTGTAGAGCGCCTGCTGGAATTGCGCGGCGGCGCTGATCGACGAACTGCCATTGTAGCTGAACGCCTGGAGATTGACTTCGTTCAGGCCTTCGAGCGCGATGACGCTGCCCGGGTGGGCCGCCTGGAACGCATCGAGCGCGGCAATGTATTGCTGCAGGCCGGCGGCGCCGGTCGCCGGGATCGATGATGAGACGCCGAGATCGAATTTGTATCCGTCGTTCGCCAGGCCATCAAGCACAGGTTGTGCTGCTGGAATGTTGGTCAAACCGTCGCGAAGCGGCGTGACGCCGAGATATTTGAGATCGGCTTCGATCAGCGCGAGGTTGTTGTAGTTGCCCCACGCGTATGACACGTGCGTGTTGACGCCGATGGAACTCGTGAACGCGCTTGCGGAGAGAACGGCTTGATTGCTGCTGGTGATAGTCGTCGACATGAGTTGCTCTGGTGATGCCCGCTGTGTTGCTTCATTGCGTAGCGGCAGAGTTTGTCAGTGACGTTAGAAAGAAGGCTAAAGATGTAGGTATCCGCGGCTTTTCGCTGAACGAACTGCAAGTATTTTCAGCATATTGTGCGACACTGCTTGTTCCATGTGGGAACTCGTCGCGATCGCCAAATCAGCGTCCGCGCATGCCCGTTGTTCTACGGAATCTTTTCACGACAACGACGTGACGAAGATGAAAATGATTCGTCGCGCGCTAATGCACCGATGCGGTGTTCGATGCCGATGCGCCAGGCAACTGATACTCGCTTCGCCACCCGAGTCGCTGCGCATCGCCGTCGGCGATGGCTTCCAGCAGCGGTCGCAGCGCCTTTCTGGCGCCGCTCAGGCTGCGATAGGCCAGGATTGCCTCGATCGCGAGGAGGCCGACATAGCTCGTTCGGTTGATTCGATAAATGATCGGGGAGGTTGTATACCGTTTCTCAATCAGGATTCGGTTCCGGCAGGCATAATAGAGCCGCCAGGCAGGTGCATCCGGACTGACAAGCGCGCTGCGTGCACTGGTGCTGGGCTTGTCCCAGGATTCCTCGGCATCGTTGATGCAGCCCACATCGGTCAGATAGACGGTAATGCCGGCGTCCATCAGCCGCAGCGAGTAGTCGTGGTCGTCGCTGTAGAGGACGAAATCCTTGTTCGGGGGCGACACCTTCCGGATGGCGGCCATCGGCAGCAGCAGCCCGCCATAAGGGGCAGTCTCGATCCGGCGCAGATGAAGTTCCCCGTGATTGTCCTGATCTGGCCGGCCGGATCGCGTGAACCGTCGCCATAGTTTCGACGGAAGCGAGGCGAGGTGAAAATTCAGGAACGAGTTGGCGCGGATGGCCACGGCGTTCTGATCGGCGAGCAGGGTCGGATAAATACCCCGATGCCTGCGCAACGCGCACAGCCCGATATCATCGGTCGCGCCGAGCGCCGTATGCAGCGCGAGCAGGCGCTCGAGGAAGCCGTCCTCGCCGACATTATCGTCGTCCAGAATCAAGACAAATCCCACATCGTCGTCTTCGAGCCGCTGGACGGCGGTGATCCCGGCATGAAATCCGCCGGCAGATCCCAGATTCGAATCCAGCCTGATGACGTCGACGCGTGGTTCGGTTGCGAAATCGTCAGCCCGGACGGGGCGGTTGCATCCATTGTCGACCACGATCACGCGTTTGACCGCTTGGTTGCTCTGGACAGCTGCCACGGTCCGCCGCACCAGCTGCTCGCGCCGCCCGTAAGTGACGATGACACATGCGACCGATCGTCCCGCGCTGGTCGTGCGATTGAGAACGATCGATGGCTTCGGTTCCAGTGGAGCGTTCGACAATTTACTCTCGCTTGGCATCAGTTCATTTCGTTCGGACGACATTATAGCTACTCGGCCGAATTGGAACGGCAATTTCGTCGGCAATTTTCGCCACAAAAGCGTGCAAGCCTCCTGTTCGCTCCGGAAGCGGCTGTGCCCTCCCGGTGAAAGCGGATTGTGATCAGATTGTGAAGGTCGGTCGTACGGATGCAGGCGATGGTGGATCAGAATCTGATGCATGCAGTTTCCCGAATGCACGGAGGCGCAATGTTCCGGCAAGTGAAGAGAGCGATTCTGGCTGCACTGTTCATAGCGCTCAGTCTGGCGACGTTCGTCGAGACTGCCAGCGCAGGTCCGCTCACATGGGGGGTCGACGGTCCCGACGGACGACGCGCAGACCTGAAGGCGATCTTCGAGGTCATGCGGGCGCGCGGGCTCACGCAGTACAGGGTCGGTGCGAACCTCGCACGGGACACCGATCCCTACGAAGTGCAGATGTACCGGGACATGCTCGCGCTCGCCAAGACCTACGGCATCACGCTCAAGCCGATATTGGCAACTCCTTTTGCCTGGGGTGATCGCACCGATGGCGGCAAATATCCGGCCGGCGACTGGAACGCGCTGTACCAGCAGGCCTATTCGAGAACCTATAGCTTCGTGATCAACTTCAAGGATCAGATCAAAGATTGGGAGATGGGCAACGAGATCAACCTTCTGGCGCTGGATTCCAGCGGCAAGAAGCTCTACGGCCGCGGCTGGACCGCCGAGGAATTCGACATGCCGGTCATGAACGACTGGGTCGCGGTGCTCAAGGGCATGTCGGATGCGATCGACAAGATCAATCGCGAGAACGGCACGCATTTGCGACGGGTGCTCAACACCACATCGACGATGTTCGGCTTCCTCGACTTCATGGCGTCGAAAGGCGTCGGCTTCGACGTGATCTCCTATCACTACTACGAGGTCCTGAATCAGAATCCGAACCGCGCGTGGGGAGGCAGCCGGCAGCCCTACAACCTGTTCAAGAAGCTTGGGTCGTATGGCAAGCCTGTGGTCTTCAACGAGGTCAATTGCGGAGAGATCTACAAGCCGGCTTACGAGAACGAGGCCGGCAAGCCTCTCACCGAGGCATGCTTCAAGAGCCTGCATACGACCTTGAGCTTCATCGCCAACCAGGTCGATGCCGACGTCGAGAGCGTGCTGATCTACGAGCTGTTCGACGAGCCGAAGAAAGCCCCGCCGGAAAACCGCTTCGGTTTGATGTACGACCTCAAGACGCCGAAGATTCCGCTTTACATGGTGTCGCGCTTCGCGGGAAAGGAACTCGCGCCGCACGAGGCCGAGGAGCTGAACAAGCGGGGAATGTAGCAGCGGCAGGTCAGGCGCTGCAGCTGCCGCGCCTGCGGCAACGTTCGGTCTAGATCCAGAGCCACGGGCAGACCGTGTCTAGCCCCACCCGGATGTAGAACTTCCAGATGTTGTCGGTTGCATATCCCTTATTGTCGAGGCCACGGATGCCGCTCACGAGCGGCACGGTCCGGAACCGTCGAACGAATTTCGACGTTCGCGGCGCGGCGTCGAAATCGTCGCGCAACGCCTTCTCGGGGAACGCGGCAGCGGACGTCTCCTCATAGAGCTTGCATTTGCCCTGGAGATATCGGCGATAGCCGGCTTTGGTCCACGCCATCATGTACATGTCGACGACCCTCTTGGGGTAGTTGCGCATGTTGACGTAGAAGTCGAATTCTTTCGGGCGCTTCTGGATCAGCTTGGCAAGATTGAGGACGATGTAGCGGCCGGTGACCTTCCAGATCGGGGTGTTCGCCTCGGCTTCCCTGACGAAGCGCGAATTCTCCATGGCATAGTCGAGCAGGAACAGTTCGCCGTAGCCACGGCCATACATCTGCGGGTAATCCAGCCCCGGGACGGATATGAACTCGATTTTGTCCCTGATGTTAAATTGCTCGGCGATGGCCTTGAGGCTCGACAGGTCCGATTCGGAGTTCTCGACGAAGACGATCTGGTCGATGCATTGGCCGACCTGGCGGCCATAGAACCCGAGCGTGTCTTCATAATCCCTGCGGCGGAGGGCGGGATCCTTGCGGCCGAGACTTCTGACGTCGGCTTTCGGCGTGATGGTCGCCGTCATGATCAGGATATTCATGGGTCCTTTCGATGTCATCTCATCAAATCCTCGCGGTCTGGCGCGGCAGATACTGTCGCTAGCTCGTCGAAGTCTTGCAGGTTTGTCCGATGGTGTGAAGGTTCGAGGCCGATCGCATGGGCTGCGATCGAGCCGGATTTCTAGGTGGCGGCAACGCGCCCCTTGTTCAGTTCAAGATCGCGCAAACCGAGGACCCTCCGTCCCAATTGTCGGTGAAACAGCAGATAGCTGATCGCGATGGTCACGACGTAGGCAGCCGTGCCAAGCAGCCAGGCGGACCTCGGTGTCACCGCCATTTCCATGACGCGATTTGCGGCAACGAGACCGAGCAACGTCGCGATCGTCGCAGGCGCAAGCGCCTTGACCAGATCGAGCACCGGCAGCCGGGTTTCCCACGAGGTGATCAGCATCGTGGCGACGGAAACGACCAGCGTCACCGCGAGGTAGATCTTGATGATCCCGATCAGCCCAAATCTCAGTCCGATGACGAACGCCACGATGGTCGAGATGCTGTTCGCGGTCGACACCCAGAATTGCAGCTTAGCCTTGCCGCGCGACAGCAGCATGGCGCCGCTATAGGCCGTGATCGATTGCGCCGCGCCGGCGATCGACATCAGCCCGACCAGGGGAATGATGCCGGTCCACTTGGCCGGAAAGAACGTGGTGAAGAGATAGTCGGCGCCGAAGGTGAGATAGAGCATGCCGGGAAACACCACGGCCGCCGTCAGCGACAGCACGCCGCAGATGATCTCGTTGCGCTCCTTCAGGGAACCCCTTGCGGCCTGACGGCTGAGCGTAGCCATCAGGACGCCGCTGCCGGGCCATGTGATCACCATCAGCGGAAGGATCATGATCTGGTAGGCGAGGCCATACAAGCCGACGGCCGCCGCGCCGACGGCGCCGCCGATCAGGACGTTGCCGACCGCCCGGCCGGCAAAGTTGAGCAGATTGCTGGCCAGCACCCAGCCGCCGAAGGTCAGGATCGAGCGCACGCGGCCCCATTGAAAGTTGAGCTGCACGTCCTTTCGCGCGATGAATGCGAAGGCCGCGGCGCGGACGATCTGGACGACCACATAATAGCTCACCAGTGCCCAGACGCCCCAGCCGAGGAGAGCGCCCAGAACGCAACTGATGACCGAGACGATGACGGCGGTGATCTCGACGCTCGCCACGACCTGATAGCGCAAATGCCGCTCGAGCACGGCGCGCGGGCCGAGTGCGGCAATCGAGAGCACCACCGAAATCGACAGCGTGGCGAGCACGCGTCCCAATCCCTCCATTTCGAGGCCGGCGGCAAGAGGCGCGGAGATGGCCGCCAGGATCGCCGCGCAGAGCAGCCCGATGGCGCAGATCAGCGTGATCGCCGCGCCCGCGTCATCCCGATCGAGCGTTGCCCGCTGCACCATGGCGCTCGACATGCCGAGATCGGTCAGGAGCGCGATGAATCCGACGAACGGCAGCGAAAAGGTGACGAGGCCGAATTCTGCAGGCGCCGCGAAATACGTCATCATGACGGTCATCGCGAACTGCAGGCCGGATTTGAGGACGTTCATGCCGGACATCGACAGCAGATTTTTCAGCATTGCGTCGATCTCCGGGTGCCAGAGGATGACATCCACTCAAGTTCCATATCCCCCAGCCCCCGCACCCGCGCGTTTATCTCGCACATGCACAACTGGCAAGACAAGCGATCGTGCAAGTCGCACTGCCGGGTTGTTGGGCAGAGCATTGTTCGTTTTCGCGCGCATGGTGGCGTCATGCTGTCTTTACACATCTGCTCGGGATGTGCCGGGCGCTTCGAGAAAGCGTCCTCTCCAGGCAAGGAGCGCGACGATCGCCGTGGCCGCCACGATCTTCGCGCCCAGCCAGATCGCAGACGTCGAGGGAACAGCCGAAAATGCGCCGATGATTGCGGCCCCCGCAACGGATGCCGCGACGAGACTCCATCGTGGCGTTGCGCCGAACCGGATCATGGGCCCCGCTGCGAGCACGATGACGATCGCGGTTGCGAGGATCGCCCCGGTCAGGACGAAAGTCGGTATTCCCGTGATTGCTTGTGTCGGCACGGCGACGGCGAGGACGAGCAGCAATTGGCAGAGTGCGACGACGACGAGCCGCACCGCGGATTTCGTCAAATGTGGCGCAATCGCGAGCGTGGATTGCAGATGACAATGCATGAAATAGAAGCAGGCCGCGGCCGCCGACGTCTGGAGAAAGCCCGGCAGAATGGACGCCGGAACGAACAATTGCCCGGCGTCCGGCAGAAATCCGATCAGACCTCCGAGCATCACCAGGGTGGCGCATATGATGAAGTCGAGGAGGTGGGCGACGGCCGAACGGGCATCGGCGGCGCTGCCGCGCTCGTATTGATGGACGACCTCGGGGTAGTTGACGGTATGAATGGCCGCGACGAGCACCGCGAACGGCCGTTGCAGCAGATCGATCGCCATCGAGAAGCCCGCGGTGACCGCCGGGGCGTTCGCACCCAGGCCCGACACGACGACGAAGCGCATCGAGACCGGAACCGAAAGGTGTAGCACCGAGGCGCCGGCGGCGAGCATCCCATAGTGCGCGAAGCCGCCCCAATCCCGAAGCAGGTCCGAACGCGCCACTTTCCGCAGCGCGTAAGGATGCAGCCATTGGCCCGCGATCAGGCTGGCGAGTTGCGCCCCCAGCATGCCGAGCAGCGCCGCGTCGGCCGTGCCATGGAACCACGCTGCGGCTGTCGCCCCGCCCACCATCAGCGTCGCTCTGAGAATCAGGAGAAACGCAGCTGCACCGAGCCGGTGCGAGACGCGGACGACCATGAAGTGGAGGTCCGTAGCACCCTGGGCGACGGCCAGCGCGAGGCCGACATAACCCACGCTCGCGGCGATCGGTGGCACGAACGAAACGACGAGGCCGCCGATCACCAGCAGCGCGAGCGCGCTGGCGAGCGCGGCGGCGAACAGCGAGGATCTCAGTCGTTCTGCATCGTCCCGCACGGCGGCGGCCAGAAAGCGCACGCCGGCCAGTTGCAGCCATTCGAACATCAGCACGCTGAGCAGCTGACTGGCGGCGAGCGTGAGGGAGAACGTGGCGTAGGCGAGCGGCGAGAGAACCCGGCCGAGCAGAAAGATGAGAATGATCGCCGCCGCACTCTGGTAGACGACCCCGGCAAGTGCGAACAGGCGGGTCATGTGACATTCAAGCCGCTGACCGTCGCGCAGGGAGGAACGGGTTCATGGCGCAAACCGGTCATCCCGATTCTATTGCTTTCGCCGGCTCAAATGTTCGAAGGCGTCGCGATATTCGGTGATGACGTCCGTGAACGTGCGGTGGTCGTTCTTCTCGGCCAGCCTGCCGACCATCGCCGCCAGCTCCTCGGGCTTCGACATGATGCGCAGAATGCTGTCCGCCAGCGATTTCGGGTCTGGCGCGGTCAACCAGCCGACTGCCCCGCGCTCCACGGCTTCTGGGATTCCGCCTAATGGCGTCCCCAGGAAAGGCTTGCGGGCGGCCTGCGCGTCGGCGACGACGAGCGGACCCGGCTCCTCCCAGATCGGCGGGAGCACGACCACGTCGATCTGCCGGTAGAACTTCTCCGGCTCGACGAAGCCGAGAAATTCGATGTTGGCCTTCGGCGCCATCGCCCTGAGCTCCTGCTGGATCTGCGCGTCAGCGACGCCTGCGATGACGAGCCGCACCCGGTCATGGGGAAGATAGGCGAACGCCTTGACGAGATTGTAGATGCCTTTCTCTTCCGTGAGACGGCCGATGAAGCCGAGGATCAGGACCGGACCTGGATCATGCCGCGAGGGCGCGGAGACCGGCATCGTCGATGCATGGTGGCTCACTTTGCGCAGCTCCGTATCCGTGAACAGGCCCGTCTCGAGATGGATGTCGAGGATGCGCTGGCTGACGCCGACGACGCCGCGCAGATATTTGGTCGCGCCTCGGCGATTGATGGTCAGCAATCTGCAGCTCATGCAGGTATGCTCGCAGGTCTTCCCCTTCGAGAAGCGCGAGCATCGCGGGCAAGTCAGGTAGTAATCGTGCAAGGTGTGGAGCACCGGCACGTTCATTTCGGCGGCGACCTTCCATACGGCCGTGGTGAGGCCCGATAGATTGTTCGAGTGCAGCACGTCGGGCCTGAAGGCCTTGATCCTGTCGGCGACGAGGTCGGCGCTCCCGCTCCAGTCCTCCATCACATGCCACAAGCCTCTCGCCGGCGCGCTGCGCTGCCCGGTGAAGGGTCGATAGATATTCTTGACCGGCGCCGAGTACACCTCGATCCCGTTGTCCGTCTCCATCGCCTGTTCAGGCAGCGAGGCGGCGCGAACGACCTCGACGGTATCGCCATTCTTCAACAGGCCGTCGGTAATGCGGCGCACGAATATCTCGGGTCCTACGACCACCTTCGGGGCGCCGGGAGTCGGATACAATGACGATGTAATCAATACCCTCATCGAAAGAATCTCATCCAGTCTGGATCTGTGAACGAACCCCGAGAGTCCTTCTCATCTTTCTCCATCGGCGTTCGGGGTGCCTGCCAAATAGACGTCGAGATATTGTCGGGTGACAGCTTCACGCCAGAAGCTGGCTGCAAATTCAGGCCGCGATGGGAAAGCCTTCTTCCATTTCGGCGCCTCGCTGATGGCCTGCTTCATCAGTTTGGCAAGTTCGTGAAAGTCGCTCGGCTCGTAAGTGCCGAGCGAGGTCGAGAAATGCGAGATCTCCGGTATGCCGCCGGCGGTCGAGCAAATGGTCGCCCGACCGGCGTTGATGCTTTCGATCAGCGTGCGCGGCAATGGCTCGGGCCAAACCGAACTGATCAGGCAAACATCCACGGTGGAGTAGAATTCCGTGGGCTTCACGAAGCCCAGCCATTTGATCCTCTGATTATCATACCGTCCCCTCAGCTCCCGTTCGTAAGCTTCGATGCCCTTTCCGGCGGTTGTGAGTTGCCAGCGCGAATCCGGGAGCAGCGAGACGGCTTTGAGGACGACATCGATGCCCTTTTCCGGCTCGATGCGGCCGATGAAGCCGAAAGTCATGTCGGCATCGGAGTTCGGCGGGCCAGGCCGAACGCTGGAATCTGCAATGTTGTAGATGACCCGGTGCGAAACGTCGGGGAAAAAGCCGAGCTTGAGGTGCCGGTCGAGCACGTACTGGCTGTTGGAGACCACCGCATCGACCATCCGCGAGGCGTACAGATGCGGCATGGTCATGGTGGTGCACGCCAGGCAACGCTGTTCGCAGGTGGAGCCTTTGCTGAAGAGCGTCGATCGTTTGCAGATCAGCGAATAGTCGCGCAGCGTATGAACGATACGAAGGTTGCGGCGCTTGGCCTCGGCCCAGAGCGAGACTGAAAATCCGGTCAGATTGTTGGTGTGGACGACATCCGGCTTCTCGGCGTCGAGAATGGCGCCAAACCTCTTCGCCGCCGGCCTGTTCCAGGTATCGCGCAGGTGCCATCGCAGACGTTCGAACGGAGGCGGCTTGCGATCCTGTCCAAACGGCCAATAGGCATTGTCGATCTGCACCCGATAGGTGCGGATCCCGTTGCGATTGCCGATCGAGACGTCGCCGGCTTCCTGCAGGCAGACGACGGCAACCTGATGGCCATTGCGCATGAAGGCTGCTGCGAGCAGCGATACCGACACCTCGGCTCCTCCCATGACGTCGGGCGGATAGAGGGTATTCACGATGAGTATCTTCAACGATCGCCTCATGCGTTGATCTATGATTGGGGCGCACCTCGCTTGCCACGCAAGAGCCGGATCCGCAATCGCATTCCATCCCAAAACGGCGTGAACGATCACGCCGGGGACGAGCGTGGAATGCTCATCCGGTATTCAAGAAGCGGGCCATGAAAATCCGGTCCGGATCTCCGCGCAGGATGAAACCGAACCGAACCATGCGAGATGAGACGCGCGTGGTCGTTCCTATTTGGAGTTGACCACGACGGTGGAGATGTTCGACGCGTTCGTCGAGGCCGCATCCAGCGGGTTCATGAGTTTGACAAATTCGGTCGACGGCGATTCCGCGACCGAAATCACGTCGTGATCTCGCATCCTGAACGTATCGGCCTGGAACCAGCCGTCGGGCTTGCTCATGTCGAACTTGTAGACGGCCGGGACCGTCACGGTCGGAAATTGCGAGACGTTGACGCCGATGCTCGCGAGAAGCGGCTTTGGCTCGAACCGGTAGACGTAGATCGACTTGGAATCGGCGCGAGTTCCATCGAGGCCGCCGGCTTTCGCGAGGGCCTCGGCCAGCGACATGTTGTCGTTCTCGAAGGTGAAGCGGCGGTTGTTCGTGCCGCCGATCGATCCCGGCGACGGCGTCGAGCCGAACGCCATGTAAACCCTGGGAATGCGCGTGAGGAAGACCACGTCACCGGGAGCGAGCAGCACGTCCTCGCTCGGATGATGCACGACCGAGGACATCGTCTCGCTGTAGGTGCGTCCTTCGCGCTTGATCGTGATCGTGCTCTCATAGGACGGAAATTTGGGACCGCCGGCGCGCGCGATCGCGCCCATCAGTCGAATGCCGCCGGGATCGATCGGAAAACGCAACGGCGAATTGACTTCGCCCAGCACGCTGACCTGATTGCCGCGCTGCTCCGCGACGCTGACGACCGCTTGCGGATCGATGGCGCGATCCTTGAGGCGTTCACGGACGATGTTCGAGACGGCCCGCGGCGTCAGTCCGGCGACCTTGATCGAGCCGGCGTAGGGAATGTTGATATTGCCGGACTGGTCGACCTGCTGGCGCGGAATGTCGACGAAGTTGCCCGGCCTCACGCCGGCTTCGCGCGGAATGAACAGGCCGCCCGCCTGTGCCTCGTAGACGGTCACGGTGACGATGTCGCCGACGCCGATCGTCACGTCGCGGTAATTGCCGCCGGGGAGGTGGGAGAAGATGAGACCGGAACTGTCGGTGAACGCGTTGGTCGCCTGCAGCACCGCCGGATTGACCGGCATCAGGGCATAGGCAAGCGGCGCCCTCGGCGCGGTGCCAGGCGCTGCATTGGTCTGCGTGGCAACGGCATCGGGAGCGTCCAAGGGGATGACGTTCGCGCAGCCCGCCAAGGAAATGCCGACCGCGGCGATGGCCAGAATTCGACTGATCCCGAAGTCCGAATGAGTTCGTTCGGTCATCGTCAATGTCATGTCCCCGCACTCACGCAAAATCTGAATTACCGTAGCAATCATTCAGCCGCAGAGTCACTGCTGCCTCTTCGTGTTTATGGTAAAGCGCAGATGGTTGTGTCCTTATTGCAACTTCGGAATCTGCAGACACGTCTGCGCGGCTGTCTAAAGTTCGCGCGCGACATTGTTCGCATCCTTGCGTCGCGCAAAGTAGACGCACGCGTGTCGGATCGATGTCACCATTAAGGCCGAGGCGACTTCGTGAGCAGTGCAACGACCAATCTGCGCATCCGATGATCATCACGCGATGGAGTTCCCTTCGGGCTGAGTTGCCTGATGTCGATCCGATGTCTCGTCTTTGAGCACTGGGACTGCACCGACCGATTGCATCGAAATTGTCCGTTGTCGGCACCATCTCAGTCGATGCTTCGATCCGATCGGGGGACGGTCGGATATCAAGGCGCAGACAGCGCGACAAACCGCATCATGACTGATCGGGGCTCGCGCAACTCTTGCTAGCCCGATGGCATGCTCGGCCGGTGCTTATGGTCGAAGATTGTTCGAGAAATCGGACTGCAGCTTGGGTTGCCGCCTGGCCTCGGTCTTCTGGATGTGCAGGACGTCGGCATACACCTGAGTCAGGTTCCGGTGGGTCTGCCTGATGTCGTAAAGGCGCGCAAAGCGGCTGTATCCGGCCTGGCCGACCGCGGGCAGATCCAGCTGGCTCGCGCGCTGAAAACCCTCGACCAGCTTGTCCGGCGAGACCTCGTCGCAGAGCACGCCCGTGACGTCGTCTTCGACGATTTCCGGCAGCGCGCCGATGCGGAACGCGATGATCGGCTTTGCCGCCCGCATCGCCTCGATCGCCACCAGGCCAAACGCCTCCCAGCGCGAGGGAATCGCGACCAGATCGGCCTGGTCCAGTTCCGCTTCGATCTCGTTTCGATTCATCCAGCCGAGCAGCGAGACGTTGGCAGGCAGGTCGTCGACGTTGAACTTGCTCACGACCGAAGCGCCGATGAGGCGCACGTCGAGCAAATTACCGAGCGCGCGCGCCGCATCAATCAGCAGGTCATATCCCTTCTGACGGTCGAGGCGTCCGATGAAGAGGACCTTGATCTTGTCAGACCGCCACGGTGCTGCACGCGTGTCGAGCATGGGACGCTGTTTGGAAATGCCGTTATGCACAAGGACTAGGCGATCCGCCGCAATGCCGGCCCGTATGGCGTCCGCTCGCTCGCTTTCCGAAATGCAAATGATGCGGTCGGTGAGGGGCGACAGTGCAAGCTCGGTGAATTTCGTGACGTCGTGGCTGAGACGGCCCGTCTCGCGACCGAAGGCCCATCCATGGGGGCAATAGACGATGCGTGTATGTCGGGAGGCGAACCACAGCACCGGGCGCACCACGAAGCCGGCGAGCGACGAGTGAAGGTGGATGATGTCAGGCTGAAGCTGCCGGACCGCACGGATGGTTGCAGAAAGCATGCGAAACAACCCGAGCACGCTGCGTCCGTCACGCGGAAATGTGGTGATGGCATCGTCTGCGATGTTCACCAGGTCGCTGCGATGATCGGATGGAACGACGTAGTGAACGTTTCCAGGCCCGAAGCTCGCGGACTGATGAGGATGGAGCTCGTTGAGATAGGTCGCAATCCCGCCCCTGACCGTTTCGGCGATGTGCAGAACCTTCAAGCCGCTGGACAACGGTCAATCCTTCCTTGTCTTGCGAAGACCATGTGTAGCGCCTCTAAAGCAGCGATATCTGGGCCGCATCATCGTGACGGGCCGGCGGTTGCGTCTTGCGGCACGAGTTTGCCAAGGACATCAAGCAAGATTGCGGCCGATTTGTTCCATGAATATGTCGCCAGCCGTTTGCGCTGCTGTTCCTGCTCCATCGGCGAGATCCTGCCGAGATCAATTCTTTCGCGCATGCGCGCTGACAGCTCGTCGGCGTCGAGCGGGTCGAAATAAGCGGCGGCATCGGCGCAGGTCTCGCGAATCGCTGGAGCGGAACTCGCGATCACCGGGCAGCCGAAATACATCGCTTCCAGCGGAGGAATTCCGAAGCCTTCATAGAGACTTGGGAAGACGAACGCCGTTGCGCGGGCGAACAGCGCTGCGAGCTCCTCGTCCTTCAGGCGCCCGGCGACGATGATCCCCGCTCCCGATTCGGACGAGCGTCCGCCGAACACTTTGTTGTTGTCGCCGCCGACTACAACCATCGGGAAATCCGTGCGGCCGAGCTGCTCGGCCGCACGGATGGCGGTCTCGACATTCTTGTTCTTGGTCATCGACCCGACGAAAAGAAAGAATCGGTAGGGCTCGAGGCGCAGAGTCTCGATGATCGAGAACTGCGGATCGACCGACGCAAAATGTTCCGCGCTGTTCGGAATGATCGGGATCGAGGCGGGATCCAGCGACAGCACGTCAGCAAGTTCGTTGCGTGAAAACGCGGAAACCGTCGCGATCCTTGCCGTGCGGGCCAGCAGATGGCCCAGCGTCCGATGCAGGGCGAGATAGCGCCGACTGAAGAAGTCCGGTCGCCGGAATACTTGTGCGTCGTGGAGCACGACCAGATGATCGCGGTGAAGCACGGGGCCGGAGTTGGCGAGGCTGATGAGGCGGGTGCCGGAGGCCGCGCGCGCCAGATCGATCTGGTCCCACGCATGCCCACGGAATGTTCCGACGTGTTTGAGCCTGATGTGGCGGAGACCGGCGAGTGTCTGCGCATTCGGCGGCGCCAGGATTTGCCACTCTGCATCCAGCAGTTGCTGTGGGGCCTGTTTGCTCGCAAGCAGACGGTCCGTCGCCTTGACGATTTCCGCTGCGTAGCGCTGCACGCCCGTGAGCGACTGTGACAGGAACCTTCCGTTGATGGAAAACTTCAAGAGCGATCTTTTTCTTTGCGCGTCTCTCGCGCGAACGATGCCTCAAGACTGAGCATTAGCGCCGACTGTGCGATCTCGCGTGCACGACCCATTGCATGTAGCACATGTAACGCCGTCATCCGAGTGTGCTCGCAAGGCGGGTCCGCATGCGAGGATGCATGACGCCATCATGTTTCCCACACATTTCGATGCGCTTAGATGCACGCGCTCGGCTTGATGATTCCTGTCATCGTCAAAACCTTGCCTCTCATGTCCTGGTCTGGCATTGCTTCACGGAGTGAACGAGGTGACAAGTTTGCGGCCAGTGATCGTGACCGGCGCTGCCGGCTTTATCGGAATGCACGTTTGCGAGCGACTGGTCGCCCGTGGCGAGCGGGTCGTTGGTATCGATGCGCTCACGCCGTACTACGACCCGGCGCTCAAGCGGGCGCGCCTCGAAAGGCTCAAGCATCTTCCCGGCTTCAGCTTTCACGAGATCGACCTTGCGGATTTCGCCGCAGTGACACACGTTTTCGATGAAGCTGCGCCCGATCGGGTCGTGCATCTCGCGGCGCAGCCCGGCGTCCGCGCCTCGATCGACGATCCCATCACCAGCATCCGCGCCAATTGTGACGGCTTCGTCACCGTGCTCGAAGCTGGCCGACGCCACTGTCTGGCGCATCTCGTCTATGCCTCGTCGAGCTCGGTGTATGGTGCCAATCGTACCTTGCCGTACTCGACCGAGCAGTCGGTCAACCATCCGGTCAGCCTTTACGCCGCGAGCAAGAAGGCCAACGAGCTGATGGCCCACACTTTTGCGCATGTTCACAAGCTGCCGGTGACGGGTCTTCGCTTCTTCACCGTCTACGGACCGTGGGGCCGGCCCGACATGGCCGCCTATCTGTTCACGCGCGCGATCTTCGAGAATGAGCCGATCAAGATTTTCAACAATGGCGATATGTGGCGCGACTTCACCTATGTCGACGACATCGTCGAAGGCGTGATCCGCACTCTCGATCGGCCCGCGGCGCCAAATCCGGCATGGAACGCCGAGCAGCCGGAAAATTCGTCGAGCTATGCGCCTTATCGCGTCTACAACATCGGCAACAATTGTTCGGTCAAGCTGCTCGAATTCGTCGAGACGCTGGAGAAGATCATCGGCAAGCCGGCGGTCCGCCAACTGATGCCGATGCAGGCCGGTGACGTCCTGGAAACACGCGCCGACATTTCCGCCCTGCAGCGCGACGTCGGTTTCGCGCCATCGACGCCCATCGCGGAGGGCCTTGCCCGCTTTGTCGAATGGTATCGAAAGTATCACAGCGTGTAGTCGCCGAACCGAACGGCAGCGCAGCACGCTGCTCGGCGCACAGCCGGCGTGGTTCGCCTGTCAATCGCGACGTTAAGGTTTATTCGGTGCGCGCAGCCATCTGCCCTAATGTTGGGCGTGCGACCGGATAGCGAATTGGTCTAGGGTGTTCGATGAACATCCGCCTTCAACGGAAAGAGTCTCTATCATGCGCATCACGATGATCGGCACGGGTTATGTGGGACTTGGGTACGGGGCCTGCTTGGCCGATTTCGGCCACGACGTGGTTTGTGTTGATAAGGACGAAAAGAAGATCGCGGCGCTACTTCGCGGTGAAATCCCGATCTACGAGCCGGGCCTCGACGAATTGGTCGCGACCAACGTCAAGGCCAAGCGCCTCAGCTTCACCACCGATTTGTCGCAGCCGGTGGCCGATGCGGACGCCGTGTTCATCGCGGTCGGCACCCCCTCGCGCCGCGGCGACGGCCACGCCGATCTCTCCTATGTCTACGCCGCCGCGAAGGAGATCGCGCAGGCGCTGACCGGCTTCACCGTGGTGGTGACGAAGTCGACCGTGCCCGTCGGCACCGGCGATGAGGTCGAGCGCATCATCCGCGAGACCAATCCGAACGCCGACGTCGTCGTCGCCTCCAATCCGGAGTTCCTGCGCGAGGGCGCGGCGATCCGCGACTTCAAGTTTCCCGACCGCGTCGTGGTCGGCACCGCCGACGAGCGCGGCCGCAAGGTGATGGGCGACATCTATCGCCCGCTGTCGCTGAACCAGGCGCCGCTGATGTTCACCGCGCGCCGCACCGCCGAGATGATCAAATACGCCGCCAACGCCTTCCTGGCGACCAAGATCACCTTCATCAACGAGATCGCCGACCTGTCGGAAAAGGTCGGCGCCAACGTGCAGGAGGTCGCGCGCGGCATTGGCCTGGACAACCGCATCGGCACCAAGTTCCTGCATGCCGGTCCCGGCTTCGGCGGCTCGTGCTTTCCGAAAGACACCAAGGCGCTGATCAAGATCGCGCAGGATTACGACGTGTCCTTGCGCATCGTCGAATCCGTGCTGGCCGTGAACGAGAACCGCAAGCGCGCGATGGCGCGGAAAGTCAGCCAGGCGCTCGGCGGCTCCCTGCGCGGCAAGACCATCGCAGTGCTCGGCCTCACCTTCAAGCCCGACACCGACGACATGCGCGATGCGCCGTCGATCCCGCTCGTCACCGGCCTCCTCGACATGGGCGCCAAGGTGAAGGCGTTCGATCCGGTCGGCATGGAGCAGGCCAAGGGCGAGCTGCCCAACATTATTTATTGCGAGGATGCCTATTCCTGCGCGCAAGGTGCCGACGCGCTCGTCGTCGTCACCGAATGGACCCAGTTCCGCGCGCTCGATCTCGATCGGCTGAAGACGATCATGGCGCAGCCTGTTGTCGTCGACCTCCGCAACATCTACCGCCCCGAAGAGATGCTGGCGGCCGGATTCGTCTATGAGAGTGTCGGGCGGTCGTCTCAGGCCTAGCGCGGCAATGCGCCGCTGAACCCGGCGATGTTTCGCCCCTCGTCACGAGGCGGGCGAAATGGTTTCCGTTGCGGTATGCTCCCGCCGATGAGGCCACAGCCTTCGGGCCGTGAGCCGTGTTGCCGCTATGGAGACTGTCATGACCGACGACACGCACACGATTCGCAGTGACGGGCTCACCGCCACCATCAAGGCGCACGGCGCTGAGATGTGTTCGCTGAGGGATCGCGGCGGCACCGAATTCATCTGGCAGGCCGGGCCGGCCTGGCCGCGCCACGCGCCGCTCCTGTTTCCGATTGTCGGACGCCTCGCCAATGACGAGTTCAGGCACCGCGGCAAGATCTACCGGGTGACGCAGCACGGCTTTGCGCGCGACAGCCGCTTTGCGTGGGTGGCGCGCAGCGAAAGCAGCTGCAGCCTGGTGCTGGAGGACAGCGAAGCAACACGCACGCTTTATCCGTTCGCATTCCGTCTCACAGCCACCTATGCGATCGACGATGCCGGTCTCGATCTTTCGCTCGCGGTCGTCAATACCGGGGGCGAGACATTGCCGGTGTCGCTGGGCGGTCATCCCGCTTTCAACTGGCCGCTTCAGGCTGGCGTGCCGAAGGAGAGCTACGCGCTGACGTTCACGAACGAGGAGCCGTCTCCGATTCGCCGGGTCGAGGGCGGATTGCTGCTTGCGGAAACGGATCCGAGCCCCGTTCGAGGCAAATTACTTCCGTTGTCGGAATCGCTGTTCAGCAACGACGCCGTCATCCTCGATCCCGTCAACAGCCGTGCGGTTCGCTATGCCGCCAGGAATGACGCCGGGCCTTGGCTCGAGATGTCATGGCGTGGCTTTCGTGAGCTCGGGGTCTGGTCGAAACCCTCAGGCGCGCCGTTCCTCTGCATCGAGCCCTGGCGCGGCTATGCCCGTCCGGCGGGCTTTGCGGGCGTGTTCAGCGACAAGCCGGGCTTGATGCACATTGCGCCCGGTGCAGAGGAGCAGATGTCGTTCCGGATCGAGGTGGGAACGTCCTGAGGAAGCATGATTTTCAGAACTCGATTCGCGTGAACCCTCAGCGCAGGCCTGTCGCGGTTGCGGCCACCGTCGGTTGGACGGTCGGGCGCACCGATCCGGACGATGTCAGGCGATGCGCCAGATCTTGGGCGTGCCGTTCGACCAGATGCCAGGTGGCGCGCGCGACCAGGTAGCTCAGCGCGGCGGTGACGACATAGGCGAGCAGCAGCGAGGCCAGCCCATCGGCGAACGGCCATACGTGACGCAGACCGTAGATCACCGCGAAATGCGACAGATACATCGAATAGGAATTGCGGCCGAGCGCCTCGATCGGCTGCAAGCGGAGCGCAAGACGGATGCACCAGAACACGAATGCGCCGAGCACGAGATTGATCACGAGGTAGTTGAACTCGTGTGACCCGGTCGCGCGGTTGGCCACGAACGACAGGGCGAAGAAGCAGGCCAGGATCGCGGCATCCAACTTCGCCAGGCCGTCGCGCAGCGCGAAGAACAGTGCGCAGCCGACGAGGAACACCGGCAGCTGGTTCAGGAAGCTCAGGTGCAGGGCGTTCCAGACAAAGGCCTCGTGCCCGGGCCCGTAATAGGCCGAGAACAGCGCGAAGGCCCACGGCTTGAACAGGCAGACATTGGCCAGATGCAGCACGATTGCCAGCGCCAGATCGCGCAGCCGGCGCGATCCGAATGCGGTGATCACGAGCGGGAAGACGAGATAGAACATCATCTCGGCGGCGATCGACCAGTCGCCGGGCACGACGCTGTTGATGCTGTCGGGCCAGAAGCCGTGCAGGAATGTCGCGGTCAGGATGACCTGGTGCGGCCCGATGCCATCAGGCGCATTGGTGCTCGGTCCCGTGCCGTTGACGACCAGGTAGAGGGGGATCGCAAGCCAGAACAGCGGCGCGATGCGCAGGAAGCGGCGGATGTAGAATTTGCGCGTCGGCTTGGCCTCGCTGCGCTGCGTCCACATCAGGCACATCGTCATCGCGCTGACGAAGTAGAATACGTTGACGCCGGCCCAGCCCCACAGAAAGGCGTAATCGACGGCGGCTATGTTTGAGGGAAAAGACTGTGAAACGTGAATCGCCATCACGCCGATGATGGCGAGACCGCGCAGGAAGTCGAGGCTGTGCGAACGACCGAACGGCGTTGCGCCTGTATCGGTCCGGCCGGCAGCCAACCGGGCCTGCCCCTGCATCACGCCGCTCCTGGATCTTGCGTTCTGTAGCGCTTGCGATGCGAAACCATAGAGGCGCGGCCGGCCAAACCGAAGCGGAAGCCTTTCTTTACGTTAACCAGCGGTTGAATCCGAATTCGGACGGGGTTGTGGTGAGCCGGCGCACCTCTCGCCGTTTCAGCAGGAAGCGTGCGCGGAATGAGAAGTGTGGGGCAATTCATAGTTAATACTTCAATACCGTGACTTATATTGTTTGGGCGGGACAACACGCCTAGTATTCCAGTGGGCGATTTCGGGGACTAGAATAAGTCGTGAATGTTCGTTCACAGGACAGCGCATCACGCGACGACTTGAACTTTCAAGCCGGGGCACAGGCGCACAGGACATCCAACATCGTGGCTGAATCCGCGCTTCGGGAATTGCGGCCCGTCGGGCGCGAGCGGTTGATCGTCGTCGAAGACGATCCCGTGACGCGAACGATGCTGGTCGGTTACTTCAGCGAGAACAATTTCGACGTGGTCGGCGCCGGCACCTGTGCGGAATGCCGCCAGGCGCTGCGGGCGCGCACCGATCTCGTCTTTCTCGATGTGCAATTGCCGGACGGCGACGGCTTCGAGCTCGCCAAGGAGATCCAGGCGACGAGCAATGCGGGCATCATCTTCGTGACCCGCCGCGACACCGACGTCGATCGCATCCTGGGTCTCGAGATTGCCGGCGACCATTACGTCACCAAGCCGATCAATCTGCGCGATCTGTTGGCGCGCGCGCGCAGCGTGCTGCGGCGGCGCTCGATCGATCGCAAGGCCGCGCGCAACCACAATTCGATCGCCTTCGGCGACTGGATTATCGACCTGACGCGGCGCGAGCTGCTCGGCGGTGACGGCAAGCCGGTGGCGCTGACGCGCGCCGAGTTCGACCTGCTCGCCGCTCTCGTCGGTGCGGACGGGCGGCCGCTCAGCCGCGATTATCTGATCGAGGTCGTCAGCAACCGCCAGGCCGAGGTCGACATCCGCACCGTCGATGCACTGGTGGCGCGGCTGCGCCGCAAGCTGGTCGGCAGCGGCACGCCCGTCATCGCCACCGTCACTGGCGTCGGCTACAAGCTCGCGCTCAGCGAACGTCTCTAGAGCTACCGGTCAGTCGCTGACCGGCAGCGTTGATTCAACCGTTGAACCCGACGACGAGCCGGATGGCGATGAAGGTCGACGTGGCCACGGCGGCCGTCGCGAAGATCGCAAACAGAACTCTCAAACTATTGTGCATGGTCTCTATTCGAGGTTACGCAGAAAAAGACTGTTGGTCCAATTGCGGCACTTGCTCCCAAAAAGGGGAGTATCCGTAATTTTCCATCGGCGATGACCGGCTCGTCCAGGGTAAAGCCGGGGGCGGAAGCGACGTGCCTTCGTCGCTGCGGTTGAGCGCCGCGTCTATCGTGCGCGCGAAACGTGGTCCGCGGCTGCCTTCTGGGCGCCGCTGACGAGCTGGTCGTCAACCGCGTAGGGCGTACATGTCGGCGACCATTTCATGCAAGCCGCGAGCGAGTCGCGCCGGGCATCGTCGGTTGTCGCGCGCCCCGAACGCCAGCCGTAGCCGCCGTTGGATCGCTGCGCGCAGGTCGGCAACCGCAACGGCCGTGGCCGGCAGGTCGGCCGCGCTGGCGCAGCCGCCGACGCTGTCGGCGCGCCCGCCGGGAGAGGTGCCGTAGCCGCGCCGCATCCGCGCCGGGCATATTCCAGCGCAATGCCGTAATATTTATGCGCCGACATCGTCGCGCGATCATCGAAGCTGCGTGGCGAGCCGGGGCTGAGCAGCGCGAGCGGATAGCGCTTGGTTCCGGCCGGGCGGACCAGAAACGCCTCCAGCCCCTGCGGTCCGGCCGCCGCCATCGGGATGCGCAGATCCTCGGTGTAGAACCGGGTCGCATTGGCGCGAATCGTCGTCGCCGCGACGGCGAGCAGGATGAGCACGGGCAGACGCCAGCGCGCCAAGTCCATGGTTGGATGATTCTCCGTGGTCGCGCGGATCATAACAGAACCGCATGCCCCCGGCGAACGGGCGTCATGCGGGCGAGTCTCAGCCGTTCATTTCAGCCTCTCAAGATAGGCGATGACGTTGGCCCGGTCTGCGGGATTCGGCAGCCCCTTGAAGAACATCTTGACGCCGTGGACGTCGCCGCGGGGGTCGGCGAGGTAGGCATCCAGCGCGGCCACCGTCCAAGGCTGCTTGTTGGCCTTCATTGCTTCGGAATAGGCAAAGTCGGGAACGGCGGCGGGCTTGCGGTCGAGGACATTCCACAGGCTCGGGCCGACCTTGTTCACGCCGATCACCACGGCGTGGCAGTTCTCGCAGGTTCGCTCGAAGAGGGCCTTGCCGGCGGCCGGATCGCCATCTGCGGCGGAGGCTGGCGGCGTGGCCAAGGACGACGCGGCCAGGGCCAGCATGAGCGCGAAGATCGAACGTCCAGTCATGTTGGGTCCACTCCACCGGCAAATCCCGGCTTTCCTTGATCAAGCGGAGCGTGCCCCACGCGGCGCGGCAGCGTCTTTGTCCTGTATCAAGCGAAATCCAGGACCAAAGTACGAGGGAACGCTATGCGTCATCGCCATGGATCGTCCGGTGCCGGATCGGCGTTGTCGGTTGATCGCGGGCCAGAACTGGCATCGCGCCGCCCGGCAAGCGGCTTGGCCAAACGGTTTGGCCAAACGGTTTGGCGATGTGCCGGCCGATGATATGGTGTGGCGTCTGAAGGCACGGAGAGGTGAAGTGGCAGAAGTCGATCCCGCGGCGGGTAAGCCGGTTGCGCCGAGCGCGCTTGCCAATGTTCCAAGGCTGGTGACGGCCTATTTCGCGGGCAAGCCCGACGCATCGGACCCGGCGCAGCGGGTGGCGTTCGGAACGTCGGGCCATCGCGGCACCTCGCTCAAGAACAGCTTCAACGAGGGCCACATCCTCGCGACCACGCAGGCCATCTGCGACTATCGGACAGAGAAGGGTCTGACCGGTCCGCTCTTCATCGGCATCGACACCCACGCGCTGGCCGAGCCGGCGCTTGCCAGTGCCGTGGAGGTGTTCGCGGCGAACGGCGTCGAGGTCATGATCGACAAGGACGGCGGCTACACGCCGACGCCGGTGATCTCGCATGCGATCCTGACCTACAACAAGGGCCGCGGTAGCGGCCTTGCGGACGGCGTCGTCGTCACGCCCTCGCACAATCCCCCGGAGGACGGCGGCTACAAATACAATCCGCCGCATGGCGGCCCGGCCGATACGGACGCGACCTCCGTCATCGAGAAGCGCGCAAACGCCTATCTCGCCGAGGCACTCAAAGGCGTGAAGCGCATCGACTACGCCAAGGCGAAGAAATCGGCCAACGTCCACGCCTACGACTACATCACCCCTTACGTCGCCGATCTCGGCCATGTCGTCGACCTCGATCTGGTCAAATCCGCCGGCATCAATATCGGCATCGATCCGCTCGGCGGCGCCGCCGTGCACTACTGGCATCCGATCATCGCGCGCTACGGCCTCAAGGCCACCGTCGTGAACGAGGCGATCGACCCGACCTTCCGCTTCATGACGGTGGATTGGGACGGCAAGATCCGCATGGACTGCTCCTCGCCTTATGCGATGGCGAGCCTGATCGCGATGCGCGACCGATTCGACGTCGCCTTCGCCAACGACACCGACGCCGATCGCCACGGCATCGTCACGCGCACCGGCGGATTGATGAATCCGAACCATTATCTGGCGACCGCGATTTCGTACCTGTTCGCGCACCGGCCGAACTGGGGCAAGGATGCCGCCATCGGCAAGACCGTGGTGTCGAGCTCGATCATCGACCGCGTCGCCAAGAAGCTCGGCCGCAAGCTGGTGGAGACCCCGGTCGGCTTCAAATGGTTCGTGGATGGTCTGGTGAGCGGCAGCTTCGGCTTCGGCGGCGAGGAGAGTGCGGGCGCCTCGTTCCTGCGCCGCGATGGCACGGTGTGGACCACCGACAAGGACGGCATCATCCGCGCCCTGCTCGGGGCCGAGATCGTGGCCGGGACCGGCCGCGATCCGAGCCAGCTCTTTGGTGATCTCGCCGCCGAGCTCGGCGTGCCGCATTACGCGCGCATCGATGTCGCCGCGACCGGGCCGCAGAAGAACATCTTGAAATCCGTCACGCCCGAGCAACTCGGCCTGAAAGACCTCGCCGGCGATCCGGTTCGCGCGACGCTGAGCAAGGCGCCGGGCAACGGCCAGCCGTTCGGCGGCATCAAGGTCGAGACCGATTTCGGCTGGTTCGCCGCGCGGCCGTCCGGCACCGAGGACGTGTACAAGATCTACGCGGAGAGCTTCCGCAGCACCGAGCATCTGAAGCGGATTCAGGACGAAGCCCAGGCGGGGCTGAAGAAGGTGTTCGGGGCGTAAGGGCCGACGCCACCGCTCTCTTAACTCCCCCCTGGAGGGCCCCCGCCCCAGGGGGGGTAGACACGTTCGCGGCGTGATCCTTGACCTGATGTGTATACAATAATTCGATTGAAGGTATTTAGTTAAGCCAATTTCGGCCTTGAACGATCTGTGTGTCCCCGCTATTGTATACATAACGAATACAACATGTCTGGGAGATCGCCGGTGACCAAACCCTTCCCCATGAATGCCTGGTACGCCGCCGCCTGGGATGCCGAGGTGAAGCCGGCGCTGCTGCCGCGGACGATCTGCGGCAAGCACGTCGTGATGTATCGCAAGGCCGATGGCTCGGTGGCCGCGCTCGAGGATGCCTGCTGGCACCGCCTGGTGCCGCTCTCCAAGGGCCGGCTCGAAGGCGACACCGTCGTCTGCGGCTATCCCGGCCTTAAGTCCAATGCGCAGGGCCGCTGCACCTTCATGCCCTCGCCGGAGCCCATCAACCCGTCGGCCTGCGTCCGCGCCTCTCCGGTCGTCGAGCGCCATCGTTCCATCTGGCTCTGGATGGGCGACCACGCGCTGGCCGATCCCGCGCTCGTCCCCGACATGCACTGGAATCACGATCCGGCCTGGGCCGGCGACGGCAAGACCATTCGCGTCAATTGCGACTACCGCCTCGTGCTCGACAATCTCATGGACCTCACCCACGAGACCTTCGTGCACGGCTCCTCGATCGGCAACGACGCGGTGGCGGAAGCGCCGTTCGACGTCACCCATGGCGAGAAGACGGTGACGGTGACGCGCTGGATGCGCAACATCGAGCCGCCGCCGTTCTGGGCGAAACAACTCGGCAAGCCCGGCCCCGTCGATCGCTGGCAGATCATCCGCTTCGAGGCGCCGTGCACCATCGCCATCGATGTCGGCGTCGCGCCAACAGGCACCGGCGCGCCGGAAGGCGACCGCTCGCAGGGCGTCAACGGCTTCGTGCTCAACACCATCACGCCGGAGACCGAGAAGACCTGCCACTATTTCTGGGCCTTCGTCCGCAACTATCAGATCGGCGAGCAGCGCATCACCACCGAGCTTCGCGAGGGCGTCTCCGGTATCTTCCGCGAGGACGAGCTGATCCTCGAAGCGCAGCAGCGCGCGATGGACGAGAACCCGGATCGCATCTTCTACAACCTCAACATCGACGCCGGCGCGATGTGGATGCGCAAGCTGATCGACCGCATGGTGGCGAAGGAAAGCGGACCGCTGCATCTGCAGGCCGCGGAGTAGGGCAAGTGAAAGCAGTGCCCGAGGTCGACCGCTCCGTCTCGCAGACCGTGAAGGCGCAGCTCGCGCTGCGCGACCAGATCCTGGCGGGCTCCTTGCGGCCGGGCGAGCGCATCTCCGAGCTCCAGGCGGTGGAAACCACGGGTGCCTCGCGCACGCCGGTGCGGATGGCGCTGGTGCGGCTGGAGGAGGAGGGGCTGCTCGAGGCCATTCCCTCCGGCGGCTTCATGGTGAAGGCGTTCTCGGAGCGTGACATCTCCGATTCCATCGAGCTGCGCGGCACGCTGGAAGGCCTTGCCGCGCGCTTTGCCGCCGAGCGCGGCGTCTCCGCGCGCGAGCTCGAGCCGCTGAAGGAGTGCCTCGCCGCGATCGACGAGCTGCTGCGCCAGGTGCCGATCTCGATCGAGGCGTTCTCGTCCTACGTCACGCTGAATGCGCGTTTCCACGCGCTGCTCACCGAGCTGTCGCGCAGCCCGCCCTTGATCCGGCAGATCGACCGCGCCTCGGCGCTGCCGTTCGCATCCCCAAGCGGGTTCGTGATGGCGCAGTCGGCATTGCCCGAGGCGCAGCAGATCCTGATCATCGGTCAGGAGCACCACCGCGTCGTGATCGACGCCATCGAGAACCGCGAAGGCGCGCGCGCCGAGGCGATCATGCGCGAGCATGCGCGCCTTGCCGTGCGCAATTTGCGGCTGGCGCTGCGCAACCGCACCCATCTCGATCTCCTGCCGGCGCTTGCGCTGATCAAGACCGCAACCGATTGAGGGCAATGCCATGCGCTTCATCGAAACCTGGATTCCCGCAACGCTGGTCTCGACCCGCGATCTGTCGCCCGGCATCCGCGAATTCGTGATCCGGCCGGATCAGTTCGACGTTACAGCCTATCCGGTCGGCAGCCACATCAATGTCAGCGTCACCATCGACGGCCTGCCCGAAACGCGGTCCTATTCGCTGGTCGGCGAGGCGTCTTCGCGCGGTTTCAAGATCGCGGTGCGCCGCGCCGAAGATTCTCGCGGCGGCTCGCGCTACATGTGGCAGCTGGCGCCGGGCGCACGGCTCGACATCACCCGGCCGGCTTCGCTCGTGGCCGTCGACTGGGAGCGTGAAAACTACTGCCTGATCGCCGGCGGCATCGGCATCGCCCCTATCCGCGGCGCTGCGCAGGCTCTTGCGCGGCGAGCCGCAAATGTCCCGCTTCATTAAGCCGTGCGCTCGCTAGCGGATGCCGCGTATCTCGATGACCTCGCAAGCCTGCTGGGCGATCGGCTGCTCGTCCATGCCAGCGACGAGGGCAAGCGGCTCGACCTCGACGCGCTGTTCGCCTCACTGCCGAAGGGCACGCTGACGCTGTTCTGCGGCCCGATGCGGATGCTCGATGCCGCTCGTCACGCCTGGATCGGCGCCGGCCATCCGCTCGCCGATCTTCGCTACGAGACCTTCGGCTCCAGCGGCACGCTGCCGACCGAAGCATTTCGCGTCCGCCTGAAGGACAGCGATGTCGAGCTCGAAATCCCGCGCGAGCGCTCGATGCTCGACGTCCTCAACGCCAGCGGCTTCGAGGTGATACCCGACTGCAAGCGCGGCGAAGGCGGCCTCTGCGCCATCGACGTCGTCGCCCTCGACGGCGAGATCGATCATCGCGACGTCTTCTTCAGCGATCACCAGAAGAGCAGCAACGCCAAGATCTGCGCCTGCGTGTCGCGCGCGCGCGGGACCATCACGGTGGACACGCTGCTGCGGGCGGATGCGGTTTGAGGCTTAGCGTATTCTGTCAACACCAATGCTCTCTCCGTTCCCTCCCTCCCGTTGGGCAGGGGGCGGGGAGGGGTCACCCCAGCTGCTTCGGGTCGTAATAGAACCGTTCTTCGATCAGCTGATCGCCGCGCCAGGTCTGCCAGGCGATTTCATCCAGCGTATGCGTGACGCCTTCGGCGTTGGTGAAGCTGAAGCTCCAGCGTGTGGCGACGTGATCGCCTTCGATCAGGCTCGGCCCGACGCGGACGGCCTTGACCTCTCGGAACGCAGCCAGCACGCCACGCTCTTTGGCTGCCAGTCTATCTCGGCCGACAACCGGGGCGTCGTTGTTTTCGTAAGTCGCGGCGTCGGGCGCATAGAAGTGCTCGATCGCTTCGACGAAGTCCCCGGCCTCCAGACGCTGCGCAAACGCTTCCACGATCTCACGGCCCGGCATGACGCACCTCTCCAAAAACAGACTGTTGGTCGGTAAATACCGACTGATAGTCGAAAAGTCAACTGGCGTCCGGGCGCGAATTCGATTAGAGCCAAAGGAGTGAAACACAGCTGGCGCTCCGACGAAGGTGTGTTCCCTCCCCCCTTGTGGGGGAAGGATAGGGAGAGGGGTAGCCCAGCAAAGAGTGCCAATTGTCGAAGATGCACCGAGCGAATGCACGGCCGATAGAATCCCCGTGTGGCACCCCCCTCCCTGACCCGCAAGGGGGGAGGGAACGGAGAGAGTGAGAGTGCCGCTTGGGGTCGAGCTCGCTTCGACTTCAGCCTATCACTCTCGAGTAGACGGCGTGGCCAAACAATCAGAGCGGCGCGCAGCAACAACCGAGGCAAGCCTGACGGCGGCGCGGCGGCTGTTCGGGGCGCAAGGGTTGGCCGCCACCACCATGGACGAGATCGCGGAAGCCGCGGGCGTCGCCAAGGGCGCGGTCTATCACCACTTCAAGACCAAGGAGGCGGTGTTCGAAGCGGTGTTCGATGCGGTCTCGCGCGACCTCGTCACGGAAATCGACCGCGCCGCACGAACCGAAAAGGACGTGCTGGCCGCGATGGTCGCCGGCACCCAGCATTATTTTGCCGCGACGGCCAAAGGCCCGACCGGCCGGATCATTCTGCGCGATGGGCCGGCCGTGCTCGGCTGGGAACGCTGGCGCGAGATCGACGCCAGGCATTTCGGCGGCAAGATGCCGCGCGCGCTGTCGGCGGCGATGGAGGCCGGCCTCATCGCAAAGCAGCCGGTCGAGCCGCTGGCACGGCTGCTGCTCGGCGCGGCCACCGAGGCCGCGGTCGCCTGCGCCGGCCGCGCCGATCTCGCAAAAGCGGGCGCGGAATATGCCCGTGCGTTCAGGTCGCTGGTCGAGGCGCTGCGTCTTCGCGCATGATTGTGCTAGTCACGGAACTGGAAACGCCCACGCCAACAAGAAGAACAGTAGCGCATGAATGCAACTTCGTCCCTCACGCCGTCGGATCCCGAATTCGACTACATCATCGTCGGCGCCGGCTCGGCCGGCTGCGTGCTCGCCAACCGTCTCTCCGCGAACGGCAAGCACAGCGTGCTGCTGCTTGAGGCCGGCCCCAAGGATTCCAACATCTGGATTCACGTGCCGCTCGGCTACGGCAGGCTGTTCAAGGAGAAGACGGTCAACTGGATGTACCAGACCGAGCCGGAGCCCGAGTTGAAGGGACGGCAAGTATTCCAGCCGCGCGGCAAGACGCTGGGCGGATCGAGCTCGATCAACGGCCTGCTCTATGTCCGCGGCCAGCATGAGGACTACGATCGCTGGCGCCAGCTCGGCAACACCGGCTGGGGCTATGACGACGTGCTGCCCTATTTCAAGAAGGCCGAGAACCAGTCGCGTGGCGCCGTTGAAATCCGGATTATAGGGCAGGCCGGTCTCGACCGCGGCGTCGATGAACGCCTTCGACAGCGGGTCGGTCACGATCATGTTGGACACCGGCAGCGGACCTCCCGCACCGTGATACTGATCGGCGCCACGCGACTGGTTCTCGGCCTTCTTGAAATAGGGCAGCACGTCGTCATAGCCCCAGCCGGTGTTGCCGAGCTGGCGCCAGCGATCGTAGTCCTCATGCTGGCCGCGGACATAGAGCAGGCCGTTGATCGAGCTCGATCCGCCCAGCGTCTTGCCGCGCGGCTGGAATACTTGCCGTCCCTTCAACTCGGGCTCCGGCTCGGTCTGGTACATCCAGTTGACCGTCTTCTCCTTGAACAGCTTGCCGTAGCCGAGCGGCACGTGAATCCAGATGTTGGAATCCTTGGGGCCGGCCTCCAGCAGCAGCACGCTGTGCTTGCCGTTCGCGGAGAGACGGTTGGCGAGCACGCAGCCGGCCGAGCCGGCGCCGACGATGATGTAGTCGAATTCGGGATCCGACGGCGTGAGGGACGAAGTTGCATTCATGCGCTACTGTTCTTCTTGTTGGCGTGGGCGTTTCCAGTTCCGTGACTAGCACAATCATGCGCGAAGACGCAGCGCCTCGACCAGCGACCTGAACGCACGGGCATATTCCGCGCCCGCTTTTGCGAGATCGGCGCGGCCGGCGCAGGCGACCGCGGCCTCGGTGGCCGCGCCGAGCAGCAGCCGTGCCAGCGGCTCGACCGGCTGCTTTGCGATGAGGCCGGCCTCCATCGCCGCCGACAGCGCGCGCGGCATCTTGCCGCCGAAATGCCTGGCGTCGATCTCGCGCCAGCGTTCCCAGCCGAGCACGGCCGGCCCATCGCGCAGAATGATCCGGCCGGTCGGGCCTTTGGCCGTCGCGGCAAAATAATGCTGGGTGCCGGCGACCATCGCGGCCAGCACGTCCTTTTCGGTTCGTGCGGCGCGGTCGATTTCCGTGACGAGGTCGCGCGAGACCGCATCGAACACCGCTTCGAACACCGCCTCCTTGGTCTTGAAGTGGTGATAGACCGCGCCCTTGGCGACGCCCGCGGCTCCCGCGATCCCGTCCATGGGCGTGGCGGCACACCCTTGCGTCCCGCACAGCCTCCCCGCCGGCGTCAGGATTGCCGCGGCTGTTGCTGCGCGCCGCTCTGAGTGTGTGGACACGCCGGCTCCTCGAGATTGATAGGCTGAAGTCGAAGCGAGCGCGACCCCAAGCGGCACTCTCTCCGTTCCCTCCCCCCTTGGGGGCGAGGGTCAGGGAGGGGGGTGCCACACGGGGATTCTATCGGCCGTGCATTCGCTCGGTGCATCTTCGACAATTGGCACTCTTTGCTGGGCTACCCCTCTCCCTATCCTTCCCCCACAAGGGGGGAGGGAACACACCTTCGTCGGAGCGCCAGCTGTGTTTCACTCCTTTGGCTCTAATCGAATTCGCGCCCGGACGCCAGTTGACTTTTCGACTATCAGTCGGTATTTACCGACCAACAGTCTGTTTTTGGAGAGGTGCGTCATGCCGGGCCGTGAGATCGTGGAAGCGTTTGCGCAGCGTCTGGAGGCCGGGGACTTCGTCGAAGCGATCGAGCACTTCTATGCGCCCGACGCCGCGACTTACGAAAACAACGACGCCCCGGTTGTCGGCCGAGATAGACTGGCAGCCAAAGAGCGTGGCGTGCTGGCTGCGTTCCGAGAGGTCAAGGCCGTCCGCGTCGGGCCGAGCCTGATCGAAGGCGATCACGTCGCCACACGCTGGAGCTTCAGCTTCACCAACGCCGAAGGCGTCACGCATACGCTGGATGAAATCGCCTGGCAGACCTGGCGCGGCGATCAGCTGATCGAAGAACGGTTCTATTACGACCCGAAGCAGCTGGGGTGACCCCTCCCCGCCCCCTGCCCACAGGGAGGGAGGGAACGGAGAGAGCATTGTGTTGACCGAATCCGCTAAGCCTCAAACCGCATCCGCCCGCAGCAGCGTGTCCACCGTGATGGTCCCGCGCGCGCGCGACACGCAGGCGCACATCTTGGCGTTGCTGCTCTTCTGGTGATCGCTGAAGAAGACGTCGCGATGATCGATCTCGCCGTCGAGGGCGACGACGTCGATGGCGCAGAGGCCGCATTCGCCGCGCTTGCAGTCGGATATCACCTCGAAGCCGCTGGCGTTGAGGACGTCGAGCATCGAGCGCTCGCGCGGGATTTCGAGCTCGACATCGCTGTCCTTCAGGCGGACGCGAAATGCTTCGGTCGGCAGCGTGCCGCTGGAGCCGAAGGTCTCGTAGCGAAGATCGGCGAGCGGATGGCCGGCGCCGATCCAGGCGTGACGAGCGGCATCGAGCATCCGCATCGGGCCGCAGAACAGCGTCAGCGTGCCCTTCGGCAGTGAGGCGAACAGCGCGTCGAGGTCGAGCCGCTTGCCCTCGTCGCTGGCATGGACGAGCAGCCGATCGCCCAGCAGGCTTGCGAGGTCCTCGAGATAGGCGGCATCCGCGCGCGAGCGCACGGCATAATGCAGCGTGACATTTGCGCCGCGCCGCGCCAGTGCCTGCGCAGCGCCGAGGATCGGGGTGATGCCGATGCCGCCGGCGATCAGGCAGTAGTTTTCACGCTCCCAGTCGACGGCCACGAGCGAAGCCGGCCGGGTGATGTCGAGCCGTGCGCCCGGCGCCAGCTGCCACATGTAGCGCGAGCCGCCGCGAGAATCTTCGGCGCGGCGCACCGCGATCTTGAAACCGCGCGAAGACGCCTCGCCGACCAGCGAATAGGACCGCGTTTCGGGCAGGCCGTCGATGGTGACGCTGACATTGATGTGGCTGCCGACCGGATAGGCTGTAACGTCGAACTGATCCGGCCGGATCACGAATTCGCGGATGCCGGGCGTAGGAGCGCGGGTCGAGCCCAGCGTGGCGGGAATCCAGGTTTCGATGACGCGCATGGCATTGCCCTCAATCGGTTGCGGTCTTGGTCAGCGCAAGCGCCGGCAGGAGATCGAGATGGGTGCGGTTGCGCAGCGCCAGCCGCAAATTGCGCACGGCAAGGCGCGCATGCTCGCGCATGATCGCCTCGGCGCGCGCGCCTTCGCGGTTCTCGATGGCGTCGATCACGACGCGGTGGTGCTCCTGACCGATGATCAGGATCTGCTGCGCCTCGGGCAATGCCGACTGCGCCATCACGAACCCGCTTGGGGATGCGAACGGCAGCGCCGAGGCGCGGTCGATCTGCCGGATCAAGGGCGGGCTGCGCGACAGCTCGGTGAGCAGCGCGTGGAAACGCGCATTCAGCGTGACGTAGGACGAGAACGCCTCGATCGAGATCGGCACCTGGCGCAGCAGCTCGTCGATCGCGGCGAGGCACTCCTTCAGCGGCTCGAGCTCGCGCGCGGAGACGCCGCGCTCGGCGGCAAAGCGCGCGGCAAGGCCTTCCAGCGTGCCGCGCAGCTCGATGGAATCGGAGATGTCACGCTCCGAGAACGCCTTCACCATGAAGCCGCCGGAGGGAATGGCCTCGAGCAGCCCCTCCTCCTCCAGCCGCACCAGCGCCATCCGCACCGGCGTGCGCGAGGCACCCGTGGTTTCCACCGCCTGGAGCTCGGAGATGCGCTCGCCCGGCCGCAAGGAGCCCGCCAGGATCTGGTCGCGCAGCGCGAGCTGCGCCTTCACGGTCTGCGAGACGGAGCGGTCGACCTCGGGCACTGCTTTCACTTGCCCTACTCCGCGGCCTGCAGATGCAGCGGTCCGCTTTCCTTCGCCACCATGCGGTCGATCAGCTTGCGCATCCACATCGCGCCGGCGTCGATGTTGAGGTTGTAGAAGATGCGATCCGGGTTCTCGTCCATCGCGCGCTGCTGCGCTTCGAGGATCAGCTCGTCCTCGCGGAAGATACCGGAGACGCCCTCGCGAATCTCGGTGGTGATGCGCTGCTCGCCGATCTGATAGTTGCGGACGAAGGCCCAGAAATAGTGGCAGGTCTTCTCGGTCTCCGGCGTGATGGTGTTGAGCACGAAGCCGTTGACGCCCTGCGAGCGGCCGCCTTCCGGCGCGCCGGTGCCTGTTGGCGCGACGCCGACATCGATGGCGATGGTGCACGGCGCCTCGAAGCGGATGATCTGCCAGCGATCGACGGGGCCGGGCTTGCCGAGTTGTTTCGCCCAGAACGGCGGCGGCTCGATGTTGCGCATCCAGCGCGTCACCGTCACCGTCTTCTCGCCATGGGTGACGTCGAACGGCGCTTCCGCCACCGCGTCGTTGCCGATCGAGGAGCCGTGCACGAAGGTCTCGTGGGTGAGGTCCATGAGATTGTCGAGCACGAGGCGGTAGTCGCAATTGACGCGAATGGTCTTGCCGTCGCCGGCCCAGGCCGGATCGTGATTCCAGTGCATGTCGGGGACGAGCGCGGGATCGGCCAGCGCGGGGTCGCCCATCCAGAGCCAGATGTAACGATGGCGCTCGACGACCGGATAGGCGCGGACGCAGGCCGACGGGTTGATGGTCTCCTGCGAGGGCATGAAGGTGCAGCGTCCCTGCGCATTGTACTTCAGGCCGTGATAGCCGCAGACGACGGTGTCGCCTTCGAGCCGGCCCTTGGAGAGCGGCACCAGGCGGTGCCAGCAGGCATCCTCGAGCGCGGCCACCGAGCCATCGGCCTTGCGATACATCACGACGTGCTTGCCGCAGATCGTCCGCGGCAGCAGCGCCGGCTTCACCTCGGCATCCCAGGCGGCGGCGTACCAGGCATTCATGGGGAAGGGTTTGGTCACCGGCGATCTCCCAGACATGTTGTATTCGTTATGTATACAATAGCGGGGACACACAGATCGTTCAAGGCCGAAATTGGCTTAACTAAATACCTTCAATCGAATTATTGTATACACATCAGGTCAAGGATCACGCCGCGAACGTGTCTACCCCCCCTGGGGCGGGGGCCCTCCAGGGGGGAGTTAAGAGAGCGGTGGCGTCGGCCCTTACGCCCCGAACACCTTCTTCAGCCCCGCCTGGGCTTCGTCCTGAATCCGCTTCAGATGCTCGGTGCTGCGGAAGCTCTCCGCGTAGATCTTGTACACGTCCTCGGTGCCGGACGGCCGCGCGGCGAACCAGCCGAAATCGGTCTCGACCTTGATGCCGCCGAACGGCTGGCCGTTGCCCGGCGCCTTGCTCAGCGTCGCGCGAACCGGATCGCCGGCGAGGTCTTTCAGGCCGAGTTGCTCGGGCGTGACGGATTTCAAGATGTTCTTCTGCGGCCCGGTCGCGGCGACATCGATGCGCGCGTAATGCGGCACGCCGAGCTCGGCGGTGAGATCACCAAAGAGCTGGCTCGGATCGCGGCCGGTCCTGGCCATGATCTCGGCGGCGAGCAGGCCGAGGATGATGCCGTCCTTGTCGGTGGTCCACACCGTGCCATCGCGGCGCAGGAACGAGGCGCCCGCACTCTCCTCGCCGCCGAAGCCGAAGCTGCCGCTCACCAGACCATCCACGAACCATTTGAAGCCGACCGGGGTCTCCACCAGCTTGCGGCCGAGCTTCTTGGCGACGCGGTCGATGATCGAGCTCGACACCACGGTCTTGCCGATGGCGGCATCCTTGCCCCAGTTCGGCCGGTGCGCGAACAGGTACGAAATCGCGGTCGCCAGATAATGGTTCGGATTCATCAATCCGCCGGTGCGCGTGACGATGCCGTGGCGATCGGCGTCGGTGTCGTTGGCGAAGGCGACGTCGAATCGGTCGCGCATCGCGATCAGGCTCGCCATCGCATAAGGCGAGGAGCGGTCCAGGCGGATGTTGTTGTCCCAATCCACCGTCAGGCAGCGGAAGGTCGGTGCGATTGCCGCGTTCCCGACGGTGGCTTTGAGGCCGTAGCGCGCGATGATCGGGTGCCAGTAGTGCGCGGCGGCGGCGCCGAGCGGAGCGATGTCGATAGTGATGCCGGCGGATTTGACCAGATCGAGGTAGACGACATGGCCGAGATCGGCGGCGTAAGGGGCGAGGTAGGCGTAGGCGTGGACGTTGGCCGATTTCTTCGCCTTGGCGTAGTCGATGCGCTTCACGCCTTTGAGTGCCTCGGCGAGATAGGCGTTTGCGCGCTTCTCGATGACGGAGGTCGCGTCCGTATCGGCCGGGCCGCCATGCGGCGGATTTATTTGTAGCCGCCGTCCTCCGGGGGATTGTGCGAGGGCGTGACGACGACGCCGTCCGCAAGGCCGCTACCGCGGCCCTTGTTGTAGGTCAGGATCGCATGCGAGATCACCGGCGTCGGCGTGTAGCCGCCGTCCTTGTCGATCATGACCTCGACGCCGTTCGCCGCGAACACCTCCACGGCACTGGCAAGCGCCGGCTCGGCCAGCGCGTGGGTGTCGATGCCGATGAAGAGCGGACCGGTCAGACCCTTCTCTGTCCGATAGTCGCAGATGGCCTGCGTGGTCGCGAGGATGTGGCCCTCGTTGAAGCTGTTCTTGAGCGAGGTGCCGCGATGGCCCGACGTTCCGAACGCCACCCGCTGCGCCGGGTCCGATGCGTCGGGCTTGCCCGCGAAATAGGCCGTCACCAGCCTTGGACCATTGCCAAGCGCCCTCGCCGCACCCGGCTTACCCGCCGCGGGATCGACTTCTGCCACTTCACCTCTCCGTGCCTTCAGACGCCACACCATATCATCGGCCGGCACATCGCCAAACCGTTTGGCCAAACCGTTTGGCCAAGCCGCTTGCCGGGCGGCGCGATGCCAGTTCTGGCCCGCGATCAACCGACAACGCCGATCCGGCACCGGACGATCCATGGCGATGACGCATAGCGTTCCCTCGTACTTTGGTCCTGGATTTCGCTTGATACAGGACAAAGACGCTGCCGCGCCGCGTGGGGCACGCTCCGCTTGATCAAGGAAAGCCGGGATTTGCCGGTGGAGTGGACCCAACATGACTGGACGTTCGATCTTCGCGCTCATGCTGGCCCTGGCCGCGTCGTCCTTGGCCACGCCGCCAGCCTCCGCCGCAGATGGCGATCCGGCCGCCGGCAAGGCCCTCTTCGAGCGAACCTGCGAGAACTGCCACGCCGTGGTGATCGGCGTGAACAAGGTCGGCCCGAGCCTGTGGAATGTCCTCGACCGCAAGCCCGCCGCCGTTCCCGACTTTGCCTATTCCGAAGCAATGAAGGCCAACAAGCAGCCTTGGACGGTGGCCGCGCTGGATGCCTACCTCGCCGACCCCCGCGGCGACGTCCACGGCGTCAAGATGTTCTTCAAGGGGCTGCCGAATCCCGCAGACCGGGCCAACGTCATCGCCTATCTTGAGAGGCTGAAATGAACGGCTGAGACTCGCCCGAATGACGCCCGTTCGCCGGGGGCATGCGGTTCTGTTATGATCCGCGCGACCACGGAGAATCATCCAACCATGGACTTGGCGCGCTGGCGTCTGCCCGTGCTCATCCTGCTCGCCGTCGCGGCGACGACGATTCGCGCCAATGCGACCCGGTTCTACACCGAGGATCTGCGCATCCCGATGGCGGAGGCCGGACCGCAGGGGCTGGAGGCGTTTCTGGTCCGCCCGGCCGGAACCAAGCGCTATCCGCTCGCGCTGCTCAGCCACGGCTCGCCGCGCAGCTTCGATGAGCGCGCGAAGATGTCGGCGCATAAATATTACGGCATTGCGCTGGAATATGCCCGGCGCGGATGCGGCGCGGCTACGGCACCTCTCCCGGCGGGCGCGCCGACAGCGTCGGCGGCTGCGCCAGCGCGGCCGACCTGCCGGCCACGGCCGTTGCGGTTGCCGACCTGCGCGCAGCGATCCAACGGCGGCTACGGCTGGCGTTCGGGGCGCGCGACAACCGACGATGCCCGGCGCGACTCGCTCGCGGCTTGCATGAAATGGTCGCCGACATGTACGCCCTACGCGGTTGACGACCAGCTCGTCAGCGGCGCCCAGAAGGCAGCCGCGGACCAGGTTTCGCGCGCACGATAGACGCGGCGCTCAACCGCAGTGACGACGGCACGTCGCTTCCGCTCACGGCTTAGCCCTTGACGAGCCGGTCATCGCCGATGGAAAATTACGGATACTCCCCTTTTTGGGAGCAAGTGCCGCAATTGGACCAACAGTCTTTTTCTGCGTAACCTCGAATAGAGACCATGCACAATAGTTTGAGAGTTCTGTTTGCGATCTCCGCGCCGGCCGCCGTGGCCACGTCGACCTCCATCGCCATCCGGCGCGTCGTCGGGTTCAACGGTTGAATCAACGCTGCCGGTCAGCGACTGACCGGTAGCTCTAGAGACGTTCGCTGAGCGCGAGCTTGTAGCCGACGCCAGTGACGGTGGCGATGACGGGCGTGCCGCTGCCGACCAGCTTGCGGCGCAGCCGCGCCACCAGTGCATCGACGGTGCGGATGTCGACCTCGGCCTGGCGGTTGCTGACGACCTCGATCAGATAATCGCGGCTGAGCGGCCGCCCGTCCGCACCGACGAGAGCGGCGAGCAGGTCGAACTCGGCGCGCGTCAGCGCCACCGGCTTGCCGTCACCGCCGAGCAGCTCGCGCCGCGTCAGGTCGATAATCCAGTCGCCGAAGGCGATCGAATTGTGGTTGCGCGCGGCCTTGCGATCGATCGAGCGCCGCCGCAGCACGCTGCGCGCGCGCGCCAACAGATCGCGCAGATTGATCGGCTTGGTGACGTAATGGTCGCCGGCAATCTCGAGACCCAGGATGCGATCGACGTCGGTGTCGCGGCGGGTCACGAAGATGATGCCCGCATTGCTCGTCGCCTGGATCTCCTTGGCGAGCTCGAAGCCGTCGCCGTCCGGCAATTGCACATCGAGAAAGACGAGATCGGTGCGCGCCCGCAGCGCCTGGCGGCATTCCGCACAGGTGCCGGCGCCGACCACGTCGAAATTGTTCTCGCTGAAGTAACCGACCAGCATCGTTCGCGTCACGGGATCGTCTTCGACGACGATCAACCGCTCGCGCCCGACGGGCCGCAATTCCCGAAGCGCGGATTCAGCCACGATGTTGGATGTCCTGTGCGCCTGTGCCCCGGCTTGAAAGTTCAAGTCGTCGCGTGATGCGCTGTCCTGTGAACGAACATTCACGACTTATTCTAGTCCCCGAAATCGCCCACTGGAATACTAGGCGTGTTGTCCCGCCCAAACAATATAAGTCACGGTATTGAAGTATTAACTATGAATTGCCCCACACTTCTCATTCCGCGCACGCTTCCTGCTGAAACGGCGAGAGGTGCGCCGGCTCACCACAACCCCGTCCGAATTCGGATTCAACCGCTGGTTAACGTAAAGAAAGGCTTCCGCTTCGGTTTGGCCGGCCGCGCCTCTATGGTTTCGCATCGCAAGCGCGACAGAACGCAAGATCCAGGAGCGGCGTGATGCAGGGGCAGGCCCGGTTGGCTGCCGGCCGGACCGATACAGGCGCAACGCCGTTCGGTCGTTCGCACAGCCTCGACTTCCTGCGCGGTCTCCCCATCATCGGCGTGATGGCGATTCGCGTTTCACAGTCTTTTCCCTCACCCATCGCCTCCGTCGATTACGCCTTTCTGTGGGGCTGGGCCGGCGTCAACGTATTCTACTTCGTCAGCGCGATGACGATGTGCCTGATGTGGCCGCAGCGCAGCGAGGCCAAGCCGCCGCGCAAATTCTCCATCCGCCGCTTCCTGCGCATCGCGCCGCTGTTCTGGCTTGCGATCCCCCTCTACCTGGTCGTCAACGGCACGGGACCGTGCCCCAATGCGCCTGATGTCGTCGGGCCGCACCAGGTCCGCCGGACCGCGACGTTCCTGCACGGCTCCTGGCCCGACAGCATCAACAGCGTGGTGCCCGGCGACTGGTCGATCGCCGACGAGATGATGTTCTATCTCGTCTTCCCGCTCGTGATCACCGCATTCGGATCGCGCCGGCATCTCTATCTGGCGCTGGCAATCGTGCTGCATCTGGCCAATGTCTGCCTGTTCAAGCCGTGGGCCTTCGCGCTGTTCTCGGCCTATTACGGGCCCGGGCACGAGGCCTTTGTCTGGAACGCCCTGCACATGAGCTTCCTGAACCAGCTGCCGGTGTTCCTCGTCGGCTGCGCACTGTTCTTCGCGCTGCGCGACGGCTTTGCGAAGTTGGATGCCGCGATCCTGGCCTGCTTCTTCGCCCTGTCGTTCGTGGCCAACCGCGCGACCGGGTCACACGAGTTCAACTACCTCGTGATCAATCTCGTGCTCGGCGCATTCGTGTTCTGGTGCATCCGTCTTGCGCTCCGCTTGCAGCCGATCGAGGCGCTCGGCCGCAATTCCTATTCGATGTATCTGTCGCATTGCGCGTTGATGTACGGTCTGCGTCCCGTATGCCCGTTCGCCGATGGGCTGGCCTCGCTGCTGCTCGCCTATGTCGTCACCGCCGCGCTGAGCTACCTGGTCGCGCGCGCCACCTGGCATCTGGTCGAACGGCACGCCCAAGATCTGGCGCATCGCCTGACATCGTCCGGATCGGTGCGCCCGACCGTCCAACCGACGGTGGCCGCAACCGCGACAGGCCTGCGCTGAGGGTTCACGCGAATCGAGTTCTGAAAATCATGCTTCCTCAGGTCTTTCCCTCCTCGCTCCGGAACGTCCTCTGCTCCTCTGCACCGGGCGCAATGTGCATCAAGCCCGGCTTGTCGCTGAACTCGCCCGCAAAGCCCGCCGGACTGGCATAGCCGCGCCAGGGCTCGATGCAGAGGAACGGCGCGCCTGAGGGTTTCGACCAGACCCCGAGCTCACGAAAGCCACGCCATGACATCTCGAGCCAAGGCCCGGCGTCATTCCTGGCGGCATAGCGAACCGCACGGCTGTTGACGGGATCGAGGATGACGGCGTCGTTGCTGAACAGCGATTCCGACAACGGAAGTAATTTGCCTCGAACGGGGCTCGGATCCGTTTCCGCAAGCAGCAATCCGCCCTCGACCCGGCGAATCGGAGACGGCTCCTCGTTCGTGAACGTCAGCGCGTAGCTCTCCTTCGGCACGCCAGCCTGAAGCGGCCAGTTGAAAGCGGGATGACCGCCCAGCGACACCGGCAATGTCTCGCCCCCGGTATTGACGACCGCGAGCGAAAGATCGAGACCGGCATCGTCGATCGCATAGGTGGCTGTGAGACGGAATGCGAACGGATAAAGCGTGCGTGTTGCTTCGCTGTCCTCCAGCACCAGGCTGCAGCTGCTTTCGCTGCGCGCCACCCACGCAAAGCGGCTGTCGCGCGCAAAGCCGTGCTGCGTCACCCGGTAGATCTTGCCGCGGTGCCTGAACTCGTCATTGGCGAGGCGTCCGACAATCGGAAACAGGAGCGGCGCGTGGCGCGGCCAGGCCGGCCCGGCCTGCCAGATGAATTCGGTGCCGCCGCGATCCCTCAGCGAACACATCTCAGCGCCGTGCGCCTTGATGGTGGCGGTGAGCCCGTCACTGCGAATCGTGTGCGTGTCGTCGGTCATGACAGTCTCCATAGCGGCAACACGGCTCACGGCCCGAAGGCTGTGGCCTCATCGGCGGGAGCATACCGCAACGGAAACCATTTCGCCCGCCTCGTGACGAGGGGCGAAACATCGCCGGGTTCAGCGGCGCATTGCCGCGCTAGGCCTGAGACGACCGCCCGACACTCTCATAGACGAATCCGGCCGCCAGCATCTCTTCGGGGCGGTAGATGTTGCGGAGGTCGACGACAACAGGCTGCGCCATGATCGTCTTCAGCCGATCGAGATCGAGCGCGCGGAACTGGGTCCATTCGGTGACGACGACGAGCGCGTCGGCACCTTGCGCGCAGGAATAGGCATCCTCGCAATAAATAATGTTGGGCAGCTCGCCCTTGGCCTGCTCCATGCCGACCGGATCGAACGCCTTCACCTTGGCGCCCATGTCGAGGAGGCCGGTGACGAGCGGGATCGACGGCGCATCGCGCATGTCGTCGGTGTCGGGCTTGAAGGTGAGGCCGAGCACTGCGATGTTCTTGCCGCGCAGGGCGCCGCCGAGCGCCTGGCTGACGTTCCGCGCCATCGCGCGGTTGCGGTTCTCGTTCACGGCCAGCACGGATTCGACGATGCGCAAGGACACGTCGTAATCCTGCGCGATCTTGATCAGCGCCTTGGTGTCTTTCGGAAAGCACGAGCCGCCGAAGCCGGGACCGGCATGCAGGAACTTGGTGCCGATGCGGTTGTCCAGGCCAATGCCGCGCGCGACCTCCTGCACGTTGGCGCCGACCTTTTCCGACAGGTCGGCGATCTCGTTGATGAAGGTGATCTTGGTCGCCAGGAAGGCGTTGGCGGCGTATTTGATCATCTCGGCGGTGCGGCGCGCGGTGAACATCAGCGGCGCCTGGTTCAGCGACAGCGGGCGATAGATGTCGCCCATCACCTTGCGGCCGCGCTCGTCGGCGGTGCCGACCACGACGCGGTCGGGAAACTTGAAGTCGCGGATCGCCGCGCCCTCGCGCAGGAACTCCGGATTGGAGGCGACGACGACGTCGGCGTTCGGATTGGTCTCGCTGATGCTGCGCTCGACCGCATCGCGTGTGCCGACGGGCACCGACGACTGCGTAACCACTACGGTGAAGACGGTCGGCGCCTTCGCGATCTCCTTATCGGCGGCGTTGAAATAGGAGAGATCGGCGTGGCCGTCGCCGCGGCGCGAGGGGGTGCCGACCGCGATGAACACGGCGTCCGCATCGGCCACCGGCTGCGACAAATCGGTGGTGAAGCGGAGGGGCTGGGCCGTGACGTTGGTCGTGACCAAGTCGTCGAGGCCCGTCTCGTAGATCGGGATTTCACCGCGATGTAGCGCCGCGATCTTCTTTCCGTCCTTATCGACACAAACCACGTCGTGGCCGAAATCGGCAAAGCAGGCCCCGGACACAAGTCCCACATAACCCGTGCCGATCATCGTGATGCGCATGATAGAGACTCTTTCCGTTGAAGGCGGATGTTCATCGAACACCCTAGACCAATTCGCTATCCGGTCGCACGCCCAACATTAGGGCAGATGGCTGCGCGCACCGAATAAACCTTAACGTCGCGATTGACAGGCGAACCACGCCGGCTGTGCGCCGAGCAGCGTGCTGCGCTGCCGTTCGGTTCGGCGACTACACGCTGTGATACTTTCGATACCATTCGACAAAGCGGGCAAGGCCCTCCGCGATGGGCGTCGATGGCGCGAAACCGACGTCGCGCTGCAGGGCGGAAATGTCGGCGCGTGTTTCCAGGACGTCACCGGCCTGCATCGGCATCAGTTGGCGGACCGCCGGCTTGCCGATGATCTTCTCCAGCGTCTCGACGAATTCGAGCAGCTTGACCGAACAATTGTTGCCGATGTTGTAGACGCGATAAGGCGCATAGCTCGACGAATTTTCCGGCTGCTCGGCGTTCCATGCCGGATTTGGCGCCGCGGGCCGATCGAGAGTGCGGATCACGCCTTCGACGATGTCGTCGACATAGGTGAAGTCGCGCCACATATCGCCATTGTTGAATATCTTGATCGGCTCATTCTCGAAGATCGCGCGCGTGAACAGCTAGGCGGCCATGTCGGGCCGGCCCCACGGTCCGTAGACGGTGAAGAAGCGAAGACCCGTCACCGGCAGCTTGTGAACATGCGCAAAAGTGTGGGCCATCAGCTCGTTGGCCTTCTTGCTCGCGGCGTAAAGGCTGACCGGATGGTTGACCGACTGCTCGGTCGAGTACGGCAAGGTACGATTGGCACCATACACCGAGCTCGACGAGGCATAGACGAGATGCGCCAGACAGTGGCGTCGGCCAGCTTCGAGCACGGTGACGAAGCCGTCACAATTGGCGCGGATGCTGGTGATGGGATCGTCGATCGAGGCGCGGACGCCGGGCTGCGCCGCGAGATGCACGACCCGATCGGGCGCAGCTTCATCGAAAACGTGTGTCACTGCGGCGAAATCCGCAAGGTCGATCTCGTGAAAGCTGAAGCCGGGAAGATGCTTGAGCCTTTCGAGGCGCGCCCGCTTGAGCGCCGGGTCGTAGTACGGCGTGAGCGCATCGATACCAACGACCCGCTCGCCACGGGCGACCAGTCGCTCGCAAACGTGCATTCCGATAAAGCCGGCAGCGCCGGTCACGATCACTGGCCGCAAACTTGTCACCTCGTTCACTCCGTGAAGCAATGCCAGACCAGGACATGAGAGGCAAGGTTTTGACGATGACAGGAATCATCAAGCCGAGCGCGTGCATCTAAGCGCATCGAAATGTGTGGGAAACATGATGGCGTCATGCATCCTCGCATGCGGACCCGCCTTGCGAGCACACTCGGATGACGGCGTTACATGTGCTACATGCAATGGGTCGTGCACGCGAGATCGCACAGTCGGCGCTAATGCTCAGTCTTGAGGCATCGTTCGCGCGAGAGACGCGCAAAGAAAAAGATCGCTCTTGAAGTTTTCCATCAACGGAAGGTTCCTGTCACAGTCGCTCACGGGCGTGCAGCGCTACGCAGCGGAAATCGTCAAGGCGACGGACCGTCTGCTTGCGAGCAAACAGGCCCCACAGCAACTGCTGGATGCAGAGTGGCAAATCCTGGCGCCGCCGAATGCGCAGACACTCGCCGGTCTCCGCCACATCAGGCTCAAACACGTCGGAACATTCCGTGGGCATGCGTGGGACCAGATCGATCTGGCGCGCGGGGCCTCCGCCACCCGCCTCATCAGCCTCGCCAACTCCGGCCCCGTGCTTCACCGCGATCATCTGGTCGTGCTCCACGACGCACAAGTATTCCGGCGACCGGACTTCTTCAGTCGGCGCTATCTCGCCCTGCATCGGACGCTGGGCCATCTGCTGGCCCGCACGGCAAGGATCGCGACGGTTTCCGCGTTTTCCCGCCCCGACCTTGCTGCCGTGCTGTCTCTGGTTCCCGCCTCGATCCCGATCCTTCCGATCAGCGCGGAACCTTTCGCGTCGGTCGATCCGCAGTTCTCGATCATCGAGACTCTGCGCCTCGAGCCCTACCGATTCTTTCTTTTCGTCGGGTCGATGACCAAGAACAAGAATGTCGAGACCGCCATCCGTGCGGCCGAGCAGCTCGGCCGCACGGATTTCCCGCTGGTTGTAGTCGGCGGCGACAACAACAAAGTGTTCGGCGGACGCTCGGCCGAATCGGGAGCGGGGATCATCGTCGCCGGGCGCCTGAAGGACGAGGAGATCGCAGCGCTGTTCGCCCGCGCAACGGCGTTCGTATTCCCAAGTCTCTATGAAGGCTTCGGAATTCCTCCGCTGGAAGCGATGTATTTCGGCTGCCCGGTGATCGCGAGTTCCGCTCCAGCGATTCGCGAGACCTGCGCCGATGCCGCCGCTTATTTCGACCCGCTCGACGCCGACGAGCTGTCAGCGCGCATGCGCGAAAGAATTGATCTCGGCAGGATCTCGCCGATGGAGCAGGAACAGCAGCGCAAACGGCTGGCGACATATTCATGGAACAAATCGGCCGCAATCTTGCTTGATGTCCTTGGCAAACTCGTGCCGCAAGACGCAACCGCCGGCCCGTCACGATGATGCGGCCCAGATATCGCTGCTTTAGAGGCGCTACACATGGTCTTCGCAAGACAAGGAAGGATTGACCGTTGTCCAGCGGCTTGAAGGTTCTGCACATCGCCGAAACGGTCAGGGGCGGGATTGCGACCTATCTCAACGAGCTCCATCCTCATCAGTCCGCGAGCTTCGGGCCTGGAAACGTTCACTACGTCGTTCCATCCGATCATCGCAGCGACCTGGTGAACATCGCAGACGATGCCATCACCACATTTCCGCGTGACGGACGCAGCGTGCTCGGGTTGTTTCGCATGCTTTCTGCAACCATCCGTGCGGTCCGGCAGCTTCAGCCTGACATCATCCACCTTCACTCGTCGCTCGCCGGCTTCGTGGTGCGCCCGGTGCTGTGGTTCGCCTCCCGACATACACGCATCGTCTATTGCCCCCATGGATGGGCCTTCGGTCGCGAGACGGGCCGTCTCAGCCACGACGTCACGAAATTCACCGAGCTTGCACTGTCGCCCCTCACCGACCGCATCATTTGCATTTCGGAAAGCGAGCGAGCGGACGCCATACGGGCCGGCATTGCGGCGGATCGCCTAGTCCTTGTGCATAACGGCATTTCCAAACAGCGTCCCATGCTCGACACGCGTGCAGCACCGTGGCGGTCGGACAAGATCAAGGTCCTCTTCATCGGACGCCTCGACCGTCAGAAGGGATATGACCTGCTGATTGATGCGGCGCGCGCGCTCGGTAATTTGGTCGACGTGCGCCTCATCGGCGCTTCGGTCGTGAGCAAGTTCAACGTCGACGACCTGCCTGCCAACGTCTCGCTGCTCGGCTGGATGAATCGAAACGAGATCGAAGCGGAACTGGACCAGGCCGATCTGGTCGCGATTCCCTCGCGCTGGGAGGCGTTTGGCCTGGTGGCGATCGAGGCGATGCGGGCGGCAAAGCCGATCATCGCGTTCCGCATCGGCGCGCTGCCGGAAATCGTCGAAGACGACGTCACGGGCGTGCTCTGCGACGAGGTCTCGCCGGACAAGCTGGTCGAGGGTTTTCAGCGCGCGAGCCAGCTGGATCTGCCCGCGGTCGGCCAGGCCGGATACAGCCGCTTTGCGCGCCTTTACGACATCAGGCAGACCCACCGGAACCTGACTCAGGTGTATGCCGACGTCCTGCACATCCAGAAGACCGAGGCCAGGCGGCAACCCAAGCTGCAGTCCGATTTCTCGAACAATCTTCGACCATAAGCACCGGCCGAGCATGCCATCGGGCTAGCAAGAGTTGCGCGAGCCCCGATCAGTCATGATGCGGTTTGTCGCGCTGTCTGCGCCTTGATATCCGACCGTCCCCCGATCGGATCGAAGCATCGACTGAGATGGTGCCGACAACGGACAATTTCGATGCAATCGGTCGGTGCAGTCCCAGTGCTCAAAGACGAGACATCGGATCGACATCAGGCAACTCAGCCCGAAGGGAACTCCATCGCGTGATGATCATCGGATGCGCAGATTGGTCGTTGCACTGCTCACGAAGTCGCCTCGGCCTTAATGGTGACATCGATCCGACACGCGTGCGTCTACTTTGCGCGACGCAAGGATGCGAACAATGTCGCGCGCGAACTTTAGACAGCCGCGCAGACGTGTCTGCAGATTCCGAAGTTGCAATAAGGACACAACCATCTGCGCTTTACCATAAACACGAAGAGGCAGCAGTGACTCTGCGGCTGAATGATTGCTACGGTAATTCAGATTTTGCGTGAGTGCGGGGACATGACATTGACGATGACCGAACGAACTCATTCGGACTTCGGGATCAGTCGAATTCTGGCCATCGCCGCGGTCGGCATTTCCTTGGCGGGCTGCGCGAACGTCATCCCCTTGGACGCTCCCGATGCCGTTGCCACGCAGACCAATGCAGCGCTTGTCACCGAGCCGAGTGCGCCGCTTGCCTATGCCCTGATGCCGGTCAATCCGGCGGTGCTGCAGGCGACCAACGCGTTCACCGACAGTTCCGGTCTCATCTTCTCCCACCTCCCCGGCGGCAATTACCGCGACGTGACGATCGGCGTCGGCGACATCGTCACCGTGACCGTCTACGAGGCACAGGCGGGCGGCCTGTTCATTCCGCGCGAAGCCGGCGTGAGGCCGGGCAACTTCGTCGACATTCCGCGCCAGCAGGTCGACCAGTCCGGCAATATCAACATTCCCTACGCCGGCTCGATCAAGGTCGCCGGACTGACGCCGCGGGCCGTCTCGAACATCGTCCGTGAACGCCTCAAGGATCGCGCCATCGATCCGCAAGCGGTCGTCAGCGTCGCGGAGCAGCGCGGCAATCAGGTCAGCGTGCTGGGCGAAGTCAATTCGCCGTTGCGTTTTCCGATCGATCCCGGCGGCATTCGACTGATGGGCGCGATCGCGCGCGCCGGCGGTCCCAAATTTCCGTCCTATGAGAGCACGATCACGATCAAGCGCGAAGGACGCACCTACAGCGAGACGATGTCCTCGGTCGTGCATCATCCGAGCGAGGACGTGCTGCTCGCTCCCGGTGACGTGGTCTTCCTCACGCGCATTCCCAGGGTTTACATGGCGTTCGGCTCGACGCCGTCGCCGGGATCGATCGGCGGCACGAACAACCGCCGCTTCACCTTCGAGAACGACAACATGTCGCTGGCCGAGGCCCTCGCGAAAGCCGGCGGCCTCGATGGAACTCGCGCCGATTCCAAGTCGATCTACGTCTACCGGTTCGAGCCAAAGCCGCTTCTCGCGAGCATCGGCGTCAACGTCTCGCAATTTCCGACCGTGACGGTCCCGGCCGTCTACAAGTTCGACATGAGCAAGCCCGACGGCTGGTTCCAGGCCGATACGTTCAGGATGCGAGATCACGACGTGATTTCGGTCGCGGAATCGCCGTCGACCGAATTTGTCAAACTCATGAACCCGCTGGATGCGGCCTCGACGAACGCGTCGAACATCTCCACCGTCGTGGTCAACTCCAAATAGGAACGACCACGCGCGTCTCATCTCGCATGGTTCGGTTCGGTTTCATCCTGCGCGGAGATCCGGACCGGATTTTCATGGCCCGCTTCTTGAATACCGGATGAGCATTCCACGCTCGTCCCCGGCGTGATCGTTCACGCCGTTTTGGGATGGAATGCGATTGCGGATCCGGCTCTTGCGTGGCAAGCGAGGTGCGCCCCAATCATCGATCAACGCATGAGGCGATCGTTGAAGATACTCATCGTGAATACCCTCTATCCGCCCGACGTCATGGGAGGAGCCGAGGTGTCGGTATCGCTGCTCGCAGAAGCCTTCATGCGCAATGGCCATCAGGTTGCCGTCGTCTGCCTGCAGGAAGCCGGCGACGTCTCGATCGGCAATCGCAACGGGATCCGCACCTATCGGGTGCAGATCGACAATGCCTATTGGCCGTTTGGACAGGATCGCAAGCCGCCTCCGTTCGAACGTCTGCGATGGCACCTGCGCGATACCTGGAACAGGCCGGCGGCGAAGAGGTTTGGCGCCATTCTCGACGCCGAGAAGCCGGATGTCGTCCACACCAACAATCTGACCGGATTTTCAGTCTCGCTCTGGGCCGAGGCCAAGCGCCGCAACCTTCGTATCGTTCATACGCTGCGCGACTATTCGCTGATCTGCAAACGATCGACGCTCTTCAGCAAAGGCTCCACCTGCGAACAGCGTTGCCTGGCGTGCACCACCATGACCATGCCGCATCTGTACGCCTCGCGGATGGTCGATGCGGTGGTCTCCAACAGCCAGTACGTGCTCGACCGGCACCTCAAGCTCGGCTTTTTCCCCGACGTTTCGCACCGGGTCATCTACAACATTGCATATTCCAGCGTTCGGCCTGGCCCGCCGAACTCCGATGCCGACATGACTTTCGGCTTCATCGGCCGCATCGAGCCGGAAAAGGGCATCGATGTCGTCCTCAAAGCCGTCTCGCTGATCCCGGATTCGGGCTGGCAACTCAAAATCGCCGGAAAGGGCCTCGAAGCTTACGAACGGGAGCTGAGGGGACGGTATGATAATCAGAGGATCAAATGGCTGGGCTTCGTGAAGCCCACGGAATTCTACTCCACCGTGGATGTTTGCCTGATCAGTTCGGTTTGGCCCGAGCCATTGCCGCGCACGCTGATCGAAAGCATCAACGCCGGTCGGGCGACCATTTGCTCGACCGCCGGCGGCATACCGGAGATCTCGCATTTCTCGACCTCGCTCGGCTCTTACGAGCCGAGCGACTTTCACGAACTTGCCAAACTGATGAAGCAGGCCATCAGCGAGGCGCCGAAATGGAAGAAGGCTTTCCCACCGCGGCCTGAATTTGCAGCCAGCTTCACGCCTGAAGCTGTCACCCGACAATATCTCGACGTCTATTTGGCAGGCACCCCGAACGCCGATGGAGAAAGATGAGAAGGACTCTCGGGGTTCGTTCACAGATCCATACTGGATGAGATTCTTTCGATGAGGGTATTGATTACATCGTCATTGTACCCGACTCCCGGCGCCCCGAAGGTGGTCGGCGGAGCCGAGATATTCGTGCGCCGCATTGCCGACGGCCTGTTGAAGAATGGCGATACCGTCGAGGTCGGTCGCGCCGCCTCGCTGCCTGAACAGGCTATGGAGACGGTCAACGGGATCGAGGTGTACTCGGCGCCGGTCAAGAATATCTATCGACCCTTCACCGGGCAGCGCAGCGCGCCGGCGAGAGGCTTGTGGCATGTGATGGAGGACTGGTGCGGGAGCGCCGACCTCGTCGCCGACAGGATCAATGCCTTCAGGCCCGACGTGCTGCACTCGAACAATCTATCGGGCCTCACCACGGCCGTATGGAAGGTCGCCGCCGAAATGAACGTGCCGGTGCTCCACACCTTGCACGATTACTACCTGACTTGCCCGCGATGCTCGCGCTTCTCGAAGGGGAAGACCTGCGAGCATACCTGCATGAGCTGCAGATTGCTGACCATCAATCGCCGAGGCGCGACCAAATATCTGCGCGGCGTCGTCGGCGTCAGCCAGCGCATCCTCGACATCCATCTCGAGACGGGCCTGTTCGCGGATACGGAGCTGCGCAAGGTGATCCCCCATGCATCGACGATGCCGGTCTCCGCGCCCTCGCGGCATGCTCCAGGTCCGGTCCTGATCCTCGGCTTCATCGGCCGTCTCACGGAAGAGAAAGGCATCTACAATCTCGTCAAGGCGTTCGCCTATCTTCCCCATGACCGGGTGCGGCTCGTCATCGCAGGCGTCGCTGACGCGCAGATCCAGCAGGAGCTCAGGGCGATGGCGCCGAAGGCCAACATCGAATTTCTCGGCTTCGTCGAGCCGGAGAAGTTCTACCGGCAGATCGACGTGGTCGTGATCCCGCCGATCTGGGAGGAGCCGGGTCCGCTCGTCGTCGCCGACGCTCAGGCGGCCCGCAAGCCTTTCCTGGGGACGCAATTCGGCGGAATCCCAGAGGCCGTGGAGCGCGGTGCCGTCGGCTGGTTGACCGCGCCAGACCCGAAATCGCTGGCGGACAGCATTCTGCGCATCATGTCGAAGCCCGAGGAGCTGGCGGCGATGGTCGGCAGGCTGGCCGAGAAGAACGACCACCGCACGTTCACGGACGTCATCACCGAATATCGCGACGCCTTCGAACATTTGAGCCGGCGAAAGCAATAGAATCGGGATGACCGGTTTGCGCCATGAACCCGTTCCTCCCTGCGCGACGGTCAGCGGCTTGAATGTCACATGACCCGCCTGTTCGCACTTGCCGGGGTCGTCTACCAGAGTGCGGCGGCGATCATTCTCATCTTTCTGCTCGGCCGGGTTCTCTCGCCGCTCGCCTACGCCACGTTCTCCCTCACGCTCGCCGCCAGTCAGCTGCTCAGCGTGCTGATGTTCGAATGGCTGCAACTGGCCGGCGTGCGCTTTCTGGCCGCCGCCGTGCGGGACGTTGCAGAACGACTGAGATCCTCGCTGTTCGCCGCCGCGCTCGCCAGCGCGCTCGCGCTGCTGGTGATCGGCGGCCTCGTCGTTTCGTTCGTGCCACCGATCGCCGCGAGCGTGGGTTATGTCGGCCTCGCGCTGGCCGTCGCCCAGGGTGCTACGGACCTCCACTTCATGGTCGTCCGCGTCTCGCACCGGCTCGGTGCAGCTGCGTTTCTCCTGATTCTCAGAGCGACGCTGATGGTGGGCGGGGCGACAGCCGCAGCGTGGTTCCATGGCACGGCCGACGCGGCGCTGCTCGGCATGCTAGGGGCTCAACGCGCCGTCCTGATCGTGGGCCAAGGGCTGTATCCTTACGCGCTGCGGAAAGTGGCGCGTTCGGACCTGCTTCGGGATTGGAGCGGCTTCGCGCACTATGGGATGCTCGCCGCCGGCGCTTCGGTGCTACACCTTTCGGTTCCGGTCTCGATGCGCTTCGTCGTCGTGTCGGGCCTGGGTGCGAACGCCCCGGCGGTCACCGCGGGCTTCTCGATGGCGATCGATCTGCTGCAACGGCCGTTCGCGGTGCTCGTCGCGGCCATTCATACCGTCAACTACCCCGAGGTCGTCCATCAATACGAGCGCGGCAGCGCCGCCGATGCCCGTTCGGCCGTCGCCCACCTCCTCGACTTCATCATATGCGCCACCCTGGTGATGCTCGGAGGTCTGATCGGATTTCTGCCGGACGCCGGGCAATTGTTCGTTCCGGCGTCCATTCTGCCGGGCTTTCTCCAGACGTCGGCGGCCGCGGCCTGCTTCTATTTCATGCATTGTCATCTGCAATCCACGCTCGCGATTGCGCCACATTTGACGAAATCCGCGGTGCGGCTCGTCGTCGTCGCACTCTGCCAATTGCTGCTCGTCCTCGCCGTCGCCGTGCCGACACAAGCAATCACGGGAATACCGACTTTCGTCCTGACCGGGGCGATCCTCGCAACCGCGATCGTCATCGTGCTCGCAGCGGGGCCCATGATCCGGTTCGGCGCAACGCCACGATGGAGTCTCGTCGCGGCATCCGTTGCGGGGGCCGCAATCATCGGCGCATTTTCGGCTGTTCCCTCGACGTCTGCGATCTGGCTGGGCGCGAAGATCGTGGCGGCCACGGCGATCGTCGCGCTCCTTGCCTGGAGAGGACGCTTTCTCGAAGCGCCCGGCACATCCCGAGCAGATGTGTAAAGACAGCATGACGCCACCATGCGCGCGAAAACGAACAATGCTCTGCCCAACAACCCGGCAGTGCGACTTGCACGATCGCTTGTCTTGCCAGTTGTGCATGTGCGAGATAAACGCGCGGGTGCGGGGGCTGGGGGATATGGAACTTGAGTGGATGTCATCCTCTGGCACCCGGAGATCGACGCAATGCTGAAAAATCTGCTGTCGATGTCCGGCATGAACGTCCTCAAATCCGGCCTGCAGTTCGCGATGACCGTCATGATGACGTATTTCGCGGCGCCTGCAGAATTCGGCCTCGTCACCTTTTCGCTGCCGTTCGTCGGATTCATCGCGCTCCTGACCGATCTCGGCATGTCGAGCGCCATGGTGCAGCGGGCAACGCTCGATCGGGATGACGCGGGCGCGGCGATCACGCTGATCTGCGCCATCGGGCTGCTCTGCGCGGCGATCCTGGCGGCCATCTCCGCGCCTCTTGCCGCCGGCCTCGAAATGGAGGGATTGGGACGCGTGCTCGCCACGCTGTCGATTTCGGTGGTGCTCTCGATTGCCGCACTCGGCCCGCGCGCCGTGCTCGAGCGGCATTTGCGCTATCAGGTCGTGGCGAGCGTCGAGATCACCGCCGTCATCGTCTCGGTCATCAGTTGCGTTCTGGGCGCTCTCCTCGGCTGGGGCGTCTGGGCACTGGTGAGCTATTATGTGGTCGTCCAGATCGTCCGCGCCGCGGCCTTCGCATTCATCGCGCGAAAGGACGTGCAGCTCAACTTTCAATGGGGCCGCGTGCGCTCGATCCTGACCTTCGGCGGCTGGGTGCTGGCCAGCAATCTGCTCAACTTTGCCGGCCGGGCGGTCGGCAACGTCCTGATCGGCGGCGCCGTCGGCGCGGCGGCCGTCGGCTTGTATGGCCTCGCCTACCAGATCATGATCCTTCCGCTGATGGTGATCACATGGCCCGGCAGCGGCGTCCTGATGGCTACGCTCAGCCGTCAGGCCGCAAGGGGTTCCCTGAAGGAGCGCAACGAGATCATCTGCGGCGTGCTGTCGCTGACGGCGGCCGTGGTGTTTCCCGGCATGCTCTATCTCACCTTCGGCGCCGACTATCTCTTCACCACGTTCTTTCCGGCCAAGTGGACCGGCATCATTCCCCTGGTCGGGCTGATGTCGATCGCCGGCGCGGCGCAATCGATCACGGCCTATAGCGGCGCCATGCTGCTGTCGCGCGGCAAGGCTAAGCTGCAATTCTGGGTGTCGACCGCGAACAGCATCTCGACCATCGTGGCGTTCGTCATCGGACTGAGATTTGGGCTGATCGGGATCATCAAGATCTACCTCGCGGTGACGCTGGTCGTTTCCGTCGCCACGATGCTGATCACCTCGTGGGAAACCCGGCTGCCGGTGCTCGATCTGGTCAAGGCGCTTGCGCCTGCGACGATCGCGACGTTGCTCGGTCTCGTTGCCGCAAATCGCGTCATGGAAATGGCGGTGACACCGAGGTCCGCCTGGCTGCTTGGCACGGCTGCCTACGTCGTGACCATCGCGATCAGCTATCTGCTGTTTCACCGACAATTGGGACGAAGTGTCCTCGGTTTGCGCGATCTTGAACTGAACAAGGAGCGCGTTGCCGCCACCTAGAAATCCGGCTCGATCGCAGCCCATGCGATCGGCCTCGAACCTTCACACCATCGGACAAACCTGCAAGACTTCGACGAGCTAGCGACAGTATCTGCCGCGCCAGACCGCGAGGATTTGATGAGATGACATCGAAAGGACCCATGAATATCCTGATCATGACGGCGACCATCACGCCGAAAGCCGACGTCAGAAGTCTCGGCCGCAAGGATCCCGCCCTCCGCCGCAAGGATTATGAAGACGCGCTCGGGTTCTATGGCCGCCTGGTCGGCCAGTGCATCGACCAGATCGTCTTCGTCGAGAACTCCGAATCCGACCTGTCGAGCCTCAAGGCCATCGCCGAGCAATTGAACATCATGGACAAGATCGAGTTCATATCCTTCCCGGGGCTGGATTACCCGCAGATGTATGGCCGTGGCTACGGCGAACTGTTCCTGCTCGACTATGCCATGGAGAATTCGCGCTTCGTCAGGGAAGCCGAGGCGAACACCCCGATCTGGAAGGTCACCGGCCGCTACATCGTCCTCAATCTTGCCAAGCTGATCCAGAAGCGCCCGAAAGAATTCGACTTCTACGTCAACATGCGCAACTACCCCAAGAGGGTCGTCGACATGTACATGATGGCGTGGACCAAAGCCGGCTATCGCCGATATCTCCAGGGCAAATGCAAGCTCTATGAGGAGACGTCCGCTGCCGCGTTCCCCGAGAAGGCGTTGCGCGACGATTTCGACGCCGCGCCGCGAACGTCGAAATTCGTTCGACGGTTCCGGACCGTGCCGCTCGTGAGCGGCATCCGTGGCCTCGACAATAAGGGATATGCAACCGACAACATCTGGAAGTTCTACATCCGGGTGGGGCTAGACACGGTCTGCCCGTGGCTCTGGATCTAGACCGAACGTTGCCGCAGGGGCGGCAGCTGCAGCGCCTGACCTGCCGCTGCTACATTCCCCGCTTGTTCAGCTCCTCGGCCTCGTGCGGCGCGAGTTCCTTTCCCGCGAAGCGCGACACCATGTAAAGCGGAATCTTCGGCGTCTTGAGGTCGTACATCAAACCGAAGCGGTTTTCCGGCGGGGCTTTCTTCGGCTCGTCGAACAGCTCGTAGATCAGCACGCTCTCGACGTCGGCATCGACCTGGTTGGCGATGAAGCTCAAGGTCGTATGCAGGCTCTTGAAGCATGCCTCGGTGAGAGGCTTGCCGGCCTCGTTCTCGTAAGCCGGCTTGTAGATCTCTCCGCAATTGACCTCGTTGAAGACCACAGGCTTGCCATACGACCCAAGCTTCTTGAACAGGTTGTAGGGCTGCCGGCTGCCTCCCCACGCGCGGTTCGGATTCTGATTCAGGACCTCGTAGTAGTGATAGGAGATCACGTCGAAGCCGACGCCTTTCGACGCCATGAAGTCGAGGAAGCCGAACATCGTCGATGTGGTGTTGAGCACCCGTCGCAAATGCGTGCCGTTCTCGCGATTGATCTTGTCGATCGCATCCGACATGCCCTTGAGCACCGCGACCCAGTCGTTCATGACCGGCATGTCGAATTCCTCGGCGGTCCAGCCGCGGCCGTAGAGCTTCTTGCCGCTGGAATCCAGCGCCAGAAGGTTGATCTCGTTGCCCATCTCCCAATCTTTGATCTGATCCTTGAAGTTGATCACGAAGCTATAGGTTCTCGAATAGGCCTGCTGGTACAGCGCGTTCCAGTCGCCGGCCGGATATTTGCCGCCATCGGTGCGATCACCCCAGGCAAAAGGAGTTGCCAATATCGGCTTGAGCGTGATGCCGTAGGTCTTGGCGAGCGCGAGCATGTCCCGGTACATCTGCACTTCGTAGGGATCGGTGTCCCGTGCGAGGTTCGCACCGACCCTGTACTGCGTGAGCCCGCGCGCCCGCATGACCTCGAAGATCGCCTTCAGGTCTGCGCGTCGTCCGTCGGGACCGTCGACCCCCCATGTGAGCGGACCTGCGCTGGCAGTCTCGACGAACGTCGCCAGACTGAGCGCTATGAACAGTGCAGCCAGAATCGCTCTCTTCACTTGCCGGAACATTGCGCCTCCGTGCATTCGGGAAACTGCATGCATCAGATTCTGATCCACCATCGCCTGCATCCGTACGACCGACCTTCACAATATGATCACAATCCGCTTTCACCGGGAGGGCACAGCCGCTTCCGGAGCGAACAGGAGGCTTGCACGCTTTTGTGGCGAAAATTGCCGGCGAAATTGCCGTTCCAATTCGGCCGAGTAGCTATAATGTCGTCCGAACGAAATGAACTGATGCCAAGCGAGAGTAAATTGTCGAACGCTCCACTGGAACCGAAGCCATCGATCGTTCTCAATCGCACGACCAGCGCGGGACGATCGGTCGCATGTGTCATCGTCACTTACGGGCGGCGCGAGCAGCTGGTGCGGCGGACCGTGGCAGCTGTCCAGAGCAACCAAGCGGTCAAACGCGTGATCGTGGTCGACAATGGATGCAGACGCCCCGTCCGGGCTGACGATTTCGCAACCGAGCCACGCGTCGACGTCATCAGGCTGGATTCGAATCTGGGATCTGCCGGCGGATTTCATGCCGGGATCACCGCCGTCCAGCGGCTCGAAGACGACGATGTGGGATTTGTCTTGATTCTGGACGACGATAATGTCGGCGAGGACGGCTTCCTCGAGCGCCTGCTCGCGCTGCATACGGCGCTCGGCGCGACCGATGATATCGGGCTGTGCGCGTTGCGCAGGCATCGGGGTATTTATCCGACCCTGCTCGCCGATCAGAACGCCGTGGCCATCCGCGCCAACTCGTTCCTGAATTTTCACCTCGCCTCGCTTCCGTCGAAACTATGGCGACGGTTCACGCGATCCGGCCGGCCAGATCAGGACAATCACGGGGAACTTCATCTGCGCCGGATCGAGACTGCCCCTTATGGCGGGCTGCTGCTGCCGATGGCCGCCATCCGGAAGGTGTCGCCCCCGAACAAGGATTTCGTCCTCTACAGCGACGACCACGACTACTCGCTGCGGCTGATGGACGCCGGCATTACCGTCTATCTGACCGATGTGGGCTGCATCAACGATGCCGAGGAATCCTGGGACAAGCCCAGCACCAGTGCACGCAGCGCGCTTGTCAGTCCCGCTGCACCTGCCTGGCGGCTCTATTATGCCTGCCGGAACCGAATCCTTATTGAGAAACGGTATACAACCTCCCCGATCATTTATCGAATCAACCGAACGAGCTATGTCGGCCTCCTCGCGATCGAGGCAATCCTGGCCTAGCGCAGCCTGAGCGGCGCCAGAAAGGCGCTGCGACCGCTGCTGGAAGCCATCTCCGACGGCGATGCGCAGCGACTCGGGTGGCGAAGCGAGTATCAGTTGCCTGGCGCATCGGCATCGAACACCGCATCGGTGCATTAGCGCGCGACGAATCATTTTCATCTTCGTCACGTCGTTGTCGTGAAAAGATTCCGTAGAACAACGGGCATGCGCGGACGCTGATTTGGCGATCGCGACGAGTTCCCACATGGAACAAGCAGTGTCGCACAATATGCTGAAAATACTTGCAGTTCGTTCAGCGAAAAGCCGCGGATACCTACATCTTTAGCCTTCTTTCTAACGTCACTGACAAACTCTGCCGCTACGCAATGAAGCAACACAGCGGGCATCACCAGAGCAACTCATGTCGACGACTATCACCAGCAGCAATCAAGCCTTTCTCGCCTCAAGCGCTTTCGCGAGCGCCATCGACGTCAACACGCACTTGTCATATGCGTTGGGCATGTACCACAACCTCGCGCTGATCGAAGACTATCTCAAATATCTCGGCGTCTCCACGCTTCGCGACGTTTTGACCAACATTCCAGCAGCACAACCTGTGCTTGATGGCCTGGCGAACGACGGATACAAATTCGATCTCGGCGTCTCATCATCGATCCCGGCGACCGGCGCCGCCGGCCTGCAGCAATACATTGCCGCGCTCGATGCGTTCCAGGCGGCCCACCCGGGCAGCGTCATCGCGCTCGAAGGCCTGAACGAAGTCAATCTCCAGGCGTTCAGCTACAATGGCAGTTCGTCGATCAGCGCCGCCGCGCAATTCCAGCAGGCGCTCTACAGCGCGATCAAGGCCGACGCTTCCCTCGCGAAGCTTCCGGTCTACAATCTGACCCTCGGCTACGACGACCCCGCGGATTTCGCCAAGCTCGGCAATCTCGGTGCGTCCTCGGACTACGCCAACTCGCACGCCTATGTCAGCACCGGTACGACGCCTGCGGCCGCGCTGGCATCGGCGCTGAACCTGGCAAGCTCGGTATCACCAGGCGATCCCACGGTGATCACCGAAACCGGATACACCACGCTGAGCACCACGCCATATCTCGGTGTGAACGAATCGGTCCAGGCGAAATCCATCCTCAACACCCTGATGGACGCCTTCAAGAGCGGTGTCGGCACAACCTATCTCTACGAGCTGCTCGATCGCAACTCGTCGAGCAGCGACACCGACCCGCAGAGCCATTTCGGACTGTTCTATGACGACGGCACGCCCAAGCTGGCTGCCACCGCCGTGCATAATCTGACGACAATCCTCAACGACGACGGAACCGGCAGCGGCCAGCCGACGAGCCCCTTGAGTTACACGCTGAGCAACATGCCCGACTCCGGCAACAGCATGGTGCTTGGCAAGAGCAACGGCGCTTACGATCTCGTCGTCTGGGCCGAACCGAAGGTCTGGGATCCCAAGACGAACACGGAGATCAGCAATCCGAGCCAGACCGTCACGGTTCAGCTCGACGGCGTGCACCAGTCCATCAAGGTCTACGATCCCACCGGCGGCACCGACCCGATCGCGACCTACACCAATGTCAGCTCATTCACGATTCCCGTGAGCGATCACCCGATCATCATCGAGATCGATGGCGTCGCCCGGGCTCCCTCGAATCCCGGCCAGACCAGCGACGTCACCGGCACTGCCGCCCAGATCGTCGCCGAACTCGCCGATCTCTCGGCCTCCACGACGCTGCAATCGATCACCCTGACGGACACCCACGTGCTGGCCGTCGCCTCGGCGTCGACGATGAACTACATCATTTCGCACTACGGCAACGCGCTGGCGGCGATTCAGGGCGGCTACTCCTTCTCCGTGACGACCTCCACGACGAGCTGGAGCGAGACGAAATTCTTCAATGCCTCCGGCACGCTGACGGGAACGCAGACGTCGAATTTCAGCAACGGCGTCATCACCAGCAAATCGCTCGTCAACGTCGACTCCAGCAGCGACACGATCTTGTACGCAGCCGGCGTGAAGACGCAGGAAGTCATCGTCAGCGCCAACGGCGCGAAGCAGACCATCAACTACAATTCGGACGGCAGCATCTCCAGCGAAACGGTCCTCGGCTCCGACAAATCGGTCACGACGACGGTTTACGCCAACGGCCTGAAGTCCAAGGTCTACGAGACCAACGCCGACGGAACTCATATCAACACGTTCTACGGCATCACCGGGCAGGCCTACGCCACTCAGATCCAGACTCTCAAGGCTGACGGGACGATCACGTCCATTACCAACCTGCACGCCGACGGCACGACGCAATACACCAAGGTGGTCAACGCCGACGGCAGCACCACAACGGATCTCTACAACAGCGCCGGACAGAAGACGTCGGAGGTGCGCAACTACACCGACGGCTCGAGCCTGACCACGACCTACAACACCTCCGGAGCGGTGACGCAGACCGTTGCCAAGGGTGCCGGCGGTGCCAGCACGACCACCAACTACCTCGCGGGGGTGCAGACGTCGATCTACATCACCAGCGCCGACGGCACCAAGGAAGCCAAGCTGTTCACATCAGGTGTGATCTCCAGCGATACCATCCAGAAGACGGACGGATCATCGACGGTGACGCTCTATGTCAATGGCGCCAAATCGAAGGTGTACGTCACCAACACCGACGGCACCCACACCAACACCTTCTACAATATCACCGGCCAGGCCTACACGACGCAGATCCAGACCACCAAGGCCGACGGAACGGTGACCGCCATTACCCAACTGCATGCCGACGGCACGACGCAATATACCAAGGTCCTGAACGCTGACGGCGGCACCACCACCGGCTTCTACAACAGCGCCGGACAGAAAATCTCGGTCGTCCAGAATTACGCCGACGGCTCGAGCCTCACCACGACCTACAATACGTCGGGGGTCGCGACGCAGACGGTCTCCAAGTCTGCCAACGGCACGGCCACGACGACGAACCTCAACGCGGGCGTTCCGACGTCGATCTATATCGCCGCCGCCGACGGCAGCAAGGAGACCAAGCTGTTCGCAGCCGGCGTGATCACCAGCGATCTCGTCCAGAAGACCGACGGCTCCTCGACGATGACGGTCTATGCCAACGGCGTCAAATCCAAGGTGTATGTCACCAACGCCGACGGCACCCACACCAACACGTTCTACAATATCACGGGTCAGCCCTACACGACGCAGATCCAGACCACCAAGGCCGACGGAACCGTGACGGCTTTCACCAACCTTCACGCTGACGGCACCACGCAGTACACCAAGATCACCAACGCGGACGGCAGCACCACCACCGGCCTCTACAACACGGCCGGCCAGAAGATCACGGAGGTGCGCAACTACATCGACGGTTCAAGCCTCACGACGACCTACAACAGTTCGGGCGTCGTCACACAGACCGTGGCCAAGGCAATCGACGGCACCACCACGACCACCAACCTCAGCGCCGGCGTGCAGACCTCGATCTACGTCACCAGCGCCGACGGCACCAGGGACACCAAGCTGTTCACATCAGGCGTGATCGCCAGCGACCTCGTCCAGAAGACCGACGGCTCGTCGACGATGACGGTCTATGCCAGCGGCGTGAAATCCAAGGTTTACGCCACCAACGCCGATGGCACCCACACCAACACCTTCTACAACATCACCGGCCAAGCCTACACGACCGAGATCCAGAAGACCAAGGCCGATGGCACCATCACCGCGATCACCGACCTGCACGCGGACGGCACCCTGCAATACAGCAAGGTCGTCAATGCCGACGGCAGCGTCACCACCGACCAGTATGACGGCACCGGTCACAAGACCACCGAGGTCGTCAACTACGCCGACGGCTCGACGCTGACCTCCACCTACAATACGGCAGGCGCCGTCACGCAGACGGTGGCGAAGGCCGGCGGCGATTCGACGACGACCAATTACAGCGACGGCGTCAAGACCTCGGTCTACATCACCCACGCCGACGGCGTGAAGGAATCCGATCTCTACACGTCCGGCCATCTGACCAGCACGCTGATCCAGAACACCGACGGCTCGTCGTCGACGACGGTCTACAGCAACGACGTCAAGACCGCGACCTACGAGACGCATGCGGACGGCACGCACACCAACACGTTCTTCAACATCACCGGCAAGGCCTACACGACCGAGATCCAGCAGAGCAAGGCGGACGGCACGATCACGGCGATCACCGATCTGCACGCCGACGGCACCCTGCAGTACAGCAAGGTCGTCAATTCGGACGGCAGCATCACGACGGATCTGTACGACCAGACCGGGCACAAGACCACCGAGGTGCAGAACTACACCGACGGGTCGAGCCTGACCTCCTCGTTCGATACGGCCGGCAGCGTGACCCAGACGGTGGCGAAGGCCAGCGGCAATACCACGACCACCAACTACAGCAGCGGGGTCAAGACTTCGGTCTACATCACCAATGCCGACGGCTCGAAGGATACCCAGACCTATTCGAACGGCAAGATCGCCAGCGACTATGTCCAGAACACCGACGGCTCGAATTCGACGACGGTCTACACGGACGGCGTCAAGGCGAAGATGTACGTCAACAACGCCGACGGGTCGCACGACAACTTCTACTTCAATGCCACCAACACGGAGCACGACGCCTACAACACCGCCGGAAACCTCGCCTATGTCGACATCCTGAACTCGAACGGAACGCACAACGCCGCGGCGAAGGTCGCAGGCATCTCGCTTGCCGGCGGTACCGGAAACGACGTCTTTGCGGTGGCTGGCGCCGGATCGACCACGATCTCCTTCAGCGGCGGCAGCGACACGGTCAACGGCTTTCACGCGGGATCGGCAACCGGCCACGATACGGTCGCGATCGCCAAGCTGCTGGCGACCGACTACAGCCAGCTCCAGCTCAGCCAGTCCGGCGCCGACACGCTGGTCCACGTCACCGCGAATGACACCGTTCTGCTGAAGAACGTCGTCGCCGCAAATCTGAGCAGCAACGACTTCTTGTTCGTCTGATCAGGCCCGGGGGCGCGTGCGGCGCGGTTCCACCTCACCGCACGCAACCCCGGGCATGAGCTGGGCCTCGCCTGCTCGCCACCACCTCGCCTCATCGACCATCATCGCGCCGCAAAATCAGGGTTAGACGGCAGCCCTGATGCGCTCGACATTGCGAGCTGACGCGGCATTGAGGCGACATTGACGGATATTGAGGGTGCACGTTCGCCCAAGGGCGGGATCGTCCCGGGAATTCAGTATCTGCGCGGTTTTGCCGCCATTCTGGTGGTGATCTGGCACGTCAACTGGCTGGTCAGCCTGCCGCCGTCTTACGGGATTAGCCCGTTCGCGCTCGCTGAAACCGGCCTCTTCGGCGTCGCCATCTTCTTCGTCATCAGCGGCTTCATCATCACGATTGTTTCATTCGGCCCGATCCGCGCCACGCGCACGGAATTCTTCGTCCGGCGCTTCGTGCGCATCATTCCCTTCATGTGGGTATGCGTGATCGGATACAACCTGCTGTCCATGGCCGGGACCGCAAGGATCGATCTGCTGCCGGGACTACGCGCCATGGCGTTGTGGCCGATCGGCGAGCTGCGCCCCCACGTGGTCTGGACGCTCAGGCTCGATTTCATTTCCTCCACCTTGCTCGCTCTCACCATGTGGCGGCCGGGCCCTCTTGCATATTTGCTGGCGGCCTGGTTCGTCGCGCCGCCGGCGTGGTTCGCGGCGTCCCGCCTGCTTGCGTGGCCGGAGCTGCTGCAGCCCGAAAGTTCCAGCCTCGCGCTCGCAACCGTGGTCGGTTACGGCAACATCATGATGCCCAACCTGCAGTTCGGCATGGGCTTCGTGCTGGGCCTGCTGTGGCTGAAGGCGCACCCCATCGTGCAGAACCGCTTCCCGGCGGCATTCCTGCTCACACTTGCAGCGACCATCCTGGCAACTGCCCTTGTCGGGGCCACGCTGTCTGAAGACAATGGCCTTCGGGCGCTGTGGTGGACCTTGTTCGCGACATTAGTGGTCTGGCTCGGCATCGTCTCGACCGAGGCGCCAGGACCGTGGCATTCCCTCGGCATGCTGCTCGGCAACGCCTCCTATTCCATCTATCTCACCCACGCAGCGACCGCTGTCGTGCTGATTCAGATATCCGCGCGGCTTCACAATCCACTGCCGTCCGCGCTGTTCGTCATGATGTCGGTGATCGTGTCGATCCTCGCCGGAATCCTGATCCATTGGTATATCGAGCAGCCGCTCATCGCCTGGTGCCGCAGGCTCGGACGCCGCCGCTCGGTCGTCGCCTAGCGCCGAGCTGTCGGGCGGCCATGAATTGGCTTCAACTTCGTGGCATCGGCTGATGCCGGCAAAACTGCGCGCATGAAAGGCTGACGAGAATGTCGCAACCGGATCGGGACCCAGAGCTCGCAGCCGTTTCGTTGCCGGGCGCCCTCGGTCGCGTGCGTCCCTCCGCTCCGTCTCGTCTCCGGCGGCTGCCCGACACCATCCAGTCGAGCCTGGCGCGGCAGGACACCGCGGAAAGCATTCTCGCCAGGAACGGGGGTCTCGGGCCGGGCTTCAACATGATGCGGCACATGCTGTCGCTGATCATCCTGTCGCATCATTGTCGTGTCGCGGTTGCCGGCCTGTTCGCCGGCGCAGCCTTCGTCAAGAAGCTGGATGAACCAGGAATGGCCGTCTATGTCCTCAAGGATCCCGGCGCGGCCGCCTTCGACAAGATGGGAGGACTGACCGCGCTGTCGTTCAGCCACCTCCATGCATCCGAGATCATCCAGGAATTGCTGCGGCCCGGACTGATCGCCCTCGTCGGCATGTTCTTTGCGCTCAGCGGCTTCCTGGTCACCGGCAGCGCCATCAAGAACCCGGATCTCAAGACCTTCTTCATCAACCGCGTGCTGCGGATCGTCCCGGCGCTCAGCGTCGAGGTGACGCTCTGTGCGCTGCTGGTCGGGCCGCTGCTGACGCAACTGCCGCTGTCGCAATATTTGTCCGAGTACCAGTTCTACCGCTATTTCGGCAACATCGTCGGCCACGTCACGTTCGAGCTGCCGGGCCTGTTCCTGCACAATCCCTGGCCGGAGATGGTCAATGCCAATCTCTGGACCCTGCCCTGGGAGCTGTGGTGCTACGTCTTCGCCTTCGCGCTTCTGCTTGCGCGCATGATCTCGGGTGAGGCGCGAAAGGTCCGCTGGATCACGTTCCTGGTGGGCGCGGCGCTCCTTGCCGAGCTCGTCGCTTACTGCATCGATCCCGGCACCTTCAACGTCCGGTCCGATTCGACGCGGCTCGCCGGTTGGTACCTCGTCTACATGTTCTTCTTCGGCATGGTGTTCCGCCTCAACGCGAAATACGTGCCGATCCACTGGATGCTCTTTGTGGCATCGGCCCTCTGCTACGCGGGCATCATGTGGCTCAACGTATTGCTGCCGCTTGCCGGACTCTTCCTGACCTATTGCACGGTCTATATCGGCATGCAGAGCTTCAAGGCATTCGATCGCCTGTTCAGCCAGGATCTTTCCTACGGCATCTATCTCTACGGCTTCCCGATCACGCAGGCGACGATCGACATCTTCCAGCGTGTCCTTGGGCCCGATCACCACCTTTCGCTGGCGGTGATCCTCCCGATCGTCGTGGTGCTGACGCTGGGCTTCGCGGCCTTCTCGTGGAACGTCATCGAAAAACCGGCGCTTCGGCTGCGCCGGTTCTACCAGAGACCCGCCTGACGCAAGCGGGCATGCCCGGCGTGAGGAACCGAGATCAGGCAGGACTGCGCGCCGCCCTCTTTCCGAACAAGGCGTTGCGGAACACGCTGTCAATCAGGCGGCGGAACCGCACCTCGATCAGCTCATAGCTCATGGCGCTCGCGATCAGCACCAGGACGGTCCCGATGATCACGAAGCCCGACCACAACAGCCATCGATCGTAGCCGCGCTCAACCAGCTTCAGACCCATCATCTGCAGTGGAAACAGCATGAACGGGTGGACCAGGTAGAAGCTGTAGCTGATCTTGCCGAGATATTGCAGCGGCGACGCCTTCAGGATGGTCGAGACGCCGGACCCGGGCGCAAGCACCATTCCGAACAGGAGGAAGCCCGGAATCAGGCTGACAAAGGGGTGGAAGAGATCGAGCGCCGCATACATCGCGGCAAAGCAGATCAGGCCCGCAGCCAGGCCCAAGGGACCGGAGGCGGGAATGCGGATGTTGGTGGCGCTGAAGAGCATGCCGATGCCGAAGAAGGCCGCGATCGGCCAATAGAACAGCGCAATCGCAGCCACCACCATCATGGGCGCCGCCAGCCACCAGTTCTTGAGCTGGACGACCGCACAGAAGGTCAGCGCGAACCAGATGTAGAACGCCCATTCATAGGTCAGGGTCCAGGCGTTCTGCTGGGCGATCGGCAAGCCCAGCGCGTTCTGCAGGAAGAACAGGTTGGCGATGAAAATCTCAAGATAGCCCGCAAGATCCAGACCGCGGAAGAACTTATACCCGACGAACGGCCCGACCAGGAACAGCGTCAGGTGCAAAATGACGAAGAGCGGCATGATGCGCAGAACACGATCGTAGATGAATTTCGCGATCGACGCATGCCGCACCAGGCTCGCCGGAATCAGGAAGCCGCTGATCATGAAGAACAGCTCGACCCCGTGCCCGCCGGAATTGAGCACGGCCTGAAGCCATGGCCAGATCGGCGGCAGGAAGCCCGCGCCTGGGACATCGGGCATGCCCCCCTTGGGCATGTCGCGAAAGTGACAGATCAGGACCGTGAGCGCGGCAATTCCGCGCAATCCCTGAATGGAAGGGACGAACGCGCCGCCCGATTCCGCATAGGATTTTTCGCTGTGGCTGCTCATTCGGCCCCCTGTCCCCGCAACGACGGCTGAAGTGTGACCGCACGAAGCGCCTGCGAACGAAACCGGAGACCAAAGGCTATCATCGGCTTCTCCACGGTGAGATAATTCAGCCAGCTGACCAAGATCGACACGCAGGCAACTCCGATCACAAAGACAGACCATTGCAGCGGGCTCTGCCCCGTTCCGAAAAAATGAACGACCACCACCAGCGCGTAGGGGCCCATCAGGTAGACCGAATAGCTGATGCGGCCGACGAACGACAGCACACCCACCGCGCCTCGCTCGCCTAGTCCGGCAAAGGCCACGAACACGATGGCAGCCGCGATATAGGCGGCCCCCATGCCGTAAGCACAGAAGAAATTGTCCTGGTAGTCCACGCCATAGCGCCGATAGGCGCAAACGGCCGCATAGAGCACGTAAAGCAGCGTGCAGATCGCGACATGACGCCACTGCAGGCGTTCGCCGATCACGGCATCGCGCACCACCTTGCCGAGGAACATCGCCGTCAGATCCAGCATGAGCTCCAGCAGCCCCCAGAAGAGATGCGCCTTGACGAACGGAGCCGCCACGATCGCAGTCAGAGAGGCCGCCACGACGATGCAAATCGCGGTCCAGCGCGTCCTCAGGAACCCGATCGCAAACAACGCGATGCATGCGACATAGAAGATCAGCTCAACGGCCAACGTCCAATACCCGATGTTGAGGTTCGGGACGTTCATGAACATCTGCAACATCGTGATGTTGGCAAGGATCTGCGACAGCGGAAATGTCTTGGCTTCGAACCCCGGCGCGATGAGCAAGACAACGACGATCGACACCCAATAGGCCGGATAGAGCCTGAAAACGCGGCTGATCGCAAAGTCCCGGATCGGCGCCGAGCTGTCGGGAAAGCTGTTCGGAATCACGAAGCCGCTGACGAAGAAGAACAGCGCGACGCCGAAGCGGCCGAAATTGAAGTATTCGCCGACCGCATTGTGGAGGATCCGATAGTAATCACCGGCGGACCCGTTCAGCACGATCTGCTCCAGCGCGTGCTGGAGCAGCACCGCGAGGACCGCGATGCCGCGCAAGGTATCTATGAATGCGAGCCGCCTGTGCATCGCCCGCCCTTCAACCCGACTCGTTCAATCGAGGCGTGGCTCCGGCCATTGCCGGCACGCCCTGGGCGGCCGCGCTCGGATGCAGCGCATAGCCTCGTTTCGTCCTTCCGCCCTGGAAGACGAAGGAAGCGCGCCTGGAGAACACGTCGCTGAAGATGAACGACATCAGCAACAGCCCCGACGCCGGCCCATAATCAGCCACCGTGATGCTGAAGATATTCAGCACGAATATAAGCGACAATTTGTAAATGTCGGTCGTCAGCAGGGTTGCTCGGATGACAAAAAACATGAAGGCGACGAAAGGCAGACCAAACATCAGAAAGGTGACGAGATAGAAATTATCGACCGGTACCCAGTAGGACGTCAGGTTTGAAAACTGATTCATGGGATAGTTGAAGCAGCCCACGCCGCACCCGGTGATATAGCCGATCGGCATCAACTGAGACATGAAGACGAACGGCTTCTGCCAGCTGTTGTTGATCCGGTCGACCAGGCTGAAGAGAAGAGCTTTTTGACCGACCGACGTCCCGCCGAACACCAGGATCAGGAAGATGGGAACCAGGATCGTGGCATAGGACCATGCCGCCAACATCCTCAAGGTCGGGAAACGCATTCTTTCAGGCATTGCGCGGACGACGAGCAAGGCGAGGAGATACATGGCGAGAACGCCCATGGTCGTCTTGCTCGTTGTCAGCTTCAACGCATAGAGAGCGACCCCGCCGCAAACGAGACACCACCACACGTTCTTTCGTATCGACGTCATGACGAAGCCGACCAGAATGAAGAGGCTGACGACGGTGCTATCCTCGCAGAAGCCGGAGAGTCGCTGCTCGGAGCCTGCCCACCACAGCCGCCCGGCCTGCCGCTTCACGCCGAACGCCTCATAGGTGTAATTGAGCCACGGCGCCTTCCAATACGCCGACAGCACGACGCCGAAGATCGATGCGTAGAAGAGTACCGACATCAGCAGCAGCAGCTTCTTGTAGGCAGCCGTGTTCGAATCGCAAAAGCTGAAGCCGATGAAAACCGGCAGGATCATCTTGAAAGACGAGGCGAGCGCCGTGGAGTTGCCGAGAAAGAGATAGCCGATCCCGAGCGACAGGAAGATCCACACCAGCACGACCAGGGCGATGATGCTCCGGTTCTGGATGATGCAGCGGTAAATGAACAGGAAGAGACAGATGAATCCGAAGCCATCCGGTATGAACCAGATCGGGCTCAGATGCGCGATGTAGAGATAGTATCGCGCGGCGGCCGAGAAATCATCGCGCAGGAAATATGTGGCCATGGCAACGGCCTCGAGGCTGAACGCCCCCCACATCAGCAGCGGGAACCGCAATATCGGCATCGTCCGGCGTAGCGCGAGCGTTGTCGTCGTCATATCGGTCCTCAGCTCGACAGCCGTGTGGAGGGCTCCGCCGGCGCCGGCGAATAGGCCGCCACTCCGTGGAAGATGTTTCGCACCAGCCTTGACCCGGGCAGTTCAATCCACCGATAGGTCAATTGCGACAGAGCGAGCACGGCGCCGAGCACGACCAGCAGATTGAGCGTCGGCGCCAACCCCGGATGGATTGCCTCGAGGCTTGCCACTGCATGCTTGCCCACGGCGCGAACAAAATACTCGGCGAGCAGCACGACGAAGGCGTGGACCATGTAAATCGAGTACGATCGTTCACCGAGCCATAGCAGTGGCCTGATGCTGAGCATGCCGGGGACGACCGCGGCCCTGGGAAACGCCAAGAGCGAGCCGAGCAGCACCGCAAAAGTCACCGGCACAAGGTAACTCATCCACGGATGGGCCTCCGTCAACGCGACATGCGCAACTGATGCCACCACGGCCGCAAGCTGGATGGCGCCCTGCAAGGCCGGGCTGATGTCGCGCGGCAATGCCTCGACTGCTTTCACAGCGAGCACGCCGAGAAAGAAGCTCGTGAAGCAGCGCAGCAGGCCCCAGTCGAACTGCACGTCCAATTGCGGTGCCGCCACCACCATCGTGAGGATCAACCAGCTGCAGACCGCCAGTGCGACGGCCCCGCCGTAAAACCAGGCGAGCGAATTAAACCGCTGCGCGGCCAGCAGCATCAGGCCGAACACGAGATAGGTGTAGAATTCGACGCTGATGCTCCAGCTCGGCGCATTCCAGCTCAGGTACTGAACAAGGCCGACGGACTGCAACAGGAAGACATTCAGGAAGAACGAATACCCGTTGTTGACTTCGAACGCCGCGGGAGCGGTCACGACGATCCCGGCCATCACCAATCCAAGCCCGATGCGCGCGAGGCGGAATAGCAGCAACACGAGAAGCATCACGATGTGAAGGGGATATACGCGCGCGAACCGTCGGGCCATGAACTCGCGCAAGGAAAATCGCCCGAAATCGGGTTGCAGATAGTTCAACGACATCACGATGCCGCTGAGCACGAAAAACAGATCGACCATGAATCCGCCGCTGCGGAAGAACGCGCAATCGATCCAGGCACGATTCGGAAACGCCGCGAGGAATGTCGGCATCAGGATGACGTGGTGAATCACCACGGTAACCGCAGCAATTCCCCGAATGCTGTCCAGCGTGAGGACATGCTCTTTCTCGCGATGGACGGGCACCGTCACGGCAATTTCCTAGCACTTTGCAGCGCAACATTTCTACTGAGCATTCGACGTGAGCACAATGTTCGGCTCGCATTTCTTGCATGCAGATCGATGGAAGAGCCGCCCACATCAAATGCACGAGCGCGACGACGCGCTTCGCCGCACACGATCCGTCGACAAGCCGCGAAGGAAACGATCGCGCACTTCTGGATGAGCAACTGGTGATCCACAGAACAAGAAGCCCATCAGCCAACGCATCTCTTGCCGTCGATGTCCCTCGCTTTGCGTGCTCGCAGCACAACGCAACTAGCCTCTTCATTCGACACGAATGTGGCAAAAGAGCATCGCGCTTCGGGAACTCAAATGCGGCGCCGCTGCGGCTGTCAGTGGTTGATCTTGTGAGACGCTCATGATGCCCGCTCGCAGTCTCGCTGCTGCCTATCTGGGAAGCATGATGCTCGATGATTTCTCATCGTCGCCGATCTCGTCATCAGTCTCGCCGTCGGCTGACGACTGCCGCAACGACCGCGCAATCACCAGTCACCACAAACTGATCGCGACCGGATCGCCGCAAGTGGATTTACATCTTGCAGTTGCAGGAAGGAATTGTGGAACGAATCATCGAGGCGCGGCTTTCGGATAGCGACGTCGCACTGGACAATTTGTACTTGCCCGTTCGCGCAAGGAGTTCCGCGGTCAGGAATGGATTGCGATGCAGTTCGGCAATCAACCTGCGATTCCGGCGAACATCGGCGATCAAGAGCGCAAGCTTTCGCTTGCATGTGGTGGGCTTGCAAACAGGCCGATCGCTGAGCGTAGAATTTGCCGAGAATCTCCGAGCTTCGTACTAAATTTTGCACCGCACAAGAATTTGACATAGTTAAGCGCGACACTGTGCCTGAAAGAATCCTTGCGACGATGTGTCCTTGCGACGATGTGAATGAGCGCAATGAGCGGTTTGGCCCTGCTTCAACGACGACAATCTCCCGGTCGCCCGCTGAGCGGGCTTCGCGCAGCGCTTGCGGTCGCAGGGCTGACACTGGCGTGCGCGGGTCGTTGCGAGGCCCAATGCGTCGACCAATCGGAGCGCGTCCCCGCAACCATTTTGAAGGTCTTCCAGACGGAACCTGCGTCGCTGCTCCACGACCCCACCGTGCGCGGCGACAGCAGCAAGCTCACAGGCCGGTTTGCTGCCTATATCGTGAGCGACCTGACACTCCTGACCGCCGTCCGCGATCTCGTCAGCGAATCCGCCAATGCCGAACGGAGCTCGATCGGCATGGCGCTGCGTCGGGCGCAGCTGATCTGTCTGTCGCGCAAGCCCGAGAATGCCCAGAAGACCCGTCAGTTTGTGCAAAAGCTGGCAGACTCTGCCGTTAGCTCGGGCTACTCCGCGGAGCTTGAGGCCGTCGAATTCAATCCGAACGCGGTGGCCTCCCCCTCCCTAGGTGGAAGCGCGCCGGGATCGGCAAGCAACAAGCCTTCCACTTCGGCGAACAGCCTCATGACTGGTGAATGGAGCACGGATATCGGCGATCCGTTTGCTCCTGCGCCGCTCCCCCAATAACCCCACGTCAGGTCGATGAACATTCAGATGTATCAGCCCAGAGAGCAATTTCATCTGCAGGAGAGGTCCGCGGTCGAGATGGCGGCATCGACGCTCAGCCTCGAGCGGATCATTGGCATTCTGCGCCGGCAATGGCCTGTTATCGCAACGGTCGTGGGAGTGGCCCTGGCGATCTGTCTCGTCTACCTGCTGACCGCGACGCCGATGTACACGGCGAACACGCGTATCCTGATGGACACGCGCCAGACACAGGTGCTTGACAAGGACAACGGCACGAACAACGCGCTGATCGACCCCGGCTTCGTCGACAGTCAGGTCGAGATCATCACCTCCGACGATCTGATCCGGTCCGTGGTCCGCCGCCTGAATCTGACGGCGGATCCCGAGTTTAACGGCGATGATCCGGGCCTCTTGGGTGCCCTTATCGGTAAAGTCATCGGATTGTTCGGCTCGGACGGGCCTGCGTCGAAGGAGCGGATCGAACGCGGAACGGTTGCCGCGGTCGAGAACAATCTCAAGGTCGAGCGCCTGCTGACGACCTACGTCCTGTCGGCCAGCTTCAAGTCGCGGGATCCGGACAAGGCGGCGAAGATCGCCAACGAGATCGCGGATGCCTATATCGTGGGCGCCCTCGACGCAAAATATCAGTCCACCAAGCGCGCCAGCGAAGGGCTTCAGCAGCGCAGCGCCGATTTGCGCGAGCAAGCGACCGCCAGCGACCGCGCCGTGCAGACCTTCAAGAGCCAGAACAATATCGTTGGTACCAGCCGCGGCTTGATGAACGAGCAGCAGCTGACCGACGTCAACACGCAACTGATCCAGGCCCGCGCGTCCACCGCCGAGGCCAAGGCCCGGCTCGACCGCATCGATGCGATCACCGACAAGGACCTGGCCCAGCCGACGGTCACCGACGCGCTGAACAATCCCGTGATCACCCGGCTGCGCGCGCAATATCTCGACCTGCAGGCGCAGTATTCCGATTGGTCGGCCCGCTACGGCAAGACCCATCAAGCCTCGATCAATCTGGCCAGCCGCATGGAGGAGCTGCGCAAGTCGATCGCAGACGAAGTCAAGCGCATCGGCGACGCCTATCGCAGCGACTACGAAATCGCCAAGAGCCGCGAGACGTCGCTGGAGGAAAACCTCAAGAATCTGGTCAGCCAGGCCGGCAACACCGGCCAGGCGCAGGTGAAGCTGCGCGACCTCGAGAGCGCCGCCGACACCTATCGCAACCTGTACAACAGCTTCCTCGAGAAGCAGCAGCAGGCAATGCAAAACCAGAGCTTCCCCATCAGCGAATCCCGCATCATCAGCACCGCCGTCAAGCCGGACCGCAAGAGCTCGCCCAAGACGATACTCTCGCTGATCGGAGCCCTGTTCGGTGGCCTCTGCTTCGGCCTCGGAGCCGCCTTCGCCCGGGAAATGCTGAGCGACGTCCTTCGCGCGCCGACCGAGGTCGAGGAGGAGATCGGCGTCAAATGCCTGGGGGTGCTGCCCGCCATCGGCACCAAGGCGATGGGCTTGCCGAAGCTGCGCCGGTCGCGATCGCAGGATGGCGAGCCGGCCGAGCCCAGCGGCCAGCTGTCCCGCTACGACATCGATCATCCCTTCTCGCGCTATGCTGAGACCATGCGCATCATCAAGGTTTCGATCGATCTCGCGCGGCTCTCTCGCGAGGTGAAGGTCATCGGCATCGTGTCCTCGCTTCCGAAGGAAGGGAAGACCACGGTTTCGGCCAACTTCGCCCATCTCACCGCGTTCACCGGCAAGCGTGTGCTGCTGATCGACGGCGATCTCCATACGCGCTCGTTGACCAGGGAGCTCGACCCGACTGCGAAGAGCGGATTGCTCGAGGCTCTCAAGAATCCGCAATCGGTTGGACACCAGATCAGGCGCAGCGCAGAGACCGGACTGGATTTCCTGCCTTCGTTTGCGGTTTCTCGGATGGTGAATTCCGCCGACATCATGGCCTCGAAGGCGATGGCCGACCTGCTGACGCTGCTGCGAAACGAATACGACTACATCGTCATCGATCCGGCTCCGGTGATGCCGGTGACCGATGCCAAGGCGATCAGCCACCTCGCCGACGCCTACATCTATGTCATCGAATGGGGCCGCACGACGCGCACTGCCCTGCAGGAATCGCTGTCGAGCTCGGAAGGCATTCAGAAGAAGGTGCTCGGCGCGGTTCTCAACGGTGCAAACCCGAAGATGCTGAAGCGCATCGAAGGCTATAAGGGCTCGCACTACAACGCGTATTATGTCGAAGGAGCCTGAGGCGACGCCGGCGCCTGGGTCCGGCTCACGCCTGGAGCCCATTCCTGCCGCCGGTATCAACCCTGACCTGGGGCCAGCATCACCAACCTGACCCGAACCGTCGGTAATCCTGGATTTGCCAGACAGGTCCCATAGCCAGCGAGTCTTGTGCCCGGGCGTATCGTAACCCCAGACCTGCCGGTGGCTCAGCCGCGCGTGCGAACCAAAGTGGCTGGCGCGCTTCTCGCCCTGCACCGATCGATCGGCCGCCGACATGACCGTGCGCGGCCACCGACCCGAGCCAGGCGAATGTCGAGGCCGTTGAATCGGATGGGCAAGACCCCTGTTGGGTGCGCTCAACCGGATCTTTCGGATCGCTTGGGACCTTCTCGGCCGGCGCTCATCACAGGATGGCCAACGACAAAAACCATCGCGTCTACTGCAGAGCCGACAATCCTCGGCCGCTTCGGACCGACGCGAGCCCTGCCGCGCTCAGTAGGCTTCGTGATGGACCAGCGCCAGCGCAGTCTTCAGGATGATCCTGATGTCGAGCCAGATGCTCCAGTTGCTGACGTACCAGACATCGTATTCGACGCGCTTTTCCATCAGGTCGATGGTCGGTGTCTCGCCACGAAAACCGTTGACCTGGGCCCAACCGGTTAGACCCGGCTTCATGTGGTGCCGATACACGTAGTTGCTGATGAGCTGGTCGTAATAATTGTCGTGGGCCAACGCATGCGGCCGTGGCCCGACCAGCGACATCTCGCCGCGCAGGACGTTCCAGAGCTGCGGTAGCTCGTCAATGCTGGTCCGTCGCAACATGCGACCAACCCGGGTGACCCGCACATCGGACCTCGTCGCCTGCGTCACGGTGTGACCATTCTCCGCCACCGTCATGGAACGGAACTTCCAGATCTGGAAGGGCTTGCCGTTGAACCCGCGTCGGGACTGCTTGAAGATCACGCTGCCCGCCGAGTCCAGCTTGATCATGACCGCGGCCGTCACCAACAGGGGCGCCAGCAGCAGCAGGGCAAACGAGGCAAGGCCAACATCGAGGCAGCGCTTCTGCGCCCGCTCGAACACGGTGAGCGGTGCACGTTGAATCTCGATGGCAACCGTTCCGCTGACGGGCTGAAACGGGCGAGAAACGAGATCGGCGATCGGGAAGTCGGGCAGCAGCCGGATCGGCTGCGGGACGACACGAAGGTTGTGGCTCAGCCGCTGCAGCAGAGGCTTTTCGACCCTGCTGATCTTATGAAGATAGCCCGCGACAACGGCCCCGAGCGTCTGCCGCACCACGCCGCGAATCGCGTGATCCCACCCGGCACCGTCTGCGCATGGTCCGAGAACGTAATGCCGCACGACGTTGAAACCGTGCTTGCGCAGATCCTTGAAACGAATTGAGGTGAAAACGAGTGGTTTCAGACTGAGCAACATGATTTTGAGGTCGACCAGACGGCCCCTGGCGTAGCACGAATTCAAGGCAATGCGCCACAGCACCCGAAGCCCAGCCAAGGCAATGCCGCCAGTCGCAGCAAACAGCAGCGTGGTTCCGCGCGACAGATCCGCCGACGATTTGAGCAGAAACGCTTCGACCGCGAGTATCGTCAGCGAGACGATCCAGATCGCCAGCGTCTTGCGCAGCTGCCAGACTGCGCCCAGGAGACGATGATGTTCGTAGATGCCCTGGAAGTACGAGATCGTCACGAACACCGCGGCGACGACGAGACCCGCACCAACCGACGAATCCTGCTCGGCCACGAGCAGACGATACAATCCACTCTCCGCGGAATATCTAAGCCGGAGTTCAAGTAAGTCACCCGCGAGCAGCACGATCTGGAGAGGGTGTTGTAGGGCACTGCGACGGTTCGCGACAGCCGAATAGACGTTGCCCGAACCATAACTAGCTACAGCCATCCGTCCCTCGCTGCCTCGCCACGCACTCGCAGCCGATAAGTGCAAGCGGTCGATTCAAACTTGCGATGCGTGTTGCGGAATGTCTTAACCAAACAAAGCAACATTGCGGCACTGCAACCAAAAAAACCGATTCGATTTCTGCACTGCGGCGTCTGCATACGTCGGTGATCAAAGCGCGGTCGCGGGTGTGACCTTTGGCTGAGCAACGTGACGCGCTTCGTGCCAATCGCACGCATTTTACGCAACATTGCGCAGATATTTGAACGGTTATTCAACCCTGTTGCTTAAGCGACCCTTAGGGCGGGACCGGCCACACTGATGGTCGGTTCGGGGGAGTTGTGCCGTGAGTACTATCGCCATTTTCAGTCTGTTGATCGGATCGTTGCTCGGGGGTCGCTTCAGAGTTTTCATCCTGCCTCCTGCCATCGTCCTCGGTGCCGCGCTGATCGGCGGGATGTCTGCATGGCAAGGACAGGGACCGGCTCACACGGTCGGCATGATCTTGCTGTTTGCGACGGTGTTGCAGCTTGGTTATTGCTGCGGCGCCATCCTGAGCCGCGCTCGCGTGGTCGGCTATCGTGGCAAGGCCGCACCGTCGTTCGACGGCAGCAGCCTCAGCTGACGAGGCCGGGCCGCAAATCGACGCGCCACCTATCGGCATGGTCATCCGGCAGCCGTCCAAAACGGGACGTTCACATCGCCGTGGACATAAAAACCGCGCTTGCTGAGCCGGATCGGTCGATAGCATATTGACATCCCGGGCGAAGCTCTTTCCAAGAGTTGAACCCCATGATCACGCTCCCTTCCCAGAACTCGCCCCGGCCGAAGCTGCCGAACGGCGTGCGGATCTACGCGCTCACGGACATTCACGGCTGCGCGCATCTGCTCGAGCAGATGTTCGCCGTCATCGATGCCGACATGGCGAACAGCCGCCCCTATCGCGCCATCGAGGTCTTTCTCGGCGACTACATCGATCGCGGACCGGACTCCCGTCGTACCCTCGACCTTCTGATACAGCGCAGCCGGTACCGCAACACGGTCTTTCTCAAGGGCAATCACGAGGCCTATTTCACCGCGATGCTGGACGATCCCTCGCGCGCGGCCGACTGGCTTCAGTTCGGCGGCCTGCAGACCCTGATGTCCTACGGGATCTCAGCGCCTCCAGATCTTGGCGAGGACGAACAGGCCGATCTCGTGCGCGAACTCATCTCGGCGATGCCGCCGCAGCACATCGCGTTCCTGCGCCAGCTGCGGCCGACATTCACATGCGGCGACTTTTTCTTTGTGCATGCGGGCGTTCGTCCCGGAATTCCGCTATCCGAACAGCGTGAGCAGGATCTGCTCTGGATCAGGGACGAATTTCTCCAGAGCAAGAAGCGCTTCGGCAAATACGTCGTGCACGGCCATACGCCGGTACGTCAGGCCGAGTTGCTCGAGAACCGCGCCAATATCGACACCGGAGCCTATGCCACCGGCAACCTGACGCTGCTGTCGATTCAGGGCGACAGCATGCTCGCGATCTAGCGACGCGCCGGCACGCGGCGCGGAACATCAGTTGGGTTGGCTTGATGGTTGCCGGTATTCCGGAAACCGGCTGAGCATCGCCGCCTTCAGGAACTTGAAATGGGCGATCGAGGCCGTGAGCTCTTTGAGCCTGCGCTGGCCGTTCAGGATTTCCCTGTCGAACAGATCCTGGTGGTGATTGTCCAGCGCCTCGCGTTCGAGATATTCGTCATCGCCATGGCCGATGGTCACGGCCGCGCGCGCCAGCACGTCTTCCACCCGGCGGTTCAGGCCGGATTGCTCGCGCTCCGCGGCCTGCAGCGCGTTCTCGATCGCGGCCATGATGGCTTCGATGCGCGTCCGATCGGTTTCGGCGTCGCGCTCGGGCGAGCGTGCACGAAACGTCTGCTCTCCGCCGAAACGGTCTTTCAGGAAATTGTGAGTGCGGGCCCGCAAGAAGAGCTGAAACATGCGTGCATTTCCGGTTCGAGGCACCAGACCGGAAAATGGGCCCTGGATGGTTAATAAAGTTTAAAGCCTGACGCACCTTGCGCTCCGGCGCGGCCTCTGGCCGAGCGGAGCGCGTTCAGATCGCGGCCTTCAGGGCATCCAGTTCTCGATCGAGCGCATGCTGCCAGCTCGGCGGTGCAATCCCGAAGCGCTCGCGCAGCCGGGTCACATCAAGGCGGGAATTGGCGGGCCGCTTCGCCTTCACGGGAAATTCGTCCGAACGGATCGGAACGATCTCCTTCACCGCGAAGCTGACGCCCCTCGATTGCAGCCCGGAAACGATTGCCGTCGCAAAGCCGTGCCAGCTGGTCTCGCCCGCGCAGACCAGATTGACGACGCCACCTCGCGCCTCGAACATACCGCGAAGCTCCTCGTCGTTCCGCGGCAGCATCGCAACCACCGCTTGCGCAATGGCATGGGCACTTGTCGGCGCGCCGATCTGGTCGGCAACGATGCGCAGCTGCTCGCGTTCTCCGGCAAGCCGCACGATGGTCTTGAGAAAATTCGCACCTGACGCAGCGTACACCCAGGACGTCCGCGCGATCACGTGCAGGGAACCGGCCTCGGCGATCGCCAAGTCGCCGGCGAGCTTGCTTTTGCCATACACCGAGAGCGGTCCCGGCGTGCGGTTCGCGCGCCTGGGGCTTCCACCGGTTCCTTCTAAGCCATAGTCCGTCGAAAAATGCACGAGCGGCACGCCGCGAGGCGCCGCCCATCGGGCGATCGCGGCAGGCGCGTCCGCGTTGACCCGAAAAGCGAGCTCGCGCTCGTCTTCGGCACGATCGACGGCGGTGTAGGCAGCCGGGTTGACGATCAGATGCGGCTTGATCGAGTCCAATCTGTCTGCGAGCTCGTCCGGCCGCGACAGGTCGAACTGTTCCCGCGATGGCGCAACGACGTCGGCTCGTTCGCGAAGCAACGGAAGCAGAGTTCCGCCCACCTGCCCGGCAGCGCCCGTCAGGAGGATCCTCATGTCAAATCTCTCCGTAACGCGGCAGATTCTTCATATCGGCAAGCAATGGCGCATCGGCATCCTTCGGCGACAGCGAGGGATCTGCGAGGCCCCAGTCGATGCCGATCGCCGGGTCATTCCACCGAATGGAGATCTCGTCCTTCGGGCTGTAGAGCGCGTCGCATTTGTAGAAGAAGTCGGCCGTCTCGGAGAGAACGGCAAATCCATGCGCGAATCCGCGTGGAACCCACAATTGCCTGCGGTTGTCCTCGCTCAATTCGACCGCAACGTGACGCCCAAAATTCGGGCTACCGACTCGAACATCGACAGCAACATCCAAGACTCGACCGCGAAGTGCTGAGACCAGCTTGCCCTGCGTGAACGGATTCTGCAGATGCAACCCACGCAACACCCCGTGACGCGAGCGTGACAGATTGTCCTGAACGAACGGCCGCGCAATCCCGCTCTGCGCGTAGCGCTCGAACTGATAAGTCTCCAAGAAAAAGCCGCGTTGATCGCCGAACAGTTTCGGCTCGATGATCAGAACTTCGGGCAGATCCGTCTTGATAACGTTCATTCCAGCGACTTCCGCTTCGCGCACACATCGATGTTGTGCAGCGCACACTATCTGATATTTTCGAACGGGTAAACCGGAGGGACCAATGAAGGGAATCATCCTCGCTGGCGGAACTGGCTCGCGCCTTTATCCTGTCACGACCGTGGTGTCGAAGCAGCTGCTACCGGTTTTCGACAAACCGATGATCTACTATCCGCTGTCAACGTTGATGCTCGCTGGAATTCGCGACATCCTCATCATTTCGACTCCGCAGGACAAGCCGCTGTTCCAACGCCTGCTCGGCGATGGATCGGAGATTGGCGTCAAATTCTCATACGCCACGCAGGAAACACCGCGCGGTCTTGCCGACGCGTTCATCGTTGGCCGCGAATTCGTGGGATCGGATTCCGTCGCTCTTGTTCTCGGCGACAACATCTTCTACGGCCACGGACTTCCGGAAATGCTCGCCAAGGCCGCAGCGCGCAAGAGCGGCGCCACGATCTTCGGCTATGTCGTCGTCTCCCCCGAACAATACGGCGTGGTTGAGCTCGACACTGATGGACGCGCGCGATCGATCGAAGAGAAGCCCAAGCAGCCGAAGTCGAATGTGGCCGTAACCGGGCTTTATTTCTACGACAATGCGGTGGTCGACATCGCCGCAGGGATCAAGCCTTCTGCGCGGGGCGAGATCGAGATCACCGACGTGAACAACGCCTACCTCAAACGCGGCGATCTGTTCGTCGAGGTGCTCGGGCGCGGGTTCGCCTGGCTCGACACCGGCACGCACGCCTCGCTGGTCGAAGCCAGTCATTTCGTCCAGATCCTGGAGCAGCGCCAGGGCTTGCGCATCGCCTGCCCAGAGGAGATCGCATTGCGCCGCGGTTACATCTCCCTCGACGCCTTCACGAAGGTCGCCGAGAAGACCGCCAAGAGCAGCTACGGCCAGTATCTGCATTCGGTGGCCCGCTCCTTCGCCGCTCAAGCCTGAGGTAGATCACCCATGCGTTTCAAAGGCTCCACGATTTTCGTCACGGGCGGTGCGGGTTTCATTGGCTCCGCGGTCGTCCGTCACCTGCTCCGCGACACGCAGGCGCGCGTCGTCAACATCGACAAGCTGACTTATGCGGCAAACCTCGAGTCAATTCCGGATGCCGATGCGAACCCACGCTACACATTCGAGAGGCAATGCATTTGTGAGGCTGCCTCGCTGCGCAAGCTGTTCGAGAAGTACCAGCCGGCCGCGGTGATGAACCTGGCGGCCGAGAGCCATGTCGATCGCTCGATCGACGGCCCCGGCGAATTCATCCAGACCAACATCGTCGGCACCTTCACGCTGCTTCAGGAGGCGCTGCGATACTGGCGGGCGCTATCCTCGGAGCGCCGCTCGCAGTTCCGCTTCCTCCACATCTCGACCGACGAGGTGTTCGGATCGCTCGGCAAGGACGGCTACTTCACCGAAACCACGTCCTATTCACCGAATTCGCCCTACTCGGCGAGCAAGGCGTCGTCCGACCATCTGGTCCGCGCCTGGCGCGAGACCTATGATCTTCCGACGATGGTGACGAACTGCTCGAACAATTACGGGCCTTATCACTTTCCCGAGAAGCTCATTCCCCACATCATCATCAAGGGGCTCGCGGGAGAACCGCTGCCGGTTTACGGCGATGGACAGAACATCCGCGACTGGCTCTACGTCGAGGACCATGCCAAGGCGCTGACGCTTGTGCTCGAGCGCGGTGCGATCGGCGAGACATACAATGTCGGCGGCCGCAACGAGCGCACCAACCTGCACGTCGTGGAAAGCATTTGCGACCTGCTCGACGAGATGTCGCCGCACGCGGCAGGCTCCCGACGTGGCCTCATTTCGTTCGTCGCCGACCGCCCTGGTCACGATCGGCGCTACGCCATCGACGCTTCGAAGCTCGAGCGCGAACTCGGATGGCGGGCGGATGAGAATTTTGAAAGCGGGCTGGCCAAGACCGTTCGCTGGTTCTTCGACAACAGGCCATGGTGGCAAGCCATTCTCGATCGCGGCTACCAGCAGAAGCGCATCGGCCTCGGATAGCCCCCTTTCGCCGGCGGCCGCCGTCCCGCAAGAGGGCGGCCGCAGCCCGGCCGCGTCCAATAGAAGACTGGCTAGAGGTAAGGCCGATCCACGCGGCTCTGCGCCATCCAGTCCTTCCACGCGTCTTCATGCTTGGCGTAGAGCTCCAACCAGCGCCGCTCGCCCGGAGCCGGTTGAGGACCACGCTCGATCGATATCATTTCGGTTCGGGTCGGCGCTCTATCAAGCCGTTCGAACTCGGAGGTCTCCTCGGGCGTAAGACCGATCAGAACGCGCCTGCCGCCCCCATCGACGAAATATCGTCGCGGCGCATTATTGCTCCTGACGGTAGCCATGGCGCACCTCTTTCGCGATCGACGGGCGGCTAGGATCAACAGGACACTCCCGAAAGAACCGTGCGTAATCTAGTAAGGACATGAGTGGGGGAACAATGTCGGGAGCGACGTAACCTTGCCGGTTATGGTTACCGTTGCGCGCCCTGCCATCCGTCAACCCCAGTCCGAATGCATGGCGGCTGCGACAAGGCCGGTGCCGCCGCGCCCACGCGCTCAAGGCGATCGTCGTCCCTCGCGTGCCCACGCCCCGCATAACTGACGCGCAAGTCGGCAAAGGCCGAAATCAGCAATGACGCCTGTGTCATGCAGAGCTCCCTCTGCTCGCGGATACTGCCATCTTCGTTCGCTGCACGTCTATTCTCACCCTACAGTTGTCTTTACACAACAACGATGATCGCTGATTTTTTCACCAAGGGCGGGAATTCTTGAGCAGCAATGTGCATGCTTCCCGATCGTTTGCATCACCCGATCAGCCAGAGGAAGAATTTCAGCGACAGCAGAATGATGAAATAGGCCCATCCCGCCATTGCGATCAACGCGACGCCGAGAAAAGCGCCTTCGAATGCTCGTTCTCTTATCTTCGCCAGAGGCTTCTCGGACAGCGTTTTTTGAAGCATCTCGATCTTCTTCTATTCGTATCGTTTGCACTGATCATAACCGAACGAATTCGACGATCTCGTGACGACGCGAACGAGAAGCGGCCGATGTTCAAACATGCTCCATCACGATCTCTGTCTTCAACGAATTTTGAATCGATGCGGCAACCAGCGTCGAGCGACGGAACAATATCTCCGAAGACGTCCTTGATCGATGTCCGAAGGGATTCGAGAGATTGCAACTTTCAAGAGAGTCGGTCGAACTGCATGCTCAGATTTGGTCGCCGCGCCTTGCGGCGATCGCGCCACCCTGCGGGCGACATGTCCTGGAGCTGCGGCATTGGGCAGACCGGCACGACATCCACAAAAACCCCGGAGTTGTACGGAGCCCCGGGCGCCGATTTTATCGCGGTAAGGTTGAGCAGTTAGCTTAATCCGCGTTGTTTGTTGCGAAGTCTCACCGATCGCATATCCATTTCCGCACCGGGCTTCCCCCAAGGCCCGGCCCCACCCAAGCAAAGCCGCCGAGCGACATGGGTCCGCTTGGCGGCTTTGTCGTTGTGTCGTTGCAGGAGGATTATTTCGGTTATGGCGCGGAAGCCCTGGTCGTTCAAGGAAGACCGCCGGCTCATGGAGCTGGCGAAATCTTCGACATCGCTGGAGGAAGCGGCAAAGCAGCTCGGACGATCGCCCGACGCAATCAAGCGCATGGCTTTGCGTCTCGGCCTGGCGTTGAAATCGAAGGCCGCCAAGAAGGGCTAGTGCCCATACGCCGGGTGAGCGGTAATGGGAGAGACAGGCGATTGTCGCCGGCACGAACTGGATATAGGGGCAGAACGACGCCTTTCCGGCGCCACAGCGCTCTCGATCTCCTCATCCCACGATGCTAGACTTCCCAATTGAACGTCGGTTGTTTCTCGCTGCGGACGATCGCTCGATACCTCGGTGTCCCGCCGAAGATCCGCTGGAGGATTGCACCATGGTGTCCCGTGCTCTCGCCGTAGCTTTGCTCCTGGCCCTGCCCTCGATAGCGTGGGCACAAGGCCCCGTCCGCTTCGGATTTCCCAACGGGGCGCCTTGGTGTGCTTTTGGTTTCGATTGCAGATTCCTGAATTTCCACGAATGCGCCGACTGGGTTTATGATCCCGCGCGCAACTGCCTCCGGAATCCCTACTTCGCTGCGCGCTACCCGACCAATGTCGACAAGGGCTGGTCCTACAATCGACGGTGAGGCCGCAGCTCACGGGCGCCCGCCTGCCGGGGCGACCGGCCTTCTGGGTTGCCCACGGGCTCCCGCTTGCGGATGACGGGAATTCGAGCCCGTGATGAGCGTGAGTTCCAGCGAATGGAACTGCCGGCGCCCCAGCATTATTCCTGAAACGAGCCGTTAACGGACTGTTGGCCGCTGTAGGCGACCAAACCGGCCCGCGATCGCCTTAAACCGTATTTTAGAGGCTCCAAGGTTAAGGTTATCTCATCCGTTTAACCTTCGCGGGCTGGATGAAAGCAACACGGCCGAGACTCTCGATGGCGGCGCTCGTGCTTGCAGGCATGGCGGCGTTCGCGCTCGCGGGCCACATCGCCGCGACGCGCTTCATCCATGATCAGCAAATGCGTCAGCTCCATGAGTTGACCGAAGTGGTGCTGCACCGGTCGGAACTCGCCGTCGACTTCGCGACGGCAAGCCTTGACGATCTGGCCGGCCGCGGACTTGCGACATGCGCGCCCGCTTCGCTTCAGGCGATCCGACTGCACGTCTACCAACGCTCCGCCGTGAAGGATGTCCGTCTGGTCAATTCCGACGGCTCGGTGATCTGCTCGGCCTATTCCGAGACGCTCGAATTCGACAAAGGCTGGGTCGATCGGGCGGACATGCTCGCGTCGCGCGATTCGAAATTGATGCTGTTTCGCGTCGAGCAGTTCGGTGGTGACGCACTCGGCGTGCTCAGGGACATCGGCGACAAGAAAGCGCTGGTCGCCATTCTCGGCATCAATTCCAGCCTGTTCGACATCATGCCGGCCGAGCTGCGCGCGCACGGCGAGGTGCTGCTCGCACTGAAGAACGGCGCAAGGCTCGGCGAATTCGCGCTCGAGGCCGACAAGGCGCTGACGCATGCGATCGACTTCGAAAAGAGCTCGACGCGTTATCCGCTGCGCGTGATCATCCGCATCGACAAGTCCGTGCTGTCGACATGGAACAGCCAGGCCTACTGGCCCACGATGACGGTTGCGCTCGCGCTCGGTGTCCTGTTCGGCATCCTGCTGTCACGGGCCCGGCGCATGGAAGGGCCGGTTGCCGACCTCGATCGCGCGCTGACGCGCGGCGAATTCAGGCCCTATTTCCAGCCGATCTTCGATCTGCGCACCCGCGAGATCAGAGGCTGTGAGATCCTGGCACGCTGGCTGCGTGAGGACGGCACGGTGGTGCCGCCGATGAACTTCATTCCGCTGGCGGAATCCAGCGGGCGGATCGAAGCCATGACCTGGCAGTTGCTCCACCAGGCGCTGACCGACCTCCAGCCGCAGCTGAAAGCCGACAAGGACTTCAAGCTCTCGTTCAATGTGGTGCCCAGGCATATCCTCGGCGCCGGCTTCGTCGAGACGCTCCGCAGCACCGTCGCTGCGGCACGAGTGTCCGCACGGCAGATCATGATCGAGGTGACCGAGCGCGACGAGCTCGACGATCTGACGCGCGCTGCAGCCGTGGTGGGCGAGCTGCGCGATTACGGCTTTCGCGTTGCCATCGATGACGTCGGCGTCGGCCATAGCGGGCTGTCGCGACTGAAAGGGCTCGGCGCCAACACGATCAAGATCGACAAGTTCTTCGTCGACACCATCACGGCGGACGCCTCGACCACGACCATCGTGGAGATGCTGGTGGCGCTCGCCAGAGATTTCCACATGACCGTGGTAGCGGAAGGCATCGAGACCGAGGAGCAGGTCCGCGCCCTGGTTTCGTGCGGCGTGGGAGAAGGGCAGGGCTACCTCGTTGCAGCGCCTCTACCCTTTGCCGGTTTTTGCGAATTGATGGCGTCGCAGCGCACCGCCGCCGCAATTTCAGCTCAGGCTGCCGGCGCCGTGCTGGTCGCCTGACTGATCCGGCTGGCCCGCGTTCGGACGACCGGGCAAGACGCCGCCACCGATACGTCCCCTTGGGAGCCACCAGTCGGTTGCAAGCCATCCACGATGTGCGCACTCTTAACGATGTTATCCGCTTTTGGGAGCGGCGCGCCGGCCGAGCGGCTATGATGCCGAAATGCGCCGAAATCATCTCATCGCAGCGGCGGCCATCTGCCTTGCGCTGATCGTCTACGCCACACTGGCCACGCTTGCTGGCAGGCCGGTCCTGCTCGGCCATGCCGAAGCCTATTGGGTCGTCGTCATCGAGCGCTTCAGCGCCTATTGCCTGCTCGGCTTCCTGCTGTCCTTTCTGCTGCCGGGACGCTTCGGGCTGGCTTGCGCATTCGTGGTCGCCGTCGCCATCGGGCTCGAAGTGTTGCAGGCGATGGTGCCCGACCGCGATCCGGCGTTCATCGACGTGCTGCAAAAGGCCGCCGGCGGCACCCTCGGCGTCATCCTCGCCCAGACCATTCTGGCTTTCCTGCCCAGACCACCGTCCTGACGCGGGCGCGGCCTCGGCGCACATCGCGGCGATGCGCGGCAGCTTACTTGGCCATCTGCACGCGCAGGTCACCGCCTGGATTGGCTGCGGTATGAATGTTCGTATTCCATTTGCCGGCCAGCAGATCGGCAGCCTGCGCCTCGGTGAGGGTCGCGGTGCCCTGGATCGGACTTTGCGTCGACTTGAACGGCAGCGCGATGCCGGCGTTCTTGCCGGCTTCGCTCGGTCCATGGAAATGCGCGCCGAGCGCCGGCCCGGTCAGACCTGCGTAGGTGACGGTGTAGGTGAGGAGCTTCGTCTCGGTGTCGAACGCCGCCTCGGCCTTGCCCGAGCCGGAACTCGTATTGGGCGGCACTTCGTTGCCGCCCTTGAGTTCCGCATGCAATTTGACGAGTTCGGCCCTGGCCGCCGTCACGAGAAGATGCGGAAGCACAAAAACCAAGGCACCGACCAGGTACACGGCTCTCATCATGGCAACCTCCCAGCCCGGATCCCGTTGGTCCCGACCTGCTCCAGCGTGAAACCCTGGAGGTCGCGCCAAATCCGGCCGACTGATTATGCCTGATTCGAACGACCGCCGCCGAAGCGACGGACCTACACCGCGTCGCGCTTGAAATCCCCTTGATCGGAGATGAAGCCGCGGGACATCTGCCGATGCGTATCGCGGAGCGCCGAGATCGCCTCGTCAAGATCGGATTCGGTGTTGCGAATGCCCTCGAAGAACCGGTTCATCAGGGCGAAGTTCAGCTTGACGCGGGTGTTGCCATCGCGGCTCCTGCGGCGATCGAGCGCCCAATGCAGCGCCTGCACCCGGGCCTCGCCGGCACTACAGCCGCAAAGCATCCCGAGTTCGTCATAAGTCATCCAGATCTGAGGCATGTCCCTGTCCGCCTTTTGTTGTGAGCCTCAACCTAGATTTCACACCTAAAAGCACTCTTGCCGAGGTGCGGGCATCACACGCTTTCGCGCGAACAGCGTCAACGCAATGCTAAAGCTCGGATGAACATCAGGACGCAGGAGGCCTGGCGGGCCCGAACGGAGGCCGTGGCCGCGATCTGCTGTCGAGGACCTTGGGCAATGTGTCGGCATTGAGCTTCACGACCGCGCATTTGGCGTCGCCTGCAACGGCGTCTTCCTGGCTGTAGATCAGCGTCGCCTCGAACTTGATATCAGGCACCTCCCTCGCCGCCCCCGAGCAGGTCGCCATCGCGCCGGCGCAGAGGCCGGACAGATCGACCTCGACCTCGTCAGGACCGAACACGCTCGGATTGCCCTCGGTATGCCGCTTCACGGTGAGGATGGCGGTGAAGCGCTGCTGATCGACCCGATAGGAGCCGCCATAGGTGAAGAAGCTGTCGCGGCCGGAGATCCGTCCATCGGACAACTCGACAAGCCCCGTGCCTTGACCACGTGGGGTCCTGAACCAGGCAGCGTATTTGCCGTCTCTGAGCATGAACAATATCCGTCGTGAAATTCAAACGTATTTGCGACCAACTGTGGGGCGCGACAATGGCCGACGTGGCGCGCATTGCGCCACGGTTAACGTCCTGCAAAATCAATCCGTCAAATTGCCGGCGCCGCATGCGCGCGCCGCGGTGGCGAGCCTAAAACAGCTCGATGCCGTCATCCGCCGGCGCGACTTCCTCGACCGGGCGCGCGGCCGCTGTCGACGAATCCCCGAGGGTTCCGAGGAATTCGCGGTGGACGTAGCGCTGCCGCTCCGTCCGGTAGTGCGCGAAGGGATCGTCGAGCAGCTCCTCGTCCTGGGGCTGCGTCCGATGCGTACCTGCGCTTGCGGTCTCGTGGAGTGCCGCGACGGCGGGCTGCGCCGCGGAGCTCTCGCCGAGCGAGCTCATCAAACCCTGCGCCGAGTTCATCAACCCCTCGAACTCCGCTCCTTCGTCCACGAGCCGGCTCATCAGCTTGCCGAGCCGTTCGTTCCCGGTCTCGACCTCGCGCAGCGCCCGAAGGATCTGCGGCTCGAGATTGGCAAGCTGGGTCGGATCACCCTGAACCCGAAGGTCCTTCAATTGGCTGGCGGAGCGCTCAATGCCATCGAGGACGGGCCGCAAGCGCCCGGCGCCCGCCGAGACCTGGTCGGCGGTCGCCTTGAGCTCGTTGGCGATGACGACGAAAGCGCTGCCACGGCTGCCGAGATGGCTCGCCTTGAGACCCGCATTCATGCCGATCAACGTGATATCGACCGTGGCTTCGGCCAAGCCCGCTATCGCTTGGCGAAATTTCGCCAGCGTCTCCTCGACGACCGCCAGCGCCTCGTCGACCGAGCGGCCAGCGCTCTCGCAAGTTGCGATCAGGGTCGAGGCCTGAGCCAGCCGCTGCTTGATACGGGTCAGGAACGACGACGAGGAACCATTCTCGCCGCCGAACAGCGAGCTGCCGTGAGCGACGACTCTTCCCGCGTCATTCAGGATCGCCGCCAGTGCCCGGATGATCTGACCGATGTCGCCGCTAAACTCGCGCTGGGCGTCCCTGAGCTGGGCCGCCTCAAGCTTGCGGATTGCGTGCGCGCCGTCTTCGCTTGCGACCGCCCCCGGGACGAGGCTCGGCTCCGAGCTGGATGAGAGGCGCAGGCCATGGCAGACATGTTCCAGGCGTTGCCGCGTGCTGTCGCCGGCCTGCAAGGAAATGATCGCGCTGCCGACGGCCTCGGCGATCTTCCGCGTGCTGCCGCTCGCGAGGTCGGCGAGATGGCTGCTCTTGCTGCGCTGGTCACGCAGGCCGTAATAGGCCGCGCCAAGCTCGGCGCTCTCGGCGATCAGTTGATCGCCATAGCGGCTCTCGAACTCCTTCTGCCGACCCGAGGCGGTGGCAACCGCTTCCGATAGATGCTGCTGGTCCCGCGCGCAGCCCTCGATCGAGCCCTGCACGGCCTTGCCCAGATCGTAAGCTTCCTGCGTGAAGGCGAGAAAGCCCTCGCGATCGCCCTCGAGCGACGCCGCCTCGATCCGCGCGCTACGCGCGATGATGGTGATCATCTGGACATGCTTGAACAGCGGCTTCAGCAGCGCAGATGCCTCGGTCGTGCTCTTTCCGATCATCGCGAGCAGCGCGCTCTCGGAAGGCAGCGCCGGCGCCAGCTCTCTGAGCCGCGCCGCGATCTCCTGCAGGGCGGTTGCGGCTCCTTCGCTCTCCTCGCCGGAGAGTGCGCCGGACAGGGAGGCGAGGCCCAGATTGAGCTCCTTGCACATGATGTGGCCACGACCGAGCTCGTGGCCGACGCGCGCAAACACGTCCTCGATGCGCGACGAGACGTCCTCGACCGCAGCGATGGTCTCAGTCAATTTGCCGGTCGAAATGGCGGTCATCGCGCTCAGCCCGTCACCACGTGCCCGGCCTGGTACCAGTGCATGATCTCGCGCGAAATGTGGTGCAGCGGAACCACCTTCTCGACCCCGCCATGGGCGATGGCTTCCTTGGGCATGCCGAACACCACACAGCTCTCTTCGTCCTGCGCGCGGGTCGCGGCGCCGAGCTTGCGCATCTCCAGCATGCCGCGTGCGCCATCGTCGCCCATGCCGGTCATGATGACCCCGAGCGCATTGGCGCCGGCATGCTGGGCCGCGGAGCGAAACAGCACATCGGCGGAGGGACGATGCCGCGACACCGGCGGGCCGTCCTTGATCGCGACCTGGTAGCGGAGGCCGATGCGCTGGACCAGCATGTGGTGGGCGCCCGGCGCGATATACGCGCAGCCCGGCAATACCGGCTCGCGATCCTCCGCTTCCTTGACGCGGATCTGGCAAACGCTGTCGAGACGCCTGGCGAAGGCAGCCGTGAAGCCAGCCGGCATATGTTGCACGATCAGGATGGGAGGACAGTTCGCCGGCAGCATTTCGAGAACGTCGTTGAGCGCCTCCGTGCCCCCGGTCGATGCCCCGATGCACACGATGCGCTCGGTCGTCGGTCGAACCTTGCCTTGCACCGGCGGCGGGATGATAGCGTCCGCCGTCAGCTTCTTCTCGATCGCCCGTCGCTCCGCGCGCGGCCGCACGCGCGCGCGCGCTGCCGATTTCACGGCTTCGCGCAGCCGCGTCGAGCACTCGAGCAAGGCCTGTCTCGTGTCGATCTTCGGCTTCGGCACGATGTCGACGGCGCCGGCCTCGAATGCCTCGAACATCACGTTCGAGCCCTCCTCGGTAAGCGAAGAACAAATGATCACGGGGATCGGACGCTGCGCCATGATCTTGCGCAGGAACGTCATGCCGTCCATCCTCGGCATCTCGAGATCGAGAATCATGACGTCTGTGATTTCGTCCTGCAGACGCCGCGCCGCTACGAACGGATCGGACGCCGTCGCCATCACCTCGATGTCGGGATCGTCATTGAGGATCGTCTGAAGGATTTGGCGCACCGACGCCGAATCGTCCACGATCAGTACGCGAACTTTCTCCCTCGGCATGATGACATGTGCTCCCGGTCAGACCTGGAAAATGGTCGGCTGAACCTGCTTCAAGCCTGGAACGGCACTGTGTATCATCGATTCGGAATGTCCGACCAGCAGATATCCTCCCGGCCGAAGGTGGCTGCAGAGCTGTTCGACGACCTTTCGCTGCGTCGGCTTGTCGAAATAGATCAGCACGTTGCGGCAGAAGATCATGTCGACATCCCGGTCGACGGGATAGGACGGATCCATCAGGTTCATCCGCATGAAATGCGTCATGCGCCGCAATTCCGGAACCACCCGCACCTCGCCGCGCGATTTGTCGCGCGAGGAGAGAAAATACCGCTTCACGAACGGCTCCGGCACGGGCGCCAGCACGTCGCGGGTGTAGATCGCGGTCTTGGCGAGCCGCAGAACCGCGGTCGAGATGTCGGTTCCGACGATGCGATACTGGAACCGCGATCCGCTCCGCGCCATGTCGTCCAGCACCATGGCGATGGAGTAGGCCTCCATGCCGGTGGAGCTCGCCGAGCTACAGACGTTCAGATTCGCGTTTCTGCGGCCGTGCGACTTGAGCAGCGACGGGATGGCGATCTCCCGCATGAAGTCGAAGTGCTGCGGCTCGCGGAAGAAATCGGTCTTGTTGGTCGTCACCACATCGATCAGATGGGTGAGCTCGGTCTCGAAATGATCGGCCTCGAACAAATTGTCGACATAGTCGTTCAGGTCGGAGAAATTCAGCGCGCGCACCCGCTTGTGCAGGCGCCCCTCCAGCATCAGCCGCTTGCCCTGCGGCAGCTTGATGCCGACCTGGCCCTCGATCAATTCGGCAATGGTCCGGAAATGCCGGTCCGACAGGTGCACGTCCGTAGCCTGCACGGCGGGGATCATGGCCGCCAGCCTCGGCCCCGAAGGCGAGCACGCAATGAATGTCGGGCCAGACGGGCCATATTGAATCCTACGCGTTTACGCGACAACAGAAGATGGATAGGTCCACCCCGGAAGCGAGGTGGACCTATCCTTCGAAAATCTCAGCGCTGAAAATCGGCGTCCCGATCATCCTCGCCGTCGTTCAAGTCAAAAGCAAAGCCGCCGCCGCCCGCCACCTTCATCGCGCGCGCCGGCTTTGACTGCGGTTTCTTGGCGGGACGTTCAGTCGCCGCCATGGTTGCAGCCTTGGCACGGAGCTGATTGACGGCGCGGTCGATCGGCGCCGCAGCAGGATTCCTTCCGCCATGCTCGATACGGAAATAGGCGATCGTCGACTGAAGCTGCTCGGCCTGCGAGGCAAGCTCCTCCGACGTGGAGGATACCTGCTCGGAGGCGCTGGCGTTCTGCTGTCCGACCTTGTCGAGCTGCTGGATGGCCTGGTTGATCTGGGCCGAACCGACGTCCTGCTCACGGCAGGCCGCGGTGATCTCCTCGACCAGCTCGGCGGTCTTCTTGATGTCGGGAACGAGTTTGGCGAGCATGGAGCCGGCCTCCTGCGCGACCTTGACGGTGTCGGCCGAAAGCGTGCCGATCTCGGCTGCGGCGGCCTGGCTGCGCTCGGCAAGCTTGCGTACTTCGGAGGCAACCACCGCAAAGCCCTTGCCGTGCTCGCCGGCGCGCGCGGCCTCGACCGCCGCGTTGAGCGCGAGCAGATCGGTCTGGCGGGCAATCTCTTGCACGATGGTGATCTTCTCGGCGATGGTCTGCATCGCGTTGACGGCACGCCCGACGGCCGCACCGCTCGCCTCCGCATCCTTGGCGGACTGGGCCGCGATCTTCTCGGTCTGGTTGGCGTTGTCGGCGTTCTGTTTCACGTTGGACGCCATCTCCTCCATCGAGGAGGATGCTTCTTCGGCGGAAGAGGCCTGCTCGGTCGCGCCTTGCGAGAGCTGCTCGGCGCGCGCCGACAGCTCCTGGCTGCCCGCGGAGACGTTCTGGGCCGCCGTCAGCGCTTCCGCGACGATCTGGCGGAGCTTCTCGATCATGCGCTCGAGTGCCAGGCCAAGCGTATCCTTGTCCGACAGGGGCTTGGCTTCGATGGTGAGATTGCCTTGGGCGATCTCGTTGGCGACCGCCGCGGTTGCGTTCAGGTTCACCGTCATCGCCGTCAACGATTTGACGAGGTCGCCGACCTCGTCATTGCTCGAGACCTCGATCTTGTGGCTGAGATCGCCGATTGCGACCGCATCCGCGAGGTTAACGGCGCGGCTCAGTCCGCGGCTGATGTTCAGCGCGATCCAGGTCGCGGCGCCCACGGCCCCCAGCAATGACCCCAGGACGAGGCTGACCCGCATCAGCTGGGCGCGAGCACCGTCCTCCCTGGCCTGCTCCGAACGATCCGCCATCAGCTTTCGCAGAAAGACGACGTATGCGTCCAGCGCCGCCGTCGACTCGACGACCGCCTTGCGAACCTCCACGGTCGACAGCTCGACCGCCTTTGCCCTGTCGGCTTTTGCCAGGTGCAGCGCCTGATCCTCGACGCTGTTCATGTGCGCGTAGGCTCCGGAGAATTTGTCGAGAATTTTCTTGCCGTTCTCGGTGGCAACGGCGTGAACCTCGTCCCTAGCCTGCATCATTTTCGCGCGAAGGCTGCCAATCTCGGTGTTGAAACGGTCCACCTCGCTGTCTGAGCTCGCCAGCAGCGCGTTCTTTTCAGCGCGCACCTGCTGCAGGATCAACTCCTTCAACTGACTGGCTTTGTCCAGGCGTCCTGCCGCCGCCGTCAGAACCTCGGTCGTCGCAGCCATATCGGTCAGTTTGACGTAGCCGACTGCACCCGCGATGGCGGACAGCAGAATGACGAGGCCGAAGGCACTCGCAAGCTTCGCTTTGACGGTGAATCTCATTTGTATGGCTCGTTATCTGGGCGTGAAAGGGGTTGCTACGCTTGGCGACGCTTTACTGCTACGCGGGCAGGCGGCGCAGGAGGCGTCGACCGACGCTTCGCGCCCCTCGGGAAATTCATCACTGGCCATCAGCTTCGCGAGATCGAAGATGACGACGAACTTCGCGCCCTTGCGGCCGATGCCGGCGGCATAGGCGGACTGCCATTTTCCACCCACTTCGGGGATCGGCTCGATCGCCTGCTCGTCGATATCAGTCACCTCGAACACGCAATCGGCAACGAAGCCGACGCCGACGAGGCGGTCCTTCATCGGCACGTCGAGGATGATGATGCGGGTTGCCTCGGTGGCGGCAGCGGCCGCCAGACCGAGCTTGGTCCGGAGATCCACGATGGGGTAGCCGGCGCCGCGAACGTCGATCATGCCGAGCAGGAAATTCGGCGCATGCGGCAGGCGCGAGATCGGCCGCATGTCGAGAATTTCCCGCACGTTGCGGATGCTGATGCCGAACGTCTCGCCGGCGAGCCCGAGCGTCAGATATTGCGAGGTTGCGGCCATGATATAGTCCACCCGGTCACGAGATTTCGAGAAGGCCGCCCGACCGCGAGGTCGGGCCGCCGGCTAACGCTGAAACTCCGCATCGCGATCGTCGTCGGCATCGTTCATGTCGAAGGCAAAGCCGCCGCCATTGGCCGCCTTGAGCGCACGCGCCGGCTGCCTCACGGCCGCAGGCTTCTTCGCGCCGCGATCGGCCACGGCCATGTGTGCGGCCTTGGCACGGAGCTGGCCTACCGCGCGATCGATCGGCCCAGCCGCAGCCTTTTCCCTGTGCGCCGCCTGCTCGATCCGGAAGAACGATATCGTCGACTGGAGCTGCTCGGCCTGCGAGGCGAGTTCTTCCGAAGTCGACGACACCTGCTCGGAGGCACTGGCGTTCTGCTGGCCGACCTTGTCGAGCTGCTGGATCGCCTGGTTGATCTGCGAGGAACCGACATCCTGCTCGCGGCAGGCGGCGGTGATCTCCTGCACGAGCTCGGCGGTCTTCTTGATGTCGGGCACGAGCTTGGCCAGCATGCCGCCGGCCTCCTGCGCGACCTTGACGGTCTCCGTCGACAACGTACCGATCTCGGCGGCCGCGGCCTGGCTGCGCTCGGCGAGCTTGCGCACCTCGGAGGCGACAACCGCAAAGCCCTTGCCGTGCTCGCCGGCGCGCGCGGCCTCGACGGCCGCGTTGAGCGCGAGCAGGTCGGTCTGGCGGGCGATCTCCTGCACGATGGTGATCTTCTCGGCGATGGTCTGCATCGCGTTGACGGCGCGACCCACGGCGGCGCCGCTGGCTTCCGCGTCCCTGGCCGATTGCGCGGCGATCTGCTCCGTCTGGTTGGCGTTGTCGGCATTCTGCTTCACGTTGGAGGCCATCTCCTCCATCGAGGACGACGCCTCTTCCGCAGAGGAGGCCTGCTCGGTCGCGCCTTGCGACAGCTGCTCGGCGCTGGCGGAGCGCCCCCGGCTGCCGGACGAAACGTTCTGGGCCGCCGTGATTGCTTCGGTGACGATCTGCCTGAGCTTTTCGACCATGGTCTCCAGCGCGATGCCCAGCTTGTCCTTGTCGGAAATGCGCTTGGCTTCGACCATGAGATTGCCCCGCGCGATCTCGTTGGCGACCTCCGCATTGGTGTTCAGGCTCGCGATCATCCGCTCCAGGGCGATGCCCAACGTGTCCTTGTCGGACAGACGCTTGGCTTCCACGGCTAGGTTGCCCAGCGCGACCTCGTTGGCGATCGCGGCCGTCGCGTTGAGATTTGCGGTCTCCCCATTCAGCGGCCTGACGAGATCACCGCCCCCGTCGTTGCTCTTGACGTCGATCGTCTGCCTGCGAGCGCCGATTGCGACCGCATTCGCCAGCCCGACGGCCTTCGGCAACGCGCGGCTGATGCTGAGCGCAATCAGGGTCGCAGCAGCGTCGCCGAGGAGCAAGGAGGCGATCAGGATGCTCAAGAGCAGCATCTGGGCGTGGCTGCTCTCCACCCGCGACTGTTCAGCCCGCTCGTCCATCAGCTTCTTGAGGAAGCCGACATATTCATCGAGGCTCTTCGATGCCTCGGCGACGGCCTTGCGAACCGGTCCGGTCGATTGCTCCAGAGCCTTGGCCTTGTCGGATCGCGCGAATTTAAGGGACTCGTCCTGGGCGGCATTCACGTCGCGGTAAAGCGGCGAGAACCGGTCGAGCATCTTCTTTCCGGTTTCGGTGGCGGTCGCGTAGATGTCATCCTTCGTCTTGAGCAGGTCCTCGCGAATCTTGCGTACCTCACCGGCGTAGCGCTCGACGTCGCTGTCTGACTGCGCCAGGATCGCGTTCTTTTCGGCGCGGATTTGAAGCAGCAGATCCTTCTGCAACTCGTCGGCCTTCGCCGATCGTCCGGCGGCTCCAATCAGCACCTCGGTGGAGTTGGCCATATCGGCGAGCTTCAGATAGGCGACGCCACCCGCGATCATGGAGAGGAGCAGGACGGCACCAAAAGCAGTCGCCAGCTTTGCTTTGACGGTGAAGCGCATATTTCAGAACCTTCGGGCCAGGCCCGGTTTGATGTTGGAATTCGCGAGCGACATCACTTGCTGCGCCCGTCCAGCAACAACACTTATCGTTGGAACTCGGCGTCGCGGTCGTCTTCGCCGTCGTCCATGTCGAAGGCAAAGCCGCCTCCGCCACCCGCGGCCTTCAGCGCCCGCGCGGGCTTGGCGGCCGGCTTCCTGCCGCGGCCGTCGGCGTCGGCCATCTTTGCGGCCTTGGTACGAAGCTGGCTGACGGCGCGGTCAATTTCCTGAGGAGCTGCTTTCGTCTTGCGCGAGCCCTCCTCGATCCGAAAGAACGAGATCGCCGACTGCCGCTGCTCGGCCTGCGAGGCGAGCTCTTCCGAGGTCGAGGACACCTGCTCGGACGCACTGGCGTTCTGCTGGCCGACCTTGTCGAGCTGCTGGATCGCCTGGTTGATCTGGGCCGATCCGACGTCCTGCTCGCGGCAAGCCCCCGTGATCTCCTGGACCAGTTCGGCCGTCTTCTTGATGTCGGGCACGAGCTTCGACAGCATGGAGCCCGCTTCCTGGGCGACCTTCACGCTTTCCGTCGACAACGTGCCGATCTCGGCCGCCGCAGCCTGGCTGCGTTCGGCGAGCTTGCGCACTTCGGAGGCGACGACGGCGAACCCCTTGCCGTGCTCGCCGGCGCGCGCGGCCTCGACCGCGGCGTTGAGCGCGAGAAGATCGGTCTGCCGTGCGATCTCCTGCACGATCGTGATCTTCTCGGCGATCGTCTGCATCGCGTTGACGGCGCGGCCGACGGCGACGCCGCTGGCTTCCGCGTCCTTGGCCGACTGCGCCGCGATCTTCTCGGTCTGGTTGGCGTTATCAGCGTTCTGCTTCACGTTCGAGGCCATTTCCTCCATCGAGGACGAGGCTTCCTCGGCAGAAGAAGCCTGCTCGGTCGCACCTTGCGAGAGTTGCTCGGCGCTGGCGGAGAGCTCCTGGCTACCGGCCGAGACGTTTTGCGCCGCGGTGATCGCTTCGGCGACGATCTGCCGGAGCTTGCCGACCATCAGGTTCAGTGACCGGATGAGATCGCCGATCTCATCGTTGCTGGCGGAGGGAATGGTCTGGCTGAGATCACCATTGGCCACGGCGCCGGCGAGATTGACCGCGCGGCCGAGCGAACGGCTGATCGCAATCGATATCCACAGAGCCGCGCCCACCGCAACCATCAGCGACACGCCGAGAAGCGTCATCAGCAGGAATTGCGCCTGATGTCCCTCCTCCTTCGACGCGAGGGCCTGGTCGGCCATCTGCTTCTTGGTGTTCTCGACATAGGCGCCCATCGACTCGAGCGCTTCGTTCACGACCTTGCGGCCCTCATTGGTCGAGCGGTCCGCCGCCTTGGCCTTGTCGGTCCTGGCGATCCGGATCGTCTCTTCCTGATAGGCATTCATTTTGGCGTATGTCGCGGCAAAGCCGTCGAGCAGCTTCCTGCCCGCCTCGCTCGCCAGGGCGTAGACCTCGTCCCTGGTCTTCAAGGCTGCATCGCGGCGCTTGGCGGCGTCAGCCGCCGCCAGTTCGACTTCGCTTTCACTGCCGATGATGGCATTCTTTTCCGCGCGGAGCTGGATGAGAACGTCCTTCTCGATCTCCATCGCCTTTTCCATGCGCTTTGCGCGCAGGACCATGCTGTCGGCGGTTGCCATCATGTCGCCGAGCTTCATATAGGCGACGCCGCCGGCGACCATGGACAGGACGATGACCAGGCCGAACGCACTGGCCAGCTTCGCCTTAACCGTAAATCTCATCTTCAGCCCCTGCCCCTCAGACCTCTCGCGAGGCCCTTATTTCAATTCAGAATGCGTTCCATGTTCGGAACGATGACGAACTCTTCACGCCACTTCGCGATGAAACGAATGAACTCGGGCTTCCAGTGCATGCCGACGCGCGGCGTCTGCTGCACGGCGGTCTGCGAGATCTCCGTGACCTCATAGACCTTGTCGGCGGTTACGCCGACGAGCACCGGTTCGTTGTCGAGCTCGATCTCGATCACCACGATCCGCGTATCGGCGGAATCCTCGAGCTGCGGCATGCCGAAGCGGATACGCAGGTCCGCAAGCGGAATGACATTGCCGCGCACGTTGATCACGCTCGGAACGAACGACCGCGCGCCGGCGACCTTCGTCACCGGCACGGGGTCGATGATTTCGCGGACAAGCCCCGCATCGAGCGCAAACTTCTCTTCGCCGAGACCGATCATCACGACCTGCATCGCGTCGACCTGGTGTTCCGCCGCCAAAGCTTCGGTCATTACGCCGCCTCGCTGATATGCTGCTTCTCGACCTTCGACTGCGCCAGCGCGACCAGCTGCGCGACGTCGAGGATCAGTGCCGCTGTGCCGTCGCCGAGGATGGTCGCTCCGGAGAAGATCGTGACATCCGAATGCAGCTTGGAGAGCGACTTGATCACCGTCTGGTGGTTGCCGATGATCTGATCGACGACGAGGCCGACGCGGGTCTCACCGGTCGAGATGATGATCGTCTTCTGGTGGCGATCCGGCAAGCCGGTCGACGACATGATCTCGCGCAGACGCAGGAAGGGAACGAGATTGCCACGTACGTTGAGGAAGTTGCGGCCTCGCGAGCGCTCGTCCTCGGCGGTCAGCTCGACGCATTCCTCGACCGCCGACAGCGGAATGATATAGCGGCCTTCGCCGACGCGAATCAGAAGACCTTCGATGATCGCAAGCGTGAGCGGCAGGCGCAGCGTCACCGTGGTGCCCTGGCCGGGCCTGGTCGACAGGTCGATCGTGCCGCGCATATTCTCGATGGTGCGCTTGACCACATCCATGCCGACGCCGCGGCCCGACAGCGCCGAGATGGTCTGCGCGGTCGAGAAGCCGGGATGGAACAGGAACTGGTGGATCTCGTGATCGGTGAGCACCGCGCCGGCCGCGATCAGCCCCTGCTCTTCCGCTTTCGCGCGGATGCGGGCTGTATTGAGGCCGCCGCCATTGTCCTTGACGGTGACGAGCACTTGCGCGCCGGAATGCACGGCCGCGAGCTCGATCCGGCCCTGCTCGGTCTTGCCATTGGCGGCGCGGGTCGCGGTGTCCTCGATGCCGTGGTCGATGGCATTGCGGATCAGGTGCACGAGCGGATCGGCCAGACACTCGATCATGGTCTTGTCGAGTTCGGTGTCCTCGCCCGAGGTGACGAACTCGACCGGCTTCGACAGATCGCGCGACAGGTCGTGGATCAGGCGGCGGAAGCGGCCGAACCGCGAACCGACCGTCCCCATCCGCGCGCCCATCGTGGTGTCGCGCAACGAGGAGGCGCGACGCTCGATTCCCTCGGCGATCATCTTGATCGAAAGATCGGAGCCGGAAGCCGCAAGCTGGCTCAGCCGCGCCTGCGCGATCACGAGCTCGCCGACCCGATCCATCAGCTCGTCGAGACGCTCGGCCTGGACACGGACGGTGGCGATGCCGCGCTCGTCGCGCTTGGCTTCGGCCTTCGGTTCAGGCTTCGGCTCGGCTTTGACTTCGACATTGGTCTTGGATTGAGACTGCGCCTTTGCGACGGGCTGCTCGACAACGGGGACCGCAACGGCCTCGACGACCGGCGCAGGCATCTCGGCCGCTGCGATCGGGTCCTCGTCGAGCAGCTGCAACGGCGGCGCCGGCGCAGGCACTTCGACATGCTCGAGCGGCGAGAGCGTCAGCTTCATCTCGTCCGAGACGAACATGAAGACGTCGTCGATCGCGTCCTTGTCGCAAGCCGCATGCAGCTTGACGTCCCACTTCAGATAGCAGTCTTCCGGCTCCATTTCGTCGAGGAACGGAACGCCGTCGGTGATCGGCACGACGAAACAGGGACCGAGCTTGCAGAGATCTTCCAGAAGATCGAGCGGGTTCGAGCCGTTGCGCAGAATGTGGGATTCGAATTCCAGATGAAGGTGCCAGCCGGCCTGCTTGCTCTCGACGGGGGCCAGCGGCGGCGCTCCGGCGACTTCGACAACGGCCGCGGCAGACTGATCGGACGAGACGAAGCGCTTGAGATCGTCGAGGATGGCCTCGCCGATGATGTCGTCGGTCGACTGAGGATTCTCGATCAGCGCGCGGATATAGTCCTTGGCGGCGAGCGCGACCGAGATCAACTCCTGGGTCGGCCTGATCTCGCCCTTGCGAACGCGATCGAACGCGGTCTCGAATTCGTGGGTGAAGGAAGCGACCTTGTCGAAGCCGAACATCGCGCCCGAGCCCGTGATCGTGTGCAGGGCGCGGAAGGCGGAGTCGACCAGCTCGCGGTCGTCGGGCCGCTGGCCAAGATCGAGCAGGGCCCCTTCCAGGACCTCGAACAGCTCGCTGGCTTCCTGCCGAAAGACCTCGGTCGGGTCCATCGCACTCATGCGCGCACCAGTTTTGCGACGACAGCGAGCAGCTGCGCGGGCTTGAACGGTTTGGTGATCCACCCCGTGGCGCCGGCGCTCTTGGCCTCCTGCTTGACCGTATCGTTGGATCCGGTGGTCAGGAAGACGATGGGCATGCCCACCGCGCTCGGAAGCTTGCGCAGCGCCTTGATCAACTCCAGCCCGTTCATGACGGGCATGTTGAGATCGGTGATGACGAGGTCGGGTTTGCCGGCCGGCGCCTGGCCGAGGCCTTGAGCGCCGTCACCCGCCTCGATCACACTGTGACCGGCCGGCTCGAGCACGACCTTGATCATCTGCCGGATGCTGGGCGAATCGTCGACGGTCAGAATCGTGGCCATTAGGTGCCATCTTTCTTTTGCGGGAAGTGCTGATCAATCATCGCCTCGCTGGCGAAACCGGCGCGGCGAAGAGTGTTACGCAGAGATTGGGAAAAGGACGTCAAGACCACCGGGCGGCCCTGGGCATCGCCGGTCTTGGCAGCAGACAGCAGAAGCTGGATCGAGGTCACGTCGGCCTTGTCGACGCTCGAACAGTCGATCTCGAGCCGGTCCTGCCGGTTGAAGGCTTCACGGATCAGGTCATAGACACTACGGATCGCAGCGATGCTGCAGTCCGCAGGCAGCCGTAGGGACCACTTCGGCGCAGTGACATCAGACGACATTCGTCCCCCAATTTCCGGAGATTCGCTGCACGCATGACGCGAATCTGACATGAGGACTATTCGCTTCGGAGTGTGTGCAAACCCCTAATGAACCCGTCCGTACAACTACGGGTCACAATCCGCGAAATCTCGCGTCTGCATGCAGGCGTGCATAGCCCGCCCAAATCTCATGCGTTGCGCGCAACGTTGAGGCGGCGCGGCGCCGCACGGATGTTTGCTTCACGTTAAATCGCACCGGCTATTTGTCGAGATCGCGCCTCGCCATCCGAACGAGCCCGGCCGCCGATGCTGACCCAAGCGCTTCTGGTTGACGACAGCCGCTCTGTCCTCAATTTCCTGAAACGTCATATCGAAGCGGAGGGCCTCGTCGAGGCCACAGCATTTCTCGACCCTGTCGAGGCGCTGGCCTGCGCGCGCGAGCGTGGCTTCGACCTCGTGCTCGTCGACTACGAAATGCCTCATATGGACGGGATCAGCTTCATCCGCGCGCTTCGTGCGCTGCCTGGCTGCACCGACATTCCGATCGCGATGATCACCTCGCGTCAGACCGACGACGTCAAAATGGAAGCGCTGCAGGCAGGTGCAACCGATTTCCTGCCGAAGGCCCCGCAAAGCGTCGAGATGACGGTGCGCTTGCGGAATTTGATTCAGCTTGGTGCAGCCGTACGCAAGCTCAACGATCGCGCCGCACATTTGGCAAGCGAAGTCGCAGCCGCAACACGCAAGCTCGGCGAGCGCGAGGAAGAGATCATCCTGCGGCTCGCGCTCGCGGTCGAATATCGCGACAACGATACGGGCGAGCACACGCTGCGGGTCGCGCGCTACAGCCGGATCATCGCCGAGCAGCTCGGCCTTCCCGCCCGGCTCTGCCGTGACATCTATCTCGCCGCCCCCTTGCACGACGTCGGCAAGGTCGCCATTCCCGACAACCTCCTGCTCAAGCCGGGCAAGTTGAGCAACGACGAGATGGCGGTGAGCCGCACCCACGCGACGATCGGCGAGAGGATTCTCGCCGATTCCAGCTGCGAGCTGATTCAGCTCGGCGCACAAATCGCCGCAGGCCATCACGAGCGCTGGGACGGCGCCGGCTATCCGAACGGCCTCAAGGCGGAGGAGATCCCGATCGCCGCGCGCGTGGTCGCCGTCGCCGACGTCTTCGACGCCTTGACGACGCGACGGCCATATAAAGAGCCGATGCCGTTGGCATTGGCCCGTGACTATCTGATCGAAAACCGGGGACGGCAGTTCGACCCGGCCTGCGTCGAAGCCTTTCTGTCGCGCTGGGATGAGGTGGGGGCGAACGCCGCGCACACCGGCCCCCGCCTGGCCGACATCGGGCCGGGGCTGGCACCCCTTATATTGGGAGCGCCCGGGGCCCCGCCGGACCAGGACCGCGCGCCGGAGACCTCTCCTAGCTGACCTTGCGCATGCAATGTCGGTTCGCCGCGACGCCGTTTTCTGCCATCAACGGTTTGAACCTGTTCCTGCCGGGGTGCACCAATGCCGAGAGTGATTCTGATCACACTGGCCGGGGGGCCCCCTTGCTAGGCTCGCGCCGGGACGCGGATTCCTCGCCTACCGATCGAACTGGATGAGAGAAGTCATGAAAAGCCTGATCGGCGCCATCGTCGGCGTGTTTTGCCTGAGCGCGCCGGCCGTCGCGGAAACGCCGGCCGCCCTCGTCGAGGACGTCCAGGGCAAGATCGACGGCATCGAATTCATGGACTATGTGGCGCCCGGCAAGATCATCAAGCTTGGCCACAAGGCCGGCATCCCGCTCAGCGTCCTCAAGTCCTGCCTGCGCGCGAGCATCACCGAAGGCGTCGTTCTAGTCGGAACCGAGCAAAGTACCGTGCAACTCGGCAACGTCCAGCGCGTCAAGGTGCCGTGCGATACCAACGCGGTGCAGCTCTCCGAGCACGAGGCGAACCAGAGTGCGGCGACCACGTTCCGCACCATGCGAGCCGACGCCGGCAGCACGCCGGCCAAGCTGCCGACGATCTACAGTGTCGCACCGCTGATCCAGGCCAAGAGCGGCAGCACGCTGGTGATCGAACGCACCGACGGCAAGGAGCCGGCGATCAGCGTGCCGCTCAGGAGCGACAACATGGTGGCCGGAAAGTTCTATGACTTTGCGAAAGCCGGAAAGTCGCTGACGCCGGGCGGCAGCTATCTCGCCAAGCTCGGCACCAAACGCCACACATTCCAGGTCGACGCAAGCGCGACCTCGTCGCCGACGCCGATCATCGGCCGTCTGCTGCGACTGGAATAGACGGCGCGCGTCAGCAGCGATGCGGCGGATCGGCAGGCGGAACATCGTTGCGACGGTCCTGATGGCGCTGGTTGCGGGCGCGGCGTTCGCGTCCCCGCCGCTTCAGAGGCTGCACGGTCTCTCGCTCGACCTTCTCACGACCCTACGCTGGAACTCGATCGGCGACCGCCGCGATGTCGCGACGTCGCCGGTGGTGGTCGTGGCGATCGACGGGGAGACCTACGACACGCCGCCTTTCAAGGGATCGCCGACGCAGACCTGGACCCGCGAAATCGGCCGGGTGCTCGGCGGCATCGCCGACGGGGGCGCCAAGGTCATCGGCTTCGACGTGATCTTTCCGAGCTCGATCGAGCAGTCGGAGATCCCCTTTGGCGACGCGTCATTCGGCAGCCGTGTGAAGGGCTTTGACCGGGACTATCTCATTGCTCTGAAGAAGCTCTCCGACACCGGCAAGCTCGTGCTTGGCGAGATTCTGAGCAACGACCATCCGGAGAGGCCGGATCGCGCGCAGCAACTGGCGGTGAGAAACAACATCCGCGCCCTCAACGTTCATTCCGGCGCCGACAACGTGCTCCGGCGGATGCCGCTGAGAGTTTCCATCGAGGGCCAGCCGCGGCCCGCGGTGGCCGTCGAGCTCGCCGCACGTTCGCTCAGTACCAGGCCCGAGACCGGGCCAGCCGGCGTGACGAATTTGTCCGGCTATGCGATCCCGAGCGCGGTCACCAACACGCTGACGCTCAACTTCCGCGGCATGGGCCGCGACATTCCGGCCTATTCCTTCGCCGATCTGCGCGCCTGTCTCGAGAAGGGAGACACCGACTTCTTCCGCCGCGCCTTCGGCGGCAAGATCGTGCTGCTCGGCAGCATCCTCAATTTCGATGACCGCAAGCTCACGTCGATGCACCTGACCGGTGGATATGACGGTGTGCCGGCGGCGCGATGCGCCCTGCCCGCCCCGGCCAGCACCGCGCGAGCGGCCCGCGGCACGGTCGCCGGCGTCTTCGTCCATGCCACCGCCGTCAGAAATCTGATCGAGCATGATGCCGTCACCGAGCCTGGCTCTTTACTACGGCTGGTTCTGGCGATCCTGTTCGCGGCGATCAGCGCCGGCGCCGCCTGCGGGCTGGCTCCGACCGGGGCGGCGATCACCTGGTTTGCGCTCACCGTCGCCTATACGGCCGTCGCCGTCGGCACATTCGCGCATGCCATCGCGCTGCCGCTGACCGAGCCCGTGCTTGCGGGCCTCACGGCGCTCGCCATGATGATCGGCTACCGCTTCGTGATCGCCGACCGCGAGGAGCGCTTCCTGCGCAAGAGCTTTGCGTTCTATCTCGCCCCCGAGGTGATCGACGGCATGGTGGCCTCCGGCAAGATGCCGGTGCTCGGCGGCGAGATGCGTGACATCACCATGTTCTTCTCCGACCTCAGCGGCTTCTCCTCGATCGCCGAGAAGATGACGCCCGCCGAGCTGGTCGCGCTGATGAACGAGTATCTCTCCGCCATGACCGACATCATCGAAAGCCATGGCGGCTATGTCGACAAATATATCGGCGATTCCATCGTCGCCATGTTCGGCGCGCCGGCCGACGATCCCGATCACGCAACGCATGCGGTTGCGGCAGCGCTGCAATGCCGCGCCCGGCTCGAGGAGCGCAACGGCAGCCATCCCGCCTTCCACGGCCGCGGCCTCGCCCACCGCATCGGGCGGAACAGCGGCGAGGCCGTGGTCGGCAATATCGGTTCGCGCCGGCGCTTCAACTACACCGTCATGAGCGACACGGTGAACCTCGCCTCACGGCTCGAGGGCGCCAACAAATATTTCGGCACCGTGATCATGGTGTCCGAGGCGACCGTCAATCGAAGCCGCGGCGCTTACACCTGGCGCGAGCTGGACCTGGTCCGGGTGCAGGGGCGCGACGAGCCGATCAGGGTGTACGAACCTCTCGCCGAGAAGAACAGAGAGACGCAAGAGCAAGGCATGCGCGCGGCGGCCTATGCCGGCGGCCTTGCGTGCTGGCGCGCGCGCGTTTTCGCGAAGGCCCCCGCGCTGTCCGAAAGCGCCGCCGCGGATGATCCGCCGTGCCGTTACTTCGCCAGACGCGCGCGGGCGCTGGCTGCCAATCCACCGCCGGCCGATTGGACGCCGGTGAATATGCTGGAAGGGAAGTAGCGGCTGCCTAGAGCGTTTTCGAGCGAACTGGATACCGGTTCGCGTCAAGAAAACGCGTCAAAACAAGAATCTAGAGCCCCGTGCCGATGCCATCGGAACGGAAAAGGCTCTAGAACGGCAGCCCGACATAGTTCTCCGCCAGGAGCCGCTGCGCCGTCTCTGACGACAACAGATATTCGAGCTCCGTCTGCTGGAGCCGGTCTTCATATTCGGAGCGATCCGGGAAACGGTGCAGCATCATCGTCATCCACCACGAGAAGCGCTGCGCCTTCCAGATCCGCGCCAGTGCCTTGGCGGAATAGCCCTTCAGCCCGGCATCGTCGCCGTCCTGATAATGCGCGAGCATGGCGTGGTAGAGATAGTAGATGTCGGAGGCCGCACTGTTGAGCCCGCGCGCGCCGGTCGGCGGCACGATATGGGCGGCGTCGCCAGCGAGGAACAGACGGCCGTAGCTCATCGGCTCGGCGACGAAGCTGCGCAGCGGCGCGATGCTCTTTTCGATCGAGGGTCCGGTGATCAGCCGTGCGGCAACCTCGTCCGGCAGACGACGCTTCAGCTCGGCCCAGAACGCATCGTCCGACCAGTCCTCGACCGTGTCGGTGAGCGGCACCTGGACGTAGTAGCGGCTCAGCACCTGTGAGCGCAGCGAACACAGCGCAAAGCCGCGTTCGTGCTTCACATAGATCAGCTCCGGCGACACCGGCTTGGTTCGCGACAGCACCCCTAGCCAGCCGAACGGGTAGACCTTCTCGTACTCCCGCAGCACGTCCTTCGGGATCGACTTGCGGCTGACGCCGTGAAAGCCGTCGGCGCCGACGATGTCGTCGCAATCGACGCGAATGGTGGCACCGGTCGCGCGATAGGTCATGTAGGGCCGGTCCGACGTCAGATCGTGCGGCGTCACGTCCTCGGCATTGTGCACGACCTTGCCGCCGAGACGGTCACGCGCCTCGTAGAGGTCGCGCGTCAGCTCGGTCTGGCCATAGACCAGCACCGAATTGCCGCCGGAATGCCTGTGCAGATCGATGTGGGAGAGCACGCCGTCATGGGCGATCTCGAAGCCCTTGTGGATCTCGCCCTCCAGGTCCATCCGCTCGCCGCATTGCGCCTCGCGCATCAGCCGCGCAAAGCCGTGCTCGAGCACACCGGCGCGGATGCGGGCCAGCACGTGGTCGCGGCTGTATTTCTCCAGCACGATCGTGTCGATGCCCTTCAGGTGCAGCAGCTGAGACAGCAGCAATCCGGACGGCCCACCGCCGATGATGCAGACCTGAACTTTCATTTTTGCGTCCTCCCGTCGGCACTTTTTTGCAGATTCCGCAGGCGGGACCGATGGAGGCTTTCGCCATTATCTTGTACAATTCGAACATGAGAAGCGCAGTTCCCGCCCCGGCCATCCGGGTCTACAACCTGTTCGGCGAAGCCGGCGACCTGCCTGATGTCGTCCATTGCGAGACGATTGCCTCGCGCTCGGTGCTGCACGACTGGAAGCTCGCGGTGCACCGGCATGCCCGGCTGCACCAGGTGCTGCTGATCGAGCGCGGCGGCGGCGAGGCCACGCTCGACGGCCGCCTGGTTGCCTTGAAGCCGATGCAGATCGTCAACGTGCCGGTCGGCCACGTCCACGGCTTCCGCTTCATTCCGGGGACCCTGGGCTGGGTCCTGACCATCGCCGCGGAAATCCTCGACGAGGCGCTGCTCGCCGCCGAGGGACTCCGCGGCGTGCTGGCGCGATCCGCCGTGGTGCGCGGCACACCGCAGATCCGGGCCACCATGAAGCAGATCTTCGCCGAGCACGCCGCACGCGATTTCGGCCGCGCGCATGTGCTGCGTGCGCTGTCGGCGGCCATGGTCGGCCTCGTGGCACGCGCGCTGTCGGGCGAAAGCGGCGGCAGCGGCAGCGCGGAGTCAAACCTGTTCCGCCGCTTCGAGGCCCTGCTCGAACAGCATCATCTGGAGCGCTGGAGCGTTGCGGACTATGCGAAGGCGCTGGCGATCACGCCGACCCATCTCAACCGCGTCACGCGCGCGGCGACCGGCGATACCGCCTCGCACCTGATCCTGAACCGGCTGATCCGCGAGGCGCGACGCAACCTCGTCTATACCAATCTGCCGGTCTCGACGATCGCCTACGCGCTCGGCTTCGAGGATCCGGCCTATTTCAGCCGGGTCTATGCCGCGGCGACCGGACTGTCGCCGCGTGCCTTTCGCGCGCAGCTTCACGGGGACGAATAGCGCCCCCTTGCAAACGGCGCGGCCATCCCCTATGTACGCGCCTCACTTTGTAATCAGGCAACCGACAATGCGGCAGTCACAGCAAGCATCAGTGCTGATGATGACGGCAGGGCTAATGCCCTGGTCCGCCGTGGATCTGCTTTGCGCCTGAACGAACGTCACACCTGACAATCGAAGCGGCCCGGAGCGGATACGGCTCCGGATGCCGGTCGAGCTCTCGCGGTGTCCCGAGTCGTGCAAATCCAGCACGGGAGCTCGAGCACCACAGGTGTCCTATGTCCAAAGAGAAGTTCACTCGCCTCAAGCCCAACTGCAACGTGGGCACGATCGGCCATGTGGACCACGGCAAGACGACGCTGACGGCGGCGCTGACGAAGGTCTCGGCCGATTACGGCTGGGGCGCCTTCGTCTCCTATCAGGACGTCGCCAAGGCATCGGCTGCGCAAGGTACGCGTGACGATTCCAAGATCCTGACGATCGCGACGAGCCACGTCGAGTTCTCGACGGCGGCGCGGCACTATTCGCACGTCGACTGCCCGGGCCACGCCGATTACGTGAAGAACATGATCACCGGCGCGGCGCAAATGGACGGCGCGATCCTGGTGGTCTCCGCAACCGACGGGCCGATGCCGCAGACGCGCGAGCATATCTTGCTGGCGCGACAGGTCGGCGTGCCGCGCATCGTGGTGTTCCTGAACAAGTGCGATGTCGCTGACGACCTCGAGTTGGTCGATCTCGTCGAGATCGAGCTGCGCGATCTCCTGTCGAAGTACGGCTACGACGGGGACAATGCGCCGGTCATCCGCGGCTCCGCCATCCAGGCACTGCGCGGCGAGACCGGCCCGCTCGCGGACCAGGCGATCCTGAAGCTGTTCGAGGCGCTCGATCGCTGGATCGAGGTGCCCGAGCGGCCGAGGGATCGTCCGTTCCTGATGCCGATCGAAGGCGTGCAATCGATCTCCGGCCGCGGCACCGTCGTGACCGGGCTGATCGAGCGCGGCACCGTCAAGCTCGGCGACGAGGTCGAGATCGTCGGTCTCGGCGAGACGCGCAAATCGGTGGTGACGGGCATCGAGACCTACCGGAAGATCCTCGAACAGGGGCAGGCCGGCGACAATGTCGGCTGCCTGCTGCGCGGGATCGATCGGGAGGCGGTGCAGCGGGGCCAGGTGCTGTCGCGGCCGGGTGCTGCGAAACCGCACAGGGCTTTCCGCGCGGAGGTGTACGTGCTGACGAAGGACGAAGGCGGGCGGCATACGCCGTTCTTCAAGAACTATCGCCCGCAGTTCTACTTCCGTACGGCCGACGTGACCGGCACCGTCCAGCTCGACGACGGCGTCGAGATGGTGATGCCGGGCGACAGCGCCGAGCTCACGATCGAGCTCAACAAGGCGATCGCGCTCGAAGAGCGCTCGCGCTTCGCGATCCGTGAAGGCAACCGCACCGTCGGTGCCGGCATCGTGACTGCGATCGTGGAGTAATGGATGGGGGCCGGATCGACCGGCCCCCATTCAACCATGTCGATCGCGCTTACGCGCCGAAGCGGCGGCGATAGTCCTGCGGTACGGTCGCGAGCACGCGCAGGAAACTGCGGCGCATGGTTTCCTCGGATCCGAAGCCGCAGCGCTGGGATATCCGCTTCACTGGCAACCGCGTCTCCGACAGCATGCGTCGCGCAGCCTCCACCCGCAGCCGCTCGATGGCCCGAAGCGGGGTCAGTCCGGTCGCCTTGGCATAGTGGCGGCTGAAACTGCGCTCGCTCATGCCGGCCTCGCTGGCCAGTCGGGACAAGGAGAGGTCGCCAGAGAGATTCTTGCTGATCCATTGGTGCAGCGCCCCGAATTCGTCCTCGGCCGATTGCAGCGACAGCGCCTCGCTGAACTGCGCCTGTCCACCCGGTCGCTTGAGGAAGACGACGAGATAGCGCGCCACCGCCAGCGCCGTGGTGCGGCCCAGATCCTCCTCCACCAAAGCCAGCGCCAGATCGATGCCGGCGGTCACGCCGGCCGAGGTCCAGATCGAACCATCACGCACGAAGATCGGGTCGGACTCGACCCGTATGGCCGGGAAACGCTTCGCGAGCTCTGCGCAGTACGACCAATGGGTCACAGCACGCCGTCCGTCCAGTGCACCTGATGCACCCAGCAGAAATGCGCCGGTGCAGACCGACGCCACGCGCCGTGCTTTCTTCACACGCTGCCGCAGCCAGTCCAGCAGCGCTGGATCTGACGCGGCGAGATCAACCCCTGGGCCGCCTGCAACCACGAGCGTGTCCGGCGCACGTCCACGGCGTGGCAGCGGCTCGGTTGCGATCTCCAGTCCCGACGAAGCCGCCACGCGCGAGCGATCTTTTGCAACCACCCGGAGGGCATAGGGCGGCGTTCCGCCCGCCTCCACGACCTGCTCGTTGGCGGTCGCGAACACCTGGAGCGGTCCCGTGACGTCGAGCAGCTGCACCGCCGGATAGGCCAGCACCTCGATCACGCGCGCGGACCCGCTCCGCTGGGCACGCGAGATCGAACTTGGCGGAAACCGAGGGGACTTTGGCATTTGCGCCATAGCCTGCCCCGCTAGGTTGGCCCTGTCCAGCCTCCCGTTGAGAGCAAACCCATGATCCCGCAAGAGACGCACCTGCAAATCGGATCCCTGCTGTTCGACGGTCTCGACCAGATCGACCTGACCGGCCCCTTCGAGGTGCTGTCGCGCATCCCCAACGCGACTTACCGCGTCTACGCCAAGACGGCCGAACCGGTTCGCGACGTCAAAGGCCTGAGACTCACGCCGGACGCGACGCTTGCGGAGGCGCCCCAGTTGGATGTGCTCCACGTGCCGGGCGGCTTCGGCCAGGAAGCCTTGATGGACAACGAGGAAATTCTGGCCTGGATCGCCCAACAGGCCGCGGGTGCGCGCAGCATATTCTCCGTCTGCACCGGCGCTCTGCTTCTCGGCGCGGCGGGACTGCTCAGGAGACGACGGGCGACGACCCACTGGGCTTCGTTTCACCTGTTGCCGTTGTTCGGTGCCGTTCCCATCAACGAACGCGTCGTCGTCGACGGCCGCTGGATCTTTGCGGCCGGCGTCACCGCCGGAATTGACGGGGCGTTATGCCTCGCAGCCGAGTTACGTGGCGACGACGTGGCGCGCGCGATCCAGCTCTACATGCAGTATGCGCCGGAACCGCCGTTCGACGCCGGCTCGCCGGTGCGTTCTCCAGTCCCAATCCTCGCCCAAGAGAAGCGTGCCGTGGCCGGCATCACGGCCCAACGGGAAGCAACTGCCCGGCGCGTGGCCGCAAAGCTCGGGATTGCCACGTCCAATCGCTAATTCGCGGAACTCACAATCGAACATCAAAGGAAAGATCATGAGCACGAAAACCTTCACCAAGACCACCGCGCCAGACTGGCTCCTCGCAATGTGGAAGGAGATCGACGACAAGACCTTCGGCAAGGGATTTGATTGCTTCGCCGAAGATGCGATCTGCAATCTCGGCGTCGCCGACTGGCACGGCCGCGAGGCGATCCGCAACAATCTGCGTCAGTTCGTCGATCGCGGCTTCCCGGCGCTCCACGACGTTGTCGAGTTCTGGGACAGCCCGGAGCTCAAGATCTTCCACGGCAAGGTCGCGATGCGCTTCGACGATCCCACCATCGCAGCCGTGAGGCCGACGATGGTCCATTTCTTCTATATGGACGAAAAGGATCCGACCAAGGTCAAGCACTGGATCGGTGCGGTGGGACCGACCGGCTTCTAGCTTTCAGTGTCGTGACAACAGAAACGGCCCCATCTTCGGATGGGGCCGTTTGATTTTGGACGGAGTCAGTTCACACGTCGAAGAACACCGTCTCGTCCGAGCCCTGCAAATTGATCGTGAAGGAATACACGACGTTGCCGGCGCGCTCTCCTCGCGTGGCAATCAGCGTCTTGCGACGCACCGGCGGCTCGACCAGATTGAGCACGGGATCGGTGGCGTTGGCGGCTTCCTCGTCGGAGAAATAGAGCCGCGTGTTGAGGCCGATATTGATGCCGCGCGCGACGATCCAGACATTGACATGCGGCGCGCATTTGCGCCCTGCCCTGTCGGTGATCGCGCCCGGCTTGATGGTCTCGAATGTCACCAATCCGGTTTCGAAATCGGAGCCGGCGCGGCCCCAGCCGCGGAAGTCCGCGTCCAAAGCGCCGGCGGAGCGATCGGCGGGATGGTTGTAGCGGCCGGCTGCGTTGGCCTGCCAGATCTCGAGCAGCACGTCGCGCAGCGGCGAGCCGGTGCCGTCGAGCACCTTGCCTTCCAGCGTGATGCGCTCGCCTTGCGTGTTCGGCCTCACCAGCACGTTGGAAAAGTTCTTCTCGAAGATATCGAAACCCGCCATCGCCGGAATCAGGCCGATATGAACGTAGGGTCCGGCGGTCTGCGAGGCTGTTTCCTTGAGATAGTTGAGCGGCTGTGGCATTTGCTCAGTTCCCTTCGGGACGATTTTCGAAATAGGTGCAGCGCTGGCCGCGCAGCACGATGTCGAAGCGGTAGGCGAGCGAGTCGAACGGCGTCGAGGCATTGAGGTCGAGCGGCGCCACCAGGCGGTCGAGCGCGTCCTTGTCCGGGATCGTCGTCAGAATCGGGCAGATCGGGATCAGCGGATCGCCCTCGAAGTACATCTGCGTGATCAGCCGCTGCGCAAAGCCCGAGCCGAACACCGAGAAATGGATGTGGGCGGGACGCCAGCTGTTGACGAAGTTGCGCCAGGGATAAGGCCCGGGCTTCACCGTGCGGAAATAATAATAGCCGGTGTCATCGGTCAGCGCGCGGCCGCATCCGCCGAAGTTCGGATCGATCGGCGCCAGATAGGTATCCTTCTTGTGCCGGTAGCGTCCGCCGGCATTGGCCTGCCAGAACTCGACCAGCGTATTCGGCACGCCGCGGCCGTTCTCGTCCAGCACTCGGCCATGGACGATGATGCGCTCGCCGACGGGATCGCCGTCCTTGGCGTAATTGCGGATCAGATCATTGTCGAGCGGGCCGAGATCATTGTGGCCGAACACCGGGCCGGTGATCTCCGAGGCCGAGCCTTCCAGCGACAGCAGCGACTGGCGCGGCGAGCGCAAGACCGAGGATTTGTAGCCGGGCGCGTAGGCCGGCGGATGGATGCTGCGGTCGCGCTGGAAGAAGCCTCCATCGCCAAGCGGCGGCGTGAACGGTTCGGGGCGGTTGAGGCGGGGATCCTGCGAGGCTGGCGCCTGGGCATTCATCGGCGTTGTGTCGCCCTTGGACGCGCCGGGTTTGCGGGCGCGCGGCTTTATCGGGAGATCATGGGCCGGCCTATTCCACAAATAAATAGATCAATTATAATGCATTACATGAAAGAAATCGATCATTTGGCCCTCGATGGCCACGCCCTCGACCTGTTCCTGGCCGTGCTGGAGGAAGGCTCGGTGACGGCGGCCGCAACCCGGCTCGATCTGACGCAATCGGCCGTCAGCCACGGCCTGAACAAGCTGCGGCGGATCGCCGGTGATCCGCTGTTTGCAAAATCCGGCCGCGGCATCGTCGCGACCGCCCATGCCCAGGCGCTGGCGGCAAAGGCGCGAGCGTTGATCGACGAGATGCGCAGCTTCGCCGGCGGCGTCACGTTCGAGCCGGCAAGCGCGCAACTTTCGCTGACGATCGCCGCCAACGATTTCCAGCGCGACCTGCTGCTGCCGCGCTTCTTCGGACATGTTGCCGCGCAGGTGAAGGGCCTGAACCTGCGCGTGATCCCATCGCAATCGCCCTCGCCGGCCATGCTGCGGGAGAATCGCTGCGACCTTCTGATCACCCCGTTGCCGCCTGTCGGCATCGACATCGTGCAGAAGCGGCTTTTGAGCCATCATTACGTCTGCCACTCCGACGCCAGGGCGCGTGCCGCGCCGGCCGTCCGTAACGCCTATCGCGCGGCGCGTCACATTTCGGTCGTCTATACCGACAATGAGCGGCTTGACTTCGACCGCAGGCTCGCTGCCAACGGCCTCCACCGCGACATCGCCATCTCCGTGCCGAGCTTCTCCGGCGTGCCGGCGTTCCTGCGCGGCTCGCAGATGCTGGCGAGCATGCCGAGCCTGCTCGCCTCCGGCGTCATGCGCGGATTCGCACAAGCGCGGATTCCGCTGGCCTCACGCACGCGCACGCTAGCCGAATTGCCGATGTTCATGGTCTGGCACCAGCGCTACCAGAAGGACCCGGCGCATCGCTGGGTCAGGAGCCAGCTCGAGACAGTCGCAGCGACGGCCGCGCACGGCTGAACGCATCAGCTGCGTCCTATCGGTCACACCCATGTGCGGCAATGCTGCGCAGAGCACGGCGGCAGTACGGCTTCACCCTATAGGTTGATGCGCAAGCCCAGATGGACCGTCGCGGTCGCGCCACTGGTGTGACGACGTGAATCAATGAAGAAAAGTCTTGCGCTCACGAGCGGCGCAATTGCGGCCTTGCCGGCGACCGGCGCCACTGCCGGGGAACTCGAAGACGTCAATGCGCGCCTCGTACAGCTGGAACGCCAGAATGCCGCGATCCGCAAGGAAAACGCCGCGCTTCGCGAGAACCAGAGGCTGCTCGACGAAAATAACCGGCTGAAATCGCTGGGCGCGCGGGCTTCGAGCGAACCCGGCAGAACTTCGTCTCAATCACGCCAGGCTGAGTTCGCCTCAACCTCAGCTCCCTCGCCACGAAGCCGCAATCCATTGCAGGCTTATGCCGCCCTGCCCATCAAGGCACTCCCACCCGAAGCCCCGGGACAGTTCAGGGCCTGGATCGAAGGCGGCGCGATCTGGAGTGGCGGGGATCCCGTGTTCAACACCTATAGCAGCAACAACAATGTCACCGGTGTCTTCGATCTGACGCCCAAGGTCGGCTGGGAAACAGCCATCGGATTCGACCATCGCTTCGCCGGATCTCCCTGGCACATCAACGGCCAATTCCGCTACGGCGAAGGCGGCAAGACCGACGGCACACGAACGATCGGCTTCCTCTTGCCCGGCGGGGTAACGGGAACACAAACCTTCGGGGCCGCTTACAAGGAAACCCACTGGCTCGCTGAACTTGCGGGCGGGCATGCCACCGCCGGGCACGGCCCGGACGCCCTCCAGCTAAAGGCGGGGCTTCGCATTCCCGAATTCCCCGCCCGGAGCTCGGACTCTAATGTCCAGGCTGGCACAGCCGGCGGCCTCTCCACCACGCAATCGATTTTCGATGACACGCGTGCGAGCTCCCTGGGCGCCGGACCACTCATCGGTCTGGAAGGCTCGGCCCGGTTCGCCCGCCAATGGTCGTTCGACTATAGCGGCGACGTCGCCTTGCTGTTGGGGCGGCAGCAATCGCAGATCACGACGAGGAGCTTGTTCATTGGCGGCCCGCCTCTCACCGTCTTCGATCAGGTCGCAACGGGCAATGACCGGCAGTTTGCCGGCGTGCTGAGCGCAGACATTCAGGTCGGCGTCTCCTACTGGCTGACGCAGAACCTGAAGCTTGGCGCCTCCTACCGGCTCGATACGTTCATCAACGTGTTCAACGAGACCGGCAGATCCAACTCCGGTTTCACGCCGGACCGCTACACCCACGGTCCGCGCGTTACGCTGACGGGGCAGTTCGACGCGATGTAACCATCACGCCCTTGCTGCACTCGATCGGGTCAGCCGCGGCGCCCTACCCGGAGGTATGCGTTGGTTCGGCATCAGGCGGCCGGCCCTTCGCCAAACCCACTGGTTGCACGCTGGCCGCCACGCTAGAATTCCGCCATGACAGTGACCGACATTGCGAGCCGAACCTACAATCACAGCTGGCGGCTGGATCCCATCATCCGCAGCCTGCTTGATACTGACTTCTATAAGCTGTTGATGTTGCAGATGATTCGGGAGGACTACCCGGATCAGCAGGTGACCTTCTCGGTGATCAACCGCTCGCGCCATGTGCGCCTTGCCGAGATCATCGACGAGGGCGAGCTGCGGGCCCAGCTCGACCACGCCCGGACCATCCGCTTCTCCAAGAAGGAGCTGATCTGGCTCGCCGGCAACACCTTCTACGGCAAGACCCACATGTTCTCGGCGGACTTCATCCGTTGGCTGGCCGAATTCCGCCTTCCCGAATACGAGCTGCGCAAGGTCGAAGGCCAGTACGAGCTGCATTTCCACGGGCCATGGACCCACACCACGATGTGGGAGATCCCGGCGCTCGCCATCCTCAACGAACTGCGCTCGCGTTCGGCCATGAAGGGCCGCGGCCGCTTCGAGCTCGACGTGCTCTATGCCCGCGCCAAGGCCAAGCTGTGGACCAAGGTCGAGCGGCTGCGCAAGCTGGAGAATTTGCGGCTGTCCGATTTCGGCACCCGCCGCCGCCACGGCTTCCTGTGGCAGCGCTGGTGCGTGGAAGCGGTGAAGGAAGGGCTGGGTCCGTCCTTCATCGGCACCTCCAACGTGCTGCTCGCGATGGACAACGATCTCGAAGCCATCGGCACCAATGCGCACGAGCTGCCGATGGTCGCGGCCGCGCTCGCCAGGGACGACGAGGAGCTGCGCTGGGCGCCCTACCGCATCCTCGACCAGTGGCGCCAGACCTATGGCGGCAATCTGTTGATCGCGTTGCCCGACGCCTTCGGCACCAAGGCCTTCCTGCGCGATGCACCGGAATGGGTGGCCGACTGGACCGGCTTCCGCCCCGACAGCGCGCCGCCGATCCAGGCCGGCGAGGAGATCATCGCGTGGTGGGAGAAGAAAGGCCGTAACCCCAAGGACAAGCTGCTGGTGTTCTCCGATGCGATGGACGTCGGCTCGATCGAGGAGACCTATCACCACTTCGCCGGCCGCGTGCGGCTCTCCTTCGGCTGGGGCACCAATCTCACCAACGACTTCGTCGGCTGCGCGCCGGACGGCTCGTTCAACCTCGATCCGATCTCGCTGGTCTGCAAGGTGTCGTCGGTCGACGGACATCCGGCCGTCAAGCTCTCCGACAATCCGGAGAAGGCGACCGGCATGGCCTCGGAGATCGAGCGATACCTGCGCGTGTTCGGCGACGCCGGCCGCGTGCGCAAGCCGGTGCTGGTCTAGCAATTCTCTCGATCGAGTAAACCGCACGCGATGAATACGCGATATTGGTTCGCCGATACCGCGTCAGTTCCGCTTCGCCGGTATTTGAAACATCCGCTTCACGACGCTTTCACTCTAGCATGTGGTCCCCCGCAGTTTTCAGGTCCAGTTAAGCAACCATCCCCTCTACTTGGCGTTGCAGGCGCAACGCTCCGCTGGGGTCGTTGCGTGACTTGGGGAACGCAGGGTGTTTCGCAGAACAGCATTTTCGGCGAAGGAACGTAGTCTCCTTCACGTCATCAAGCTCGTCTCGCCATTCGTCATGGTCGTCGTGCTCCAGGCGATGATCGCTGGATTCAGCCTGGAGGTGATGTCGTCGGTTCGCGCTTATGTCGCCGGCGAGGCGATGTGGTCGCGCTCGCAGAAGAACGCCGTCTATTTTCTCCATCTGTATCTGCAGTCAGGCGAGGCAAGCCAGTTCGCGCAGTATCAGTCGTCGATCGCCGTTCCTATCGGTGACGAGTACGCAAGGTGGGCGCTCGAGCGCGATCCGGTCAATGTCGAGCTCGCGCGCATCGGCTTCCTGCAAGGCGGCAACCATCCCGACGATGTTCCGGGCATGATCTGGTTGTTCCGGTACTTCAGCGGCATCAACTTCTTTCAGGAGGCAATCCGGGAGTGGGCTGCCACCGACCCGATGCTGCTCGAACTCAGCATCTTCAGTGAAGTGATCCGAAGCGACCTGAAGGGCGGCCCCATCCGCAACGCAGATCGGCTGCACTTCCTGTCGTCGCGGCTTTCGGAGCTGAACACGCAGTTTACCGGACATGCAGAGCGATTCTCGACCGCTCTGGGCGAAGGCTCTCGCACCATCAAGGTGACGCTGACCTGCGTCAACATCGTCACTGCCGCAGCCCTGATCCTGCTCCTGATCTGGCACACACGGCGACTGGTGTTGCAGCGACAGGCATTCGAGGATGCCTTGCACGCGGAGAAGGAGCGCCTGGCCTATCAGGCGTCGCACGACTGGCTCACGGGCCTCACCAACCGCCGCGCCTTCGAGGCGCGCCTGCAAGGCGAGCTTGACGGTAACGCTGCGGGCGCGCTCAGCCTGATCCTGCTCGACCTCGACCAGTTCAAGAGCGTCAACGACAGCTGCGGACATCTCGCCGGCGACCGGCTGCTGTGTCAGGTCGCGCAATTGTTGCGGCAGGACCGACGGCCGCAGGATCTGGTCGCCCGGCTCGGCGGCGATGAATTTGGACTGATGCTGCCGGAATGCGCGCCCTACGAGGCCGTCGACATTGCCGAGCGGCTGCGGCGCTCGCTCGAGCTGTTCAGCTTCGCCTGGGATGATCGCTGCTTTGCTATCACCGCCAGCATCGGCGTTGCCTGCATCGCCGATCGCAACACCACGCTCGAGGACGCAATGCGCCGCGCCGATGCCGCCTGCTATCGCGCCAAGGAAAAAGGGCGCAACCGGGTTCAGGTCGACAACGGGAAAGCGGATGTCGTCGTCGTCGCCGCAAGGCCGCGCGAAGCTGCCCGCGCGTGACGGCGGGTAGCGTCGTCAGCGCGCCGGCAGGATTCCGAGACCCACGAGATGCGCGTCCAGGAATTGCGTGACCTGCTGGCGCAGCATCTGCGGCGGCACGGCGACCATGCGCTCTTCAAGGCCGAGCGAGATGATCCCATGCACCGCGGAAAACAGCGTGCGTGACAAGAGCGCGATCCTGACGTCATCGGCATTCGGCAGCACCCGCACCAGCAGCAGATGCATCAACGCGAAGGCGTCCATCACCATCTGGAGGATGTCGTCGGGATAGGGACTGTCGTCCTCCGTCCGATGCGCGAACAGCGCGCGCAGCAAATTGGCGTGCTCGGCGAAGAAGTCGAGATAGGTCTCGGCCAATCCATAGAGCTGGCGGACCGGATCCTCCCCTGGAACCCCGCGCAGCCGCGCGGTCAGCGCCTGAACCGTCTCCCTGTTGACGGTCAGGATCACCCCGTCGAAGTCGCCGAACTCGTTATAGACGCTGCCGACCGAGCAATTGGCGGCTTCGGCGACGTCCCGAACCTTCAACGATCTCAATCCCTTGGATGCAATGATGCCACGGGCGATCTCCAGGATCTGGAACCGCCTCCGGGTTTTTTTTCGATCCCGCAGCGAATCCTCTTGAACATTGTTCATTTTTAAGCTACTCATGTGAACAATGTTCAAATTAACCCGGAGACCTGCAAAATGCAAACGCTCGCTGTCGATATCGCCTCCACCTTCGTCGAGGACGCCGCAGCCCTCGTGACCGGGCTTGGCCGCGCCCTGCTGCGGTTCGCCATGGCGCCGATCGACCGGATCGCAAACGCCTGCGACATTGCCGGCGTCCTGGCTGAACGCCGCGCGACCTTCCGGATGTGGCGGGCCAGCCGCGCCCGTGCCCGCCTCGAGGGTCGCCGCTTCGGCCTGCTCGGCCGGTTCAACCCTCTTCGCCATCTCGCCGACCTCACCTGAGACAAGGTTTGCGCGCATGGTCGCCCGAACTGCGGGCCGCGACCGGATATTTTGCGAACCTAACGGGATCACTTGGCGACCAACAGGATCGGAGGAGCCGGGGGAACACAGCAGGCCGGTGACAACAGTCACCCTGCAATCGCTCCTCCCACACTCATCCGGTCGTGACGCACGACCGACCAGGTAACAACCTCAGGCTGCCTTTTTCAAAACAGGACTAGTCATGATCAGGGATTTGCTGTCGTCACGCCGTTTCGCGCCGCTGTTCTGGGCGCAATTCTTCTCGGCGCTCAATGACAACGTGCTCAAGAACGCGCTCGTCATCATCCTGCTTTACAGCGCGGCGACCGGCCACGGCGATGCGCTCGTGACGGTGGCAGGCGCCGTCTTCATCTTCCCCTATTTCATCCTGTCCGGGCTCGGCGGCCAGCTCGCCGACAAATACGTCAAGTCGGTCGTCGCGCGACGATTGAAGTTCGCCGAGATCTTCGCAGCAGGCTTTGCCGCCGCCGGCTTCTTCATGCACTCGGTGCCGCTATTGTTCACCGCGCTCGCCTTGTTCGGCATCATCGCCGCCCTGTTCGGCCCCGTGAAATACGCCATGCTGCCGGACCAGCTCGAGCTCGGCGAGCTCGCGACCGGCAACGCGCTGGTCGAAGGCGCGACGTTCATGGCCATCCTGCTCGGCACGGTCGCCGGCGGCCAGTTCGTGGCCGGCTCCGCCCACATGGGCTGGGTCGCATCGGCCGTGGTCGTGCTGGCCCTGCTGTCCTGGGCCTTCGCCTCCCGCATTCCGCAAACGACGCCCTCCGCGCCCGATCTGCCGGTCGATGCCAATCCGTGGACCTCGACGCTTGGCCTGCTCAAGACGCTGCACGCGGACCACAGGCTGTGGGACGGCACGGTGATCGTCTCCTGGTTCTGGCTGGTCGGCGCCATCGTGCTGTCGCTGCTGCCGGCGCTGGTCAAGGACGTCGTCGGCGGCAGTGAAGGGGTGGTGACGCTGTGCCTGGCGATCTTCGCGATCGGCATTGCGGCTGGCTCGCTGTTCGCCGCCAGCCTGAGCCACGTTCGCCCGAACCTCGCACTGGTGCCGATCGGCGCCATCATCATGGGCTGTGCCGGCCTTGATCTCGCCTGGGCCATCGCCGTCGCGACCAAGGGCCAGGACATCGCAGCGATCGACTTTGCGACCTCATTCATGGGCTTGCGTATGCTGGCCGATTTCGTCGCCTTCGCGTTCGGCGGCGGCCTGTTCGTGGTTCCCTCCTTCGCCGCCGTGCAGGCCTGGTCGGTCCCGAACGAGCGCGCCCGCATCATCGCCGCGGGCAATGTGCTGCAGGCGGCCTTCATGGTGGTGGGCTCCCTGTTCGTCGCGCTGCTGCAGGCGGGCGGGCTGCATGTCGGCTGGATCTTCTTCGGCCTCGGTGTCGCCAGCTTCGGCGCGGTGTGGTTCGTGCTGACGAAATGGGGCAAGGAGGGCGTGCGCGATTTCGGCGCCCTCTTGTTCCGTGCCCTGTTCCGCACCGAGATTCGCGGCCTCGAAAACCTGCCGCCTCCGGGCACGCGGATGCTGATCGCACCCAATCATGTCAGCCTGATCGACGGCCCGCTGCTGCACGCCGTGCTGCCGATCGACGCCAGCTTCGCGGTCGATACCGGCATCGCCAAGGCCTGGTGGGCGAAGCCCTTCCTGCGGGTGGTCAAGCACTACACCATGGACCCGACCAAGCCGCTGGCTGCGCGCGACCTGATCAAGCTGGTCGCCGCGGGCGAGCCCGTGGTCATTTTCCCGGAGGGGCGCATCACCGTCTCCGGTTCGCTGATGAAGGTCTATGACGGCACGGCAATGATCGCGGACAAGGCCGACGCCGTGGTGGTGCCGGTCCGGATCGAAGGTGCGCAGCGCTCGCATCTCAGTTATCTCACCTCGAGCCAGATCAAGCGCTCGTGGTTTCCGCGGGTGACGGTCACGATTCTGCCGCCGGTCAAGCTGCCGGTTGCTTCGGAGCTGAAGGGCAAGGCGCGCCGCAACGCCGCCGGCGCGGCGCTGCAGGACGTCATGATCGACGCCCTGGTGAAGAACGCCATGCTTGATCACTCGCTGTTCGAAGCGCTCGGACATGCCTATCGCGACCGCGACACCGGCAAGGTCATCATCGAGGACGCGCTCGGCACCAAGCTGACCTATCGCAAGCTGATCCTCGGCGCGCAGGTGCTGAGCCGGAAGCTGGAAGACGGCACCTCCGTCGGCGAGAATGTCGGCGTCCTGCTGCCGAACTCCGCCGGCGTCGCCGTGGTCTTCATGGCGCTGCAAAATATCGGCCGCGTCCCGGCCATGCTCAACTTCTCCGCAGGCCCGGTCAACGTCCTGGCCGCCATGAAGGCCGCGCAGGTCAAGACCGTGTTGACCTCGAAGGCCTTCATCGAGAAGGGCAAGCTCGACAAGCTGATGGCCGCGATCTCCGCCGAGGCGCGCGTTATCTATCTCGAAGATATCCGCGCCTCGATCGGAACAGTCGACAAGATCAAGGGCCTGCTCGCCGGAACCACGCCGCGTGTCACCCGCCAGGCGAGCGATCCCGCCGTCGTGCTGTTCACGTCAGGCTCCGAAGGCACGCCCAAGGGCGTGGTGCTGTCCCACCGCAACATCCTCGCCAACGCGGCGCAGGCGCTGGCGCGGGTCGATGCCAATGCCAATGACAAGGTCTTCAACGTGCTGCCGGTGTTCCATTCATTCGGCCTGACGGGCGGCATGATGATGCCAATGCTGGCGGGCATTCCGATCTACATGTATCCCTCGCCGCTGCATTATCGCATCGTGCCCGAGCTGATCTACCAGACCGGCGCCACCATCCTGTTCGGCACCGACACGTTCCTGTCAGGCTATGCCCGCTCGGCGCATGCCTACGACTTCCGCACCTTGCGCCTCGTGATCGCCGGCGCGGAAGCCGTCAAGGACCGCACGCGTCAGGTGTTCATGGAGCGCTACGGCATCCGCATCCTCGAAGGCTATGGCGTCACCGAGACCGCGCCTGTGCTGGCGATGAATACGCCGATGGCGAACCGCCCCGGCACCGTCGGCCGGCTCTCGCCGCTGATGGAAAGCCGCCTCGACCCGGTCCCCGGCATCGAGGATGGCGGCCGCCTGTCGGTGCGCGGCCCGAACGTGATGCTCGGGTATCTCAGGGCCGAAAATCCTGGCGTGCTCGAAGTGCTGCCCGAGGGCTGGCACGACACCGGCGACATCGTGGCCATCGACGCGGCCGGCTTCATCACCATCAAGGGTCGCGCCAAGCGCTTTGCCAAGATCGCGGGCGAAATGGTCTCCCTGTCGGCGGTCGAGAGCATCGCGACCACGCTGTGGCCGCAGGCCGCCTCAGTCGCGGTCTCGATCCCCGACCCGCGCAAGGGCGAGCGCATCGTGCTGCTGACCACACAAAAGAACGCCGAGCGCAGCACGATGCAGGCTCAGGCCAAGTCGATCGGCGCCTCCGAGCTGACCGTGCCCGCGACGATCATGGTGGTCGACAAGGTGCCGCTGCTCGGCACCGGCAAGACCGACTATGTCACGGCAACGACGATGGCCCGCGAACAGGCGTCCGCGCCGGAGCGCGAGGTTGCATGAGGCCCGGCCCGTGCCCATCGCGCCAGCGCATGCGCGGTCTGGCGGCGTGGTCTTGCGCCACGGTATCGGAGGTGCACCGAGCCCGCGGCTGATTCAATCCAAGTCCATTTCGTTCTAGACAGCCGTCCGCCGCTCCTGGGCATAGCGCACCAATGCCACAAAGCGGTAGATGCCGTGCACGAACTTGCCATAGGGCATGGTGATGAACAGCGCGAACACCGCGCCGAGATGCAGCGCCAGCAGCGGTCCCATCGCGGCAGTCTCACGCAGGATCAACAACAGCATACCGGTAAGCCCGGTCAGGAACAGCATAGCGATGAAGCCGACATCCATGCCGTAGCGGTTTTCGTCGAGCAAGGCCGGATCGCGCCGCAGCTTGGCCACGAACAGGCCGATCGGGCCGACGATCAGGCCGAAGCCGCCGAACGTGCCGAGCACCACGGGCAGGTCCCACCACGGATACGGCGCCTCGCGTCCCAGGAGATAGTGATAGAGCGTCGCCACCGACGTCGCGGCGAAACACAGCAGGAAGCCATAGAACGTCAGGTGATGGAACAATTTACGCCGGTCGGTCGGCTTGTCGTCCTCGTTGTAGCAGCCGACGCCGCCGCCATGGAGATAACGCAGTTCACCCGCATCGCGAATGGCCTGGAAGATCGAGCCGCCATCGGCGCGCCCGCCGACCGGCGTGGCGATGTCGCGCCAGAATGTGCGCACGCTCATGACCAGTGCGACGATCGCATAGAGGAATGCAGCGCTGAACAATGCAGCCATCGCATTGTGCGGCATCAGCTTGTAGAACGCGCCGGCGCCGGCGTGCACGCCGAACAGCACGCTCCGGTCATTGAGCGCGGCGAAACCAAAAACGAAGGCCGCCACGCTGAGCGCAGCGACGATGCTGATGACGAGGCCGTTGTGCGCGAAGGCGCCCGACAGGGCCTGTGGCCAGGCATAAATGGCGTAGGACTCGGCACGGGCGACCGCGAGCGTCTTCGGAACGTTGACGTTGAACTCGTGCGGCGGCGAGAACTGGCAATCGACATAGCAGGCGCCACAGGCATGGCAGAGATTGGCGAGATAGTTGAGATCGCCGTCCGAGAAGGCGCGCCGCATCTCCATCGCCGGAAACACCGCGCAAAGCCCCTCGCAGTAGCGGCAGGAATTGCAGACCGTCATCAGACGGTCGGCTTCGTCCAGGATTCTGCTTCCGTGCATGGCGCTACTTCGTCAATCCTTTGGCCGCGAGCCATTTCTGGATCAGGTCGGCGACCACGAGGTTGTTCTTGTCCATCATCACCATGTGCGAATTGCCCTTGATGCCCACTTGCGGCAGGTCGACGATGTCGACGCTGCCCCCGGCCGCCTTGATGGCGTCGGCAAAAGCAACGCCATTGGCGCGGATTTTGGGCCAGCGCGAATCGCGATCGATATAGTCGCCATAGATGATGAGGGTCGGGATGTTCTTCAGCGCGTCCGCCTTGGCGATATCGCCAATGCCGGCGGGCTCGATCGCAATCAGCGCCTTGACCTTGTCGGGCCGGGCTTGCGCGACCTTGAAGCCGAAGCTGCCGGCCTGGCTGTGGAACAGGATCACCGAGGGTCCGACGCGATCGATCTCGGCGATATAGGCGGCGATGGTCGCATCGTCCGTCGTGGTCCAGCGCGGCACGTTCTGCTTGACGAAATTCTCGTAGCGTTCAACGGGGAACTGGTTGCCCGGCAGCACCTTCCGCTTGGCGGGATCGGGATCGTAGGAGTTCGGGCCATCGCCGATGCGGAAGCGCTCGAACGGATTGGCCGTGGTCAGGAAGACCGGCTCGCCCTTGAAGATGTCAGGATATTGCGCCCAGCCCGCGCGCCCGCGCTCCACCGCGTCGGAATTATAGACCGCCCAGCCCTTGCGCAGGAAATAGTTCAGCCAGCCTTCGCGCCCATCGGGTGTGGTCTCATAAGTGACGCCGGTCAGCCCGCCGCCGTGCCACATCAGCAGCGGATAGGCGCCCTTCTCGCTCGCCGGCAGGAAATACTGCACATACATTTGCTCGACCTGGTAGGTGCCGTTGGGATCGACCTTGGCAGGCACGCCGCCTGGCGAGAACACGACCTCCCTCACCGGCTTGCCGGAGATTTCGACCAGCCGCCCGCCGACATGGAACGAGCCCATGTCGCGCAGGGTGATGGGCTCGTCGGCATACACGTCGCTGACGATCAACAGCGTCGCGATCGAAGCAATGGCTAGGCGTGACATGTTTACTCCCTGCATCTTTTCTTGATCCTAATTCTTGGCGTGGCGTGCCGCTTCCCGCCCCGCGATCCGTCCGAACACGCTGCCGATGGTCATGCCGATGCCGGCAGCGTAACCCTTGCCAAGCACGTTGCCGGCCATGATCTCCCCGGCGGCGAACATGTTGGCGGACGGCTTGCCGTCGGCCATCAGCATCCGCGCCTCCTTGGTCACGCGCGTGCCGAGATAGGTGAAGGTGATGCCGGGCCGCACCGGATAGGCGAGGTAGGGCGGCGTCTCGATCTTGCGCGCCCAATGCGTCTTGGCCGGCGTGATGCCTTCGGTGCGACAATCGTCGAGGATGGTGTGATCGAACGTGCCTGGCCGCACCGCGGCGTTGAATTCGGAGATGGTCTTTTCCAGCACGGCCGGATCGAGCTCGAGCTTGCCGGCAAGCTCGGCGATGGTTTGCCCGGCGATCGGCGGGAACAGCGTCGGCATGAAGCTGGTGACGACGGTCGAATCGAAGATGATGTAGGCGATTTGGCCCGGCTGCGCCGCGACCAGCCGGCCCCAGATCGCATAGCGTTTCGGCCAGATGTCCTCGCCCTCGTCGTAGAAGCGCTGGGCGTGCTTGTTGACGACGATGCCGAACACGACGGAATCATGCCGCGTGATGATGCCGCCGTCGAATTTCGGTGCGCGGGCGTCGATCGCGACCGCGTGGCACTGGGTGGGATCGCCGACCTCCTGCACGCCCTTGGCGAGCAGCATCTTCAGGATCGAGCCGCGATTATAGGGCGTGCCGCGGATCAGGAAATTGTCGGCGGCCTCGCCCCAATATTGCTTGAGCCAATCGCTGTTGGCTTCGAAGCCGCCGGCGGCCGCCACCAGCGAGGTCTCGCGGATTTCGGTCTCGCCATGGATCGGCCGCTTCAGGCGCGCGGCGAGGAACAGGCCGGCCTCGAGCACGAGGTCGTTAACTTCTGCATCGTACTGACCTTCGACGCCGAGACGTTCGGCGGTCAGATACAGCGCGTTGAGCATCGCCCGGCCGCCGCCGAGGAAGAACGAGTTGGTACGGCCAAGGCTCAGCGTGCCGCCGAGCGAAGGCTGCCAGCGCACGCCCTGCTCCACGATCCAGTTCAGGATGTCCTTGGATTCGCGGATCATGTGGCGGGCAAGCACCTCGTCGGTCTGCCCGCCGGTGACCCGCAGCAGGTCCTCCCAGAACTCCTCCTCGGTGTACGGTCCTGTGAGGATTTCGGTCGCGGCGTCATGAGCGCAGCGCATGTTGCGGGTGTGGCGGGTGTTGCCGCCGCGGTAGAATTTTGGCGCGCCCTCGAGCACGAGCACCGAGGCGCCGCCGCGGCGGGCGCTGATCGCCGCGCACAGAGCGGCGTTGCCGCCGCCAATCACCAGCACGTCGTATTTGCTGCCCATGCCGTCTGTCCGTCACGACCAAGTTGGAGCCATTCTTGCCCGCCAGCGGCCGGCGTCAACCAGCTTCGCGCTTGCGTACTATTGTATACAAAGATATACAGAAGCGGTGCAAGCGGCATCTCTGCATGGGCAGGATGCGTCGAGGGACTATGGCCAGACGTCCGGCGAAGACAGGCGGATCAATCACCCGCGGCGGTGGTGTCGCGCTGGGTGAGGCGGTATTTCGCTCGCTCTGCGAGGCGCTCCAGGCCGGCAACTACCGCGCGGGCGACCGCTTGCGCGAGGAGGAAGTCGCCCAGCGGCTGAGGGTCAGCCGCACGCCGGTGCGGGAGGCGCTGGGCCGGCTCGCCGCGCGCGGCTTCGTCGCGCCCGCCGCCGGTCGCGGGTTGATCGTCCGCAGCCTCGACATCTCGGAGGTGCTCGAGCTCTATGCGATGCGCGAAATCATGGAAGGCGCCGCCGCGCGTCTTGCCGCCGAGCACGCCTCCGCGCCCGAGGTCGACGCGCTCAGGGATATCGCACCGGCCTGTGTCGCGGCGCCGTAGCCTGACGCCATCGAGACGGCAAAGCTCAACCGCGCCTACCCCGAGGCGATCTTCCGTGCCGCGCGCCACCGCTCCCTCGACAACGCCTCGCGGGAAAGGCCGGACTGGATCGCCCTCCTCGGCCCCACCACCTTCACCGTGACGGGCCGCCCCTTAACCAGCCATGGCGAGCACCAGGCCATCATCGAGGCCATTGCCGCGCGCGACGGCGACAAGGCCGAGCAGCTCGCCCGCGCCCATATCCGCGAGGCGCTGCGCTGCCGGCTGAAGCTGCTGCAGAGGCAGTAGGGCGTTTGCTCATGAAAGTCAGCTTCCGCCGGATTCTCGGAACTCATAGAGAAAGACACAGATCGAGGAGACCGTGTGCGTCGTCGCGCCGCGGGCCCCCTACGGCGTCATGTCGTAGCGCTGGCGGAACGCACGGTTGAAATAAGAGAGGTCGTTGAAACCGCATTCATAGGCGATCGCGTTGATTGGCCGGTGTGGCGCGGTGAGATCTGTCAGGATGCGATGGGCACGTGCGAGGCGTGCATCGCGGACGAAATCGGTGAAGGTGGTGCCGTCGCCGGCGAAGAGCTGGCGGATGTAGCGCTCCGAAATCTGCTGGCTGCGCGCAACGTCGCCGACCGAAAGCGAACTGTCGACGAGCCGCCGGAAAATCTCGTCCTTCATCGCCTTGAGCCGCGCGGCGCGAAGCCCCTCGGCCAGACTCGGCCCCGTCCGGGCACCGAACAGCAGAGCAGCAAGGTCGTGCATGTGATCGCTGACGGCGCGGCGCAGCTCGGCCGTGGCGAGCGCACTCTGATCGTTGAGGATTCCGGCATAGCCGGTCAGCAGGCGCAGCGCCGGGTGATCCCTGTCGCTCGGCCGCGCGACGAGAGCGTCGACGCGACTGACGCGATGCCGCAGCAGATCCCTGCTGAAGCGGTAGGTGATGGTGTGACACCGCGTCGGCATCACGAAGATCGCCGGCGTGCCGTTGTCGGTCAGAACGGCCTCGCCCGCGCGAATGGTCGCGACACGGCCCTGCTGACGCAGCTCGCCCGTGCCTTGCGCGATAACGACGAGGTGGAGATCGTCATTGTCGATCAGCTCGGCGTGGCGATGAACCCGCATCGGCGAACGTAGCCCGCTCGCCATCGCGAAGTCGGGCAGCGAGCGCAGCATGGCATCGATCTGGAGCGGTTGGCCGGCCAACGGCTCGATCGCAAAGCGCATCATCTTGCGGCCCCACACCTCGATGAAGGCGTCGAGCTGTCCGCTCGCCGCAAAGGGCGCGGACGTCACGCGAAACTGAAGCAACTCGTTGGCATCGACCGCCGTCACGACAGGACCCCCAATGGACATGCCAATTTGTCGCACAAGGGGAACATTGGATCAAACGGCACGTGAGTGCCGTTTAGTCCGCGCCATGTGCCGCCCAGTCCAATTGTTGACCCACGCGCTCAAGTCGCGGCTCTCCGGCGCTGTTGCTCAACTTCAACAGAGATCGCAATTCGCGACCGCAGGTCCGCACAGCCCAAGGGGGCTGCCGTTGTGCCCAAGCCGGACTATCGCTCGCACGCTAGGTAGCCAATTGGATGGGCGACGCTCGCTTCGCCCGGTAATGCCCTGGGAAGACCATGACGAAGATGACTGTCGTTGCCGCTGCCGCGATCACCACATCGCAGCGAAAACGGACGCGTGCGGCGTTGCTGGCCGCCTGCTCCACACTCGCGTTCATGATTCCCGCCGCGCCGTCGTCGGCGCAGAATGCCACCTGGAAGACGAATCCCGGCAGTGGCATCTACAACGCTGGCACGAACTGGAACACGGGTCTGGTGCCGACTGGCACGGCCTTCTTCGGTACGTCCAACCAGACCGCCATCGCCATCGCGGCCGACGCCAGTGTGGGCGGCTGGACTCTCAATTCAGGGGCCTCCAGCTACCAGGCCACGATCGGGGCAAACGTTACGCTCTCGTTCACGGGCGCAGGGATCGCGGCCAACGGCGGCAGCATTTCGATCGCCACGAGCCAGACTGGTACCCTTTACTTCACCAATAATAGCTCCGCCGGCACTGCCACTATCAGCAACGCGGGCTCGACCGGCTTCTTCAACAACAGTACTGCGGGCAACGCGACGGTTGGAAACGCCGCCGCCGCCACCATGTATTTCTTCGACGCGAGCACCGCGGGCAGCGCCGTCTTCACAAACCAGGGTGGCCTCTATTTTGTCGCCAATAGTTCTGCCGGCAACGCCGTTATCGACAACCAGAGCTTTCTTGCCCTGTCGAACAACGCGACGGCGGGCAACGCTGCCATCACCAATAACGCCACAGCCTCGACGGATTTCTCCCTCTCATCCGGACCTGCCGGCAACCATCAACTCTCGGCCGGCTCCATAGCAGGCGGCGGATTCTTCCAGCTCGGCAGCAACCAGTTGACCGTCGGCGGCAATAATTTCTCAACGACAGTGTCCGGGGTGATCAAGGACGGCGGCGGCGGTGGCGGCACGGGCGGCTCGCTCGTGAAGATCGGCAACGGCATCATGCGGCTGACCGGCGCCAACACCTACACCGGCGCGACGACGGTCAACGGCGGCACGTTGTGGGTGGACGGCTCGATCGCCACATCGAGCCTGACCACGGTCAACAATGGCGCCTGGCTTGTGGGCGCGGGCACGATCGGCAATACGCAGGTCAATGCCGGCGGCCTGCTCGGCCCTGGTAACGGCACGCCAACGACCTCGCTGACGGTCGCCGGCAATCTCGCCTTCCAGGCCGGTGCGCTCTATTTGATCGGGTTGAACCCCTCGACTGCCTCCTTCACGACGGTCTCGGGCACGGCGACCCTCAACGGCGCCACCGTGCAGGCTGCCTTCCTCACCGGCAGCTATGTCAGCAAGCAGTACACGATCCTCACCGCAACCGGTGGCCTATCCGGAACGTTCGCGTCGGTCATCGCCAACAACAACCTGCCTGCCGGATTCCATGACACGCTGAGCTATGACGCCAACAACGTCTATCTCAATCTCGCGCTCGGCTTTGCTGGCCCTTCGTATAACGCGATGAATCAAAACCAGCAGGCGGTCGCCGACGCGCTGGTCGGCTATTTCAATTCGACCGGAGGAATCCCTGCAGTCTATGGCAGCCTGACGCCCGCAGGCCTGACCCAGGCCTCGGGCGAGAGCGCGGCCGGTTCGCAGCAGGCCACCTTCGATGCCATGAGCCAGTTCATGGGCCTGCTGACGGATCCCTTCATGCGAAACTCCAATTGCCGCACCGCTTCGCCATCGCAGGCCGCCTGCGGCGATGCGCCCGCGGGCGCGATCGGCTATGCGGACGATCGCCGCGCCGACGCCTATGCCATGTTCACCAAGGCGCCGCTGCGCGGCCGCCCGTTCGAACAGCGCTGGAGCGTGTGGGCGGCCGGATTCGGCGGCACACAGACCACCGAGGGCAACGCCATCGTCGGCTCGAGCCAGGCGACCAGCCGCATCTTCGGCACTGCCGTCGGCGCGGACTATCTGATCTCGCCGAGCACGCTGGCCGGCTTTGCGCTCGCCGGTGGCGGCACCAGTTTTGGCGTCAGCGGGCTCGGCGGCGGACGCTCCGACCTGTTTCAGGCCGGCGCCTATGTGCATCACACCAGCGGCCCCGCTTACGTCACCGCCGCACTCGCCTACGGCTGGCAGGATGTGACCACCGACCGCACCGTGACGATCGCGGGCGCCGACCGGCTGCGCGCGGAGTTCAACGCCAATGCATGGTCCGGTCGGCTCGAAGGCGGCTATCGCTTCGTTGCGCCGTGGATCGGCGGCGTCGGTCTCACGCCCTATGCGGCCGCGCAAGCCACCACGTTCCAGCTGCCGTCCTATGCCGAGCAGGTGATTTCAGGGGCGCCGGCCTTCGCGCTCAATTATGCGGCCAAGGACGTGACCGATGCGCGCAGCGAGCTCGGCCTGCGCAGCGACAAATCCTTTGCGCAGCAGAGCGGCGTGCTGACGCTGCGCGGCCGCCTCGCCTGGGCGCATGATTTCAATCCGAACCGCACGATCGCTGCGACCTTCCAGGCGCTGCCGGGCGCAAGCTTCGTCGTCAACGGCGCGGCGCAGGCGCGCGATTCCGCACTCACGACCGCATCGGCCGAGATGAAATGGCTGAACGGCTGGTCGGCGGCCGCGACCTTCGAGGGCGAGTTCTCGCAAGTCACCCGCTCCTATGCCGGCAAGGGCGTCGTGCGCTACGCCTGGTGAGGGACGTTCTTGCCGCCGAGTCCAAACACAGTGCCGTCTGGCCCAAGTCATTCATCTCCCGATATGCTGATTTTCAGCAATAACGATTAAGTGAAATCCTGCACCCAGAACCTCGCGCGCGTTTGCCGACACGGATTGCAGGCGAGCGCACCACGCGACCGCTTATCAACTTCCAGACGGAGTTTACATGACCAAGACATCGTCCAAGGCGCTGAGCGCGAATCGGACATCTGACGATTCGATCGCGCCTGATGCACATGCCGGCAAGACCGAGCAGTTCGAGCTGTCCGAGCACGATCTCGCGCAGGTCAGCGGCGGCTACCAGACCGGCGGATCGGGCCGGACCTTCAACTGCCCGACCAACGTGGACTATTGATCGCGGAGCGTACGCGCCCCGCCCTTTCTAAAGATCCCATTCAAGCCGAGGAGTTTTGAACGATGAGCGACAGCACGAAAGACAAGACGTCCGCTCCGGCCGAGCAGCGCAAGCAGAACGGCGAGCTCGATCAAAAGCAGCTGGATAACGTCAGTGGCGGATACGGAGCACTTGGCGGCGGAGGTGGCGCCGGCAAACTGCCCCGCGAAGGCCTCTTGCCGGCCGTGTAGCAGCCGGCACGCCCCCGCGAATTCCCATCAGTCCCAAGCGGCCCGCGATGAAGATCGCGGGCCGCCGCGTTTTTGTCGCCCAACGGCAACAGCCGCTCAAATTGGCAAGCAGAATGCCGCGCTGCCCGTGTCCCGTGCCGTCTGGTCCAAGCCTGTGCAACCCACTTCTGTAAATTGGTTGCGTTCGTACGTGGCCGACGAACGAGCAATTGCGATGGGCGGGACCGGATTTGGAATGCGCAAGCAGCGAACATTTATTTTCAGATCATCGCTGCCGACGACGACCGCACTCGGCCGGGCCGCATTCGCTGCCCTCTGTGCGATGTACCTCGCGCTGGCATCGGCGTCACCTGCAAAGGCGGACGGCGGATCGGGCGGCGCCGGCGCGACAGGCGCGGGCGCGGGCGGCGCTGGCGCCACCGACAATCTGGTGGGCGGGACCGGCGGCACTGGAACGGCGGGCACCGCCAGTGCAGGCGGCGGCGGCGGCGGTGGTGGTGGTGGCAATGGCGGCTCTGGATTCCCATACTCCGGAGCGGGAGGATTTGGCGGCGCGGGCAGCGGCGGTGCCGCGGGCGGATCGGGCGCGACCACCTTCAATATCAACGGAGCAGTTGGCAATGCTGGCGCAGCCGCGGGAGACGGCGGGGGCGGTGGCGGCGGTGGGTTCAACGATACGATCACCACCGTGCCAGGCACTGCCTTGGTCAGCGTGTCGAAC
>NZ_JAANIH010000070.1 GCF_014529705.1 Bradyrhizobium campsiandrae
GCGATCAAAGCAACTTTGGGCAATGTGAGTTGCATGGAAATTCTCCAGCCTCAATTCGGCGAGACCGGAATGGCTCGCACGATTCTTCGACGGGAGCTGATCGAAGCCGGTTCGAGGGCCGGCTTCACGCCCGCGTGAGGCGGTACGCGGGAAGGGGGCTACTTGCCGGGCTCGCGCAGCATGTAGGTCGCGCTTGCGCCATAGGACGACAGCTTGTCGCGCAGCGCCGCGTCCGCTGCGACGCCGTGGAAGCCGAGACGCTCCCATAATGCGCGCGTGCCATAGACCGAGACCAGTGCAAGCGTCCTGATGCCGGAAGATCGCGCGATCTCCTCGATCTCTGTGACATAAGCGCGCGCCACGTCACCGCGATGGCCGGGCAGCACGGCGACGTCGTGCACATAGAGACAGTCGGCAGCTTCGGGCAATCGCGCGAGGAAGTCGTCGAGTGGCGGGATCTGTTGCCGCAGCCAGGGATGCGCGAGGCCGTAACCCACAATCTCGTTGCCTGCGGCAAGCACGCGACAGCCGTCAGGATAGAGCCGCATCTTTTCCAAAAGCACTTCGGGACGCTCGGGCAAATCAGGATGAATCCGCGCCGCGATCGCGCTGATCGCTTCGAGGTCTCCGTCGTGCGCGCGACGCCAACGCGGCCCGCTCATCTGCCTGCTCCGTATCGATCACCGCAATTTATTCCGTTGCATCGACACGCGCAGCCAAAAATATCTTTGCGCAGGTTCGAGGAATAGTGCGCGCATCGCGGCGTCCTACCCCATGCAAAGCGATTTTTTTGGCTAGTTGCATGACAGGAGATACCATGACGACATCCTCGATCCGCCTCGCGCTCACGCTCGTTGCGTCCCTTGCGATCACCTCTGCCGTGCTCGCCGCGCCGCCGACCAAGACCGGCAAGACCGACAAGGGCAACGTGCTGACCGACGCCAAGGGCATGTCGCTCTATACGTTCGACAAGGATGCGGACGGAAAGTCGGCGTGCAACGGCCCGTGTGCGGCAAACTGGCCGGCGTTGAAGGCCGAAGCCAACGACGCACCTGGCGACGGCTATACCATCATCACCCGCGACGACGGCTCCAAGCAGTGGGCGCACAAGGGCAAGCCGCTCTACACCTTTGCCAAGGACACCAAGCCCGGCGACATCACCGGCGACGGTTTTCTGAACGGTGCCTGGCATCTGGCGATGCCGTGAACGCGACAGGAGAGGCGGCCTAGCGCAGCCCCTCATACACCATCAATCCGCGTGCGATCTGCAGCTTGCGGATCGCCCGCGGCAGCAATTTCTCCGGCTGGTGCAGATAGCGCCAGGAGGTGACGGTGAACGGGCCAAGCGCCCCGCACTCGTCGTCGAACGGGGCGAGCACGCCGGTCACGCTCACCGGCGTGTGCGGGCGGGCGTTGAAAGGCAGCAGCAGCAGTTCGAGATGAGCCTTGCTGCCGTCCTCACGGGTCGCCGTGATACCGGCGATGGCGCCTAACGTCTCTTCGGCGACCACCGTCGTGATCTCCTCGATCTCGCTGCGGCTGCCTTCCATGAACAGCGCGGCGAAGCTCTGGTCCTTGAGGTCGAGGCCGGCGAGCGCGCAGACGCGGGTGCCGGCAACGCGGAACGGAAAGCCGAGCTTGGGTTCGCACGACAGGACGAAGATGTCGCCCAGCAGCTCGCGCACGGCAGCCGGGTCGATATCGGCCCTGTCAGGGGCCCGCGCGCTGCCGCGCTTCTTGTCCCAATACGCGAAGAACGCGCGGCTCGATGGATGTTTCATGTCTGACGCCTACCCCGAGGTGCAGCTCCACGGGACAGACCTGTCCCGCTTCAGCGCACCGGAGATCCCTTTGCTGTTGTGCAGGAGGGGAATTGCAGCGTCCATGCCGCGAGGGCGTTTTCGGCGCCTTGCGCGCCGCCTTTGCGTCGTTAACGTTAAATTAACTATGCGCTTTCGCGCTGCCGCACGGCTGCTATGGTGGTCGCGGTCGCAAGCCTTGCCGCTTTCTCCAGGTTCTCGGCGAGGCCTGTACACGGGCGTCAAACAGTTTGGTCACTGGCCGCGGGGAGGGGTGGGGATACACCTTGTTCTTCCGTTGCGCCGGAAAGGCCGACACGGATAGGCAGGGCTTTCCCAGGGCCCTGCCTTTTCCTTTTGTGCACTTGCGCTGGGCTGGTAAAGGCGACTATCTCCAAGCCTCTTGCTCCGCGCGCCCGAAAGCGAAACCGTTTTGGATTCCCCGTCACACCCCCCGTCGGACCATCCGGTCGTCGTCGAACCGGCCCCGCGCGAGCCGATCCTGACGCTGCCGTGGCCGCTGACGGCCTATGTCGTCCTCCTGGCGGTGATCCATTTGCGGGTGCTGCTGCCGCCGGAGCTGGAGAACTGGACCATCGACGTGTTCGGATTCATTCCGAAGCGTTACGATTCCTCGCTGCTCAACCTGCAGATTCCGGGTGGTGCGGGCGCCAAGGTCTGGAGCTTCGTCACCTATTCGCTGCTGCACGCCAATCTGACCCATCTTGCCTTCAACGTGCTGTGGCTGCTGCCGTTCGGCAGCGCGCTGGCGCGGCGCTTCGGCGGCTTGCGTTTCTTCGCCTTCCTGGCGGTGACGGCGGCGGCCGGCGCGCTTGCCCATCTCCTCACCCACGAGCATGCGGTGGTGCCGATGATCGGCGCCTCGGCGTCGGTGTCGGGTGCCATGGCGGCGGCGATCCGCTTCGCCTTCGTGCGCGGCAGCTTCCTGTCGTTCAGCCGTTCGGATGCCGATACCGCTGCCAAGGTTCCGGCGCAGCCGCTGCTGCGGGCCCTTCGCGACCGGCGGATCGTCGGCTTCCTCGGTGTGTGGTTCGTGATGAACATCATCTTCGGCGTCGGCGCGATCGGCGTCGAGGGCGGCAGTGCGCAAGTTGCTTGGCAGGCGCATATCGGCGGCTTCTTCGCGGGCCTCTTGCTGTTCGCGCTGTTCGATCCGGTGCCGCGCGTGCGAAACGATGATGCTGCGGATGCGTCATCACGCGACATTTCAAACGGTATTTGAAGCGGCGCTTGCGGCGCGGCTCGAATTCATCCATCATCCCAGCGAAGAATGTTTCGAAGCGACAAGCCCGTAGAGGCAATGCTTCGACAAGCGCCCGAGCGTGAAACCGGCGCCAAAACTGTTAGTTGAAGACTCGCGAACAAGTCCAGACCGTGCAAAGCGGATGGATCCGATTCAGGGAGGCGACAATGACGGTACGTTCCATTCTCAATACCAAGGGCCACCAGATCATGAGCGTCGCGCCCGACGCCAAACTCGCGGCCGCCGTGAAGCTGCTCGGTGAGAAGAAGATCGGCGCGGTGCTGGTCATGGACCAGAGCCGGCTCGAGGGCATCCTGTCCGAGCGCGACATCGTGCGCGTCCTCGGCGAGCGCGGTGCCGCTGTGCTGGATGAGCCGGTCTCTCAGGTCATGACCCGCAAGGTCGTGACCTGTAAGGAGACCGACACGGTCGCCGAGCTCATGGAGATGATGACCAAGGGCAAGTTCCGCCACTTGCCCGTGCTCGAGAACAACAAGGTGGTCGGCCTGATCTCGATCGGCGACATCGTCAAGCGCCGCGTGCAGGAATACGAGTCCGAGCAGGAAGCCCTGCGCGACTACATCAAGACGGCCTGAGCCGGCTTAGAGGCCGAGCCTACTCGACCGCCTTTGGCGCGGCGCCGTGGGGTGCCGGCGCCAGCACGTCGATCGTTTCCTGGATCTGCTCCAGCGCGCGCTCGGCAGCGCGCACGCCATGTGCGATCAGATCCTCGGCGCGATGAAAATCGAACCAGCCGAACTGGCCGACCCGCGGCGTGATCAAGAGGTCGGGCGGGTCGCCGGCGAGCCGCGCGCGAGTGATGCGATCCTGCATGATGTTGAAGGCATCGATCATCACCGAAGAGATGCCGGGCCGGCCGGCGCTGCCGAAGAACTCGCGCTTGACGGTCCTCTCCGGTGAGAAGATGCGCGGAAAGCGCCGTTTGGCCGGGGTCTCCTCGGTGACGGGGGCGGCGGCCGGCGCGGGCGTCGCCCCGTGCGCATGGATCGTCGTCGAATGGGTGAAGACGTCGGTGGACAGGTTGACGGCGATGACGATCTCGGCACCGAGCGCCCGCGCCGCCGAGACCGGCACCGGGTTCACCAGCGCACCGTCGACGAGCCAGCGGTCGCCGATCATCACCGGCGCGAAGATGCCGGGCAGCGCATATGAGGCGCGCATCGCCTCGACCAGCCGGCCGCGCGTGAGCCAGATCTCGTGGCCGGTGCGGATCTCGGTCGCGACCGAGGCATATTTCATCGGCAGGTCCTCGATCAGGGTTTGGCCGATCGATTCCTCCAGCCGGCTTGCGAGCTTCTCGCCGCCGATCAGGCCGGAGCCATTGAGACGGATGTCGAGATAGCCGAGGATGTTGCGCACCCCCTGCAGGCTGCGGGCCCATTCCTCAAGCGCATCGAGCCGGTCGGCCGCATAGGCGCCGCCGACGGCCGCACCGATCGAGGTGCCGACCACGACATCGGGCACGATGCCGTTGGCCAGCAGCGTTCTCATGATACCGATATGCGCAAAGCCACGTGCCGCGCCGCCTCCCAGCGCGAGGCCGAGGACGGGTCTGCGGATACTGCCGAGGCCGACCTTCTCGCCATTCGCGCCGTTCGAGCTCCGACCTTTCAAGATATCCAGCACCGAAACTCTCCTACTCCGGGCCAGTCCTCACTCCAGAGTAGGCACCGAATTTCCGCTTCGCCAGAACGGGCGCAAAGCTTGGTTTACAGCGTTCGGGACGCAGGGGGCAGGAGTGTGGCAAAGGCCGGTTGCCTCCTGTGTAATCACGCAGGCGTCAACTAGGTTCCAATGATCAGGGCAAAGCCGTATTCCCCGGGATTTCAGAGGCTTGAATTTGCCGCGTTTTCGGTGAAAACCAGCAGACATGACTCCAGGGGGTGACGGCATCATCGGATGGCGGCGCGGCGGCAGGCTGCTGCCGGCGCTCGTCGTTGCCGCATGCCTGCTCGCCTTCGGCCAAAATACCGCTCAGGCGCAGCTTTTCTCCGACCGGCCACCGCCGGTGCCGCCGGCTTCGGTGCCCGATCCCGGCGGCGCCGTCAGCCTGGCGCCGCCCTCCGGTCCCGGCGCCGGTCCACCGAGCCTGCCGCCGACCCTGACCCAGCCGAATACGCCCAGCATGCCGCCACCCGCGGTGACTACCGTGCCGCCGGCTGCGCCGCTCAACGCGGCCGCGCCCGGGCAGGCCGTGCTGTCGCTGACAGCCAGATACGGCAAGGACACCCCGCCGATCACCAGCGGCCTGGTCTGGCGGGTGTTTGCCGACCGGCCCGACGAGAACGGCACCTTCAAGCTGATCCGCGAGGATCGCAATGCCACGCCCAACATCGTGCTGCCGCCGGGCAATTACGTCGTCCACGTCGCCTTCGGCCTCGTCAGCGCGGTGCGCACCGTCAGCCTGAAGGCCGAGACCGACCGCGAATCCTTCGTGCTGCCGGCCGGCGGCCTGCGCATCGAGGGCCGCGTCGGTACCAGCCGCATTCCGCAGAACCAGATCTCCTTCGCCATCTACAAGGGCAGCCAGTTCGAATCCGGCGAGCGCGCCGCGCTCGTGCCGAACGTTGCCGCCGGCGACGTCGTGCTGATTCCGGAGGGCACCTACTACATCATCTCGAACTATGGCGACGCCAATTCGGTGGTGCGCTCGGACATCCGCGTCCAGGCCGGCAAGCTTACCGACGTCACCATCACCCACCGCGCCGCCGTCATCACGCTCAAGCTCGTCAGCGACAAGGGCGGCGAGGCGCTCGCCAACACCGCCTGGTCGGTGCTGACGCCGGGCGGCGACGTCATCAAGGAATCGATCGGCGCCTTCCCGCGCGTCGTGCTCTCCGAAGGCGAATACCGCGCCATCGCCAAGAACGAGGGCAAGGTCTATGAGCGCGGCTTCAACGTCGTGAACGGCGTCGACGGCGAAGTCGAAGTCGTCGCGCGCTAAGCGCGCCGCGCTTCTCATTCAGCGCACACAAGGTCACGGAGGGCCGCGGAGGATTGCGCGATGAGATCGCTCCACATCTTCCCGCACGAGTCGAGCGTTCACATGTTGACGGCTGTTCACATGCGCAGCTCTCGTCCGGTGAGCGTTCGCTTACCGAACATTCGTGTTGTGTTTCGGCTTGAATACCGCTGCCACCGCCACCGCACTACGCCGCAAAAGGTTTAAAACACCGGCGGCATCGGCTTATTCCAGCTTGTATTCATGCTGCAGCAACTTCGTCATTTCAGGTGCAAGATACGCATTTCCGATAATCAATTTCATTCGCTTTCCGTGCTGCCGCGATATATGTCGGGCATCCCTCCAATGGGGGGAGGCGGCGCGGCCTTGGGTAGGCTCGCGCGACCGGAAAGCAGCAGGGGCCAAGCGCGTCGGCATGTTCGAAGTGATCCTCACCAGGCGCAAACGGCTGGGTTGGCGTTGGCAGGTCTGCGACCAGTCCGGGAAGATATTCGCCGACGGCTTCGAGCGCACGCGTCCTTCGGCCAAATATCACGGCGAGCGCGCACTATTTTTCCTGTTGTCGCAGGCCTATTTGCGCAACCGCTCGGCAGCGTCCAGCGAGGACTAAAGCACGATCGGGAAAAGTGCGCAGCGGTTCGGGCCCATAGGCCATCCGGGCCATGGACCACAACGACTTGTGTGGCCCGGTCGGGCAAAACACCCCAACGCTAGGTCAATCCGGCCCGCCAGAGATGTTCTACTTTACCGAAATTCGGAAATGACGTATGTGTTATGGCAACCCGGCCCAAGGAAGAGGGCGTATCGCGATCGTCACGACGCGGGCCGGGCGGCGGTGGACGCCCGTCACATCGGCGCGAAGGGTTTTGCCGGGCGGTATCCGTGAGCATAAACCTCGTGCATGGAGACACATCGCATTTTAAGTGACTGTCATAGTCTCTAATGCCCACTAACCAATGCGCGACTTAAAACTGTCATAATTGCCCAACGGAACCCGCAGCCGCGCTGTTTTTACACGCTATTAAGCGCGCCCGCATTGGATGCGTCGGAAAGTGCGTTGGGGACTGCAATGAGTGCCGCGAAGAAGATGCCGGGCAAACCGGCCACCGAAATGTTTGACGACATCCCGGTGCTTCAGCGCAAATGGCGTGCTGCGTTGAAGCCGGGCGACCGGCTGCCGCGCTATGAAGACGTGATGCTCGGCAGCCTCGGACGGCTTGCCGACCACATCGCGCTGCTTAAAGGCGACGGCACGCTCGAACTGTCGCGCAGCGGACGTTACGTGCAGGCCTGGCTCGGCGAGGAGCGCTGGGACATTCCGATCACGGAGCTGTCGCCGGATTGTGCCACCGCGCTGTCGGAAGCGGCGGTGAACGCCCTTGCCACCGGGCTGCCACATCATGCGAGCGCGCATTGCGTGCGCGACGGCATGGTGAGGACTTATGACGTGCTGGCGCTGCCGACCGCCTCACGGTGGGGCGCGACGCTGGTCGGCGCCTATGTCAACGAGCGCGGCGCGCAATACAATCTGCTCGACGCCATCTTCTCGTCGACCGACGATGCAGTCATTTCGCTGGCGACCTTGCGCGACGCCAAGGGTGCACCATTCGATCTTCAGATCGTGCACCACAACAAGAGCGCCGCGCTGCTGCTCAAGGTTTCGACCGGCGGCTTGCTGTGGCGGCGGCTCGGCGAGGGCAACACGCTGCTGGCCGCGCCCGAGATCATGGAATTCCTGCTCCGGGCCGTCTCCGGCGGCCGCGGCGAGCAGCTCGAGATCGAGCACGAGAGCCGTTATCTGCGCCTCAGCGCTACCGCGTTTGCCGACGTCGTCTCGCTGACGATCTCCGACGTCACGGCGCTCAAGCGTCGCGACGCCTCGTTCCGGCTGCTGTTCGACAACAATCCGATGCCGATGTGGGTGTTCGACGCCGAGACCAAGCAGTTCCTAGGCGTCAACGATGCTGCGGTCCAGCATTATGGCTACAGCCGCGCGGCGTTCCTGCGCATGAGGCTGCACGAGATCTGGCCCGAGGACGAATGGGACAGCCACGCCGAGGCGCTGGAGCGCATCGGCGATACCTATCATTCCTCGCGCAACTGGCGGCATTTGCGCGCCGATGGCAGCGAGATCGAGGTGCTGACTTTCGGTCGCCGCGTCGCCTTCAACGATCGCGACGGTTATCTGGTCGCGGTGGTCGACATCACCGAGCGACGCAAGGCCGAGGCGCGGATCGCCCACATGGCGCATCATGACGGGCTCACCGATCTGCCGAACCGCGAATATTTCCAGGAGCGGTTGAAGCAAGCGCTCGACCAGGCCGGCGGCAAGCGTGTCGGCGTGCTCTATATCGACCTTGACCTGTTCAAGAACATCAACGATTCCTTCGGCCATCCTGCGGGCGACCGCCTGCTCAAGGAGGTCGCCGAGCGCCTGACCGCCACGGTCCGCGGTGCCAACCTCGCCGCAAGGCTCGGCGGCGACGAGTTCGCCGTGATCCTGGCGGCCGATGTCTCGCCGAACGAGGCCAGCGCCTGCGCGAGCCTGCTGATCGACATGCTGAAGGCACCCTACGACATCGATGGCCAGGAGATGGTGATCGGCGCCAGCATCGGCATCGCGCTGTCGCCGGGCGACGGCGTGACCACGGAGGAGCTGATGCGCAACGCCGACATGGCGTTGTACCGGGCGAAGTCCGACGGCGGCTGTGTCCACCATTTCTTCGAGCGCGAGATGGATCTCCAGGCGCAGAAGCGCCGCGACATGGAGCTCGACCTCCGCCGGGCCTTTGCCAATGGCGAATTCGAGCTGCACTACCAGCCGCTGGTGTCGATCGCCTCCGACCGCATCTCCGGCTTCGAGTCGCTGCTGCGCTGGCGTCATCCGGAGAAGGGCATGATCTCTCCGGCCGAATTCATTCCAGTCGCCGAAGACATCGGCCTGATCACACCGCTCGGCGAATGGGTGCTGCGCGAGGCCTGCGCTGAGGCGGTGAAGTGGCCGAACGACGTCAAGGTGGCGGTCAATCTGTCTCCGGCGCAATTCCGCAGCCGCAACCTGGTTCAGGTCGTGATCTCGGCGCTGGCGCAATCCAGCCTGTCGCCGAAGCGCCTCGAGCTGGAGATCACCGAGTCGATCTTCCTCGCCGAGACCGATGCCAACCTCGCCATTCTGCATCAATTGCGCGAGCTCGGCGTCGGCATTTCCATGGACGATTTCGGCACCGGCTATTCCAGCCTCAGCTATCTCAGAAGCTTTCCGTTCGACAAGATCAAGATCGATCGCTCCTTCGTGAAGGATCTGGCGCAGCGCCCAGATTGCGTCGCGATCGTGCGCGCGATCTCCGGGCTCGGCCGCAGCCTCAACATCACCACGACGGCGGAGGGCGTCGAGACCGAGGATCAGCTCGACTGGCTCCGCATCGAAGGTTGCAACGAGGTGCAGGGTTTCCTGTTCAGCGCAGCGCGGCCTGCCAGCGAGATCGCTAAGCTGCTGGCCGATTTCGGCCAGCGCACCTCACGGGCGGCGTAGCTCTTCGGGATAGCAGTCATAGACCAGCGCCTTGAAGGCGGGCGTGATACGGCCGCGCTCGTTCTGGGTCTGCTGCATCAGCAGGTAGACCATGTCGAGCTTGGGATCGACGCCGAAATAGGTGCCGCTGCCACTGTCCCATTTCAATTCGCCGAGCGAGCCGGGCGGTGGCGGTCTGGCGTTGCCGGGATCGGTGCGTACCGCGAGGCCGTAGCCGTAGCCGAAACCGTCGCCGGGGAAATAGAAATAGTCGCGGCCGACACCGGAGCCGGGCCCGATCTGGTCGGTCGTCATGTCCTTGAAGGCGGCCGGACTAAGATAGCGCCTGCCGTCGAACGCACCGCCATTGAGCAGCATTTGCGAGAAGCGCTGATAGTCGGTGATGGTCGAGAGCAGTCCGCCGCCGCCGGATTGCCATTCCGGATGATCGAGACGCTCGCGCTCGGCATCGAGCAGGATCTGGTCGCTTGGCAGCGGCCGTGCCATGCGTTCGAGCTCGTCCGGTGTCGACAGCACGAATTTCGTGCTGGTCATGCCGAGCGGATCGAGGATGCGCTGCTTCAGGTGCTCATACAGCGTCTGGCCGGTGATGATCTCGATGATGCTGCCGAGCACGTCGGTGGAATGGCCGTAGCGCCACAACGTGCCGGGCTGGCGCGCCAGCGGCAGCTTGGCAATGCGGTCGGCGAATTCGCGGTTGTCGAACTGGCCCTCGAAGATATTGGCCGCCTTGTAGGCGAGCTCGACCCATTTGCCGCCGATATAGTCGTAGCTGATGCCAGAGGTATGGCGCATCAGGTCCCGGATCGTCACGGGGTGGACCGGCGGCACCATGTCGAGCGCGAGCGAGCCGTCGGGTTTGGTGATCTCGAGCCCCACCTTGGTGCCGGCAAACAGGGGGATGTATTTCGACACGGGATCGGCGAGCGCTAACTTGCCCTCGTCGATCAGCATCATGGCCGCAAGGCTCGTGATCGGCTTGGTCATGGAATGGATGGCGAAGATCGTGTCCGGCGTCATGGACAGGCGGGTCCTGACGTCGCGCACGCCGAACATCTTGAAATAGACGGGCTTGCCGTGCTGCTGGATCAGGACGATCGCGCCCGGCAAGCGGCCGGCGGTGACCTCGTTTTCGAAGAACGAGGTGATACGTCGCAGCCCGTCGGGAGAAGGAGCGGGAAGGTCGGCGGCCCGGCTTCGCGCCATCGTGCCGGCCAGCATGGCGGCCCCGACCAGAAAATCACGACGCTTCATCCGGGCTTTCTCCTTCGCGGAGAACAAAGCCGCAAGACGTTAGGGGCGTCAACAAGCCTTCGATTAAAAACGCGTCACGATTTCCGAAAGGAACGGTCGCGGACGGTCCTCGCTCGGCTTGGTCGGCTTGCCCACGTGAATGAAGCCGGCAAGCTTTTCGTCGGCCTTGAGGCCGAGGCCGTCGAGCACGTCGCGATCGAACGAGAACCACCCGGTGAGCCAGCAGGCGCCGTAGCCGAGTGCGGTCGCTGCCGTGACGATATTCATGGCGCTGGCGCCCGCCGACAATTCCTGCTCCCAGGCCGGCACCTTTGGATGCGGCTTGGTGAAGCTGACGATGCCGATGACCAGCGGCGCATCGGTGAGGCGCTTGCGCTCGGTCTCGATATCGGCGGCGGGGGCGCCCGGATTCTTGCGCGCGAAGACCTTGGCGATCACCTCGCCGGCGCGCTCGCGGGCATCACCCTCGAAAATGATGAAGCGCCAGGGCGCGAGCTTGCCGTGATCGGGGACGCGGGCGCCGATGGTCAAGATGGTCTCGAGCTCGGCCGGCGAGGGACCTGGTCCGGTCATCTCGCGCGGCTTGACCGAGCGGCGGGTTTTCAGGAGTTCGATAGCATCAGGCATTGCGAGGGCCTCTTCGGCTGGTCGTCGGGCGTGCCCTGCCGAGATAGGCATGCACGCCCGCAACCGGAAGCGAGTTTAGATCGATTTCAGGGATCACACCGTGCCGCGTGCCCGCCGGACATCCGGCGGGGTCGCCTCGTCGACGAGGGCTGCGATGGCCTCCGCCGTCGTCATCACCTTCTGGCCGTCGCTGCCGAGCCGGCGAACCGAGACCGAATGCGTCTCGGCCTCCTTTTTGCCGACCACGAGCAGGGCCGGAATCTTGGCCAGCGAGTGCTCGCGGACCTTGTAGTTGATCTTTTCGTTGCGCAGGTCGATCTCGACCCGAAGCCCGGCGCGCCGCGCCTGCTCCAGCACCGCCTTGGCGTATTCGTCGCCTTCCGAGGTGATGGTCGTGACCACCGCCTGCACCGGCGAGAGCCAGAGCGGGAAGTTGCCGGCATAGTGCTCGATCAGGATGCCGATATAGCGCTCCATCGAGCCGCAGATCGCGCGGTGCACCATCACGGGCGGTTTCTTGCCGCCGTCATGGTCGATGTAGAAAGCGCCGAAGCGCTCCGGCAGGTTGAAGTCGACCTGCGTGGTGCCGCACTGCCAGTCGCGGCCAATGGCGTCGCGCAGCACGTATTCGAACTTCGGCCCGTAGAAGGCGCCTTCGCCCGGATTGATCTCGGTCTTGATGTGGGTGTTCTGCGCCTGGATCTCGCGCAGCACCGTCGCCATCACGCGCTCGGCGTGATCCCACATCGCATCCGTGCCGACGCGTTTCTCCGGTCGGGTCGACAGCTTCACGGTGAGATCGCCGGTGAAGCCGAAGTCCGCATAGGTCGACAGGATGAGATCGTTGATCTTCAGGCATTCCTCGGCGAGCTGATCCTCGGTGCAGAAGATATGTGCGTCGTCCTGGGTGAAGCCGCGCACGCGCATCAATCCGTGCATGGCGCCCGACGGCTCGTAGCGGTGCACTACGCCGAACTCGGCGAGGCGCAGCGGCAGGTCGCGGTAGCTCTTCAGGCCATGCTTGAAGATCTGCACGTGACCGGGGCAGTTCATCGGCTTCAGCGCAAACCAGCGCTTGTCCTCGGCCTCGTCGCCGGCCGACTGGGCCGCGAACATGTTCTCGCGGTACCAGCCCCAATGGCCCGACGTCTCCCACAGCACCTTGTCGAGGATCTGCGGCGCGTTGACCTCGCTGTAATCGCCGGTGAGGCGCCGGCGCATATAGGCGATCAGCTGCTGGAAGATCGTCCAGCCCTTCGGATGCCAGAACACGACGCCGGGACCTTCCTCCTGGAAATGGAAGAGGTCGAGCTCGCGCCCGAGCTTGCGATGGTCGCGCTTCTCGGCTTCCTCGATCTGCTTGAGATAAGCGTCGAGGTCGTCCTGCTTGGCGAAGGCGGTGCCGTAGATGCGCGTCAGCATCGGGTTGTTGCTGTCGCCGCGCCAATAAGCGCCGGCCACCTTCATCAGCTTGAAGGCACCTCCGACCTTGCCGGTCGAGGTCATGTGCGGGCCGCGGCAGAGATCGAACCAGTCGCCCTGGTAGTAGATCTTGATCGGCTCGTTGCCGGGAATGGCGTCGACCAGCTCGACCTTGAAGGCCTCGCCCTTGTCCCGGAACACCTGTTTTGTCTTCTCGCGGTCCCAAACCTCCTTCGTGAAAGGTTTGTCGCGCGCGATGATCTCGCGCATCTTTTTCTCGATCGCGGCAAAGTCGTCCGGCGTGAACGGCTCGTTGCGGAAAAAGTCGTAGTAGAATCCGTTTTCGATCACTGGGCCGATGGTCACCTGCGTGCCCGGCCACAGCGATTGCACGGCCTCCGCGAGCACGTGCGCGCAGTCGTGGCGGATCAACTCGAGCGCCTCCGGCTCGTCGCGGGTGATCAGCCTGAACTTGGCGTCAGCTTCGATGGGATCGTTGAGATCGGTGAGCACGCCGTCGAGCGCCATCGCCACGGTGCGCTTCGCCAGCGAGGGCGAGATGCCTTTGGCGACATCGAGGCCGGTGATGCTCTTGTCATACTGGCGCTGGGCGCCGTCTGGGAAGGTGAGGGTGACTTTGGCGGCGGGGGTCACGGGCTTCAGGTTGCTGAGGGAATATTGGAAGCCGGATTCGGATTTGGGCTGGTCGGACATTGCTTTTCTCCTGAGGCTCACTCCTGCGAACGAGCGCAGGTAAGCGGGAACGAGCGATATATCAGGCGATTCGGCCTGTGCAATCCGGCATTTCCAAGAAAGTGGCGCGCAAAAGCCGGGACGGCGCTCCAACTATTTCACGACGTGCCCTTTAACTGGCTGCGGCCTTGCTTTACATGCAAGTGCATGGAAAATTCCCGCGCCGGCCGCTTCACGTCAACCGCCCTGATGCTTGGCAATCTCGTTACCGGCTGCGCGGTGCTGGCGCCGGCGGGGATGCTGCCGGAATTGTCGGCGGGGCTCGGCATCAGTATCCATGCGGCCGGGCTGCTCATCACGTTTGGCGCGGTCACGCTGTGCATTGGCTCGCCGCTGACGGCCTGGCTGACCAGCCGTATTGAACGCCGGCTCCTGCTCACGACCACGCTCGCGGTGCTCGCGTCAGGCAATCTCGCTTCGGCCTTTGCGCCCGACTATGCAAGCCTCCTCGTCATCCGCCTGGTGATGCTTGCGGTCGGTGCGCTGTACACGCCGCAGGCAGCTGGCACAGCGGCGTTGATCGTGCCGGCGGAGCGGCGCGGCAGCACGATCGCCTATATCTTCCTCGGCTGGTCGCTCGCTGCCGCCGTCGGCCTGCCGCTGATTACCTTCATCGCCAGCCGCTATGGTTGGCGCGCCGCCTATGGCGGGATCGGCGTGCTCGGCTGCGTCAGTTTCCTGCTGCTATTGGTGCGTTTGCCGGCCGGCTTGAAGGGCACGCCGGTCGATCTGAAGACCTGGCGCGAGGTCGGCCGTAGCAAGGCGATCCTGTTGCTGCTCGCGATCACGATGCTGCAGATGTCCGGGCAGTTCACGGTGTTCACCTTTATGGGCCCGCTGCTCAAGAAGCTGACCGAGGCGACCCCGGATGCGATCGGCATGGTGTTCGCGGTCTATGGCGTCTGCGGTTTCCTCGGCGTTGTGTTCGCAACCCGCATCGTCGACACTTGGGGCCCGTACCGAACCTCCTTGCTGTTCACGTGCCTGTTACTGGCGGGCATTGCCGGCTGGGCGCTGAGCGCGGGCACGCTTGTGTTGATGGCGATCGGGGTTGCGATCTGGGGACTGGGCTTTGCCTCGACCAATTCGATGCAGCAGGTGCGGCTGGTCGCAGCCGCACCGCCACTGGCGCCCGCGACCGTCGCGCTCAATACGTCCGTGCTCTATATCGGTCAGGCCATTGGCTCGGCGGTCGGGGGGCTGCTGTTTTCCCGCGAGTTGCTGCACAGCACAGGTTTCGTCGCGGTCGGCTTCGTTGTCCTGGCACTGGTGCTGGTGGTCGTGAGCCGGCCTCGGCCAGCGCTGGCCGCCGCGGGTTGAAAGGGGCATCTCCTGTGCGTAAGGCGCTTGGCAAACGGCGTGGGAGAGCGCTAGAAGGCCGGTTATGGGGACCAAAGAGAGTTGACTGAAATGAGGATGATTTTGGCGGTTGCCGCGGTGCTCTATTCAGCCTCCGCGTTCGCGCAAACCGACAAGCCACCGATGGTGGGGGACAAGCCGCTGGTGCAGGTCAAGCCCAAGGGGACCAAGTCCGGCACGAAAGAGGCGGCCGCCAAACCAGCCGCCGCGGCACCGAAGGGCAAGCCGCAATCGATCGCGGCACGGCTTCAGGCCTGCCTCGACATCGACGACGGCACCAAGGACCGGCTCAATTGCTACGACGCCATTATCCCGCCGGCGCCCAAGCCGAAGCCGGCGAAGGCCAAGGGCTACGCCGACTGCAAATTCTTCAAGGAAGAGGACGAGCGCCTGGCCTGCTACAACGGCTTTGCCGAGAGCATTCCGAAGCTGCCCAAAAGCTAACATTAGCTACCGGCTCGATACCGAAGGGCTGCTGGCGGCGACGCGCGTCAACGCCAGCGCCGGCGTCGCCGACATCTTCACCAGCACGTCCTTGAGCGGATACTGCGTCCAGGCGCGGTTGACGTAATCGCGGTGGGTGATGCCGTCGCCGGTTTCGACGAACACGACGCTGCCGGGACGCAACGGGCCATCCATGTCCTCGGAGACGCTGATGCCCTTTTGCCTGAGCATGCTCATCAGTTCGCGGTCGCGCCGTGCGGTGTAGTGCGTGTAGGAGCTGACGAAGAAGCCCGAGCGGTGGCTCTCGATCCAGGACGCGAACTTGTCCATCTCGCCATAGACCGCATCGAGCAGCACGACGCCGCGAACGCGATCGCTGATGCCGCCGACCTCGAGGCTCCAGGCGGTCGGCAGGAAGCCGCCGCTATAGCCGACGATCACGATCGGCATGCTCGCGAAGGCGCGTGCGCTGTTGGGATCGCCGGTGAGACGGGCGAGGTGGGTGGCCGATTCCTCCATGAAGCGCTTGAGGCCGCCCGCCTGCCAGAATTTTCCGGCGCTGGAATCGGCGGCATCGACGGCCATCTGCGGGGCGAGCAGTACGGCATTGGCGCCGGATGCGGTGATCTGCTGCGGCACCAGCTGGCGGTCGCGCACATCGCGCTCAAGCGTCGCGCCGTTGCCGTGGAAGAACACCACGATCACACCGGGCTTGCGCACGTCGAAATGTTCGGGGACATGCACCAGCACGCGGCTGTCGTTGTAGGTCTCGTCCTGCCAGAACACGCGCCCCGAATAGCTGCGGTGGCCGCGGCGGTCGCCCTTGGAGATGTTGAGGAAGGGCGCGTCGGAGGCGGGGTTGTTGCCGAAATAGGGGAAGGCGGAGGACTTCATGCTGATGAGGGTCGTCAGATCGTCGCGCGGTGGACGCTGGTAGGGCAGCTGCGGCTCCAGCGAAGCCAATTTGTAGGGCGCCGGCTGCACGGCGCGCTTGGGCGAGAAGTCCGACATCTGCCGTTGCAGCAAGCTTTCGCTCGCGGAAGGAAAGCGCTCCTTGAATTGCGGGGCGGGGAAGCGGTCCTCGAACGTGTCGCCACTTGCGACTTGCGGATTGGTCTTGGCCACCACCTGGACATTGGCCTGCGAGTTCGCAGCGAGCGCCGCCGGATTGGGCGACTGGCCGCATTGAACCAGCATCAGCGATACCGGCACCAAGCTGGAGGTCAGGGCGATCCGAAGCGCACGACCGCGCGCCCCGGACGCCTTGGTCCGGTCAACGCGCATGTCTGCTTTCAATTTCGGAACGGCCCCGACCATCCACCCATGACCCCAAGCATGACTCCAAGTCACGAACCATCGGCAATCTTTTAAGACAATTGAGCCGACTGGCGTTTAGGCGACGTTAAGCGTCCGGAGAAACTTCCCCACATCCGGATGGAGCGAAAAAGACCACGCAATCGTGTCGCGATTGTGGGAGAGGGGCGCGCATTGGGCGGGCGACTACGGGTTTATTGGCCTGAAGGGGGCAAATAAGGTGGCCAGTTACCTATTTTGGCCGCCTCATTTAACCCTTGTTAACCCTGCTTGAATTCACTGCACCAATCTGCACGATGCCTCTCACGAGGCGTGACGCCCGAGGCTAGGGACCCAGATGACGGCATCAGATGCGGGAACCGCGCCCTGGACCGGACGGCTGACCGGCGGCTCCGGGGTCTCCGTACTCGTCGCAACCGCCATCGTCGTTGCCGACATGATCGGGGTTGGCGTCTTCACCAGCCTCGGCTTCCAGGTCAAGGACATCCCCTCGGGGTTCTCGATCCTCGCGCTGTGGACCGTCGGCGGCATCGTTGCGCTGTGCGGCGTGTTCTCCTACAGCGAACTCGGCGCGATGTTTCCGCGCTCGAGCGGAGAGTACAATTTCCTCGGCCGCGCCTATCATCCGGCCTTCGGCTTTCTCGCCGGCTGGGTCTCGGCAACGGTCGGTTTCGCAGCGCCCGTGGCGCTGGCAGCCATGGCTTTCGGCGAATACGCCAAGTCCGTCATGCCGGATCTGCCGCCGATCCCGCTCGCGATTGGCGTGGTGTGGCTGGTCTCGATCGTGCAACTGACCGGCGTCAGGCATTCCTCGACGTTCCAGTTGATCTCGACCATCCTCAAGGTCGTGCTGATCGTTGCTTTCCTGGTGGCCGGCTTCGTCATCGGCACGCCGCAGCCGATCTCCTTTGCGCCGCAGGCGGGCGATCTCGCCCATATCGTCAGCGCGCCTTTCGCGATCGGGCTCGTCTTCGTGATGTATTCGTTTTCGGGCTGGAATGCCGCGACCTACATCATCGGCGAGATGAATACGCCGCAGCAGACCCTGCCGCGCGCGCTGCTCGCGGGCACGCTGATCGTGCTGGTACTGTATGTCGCGCTCAATGCGGTATTCCTCTACTCGACGCCGATCGGCGCCTTGGCCGGGCAGCTCGACGTCGCAAGCGTCGCCGGCAGCGCCATCTTCGGCAATCTCGGTGGGCGGATCGTCGGCGCGATGATTTGCGTCGGCCTGATCTCCTCGATCAGCGCGATGATGTGGATCGGTCCGCGCGTGATGATGACGATGGGGGAGGATATCCCGGCACTGCGCGTGTTCTCGAAGAAATCGGTGAGCGGCGCGCCGGCCTATGCCATCCTGTTTCAGCTCGTGGTCGCCAATCTCCTGCTGTTCACGCGCAGCTTCGAGGCGGTGCTCGACTTCATCCAGTTCGCGCTGCTGTTCTGCTCGTTCTTCACGGTTGCCGGCGTGATCAAGCTGCGCATTACCGATCCCGAACTGCCTCGACCTTATCGCGCCTGGGGATACCCCTTCACGCCGCTCATTTTCCTGCTCGTGACTGCGTCCATGATGTACTACCTCTTGACCGAGCGGCCCGTGCAGTCGCTGTCGGGGATGCTCGTCATGCTCTCGGGCTTGTTGATTTATGCTGTTTTCCGCAGGCGGCCGGTCGCCGCTGGCACGTCATACAATCGCGAATAGACATGTTTCGACCCATGAGACTTGCGGCCGTCGCTCTTGCCCTTTTGGCTGCGGCCATCTCGTCCGCACGTGCGGCCGAGGTCACCTTCGACGACACCGCGCGCTTCCTGGCCGGCATGCAGCCGTCGGCGGACTCGCCCTTGCTGCCGCTCACCAAGGATCCGTCCTGGCAGCATCACGCCAAATTCTTCGACGGTGCCTTCGCCCAGCTCGAGCAGCGGCAGATATCGAAGATCCGGAGCTGGTCCGACGTCAATCTCGCCGCCCCGCGGCCGACCATGTTCTACTTTTTCAGCGGTCCGGATTTCCTGTACGCCAACGCGTTCTATTCCAAGGCCAGCACCTATGTGCTCGGTGCGTTGGAGCCCGCCGGTGCGGCGCCCGATCTGACCAGACTGCCGCGCGGCTCGGTCAGTGCCGCGCTCTACAATGTCGAGCGCTCGCTCGGCTCGATCCTCAGCTTTTCCTTCTTCATCACCAAGCAGATGAAGGTCGACCTGCACGCCAACCAGGTCAACGGCACCTTGCCGATCCTCTATGTCTTCCTGGCGCGCTCCGGCAAGACCATCCGCAACGTCGAGACGGTTGCGCTCGACGACAAGGGCGGGGTGCATACGGGCAGCGACAATCCAGGACCGAACGCCACGCGCGGCGTTCGCATCACGTTCGCGGGCGCCGACGGCGAGACGCGCACGCTGTATTATTTCTCGACCGATCTTTCCAACTCGGGCGCACGTGCCGCCGGCTTCCTGAAATTCTGCGAGACGCTCGGGCCCGGCAACAGCCTGATCAAGAGCGCATCCTATCTCCTGCACGCCGGCAACTTCACCGTCGCGCGCGACTGGCTGCTCGCCAATAGCGCAACCATCATCCAGGACGATTCCGGAATTCCGCTTGCCTATTACAATCCGCGGCAATGGCGGTTCTTTCCGTTCGGCCGCTATCTCGGGCCGATCGGCGAATTCCCCGGCCGCTACCAGGAGCGCTATGCCGAATTGTTCACGCGCGCTCAGCCGATCGACTTCGGGGTTGGCTATCGCTGGCGGATGAACGAGTCCAATCTGCTGCTGTCGGTGAAGATCGCGGGTAGTGAGACAGCCCCGACCGCGGAAGCCACGTCGTCCGCCGAGCCGTCGCCGAAACCGCCGCGCCCGAGACGCCCGCGGCCACCCGAGCCGATACCGCCACCGCCCGGACGTTTCTTCTGGCTCCGCTAGGCTGTCGGGCTCTGAGCCACAACGACGAGTACCTCGGCCTTCTGCCGGCCGAGGCTCCTGACCTCGTGCGGGGTCTCGCCTGAAAAATACAGGCAGTCGCCCTTGGTGAGGACGAGCTCTTCGCCATCGAGCTTGATTGCGATTTTGCCGTTGATGACGAACAGCAGCTCCTCGCCGGCGTGCGAGGCGCGCGTCGCCGATTTGTGCGGTGGGCTCAGCAGGAACGGCTCCATCATCTTACGGGTGCGGCCCGTTACCAGCGGGACCACGCCAAACGTGTCCTGGAACAGCGGAACGTTGCCGTCTTCGCGCCGGAACAGCGTGTAGCGCGGCGCAGGCTCGGCGTTCGGATCGAAGAAGTTCGCGACGTTGACCTCGAGCGCGGCAGCCATCCGCAGGAGCGCGGCGAGGGAAGGGATCTTCAGGTTGCGCTCGACCAGCGAGATGTAGCCGCGCGTGAGATCGCTCTGCCTGGCAAGCTGATCCAGCGTAAGGCCCTTGGCGATCCGCGCCTGGCGGATATTGGCCCCGACCGCTGTCGCTTTGCTGACGTCAAGCACGCATGAGTCTCCCGAACTTCTGCTGCCTCTTTTGCAACAGATGCAGCCGTTCTGCCAGCCCGGCGGTGTACCACTGCCTATTCAGCGTGCTGCTCCTGTATTCCGAAGGAAAACTTATGCGAGGAAATTTTGAACATGGGCGCGGATATTCTGAGCAAATGCGCTGGTATATCGCGCAAAATAGCCGAAAAATAATGCAAAGAGCCCCCTCTGCTGGGATTGACGGCATTTGCCGCGTTCCGCCCCGTTGATTTCTAACAGTAAACATGGTCGATTTTACCGTCCTGGCTGCCGATGGGCTCCATGGCCAAAGCCAAGTTGCCGGTACTTTCTGGAGAGATCGATGACCGTAGCAGACGACGTAACCCTGAACGTAGCGCCGGACGAAGCGGCGAGCTTGCGACGGATCGTGTGGTCGAGCGTGATCGGCACCGCGGTCGAATGGTACGACTTCCTCATCTATGGCACGGCGACCGCGCTGGTCTTCAACAAGGTGTTCTTCGCCGCCGGCAATCCCACGCTCGCCACCATTGCGGCCTTTGGCACCTATGCGGTCGGCTTCCTGGCGCGGCCGCTGGGCGCTGCGATCTTCGGTCATTACGGCGACCGGGTCGGCCGCAAGGCGATGCTCGCGATCACAATCATGGTGATGGGCATCGGCACCTTCCTAATCGGCCTGCTTCCGACCTACCAGCAGATCGGCATCGCTGCGCCGTTGCTGCTGATCGGCCTGCGTTTCCTCCAGGGCATCGGCCTCGGCGGCGAGTGGGGTGGTGCGGTGCTGATGGTGGTCGAGAACTGCCCGACGCATCGCCGCGGCCTGCTCGGCAGCATGGTGCAGGTCGGCAATCCCATCGGCAATCTCGCCGCAATCGGCATGTTCGCGATGGTGGCGAGCCTGCCTGAAAGCGACTTCATGACCTATGGCTGGCGCATTCCCTTCCTGCTGTCGGTCCTGCTCGTCGGCGTCGGTCTTTACATTCGCCTCAACATGGAGGAGACCGCGGCCTTCCGTCAGGTGCAGGCCAAGAAGGAGGTCGCAAGCCTGCCGCTGGTCGAGATCTTCAAGCACCATCGCAAGCCGTTCTTCACCGCGGTCGGTCTGAAGATCTCCGAGATCGCCTATGCCAGCATTGGCGGCGTGTTCGTGATGTCCTACGCCACCGCCAATCTCGGCCTGTCGCGCGCGGTGGTGCTGAACGGCGCCTTTGCGGCATCGCTGGTTGCGCTGTTCGCCATTCCCTTGTTCGGCTGGCTGTCCGACATCGTTGGCCGCAAGACGATGTTTTACGCAAGCTGCGCGTTCTCGGCGCTGTTTGCCTTTCCGCTGTTCTGGCTGCTCGACACCCGCGATCCCACCATCGTCGTCGGCACCATCGTGGTTGCCATCACCTTCGGCCAGATGGTGATGTTCGGCATCGGCGCGCCCTGGTATTCCGAGCTGTTTTCTGCCCGACTGCGCTACAGCGGCGCCTCGCTCGGGTTTCAGATCGGTGCTGCCATCAGCGGCGGGTTGACGCCGCTGGTTGCGGCCTCTCTGATGGCCTGGAGCGGCGGTGCCACCTGGCCGGTCTCGCTGCTGCTGGTTGCCTGTGCCGCCGTCACCGCGACCGCGACCAAATTCGCCCCAGAGATGGCGAACAAGGAGCTGACCTGATCCTGCGGCGCGCCGCCACCAGCGGCGCGCCATCGCTCTCATCAAGAGGAATTGTCATGCTCGACATCATCGGCGCCGGCTCGGCACAGGGCGCAACACGGCTCGGCTGGACCGGCGTGGTGCGCTTTCTTCATTTGACGCCACGCGCCTTCCTGCCGATGCGCTCAGTGGACTCCATCAGCCTCATCGCCGGCCGCGGCATCGAGGGCGACCGCTACATGATTGGCAACGAGGAAGGGTTTTACTCGCACAAGCCCGAGGAGGGGCGGCAAGTTACCCTGTTCGAGCTCGAAACGCTGATCGCACTCAAGCGCGATGCCAGGATCGAACTCGGTCCCGAAGAGCATCGGCGCAACGTCACTGTCGAGGGCGTGCCGCTGAACCATCTCGTCGGCCGCCGCTTCTGGTTGGGGGAGACCCTGCTGGAGGCGACCCGCCTGTCGGTGCCGTGCCGGCATATCGAGGAGATCACCGGCAAGGCGATCTTCGATCCCCTCATCAACCGCTCCGGCCTCAACTGCAAGATCCTGCAAGGCGGCATCGTCAGGGTCGGCGACGCCGTGCGGAACACGGCATGAAGGTTCGTCCCATCACGACGATCAAGACGATCGTCGCCGGCATCGAGCAGGCCGGCACAGGCATCAAGCTGTTCACGCTGGAAGATCCCGACCACTGGGAATTGCCGCCCTTCAGGCCCGGCGCGCATATCGACTTGCATCTGCCTAATGGTTTGGTCCGCACCTATTCGCTGTGCAACGAGCCCGCCGACAACACGCGCTACGTCATCGCGGTCAAGCGCGAGGCGGAGGGACGCGGCGGCTCGCGCGCGCTCCACGACGATATCAGGGTTGGCGACGTCATCGGCGTATCGCTGCCGCGCGGCGGCCTGGAGCCCGGCGCGAACATCACGCGCCATGTCTTCATTGCCGGGGGCATCGGCGTGACGCCGTTCCTGTCGATGGTGCACCATCTCGCGCGAACGACAGAGGCTGACTTCACGCTGCATCTGATCGTGCGCGACGAGCTGCCGCTCGCTGCGCAGCTCGCCTCGCTGATCGATCAAGGGCGGGTCGTCGTGCATCGCACGTCCCGGATCGGGCGTCCTGACCTCGCGCCACTGATCGGAGAGGTCGGGCCCGACACCATGGTTGCCTGCTGCGGCCCGGAAAGCATGACCGATGATTTCGAGCGGCTGACCGCCGCCTGGCCCGCGGCCAATGTTCATGTCGAACGCTTCGTCGCGCCGCCACCGGTCATCGATCCCAACGCAAAGCCCTTCACTTTGTCACTGGCCCGGTCGGGTGCCGAGATCCAGGTGCGTGCCGGCCAAACCATGCTGGCTGCGTTGCAGGAAGGCGGTGTCGAGATTGCGACGTCCTGCTGCGGCGGGATCTGTGGCGCCTGCAAGGTCGGATGGATCGAGGGCAAGCCTGTGCATCGCGACCGCATTCTGTCCGCCTACGAGCGCGAGCGATTCCTCATGATCTGCGTCGCTGGTTCGGACGCTGAACGGCTGGTGCTGGACCTCTAAACTACCAGTGCACGCTCTGGCTGGGCTCAATGAACGCCGTCGTGCTGGGTGGCGTCGCGAAGCTTGCCGTCAGATACCAGCCGGAGCCGACGACGAGCAGGAGCAACGCGATGATCGCGAGCACGTCGATCGTTCGGGGATCGTGATCCCTGGGATGGAAGCTGAGATGTGAACCGGGCTTGAAGTGAATACGAGGGCTGATTTTCCAGCGCATTGTTGTTTCCTCCCGCGGGAGCATCACAACAATGCGAGGCCAGAGTTCCGGTTCCGCTCAGAGCAGCGATGCGTAAAGCACCGCAGCATCCTCACGATGCGTTGACGCCGCGCCAGCGTGCGTATCGCCACGGCAAGTACCAGCACGCACCTTGCGGTGCGGCGAGGGGAACGTTGTCGATGCCCGACGTGCCAAAGGGATTGCAGCGCAACAGGCGCGCCAGCGTCATCCAGCCACCAGCCCAGAGTCCGAACCGTTCGACGGCTTCATCGCCATAGACCGAGCAGGTCGGCAGATGGCGGCAATTATAGCCGACCAGAGGCGAGAGCGTATGGCGATAGAGCCAGATCAATGCGCGGCCGAATCTGCGCGGCAGCCGGGAGGCCTCCGCGATGGGAGCGGAACAGTGCTCGCAGGTTGAGTGCTTCATATGCGCTGTGCCGACATCCTGAGCGCCTCAATGCGCGGTTCCAGCGCAGGGAACAGCAAGCTGCTGTTGGCGCGCCACATTTTACCTACTTTCAGGGAGCAGTGCAGCAAGTACCTATGGACGATCTGTATTCCCCCGGATACCATTTTTGTGACGTCCTTGTGTAGACTCATGAGGACGTCGAAACGGGGCTTGCCTGATTGCTTTCGGGGCTTGGGGAAGGAACCAGTTTGAAAGTTCTGAAGTCGCTCAACCTTCGCGGCTGGTTGCTGGTGGGAACCGCCGCCTGTGGTGTCGTGCTGGCGGGCGCCGTCGCGACCTTTGGCTCGCCGGCCAGTGCCGGTGCTACGCTGGAAGAACGCAAGCTGCCGATGAAGTTTGGCTGGGTTGCCTGCGAACCCAATTGCCGCGGCTGGATTAGCGCGGTCGGGATCATTACCGCAGATACACCGAAGGATTTCGACGACTTCGCCCGCGGGCGCCAGCTCGGCGGCGCCACCGTGGTACTCGACTCCAGCGGCGGCTCCGTCAACGACGCGATCACGCTCGGCCGGCGCTTTCGCAACCTCGGCCTTCTCACCACCGTCGGCATCACGCAGCAGAAGAGCGTACAGGGCGCCCGTCCGGCAGTCGCTTCGGAAGCCTATTGCGAGTCCATGTGCGTGTTCCTGCTGCTGGCCGGCAAGAAGCGCTACGTGCCGGAAGCCGCCCATGTCCGCGTCCACCAGATCTGGATGGGTGACCGTGCCGACGACGCCAAGGCGGCGAGCTATAGCGCCCAGGACCTGATGATTGTGGAACGTGACATCGGCCGGCTTGCCAAATACACCTTCGACATGGGCGGCGCAGGCGACCTGCTGTCGCTCTCGCTCAGCGTGCCGCCCTGGGAAGATCTGCACGAGCTTGACGCCACCGAGCTGAAGCTGACCAATCTCGTGACGACCGATCTGGTGGCCGAGGTGCTGCCTCATGTGGAGATCACGGCACCCGCGGTTGCTGAGCTCGCGCCGAAGACGCAGGCCAGGTTCGGCCAGGAGCCGGAGCCTCAGCCTGCCAAGTCGACCAAGACGGCCGAAGCCGTGGTCCCGACCGGCGGCGTGGCGGCGCCCGCGACCGCGGCACCGCCGAAGTAGCAGCGCCAGTCCAGCCCGGCCTCAGCTTTTGTACCTCAGCCTTGCACCGTGTCAGGCTGTTTCGCCTTGGCCTCGATCTGGCCGATCGCATCGACCACCGCGTCGAAGGTCAGGAGCGTGGACGCGTGGCGCGCCTTGTAGTCACGGACCGGCTCCAGGAACTTGATCTCGTCCCATTTGCCTTGGGGAGGGGCGCCGTTCTCCTTGAGCATCTTGCGAACGGTTTCGCGTAACTCACGGAGTTCGCTCGCAGTCGAGCCGACCACGTGACTTGCCATGATGGATGAAGAGGCTTGTCCCAAGGCGCAGGCCTTCACGTCATGGGCGAAGTCGGTGATGGTGTCGCCGCTCATCTTGAGATCGACCTTGACGGTCGAGCCGCACAATTTGGAGTGGGCGGTCGCGGTGGCATCGGGGTCTGGCAGTCGTCCGAGGCGCGGAATATTACCGGCCAGCTCGATGATCCGCTTGTTATAGATGTCGTTCAGCATGTGATGGGGTCCAGAACTTCCCGGCCGGATCGGCCTTGGCGGGCGCCGTCCACGGTCCTATATAGGGGCGGAACTGGCGGAAAAACAGTCCAGCAGTGCGTCGGCGGTGATCCAGATCTGCGTCGCCGGCGTTATTGCCAAGTGATCTCTTTCGCCAAATACTGTGCTCTTCAGGCGTCCGGCGGCTTGCCCGCCCCGTCTGCCGGTGACACTCCGGCCGCAAGGCCGTCGAACGGAGTAGACATGGACGCTGCAATCAAATCCATCCGCCCGACCAAGCCTTCCGATCGCCAGCCCGAGAGCCGCCCGGCCGAGCTCGACCCCTCGGAGTTCCTCGCGGCCGCCGTCCGCGCCGACCAGCCGCGTCCCGCGCGTGCCGAGGCGGAAGCGGCGGTGAAGACGCTGCTTGCCTATATCGGCGAGAACACCGAGCGCGAGGGCCTGCTCGACACGCCGCGCCGCGTGGTCGAGGCCTTCGACGAGCTCTATCAGGGTTACCATCAATGCCCCGCCGAGGTGCTCGACCGCACCTTCGGCGAGACCGCCGGCTATGACGATTTCGTGCTGGTGCGGGACATTGAATTCACCTCGCAATGCGAGCACCACATGATGCCGTTCTATGGCAAGGCGCATATCGCCTACACGCCGGTGGAGCGCGTCGTTGGCCTGTCGAAGCTCGCGCGCCTGACCGACATCTTTGCCCGAAGGCTGCAGACCCAGGAGCATTTGACGGCGCAGATCGCTGCCGCGATCGACGAGATCCTGAAGCCGCGCGGCGTTGCCGTGCTGATCGAGGCCGAACATACCTGCATGTCGGTGCGTGGCGTCGCCAAGCATGGTGCCTCCACCTTCACCAGCCGCTACACCGGCATGTTCCGCGACAACCCGGCGGAGCAAGCCCGTTTCCTGTCCATGGTGCGGGGCCTTCAGCGCTGACCTCGCGAACGCCCAAGCGAGGAACGCCCGTGTCCGCTCACTCCCATGAGATCGAGGAAGGCCTGGCCTTCCTTCCCAAATTCGATGCCGCCGGCCTCGTGACCTGCGTGGCGACCGACGTCGCCACCGGCGACGTGCTGATGGTCGCGCACATGAATGACGAGGCGCTGCGCAAGACCATTGCGACCGGCGAAGCCTGGTACTTCAGTCGCTCGCGCAATGCCTTGTGGCGAAAAGGTGAGACGTCAGGTCAGACTCAGCGCGTGGTCGAGATTCGCACCGATTGCGACCAGGATGCGGTCTGGCTCCGCGTTGAGCAGATCGGCGCTGCCTGCCACACCGGCCGCCGGTCCTGCTTCTACCGCAAGGTTGAGGTCGAGGGCGGGGGTGCGAAGCTCGTGTTCGTCGATGCCGACAGGCTGTTCGATCCGAGCGCGGTCTATAAGAAATGACACTCGTCGTTCCGGGCGGCTCGAGGAGCGGACCCGGAACCTCGCAAGTCCGGGTTCGTGCTTCGCCCCGGGAATGACAGCGAAGGCCAAATTAACCCCGCATTAACCATACCTGTCCCACGGTGGGACGATCAGGCGACCGAATTGCCGGCGCCGCTCACACGCCCGCGCGGGTCGGTCACACCATCATGTCGGTCGACAATTCCACTGCCTCGCAGACGATCGCAACGGATGGTGCGCGCCGCGTTGCGGGTGCGATCAAGCAGGCCTCGAGCCAGACCGGCGTCAGCTTCGAATACATGCTGACCACCGCCAAGATGGAATCGGATTTCGATCCCTCGGCCGGTGCCACCACCTCGTCCGCGCACGGCCTCTATCAGTTCATCGACCAGACCTGGCTCGGCACGGTGAAGGAGGCGGGCGCCCAGCTTGGCTATGGCCATTATGCGGACGCCATTACCAGGACGTCGTCAGGCAGCTATACCGTCGACGATCCCTTCATGAAGCGCTCCATCATGAAGCTCCGCGACGACCCGGAGGCCGCCTCCAGCATGGCGGCGGCGCTGACACAGTCCAACAGTTTCAAGCTGACCGGTTTGCTCGGCCGCAGGCCCTCCGACAGCGAGCTCTACATGGCCCATTTCATGGGCGTCGGCGGCGCGGCGAAGCTGATCGCCAACGCCGAAGACAATCCGCAAGCGGTCGGTGCGCGGCTGTTCCCCAATGCCGCGTCCGCCAACCGCTCGATCTTCTATGCCCGGGACGGTCGTGCGCGCAGCGTCTCCGAAGTCTATTCGGTCCTGAACGCCCGCTACGCCAGCGCCGCGAATGCAAAATCGACGCGCAGTGCGATGGCGATGTATGGCGACACGCCGTCGACCACGCAGGTCGCCAGTGCCAACGGCGTGCAGCCCTCCGCGCCGATGGTCAATGGCGCCGCCTACCTCCAGACCTTTCCGGACCAGCGTTCGGTGACGCCGGTGAGTGCGACATCGTCGACGTCGGTGGCCGACAATGCCCCGACAGCACCTGCCTTCCGTTCGATCTATCAGCCAGGCGATGTCGTGCAGCCGGTCTCGACAACGGTGCAGAAATTGTGGGGCAACAATGCCTCGCTGACATCAGTAGCCGCGGCGACGCCCGATGTGCGCCCGCCGCAACCGCTCGATCTCTTCAGCGACCGCAGCGGCACCTTCTCGAGCTAGCGCGCCGCCGCGCTCGTTGGGCGACCTTCAGCCCTTAATAAATCATCAACAAAACCAGCCGGTTATGGTGAACGCTTTGTTAAGCGTCGTGGTTTATTTTGTGTTGCAGGTGACGAGTCGTCACCGGTTCTTTTTTTCGTTGCGTAAGCCGGAAGCAGCATGATTGTTCGGCAGTTCATTAATTGGATCAGGACCGCGCCTGCCGGTGAGCGGGCGGAGGCGACGCGGGCGTTGGCCCGGGCCTGGCTGATCTCGGACCTTTCCCATGATGATCGCGTCGCCGCCGAAGGCGCGTTGCTGATGCTGCTCGACGATCCCTCGCCGCTGGTCCGGCAGGCGATGGCCGAGGCATTCGCGCGCAGCCCAGACGCGCCGGCATCTATCGTGCGGGCCCTGTCGGCGGACCAGCCGACCGTGGCGCTGCCCGTGCTCGAACATTCGCCGCTGCTGATCGATGCGGATCTCGTCGACATTGTCGCGACCGGCAATGACGAGGTGCAATGCGCGGTTGCCCGCCGTATCGCGCTGCCGGTCTCGGTCTGCGCCGCCATCGCCGAGGTCGGCTGCGCCGCGGCCGCGCTGGAGCTGATCGAAAATCCCCATGCCGAGCTGGCGCCGTTCTCCTGGACCCGCATCGTCGAGCGTCACGGTCATCTTGCCGCGATCCGCGAGGCGATGCTGGTGCTGGACGATATTCCGGCCGCCACGCGTGCCGCGCTGGTGGCGAAGCTCTCCGAGACCCTGGCGCAATTCGTCGTCGCGCGGAACTGGCTGAGCGCCGATCGTGCCGAGCGCATGACATCAGAGGCGCGCGATCGCTCCACCATCAATATCGCGGCGCGTTCGCGTGGTGACGACATGCAGGGCCTGGTGAAGCATCTGCGCGTGACCGGCCAGCTCACCGCGGGCCTGATCCTGCGCGCGCTGCTGTCCAGCAATCTGGACCTGTTCGATGCGGCGCTCGCCGAACTCGCAGATCTGCCGCTGGCGCGCGTCTCCGCATTGTTGCATGACAGAGGCGGCAACAGCCTGCAGGCGCTGCTGCGCCGCGCCGGGTTGCCCGAGACGACCTTCGCCGCGTTCCAGGTTGCGCTCGACGCCTGCCACGAGCAGGGCTTTGCCGACACCGACGATACCGCGGCGCGCTTGCGTCGGCGCATGGTCGAGCGCGTGCTCACCCATTGCGAGACCGATCGCGGCGCCACCGAGCCGCTGATGGTCCTGCTGCGCCGCTTCGCCACGGAGTCCGCACGCGAAGAAGCGAGGTTGTTCTGCGACGAGCTGGTCTCGGATGACGCGATTGATCCGGTGTACGACGATCTGATCGCGGCATAGACAGGCGCCGTAGGGTGGGTTAGCCGCTCGACTGCGCGAAGCGCAGTTCGCACGGCGTAACCCACTTCTTTGATTTCCACGGTGACAGAAGTGGTGGGTTACGCTGCGCTAACCCACCCTACAATCTTCGCAATGACGAGAGAATACTACTCCGCCGGCACGATGCTCGGCGCCAGGATCACTTCGAGATGCTCGGGACGGTCGCGGTTGACGTCGGCGAGATAATCGTCGGCGACCTTGCGTAGACGGCGGCTGAGCTCGGCGGAGACGCTGATGCTGTCGAGCTTGGTGTTCTCGTGCACGATGGCAAGGATCGCGTTGATGTGGTGCGTGAACAGCTCGGCCGGCACCTTCTCGAGATCCGGCGCGTGTTCGATGACGCGGCACAGGCTCTCGGCAACTCCCGCCGCGGCCGGAAAACCGAACGTTGCGGCGTCACCCTTGATGTCATGCGCGGCGTGGAACAGCTCGTCGCGCCGCGCCTTGGTGAAGCCGTCGTTGCGGATGGCGACATAGGCCGCCGACAGGCGGTTGACTTCGGTCGTCATCCAATCCTTGAACTCGCCGGAGAGGCCCGCAAGCGCCTGCTCGGCGCGCCCGACCGGATCGTCCATGTCCTTCTCTTCGACGCGGCGCAGCACCTTGCGCAGCGGGTTGGGCTGCGTGATGAGGTGGTGCGTGGCGAAGGCCTTGACCTCGATGTCCTTTGCGTTGTTCTTCGCCATGATACCTGCCGCGATCGTATGAGACGTTGCGTTAGATGGAGGAGCGGGCCTTGTCGAGCAGCGAGGGCTGCTGCAGCACCTCGTGCTTTTCGCCGACGCGGCGCTCGGGGCCCATATAGGCGGAGTTGGTATTGCGGCGCCGGTCGGGGCCGAAATAGGTCTTGGTCTTGATGAAGGGGCGGGGATTGGCGACGACGTTGAGGATGCGCTGATAGAGGCCCTTGGCCGAGATTGGCTTGGCCAGGAATTCGGTGACGCCGGCATCGCGCGCGACCGTGACGCGACGCTTCTCGGAATGACCGGTCAGCATGATGATCGGCGCATAGGGGTTGCCCTTGGATTCCGGCTGCCGGATCATCTGCGCGAGCTCGAGCCCGTCGAAGATCGGCATCGCCCAGTCCGTGATGACGATATCGGGCACGTAATGGCTGTACATCTCCAGCGCAGTGGCGCCGTCCTCGGCCTCATAGACCTCGCGAGCGCCGAACGAATGCAGCAGCGTCCGCAGGATGCGGCGCATGTGCGGATTGTCGTCGCAAACGAGGAAGCGCAGCTTGTTGAAGTCGATGCGGAACATGACGCCCGGGCCAAAGCGGACAACTTTCGTTAACCATATCGCGGCTCGGGTTAACGAAGCGTTGCCGCCGGATGCCCGGGTAGCGGCTCAGTACCCGAATTGCTCGCGCAAAATGCGCTCTTCCAGGCTGTGGCCGGGATCGAACAGCATCCGCATCGAGATGGTCTTGTCCGAAAGCACCTCGACGCGGCGGACGTCGCGCACCTCGTCATGGTCGGCAACCGCCGCGACGGGCCGCTTGTCGCCCTCCAGCACTTCGATCACGACATAGGCCGTGTTCGGCAGCAGCGCGCCGCGCCAGCGGCGCGGGCGGAAGGCGCTGATCGGCGTCAGCGCCAGCAGCGCGGCGTTGATCGGCAGGATCGGTCCCTGTGCCGACAGATTGTAGGCGGTCGAGCCGGCCGGCGTTGCCACCATGATGCCGTCGGCGACCAGTTCCGGCATGCGCTCGCGCTCGTCGATCACGATCCTCAACCGCGCGGCCTGATAGGTCTGCCGGAACAGAGCGACCTCGTTGATGGCGTGGTGCAAATGCACCCGGTCGTTGACGTCGGTCGCGCGCATCAGAAGCGGATTGATCTCGGACTCATGCGCGGCCGCGAGCCTGGCGCGCAGATCGTGCGTCGAGTACTCGTTCATCAGGAAGCCGACCGTGCCGCGGTGCATGCCGTAGATCGGCTTTCCCGTGTGCATGTTTTGATGCAGCGTCTGGAGCATCAGGCCGTCGCCGCCAAGTGCGACCACGACGTCGGCTTCCTCCGGATCGCAATTGCCATAGTCCCTGGTGAGCTGGGCGAAGGCGGCCTGCGCCTCGTCGCTCGGGCTGGCGACGAAGGCGATTCGATCGTGTCGCGATGGCTGGGTCATGGCTTCCGGCAGGGCCGCTGGCTCGAGAAAGTTCCGCCGCGCTCGTCTATACGAGGTGGGCCCGCATTGTCGAGGACGACCACCGGAGAAGGCAAACCGGTGACGGTCCATCCCGATTCAGGGTAAAATCGGGGTGATTTGAGCTCCGAACGCCGCTTTGGCCGCCGCAACCCTACGATCCCCCAAACCGTCGCAATTCTTCGCTAGCGATCGCTGCGCACCCGGCCCGCCGAGCCGGGCAGGGAGAATGATCATGGCTTTGGGTTTGCCGCAGCTTCGCAGTACGATGCTGGTGCTGACTTTGTCGGCTTTCGGCTTCGCGGGATTGGCGCGCGCCGACGACCCGCCGCAGCAGCGCAACGAGGCGGCGGGACAGAAGGGCGGGCGTGGGGGCAATGGAGCGCCTGCCGCGCCATCGGCCGCCGACCAGCATCGCTTGCCCGGTGACTCGACCACGAAGCAGACGCTCGATTTGCCGGGCCGAACCCTCAACTTCGCCGCGACCGCCGGCTCGATCCGTGTGTTCGACGACAAGGGTGAACCGCTCGCCGACATCGCCACCATGTCCTACGAGCTCGATGGCGCCGATCGCGCCACGCGCCCGGTGACCTTCCTGTTCAACGGCGGGCCCGGCGCCTCTTCGGCGTGGCTCCAGTTCGGCGCGGCCGGACCGTGGCGGCTGCCGCTCGACGGCGAGGGGCTGTCGCCATCGGCTTCGCCGGAGGTGAAGCCCAACGCGGAAACCTGGCTCGATTTCACCGATCTCGTCTTCATCGATCCCGTCGGCACCGGCTACAGCCGTGTCATCGCGAGCGGTGAAGATGCGCGAAAGCGGTTCTATTCGGTCGATGGCGACGTCAATTCGATCGCGCTTGTGATCCGGCGCTGGCTCGAGAGGCACGACCGTCTGACGTCGCCGAAATACGTCGCGGGCGAAAGCTATGGCGGCATTCGCGGACCGAAGGTGGTGCGGCAGCTGCAGCTTCAGCACGGCGTCGGCGTCAGGGGATTGATCCTGGTGTCGCCACTGCTGGATTTCCGCGAGTTCACGGGAACCAGCCTCCTGCAATATGTCGCCAGCCTGCCGAGCTATGTCGCGGTCGCACGCGAAGCCAAAGGACTGGTCACCGGCCCGGTCAAGCGCGCCGATCTCGCCGACGTGGAGGCCTACGCACGCGGCGAATTTCTGACCGATCTCGTCAAGGGTGAAGCGGACCAGGAGGCGACCAATCGTCTTGCCGACAAAGTCGCGGAGCTCACCGGCATCGACCGGGCGGTGAGCCGGAAGCTTGCCGGCCGCTTCGATGTCAGCGAATTCCGCCGCGAGCTCGATCGCAAGAACGGCATGGTGACCGGACGTTACGACGCTTCCGTGCGCGGCTTCGATCCCTATCCGGATTCCAGCAACTCGCGCTTCGGCGACCCCTCCGGTGATGCGTTGCAGGCGCCGCTGACGAGTGCTGCGGTCGACGTTCTCACGCGCAAGCTCAATTGGCGGCCGGACGGCTCCTATGAAGTCCTCAACGGCGCTGTCGAGCGCAACTGGGATTTTGGCGGTGGCATCACCCCGCCGCAATCGCTGTCGGAGCTGCGCCAGATCCTCGCCACCGATGCAAAGCTCAACGTGCTGGTCGCTCACGGCCTGTTCGATCTCGCCACGCCCTATTTCGGGACGAAGCGGGCACTCGATCAGCTGCCGGCTTTCGCGACGTCGCGAGTGAAGTTCGTCGTCTACCCGGGCGGCCACATGTTCTATTCGCGCGACGGTTCGCGGCAGGCGTTTCGTGGTGAGGTCGAGGCGCTGATCAGGGAATAGGACGCCTCTTGCGCGGTGGATAGCGCCGCGCGATCTCGCGCGCCACGACAGCTGCCGGCTTCACATTGGCGCCGGCGATCCAGATGTCGCTGACCTTGCCGCGCTTGTTGCGAACGCGGCGCACAGTTCCGCAAGGAGCTCTTTGGCGTCAAGAAAAGGGGATGGACGCCAAAGCTAGCCGAGAAAGCAGAACGGGCACAACCCGGAGGTTGTGCCCGTTCGTTGATGCGAAGATGCGGTGCTTTTAGTAGACCAGCGTAGCGCCGGTTGGCTTGTCGAGCGCGGCAGCCAGCGAGCGATACTCTGCGCTGTCGGTGCCCGCGAGCGAAGCGATCTTGTTCAGGTGATACTGAGCTTGTTCGCGGTTGCCCTGCTCGAGCTGCCAGAGGCCATAATATTGCCAGGTGCGGACGTGGTTCGGATCGTCCTTCAGCGCGATCTCGTAATAGACTTTCGATGACTGATAGTCGCCGAGCTTGCGATAGGAGTAGCCGATCAGGTTGGCAACGTCGGCGACGTCGTCACGCTTGAGCTGCTTCAGCTGACCGATCGCGTCCGTATAGTCGTGCTTGTCGTAGATCGTGGTGTAGGCGGTGCGATAGGCTGCGAGAAATTTGGGATCGCTGACGGAAGAGCTCTTCTTCTTCCCTTTCTTGGTCGAGCTGTCCGACTTCGGCGGCGAGGGCTCGTCGCTACCGGCAGCATAGGCGCTCGTCAGCACCGGCCCGGCCGCCAGCGCCATCGAGACAAGTCCCGGTACCAGAAGCATGGAAAGTTTGCGCATCTAAGTTCTCCCGTATGGAACGTGGCGATCCTACACGATTGCCCGAATACCGGAACACCTCGCCGGCAAAAACATTCCCGGCCCTCCGCGGCGGCCCGGCCTTCCCACCGCAAGATGACAAACTTGTCATCCAGATGAACGGAAGCCTGCCGGCCGCTTCAGAACGGGTTCAGCGCGCGCCATCTAGGCTCTCCCCATGATCGAAGGGTCGGCGAGAGGGCGCCGCCTCAAGATCCTTCCAAGAGGAGACCACCATGTTGAAGACCATTTCCGCAGCCTTGCTCGCAGCTTCCGTCATCGCAGCCCCGGCCTTCGCCACCGACGCCGGCAAGACCACGACGACTGCGCCGGTGATCAAGGCGGACCAGACCCAGAGCAAGGTCTCGACCACCGCGGCCAAGCCCGACGCGGGCCTCAAGGCCGACGGCAAGACTGCCGACGTCAAATCGGGTGCCAAGGTCGATGCCAAATCTGATATGAAGGCTGATGCCAAGGTCGATACCAAGGCGAAGGCGATGAATGCCAACGCCGCGATCACGCCCGACGAACACAAGACCGTGCGGACGCATCGCCATCACCACAAGCATCTGTCGGTCAAGAAGTCGATCAAGGCGCAGCCGGACCTCGGCAAGCCGGCGACGACCGAGAAGCGTAGCTAACGACTGACCCCCGCGGGGCGGCATCCATTGCCCGCCGCCTCGCGCGGAGTTCAGGCCCGGCTCGGTCGCCCTGCCTCGCACGAAAGCGCGAGGTAGGGCGGCGGGCCGGTGCGTCGTTTTTCGGCTCGTGGAAGCGAATTCCCTTTGTACAACCTAGGAGCTAGAACATCTCCGAAACTGAATGACCGGAGAAGTTGATTCCTTGGGGCGATTGGCGAAACGTACGGCGATTTTGGTGCTGCCCTTGGTGCTCTCCCTGGCACTCGCCGGCTGCTTTGGCAGCGATGGCGACCGTCCGTCCCTGATGGACGGGGGACAGGCTGGAGGGCCACAGCCGTTTCCCGACAATTTTCGCAGCGACACGCTGGCCCTGATGCGCGCTTACCTCAACAATCCCGTCGGCGTGCGCGAGGCCAGCATGGCCGATCCGGTGCTACGCGAGGTTGGCGGCCGGCAGTTCTACGTCGGCTGCCTGCACTTCACACCGCGCGAGAGCGACGGCAGCTACAAGGCCATGCGGGAACGGGCCGCCATCTTCGTCAACGGGCGGGGCGACCGCATCGTCGACCGCACGAGCGAGCTCTGCGCCGGTGCGGTTTACACACCGTTTCCAGAACTGGAAAAGATGACGCGGTAGTGCAAAGCCCATCTTTATCGCGCGGTGCTAGGACAGATGCCGCCGGAGCCGCTGGATCACATTTCGGCGAGCTTTGAACGGGGCGGTTCGTCTTGCGACAAATCGCTACGACAAGCCCTGCGCTGACGACGAAATCTGTCCTCGCAGGCCGACGTGACGGAACAAAATCGCGATGTTGCCGCCCCGTCACAGTTACGAACGATCAACGTTCCGGCACCGCCGCGAAGCAACCAAATTCACGCCACGTTGTTTCCCGAGGGTCGATTTGAAAGAACGGGGATGACCATGAGGACGATCTTGATCGGTGCAGCTGCTCTGCTGGCCCTGGCCGCGCCGGCGGCCGCGGCCGACATGCAGCCGCGCACCTACACCAAGGCTCCGGCCTACACGCCGCCGCAGGTGATCTACAACTGGACCGGCTTCTACATCGGTGGCCATATCGGCGGCGCCTTCGCCGGCGACAGCACTTTCCAGTCCAGCGACGCCCGTTTCCTGGGTGGCGTGCAGGGCGGGTTCGACTATCAGTTCGCGCCCAATTGGGTCGTGGGTATCGAGGCCCAGTACTCCTGGCTACCGACCAAAAACAACGGTGTCACGTTCCCGCTGGGGACCCAGGTGACGTCCAACACGGACCAACTCGGCTCGGTGACAGGCCGCATCGGCTACACCTGGGGCCCGACGCTGCTTTACGCCAAGGGCGGTTATGCCTGGCGTAATGGCGGACTTGGCGTCAACGTCGCCGGCGTGCCGCAGGCCTTCACGGCCACCGGCAACAGCAAGGACGGCTATACGGTCGGCGCCGGCCTTGAATACATGTTCGCCCCGAACTGGTCGGCCAAGGCCGAGTACCAGTATTATAATTTCGGCAGCACCACGATTACCGCCGGTCCGGCCGATGTCGTCGGCGTTCGAGGCCGGGATGACGAGCATACCGTCAAGGTCGGCGTGAACTACCGCTTCGGCTGGGGCGGGCCCGCAGCCTCGCGCTACTGATCGCCGAGCGCGGGACGGCCACGATCGGACAAGAAGGCCGGCTTCACGCCGGCCTTTCGTTTGCCGGCTCGCACGTTTGCATTGCGTGAACCATCTGGCGCGTCATTTGCAAGCAAACAATCCGGCGCGCGCCTTCTCACGCGTGTCACGGGGCCCGGGTAAAGCAAAAATAAGTTTTGCGACTTACGGAACTCGCGCTCCGGAATACGTTATCATTGAATTGCCGGGCTGGTGGGACAACGAACATGCGTATCTTGGCGTCGGTGGTGGTGGTCTCGTGCTTCGTCGCCCTGCCGTGCTCTGCCCAAACAATCCTCAAATCCGAGCCTCTGATGTTAGCACCTTATGAGGTCGCCTTCGTCAGGGACCTCTCGTGTCCCTCCGGCAAGGTGCTGAAGGTGACCGGGGCGATCCGCGGGCTTCACCGTCGCAAGGCCTGCGTGGCGCTCGCCGGTGAGCAGGCCTCCCTGGCGACCGCGATGCCCTGAGGGGGCCGAGCTTCACGAGTTCAGCTCAAGCTCCATCCTTAATTCCCGCTCCGCGTCGGCCTTGTTCTTGGCGGGGTCCTCGCCTTGGGCGGGCCGGCACGATTTGATCTCATAGTCGTTGTCGAGCACCCGGCGCGGACCCTGCCGCTCCTCGTCAGTGCCGACATCCACGACCAGGCCGCTCCGCTGCGCGAGCTTCCAGACGTCAGCCTCAGCAGGATAGGCTTTGCTGATCTGGCTGTCGTTGCAGAACAGGGCGTAGGGCATGCTTCCCGCTCCCGGAAAGCGCGTTAACGGCTGGAGGGGCACGAGGGTTCCGGGACGATCACAGGGCCGTGATCGAAGGTGATGGGGCGCCCGGCTCTGAGTCCTTAACGAGTCCTGAATCCCTGAAAAAAGAAACTTTGGGACTCGTTTGGCGGAATCAGCGGATGTTTTCGGCCATGACGACTGAGCTGAAAACCTGCTGCGGGCACATGCTCCTGCCACTGACGCTGGCACTGTTCGGGGCCTGCGCAGCCAATCTCTGGCTGGTGTGGTCTTGGCTTTAGGTTCTGGGGCTCTGGAGCGCGCCGCCTCACTTCTGGGCCGGCGGCGGCGCATCGCGAATGGCGGCGCGTAGCTTGGCCAGGGTTGCCGCGCAATATTCCTCGCGCTCGCGTTCGAAGCGCTCCTGATGCTTTCTGAAATTGGCGATACGCGCCTGCATCTCGCTGCGAAAGTCGCTGGTCCGTGGCGAGGTGGCCGGTAACGGTTGCGGGACGGTCTTCGCCGGCGGCTCGACGTCCGACGCTTCGAATGCGACCGCTACGGTCCGGACGGAAACGATCTCCACAGCCGGGACGGGCGCGGCCGCAGCGGTATCCTGTTGACGAAGATCGTCCTTCCTGCCGGAAACCGACTGCACGAAGGCCAGTGTCTGCGCGATCAGTGCGTCGCGCTCCCTGATCCACTTCATGGGCCACCACCTTGTTGGAGCCATTCCACCAAAGCCCAGGCGCCGAATCAAGCGGGCGATCCGCAAGGGATTGCATATTTTTCCCGAACGTCTGACATTGGATACATGGATTCCAAGTCTGACCCGCCGGACGAAGCTCAGGGCCTGCGGCTCGTGCGCGCCTTTCTGTCACTGCCGCCCGACAAGCGGGCGGAGGTGATCGCGTTCGTTGAGGACTTGGCGCGTGCCCATGCCCGGCCTGATGACGGCCAGGAGGTCTCTCCGGCTTGATTGCTACGGCACGATCCGAAGACGAGCGTGCCCGTTCTGCAAAACGGCTCTGCTCCGACGACAGCCGGAAGCGTTCGAAGCTTACGCGAGGCTTACGCGCGGCCGCCGGTCTGGGTATTTCTCCGGAAAATGACTGTCGTCATTTAGGATCAAATTTTAACGTTAGCTCCTTCCAATACCGCTGCAGGGACGACTTCGGTCAATGGTGACCGGGAAACCGTTTGGGCGGCTGTGATGAGCTTTTTGAACAATTTGAAGATCGTGTCGAAGGTTGCACTGATCGTGACAGTGATGGGTTTTGCCCTGGTCGCGGTCGCGGCCTTCGGTACCAGGGAGCTGTCCGCAACCGTTGACGGATTTGGCGAACTTTCTGCCGCGCAGTCGGCTCTACTCAATCTCACGCGGGCCCAGCGCCGTGTCGAGACCTATCACGCGGCGCTGTACGCCGTTTTCACCGAGACGACCGAGGCTGGCAATGCCAACCGGCTGAAGATTGCGAGCCAGAACCGCAACGAGATTGGCCAATATCTCGATGCAGCCGTGCAAGACGACCCGTCGCGCGCCAGCGAGCTCAATAGTCTTCGCAATCTACTCAAGGGCGTATTCGCCGGCTGTGACCCGGTGCTCCAGGCCGGTGCCGCCGCGAACAGTCCCGAGGACAATGCCAAAGCCGCCGATCGCGCTCACAAGGAATGTGACCCGCTGATCGATACGGCGCTTGAGCGCGTAGCCAGCTTCACGGCCGATACGTCCAAAGCCGTGACCAAGCGCAAGGAGGCCATCGAGCGGGATGCCAAATCGGCGACCTGGACCGTCATGAGCGTCAGCGCCAGCGGGCTGATCATCGGCATTGCGATCGCGCTCTTCATCGGCCTCGTGGCGACGTCGAAGCCAATCGCCCGGCTCAAGCTCGCCATGGAAGGCCTGGCGCGCAATGATCTCACGACCGAGGTGCCCGAGAAGGACCGCCGCGACGAGATCGGCGAGATGGCGAAGACAGTCGAGGTGTTCAAGACTAATGCGCTCGAAGTCGAGCGGCTCAAGGCGGCTCAAGCGGAGGCCGAGCGGCAGGCCGCCGAGCAGCGCAAGCGCGACATGGTCGACCTCGCCGACGGTTTCGAGCGCGCCGTCGGGGAGATCATCGAGACGGTGGGCTCCGCCTCGACCGAGCTCGAGGCTTCGTCCGCGACGCTCGCCACCACCGCGCAGCGTGCGCAGGAGCTGACCTCGGTCGTCGTGATGGCGTCCGGTGAGGCCTCCGGCAACGTCCAGTCGGTTGCGACCGCGACGGAGGAATTGTCGTCCTCGGTCAACGAGATCAGTCGGCAGGTGCAGGAATCCGCGCGCATGGCGAGTGAAGCCGTCAACCAGGCGCGCACCACGACCGAGCGCGTCAGCGAACTGTCGATCGCGGCGACCCGCATCGGCGATGTCGTCGAGCTGATCAACACCATTGCCGGCCAGACCAACCTGCTGGCGCTGAACGCCACCATCGAAGCGGCGCGGGCCGGTGAGGCCGGCCGCGGCTTCGCGGTCGTCGCCTCCGAAGTGAAGACGCTGGCCGAGCAGACAGCGAAAGCGACCGGCGAGATCAGCCAGCAGATCTCCGGCATCCAGACCGCCACGCAGGAATCGGTGACAGCGATCCGCGACATCTCCGCGACGATCGAGCGGCTCTCCGAAGTGTCCTCGACCATCGCCGCGGCGGTTGAAGAGCAGGGCGCCGCGACCCAGGAGATCTCGCGCAACGTGCAGCAGGCTGCGCACGGCACCCAGCAGGTTTCGACCAATATCACCGACGTGCAGCGCGGCGCCAGCGAGACCGGTTCGGCCTCCTCGCAAGTGCTCTCGACCGCACGGATGCTGGCGTCTGACAGCACCCGGCTGAAGGACGAGGTCGGAAAATTCCTGCGGACGGTGCGCGCGGCTTAAACCCACGCGGACATACAGAGTCCGGCGGCCTCGCGCCGCCGGCACGCCGCTATTGCGGCAGCAGCAGCGCCATCGCGACCGTGAAAAGGAAAACCGTTGCCACGACCGCAGCGACCGCTCCGGCGATGATCTTGGCGTTCTCTCGGTTGATATAAGAGGACATGCGATACGCATGCTACCTCATGTCGAAACCTGATCCAATCTGGGGTCACTGAAAGCCTTCAGGTTGAAGGCGCATCACGCGCTGGTGCCGGCTGAGGGGATTGAACCCCCGACCTTCGGTTTACAAAACCGCTGCTCTACCGCTGAGCTAAGCCGGCGACGCCGCTGGGAAACGGGCAGGGCCGGCACGCGCCGGCGGCCCGCCCGCGCGTCGCAATAGCAGACTTGGTTGGAAAGGGCCAGAACCCTGGCCTGGATCTTACGGCATGAAACAGGCGGCCCTTGAGCCGCCTGTTCGCGCGTACGCTGCCTGACCCGGCTTATTGGCAAAGGTGGCGGCGGCCGTCTTCACCCTTGAACCAGCTGCCGGGCGTGCAGACGAAGCCGTTGCGCTCGGCGTAGCTGCGGGTGTCCCAACCGCGATTGTCCCAGCCACGATTGTCATAGGCGTAGCTGTTGTCGATGGCACGGAACGGCGCGGTTGCGATGGCGCCGGCGGTGCCGATCGCAGCGCCTGCCACATCGCCCGCGACGTCGGTCGGCCAGAAGCCGGTGTGGGTCCTGTTCCAGTCGTTATTCCAGTCGCCATTGCTCTGGCGGTAGCTCACACGGCGGTGGCGATAACCGCTGTCGGTGTAGGGATTTCCTGGGCCGAGATTGGTGCAGTTGGCGTTGGGGAATTGCGCCGCACAGCGTCCCGGGTTGGTCACGACCGCCTGTGCCATCGCGGAGCCGGACACCAGGGTTGCCGCGATTGCGGCTGCGCCGAGAAGTTTCATCTTCGTCATTATTGTCTCCCATCCAATTGACGGGAAGCTAAATGTCGGAGGCGCCTGTCGTTCCGAACCTCGGGTTGATTTTCGAAAGCCCTCGGGTCAAACGGATGTGAGCTGACGGGAACAGGCCATGGCCGTTAACGCTTCGCTAGTGCGCGTTGCAGCATTTGAGCGGCGCAAAACCCTTACGCGTTAGGCTTACCGGAATTTGGTGAGCTGTCCTTAACCCTCTCTACGCCGCGTTCCGATAGGTTGTGTTCCGGACAACCGGGATACTTCCATGCGCGCATCCGCGCTTGCAGCCTTTCTGATCGGACTGCCCGCGACGGCTTTTGCCGGCGGCGGTTTCGATATCGTCGTGCCCGGCCGTCCCGGCGTGCCCATCATCATCAACAATATCGATGCGTCCTACGCCGTCATCGAAGGTGCCTGGGGCCTCGGCAAGAACGTCCAGGTACAGCCCACGATCTATGGCGGGACATACGTTCCGGAACGGCAGCCCTCCGATGTCGGCCATTATTACCCGAGCATGGGTTTGCAGCCCGGCTATGGCCGCCTCGAGGTCGAGCCGCCGGCGAACCGCAAATTGCCGAAGCCGCCGGAGAGCTACCACCAGAGTTGGGGCGCCTCGTCGGCGCCGCTGCCGCCGCAGATGGATGCGCCGGTCGCCGCGCCGCCGGTGATCCTCGCGCCGGAGATCAACGACCGTCCGCGGCCTCCGCGACCACGGCCGCATGAAGAGATGCCCGGCAGGCCGCCGGGTTGAGAAACGTCAAGAACCAACAAGACGGACATCAACAGGAGAGAGTAATGCGTCAGATGATTTCGGGACTGGTCGCGGCGGCTGCCGTGATGTTTGTGGGCGCTGCGCCCGCCATGGCCTGCGGCTTCAGCCCGTGCCAGCCGGTTGCACCGGTGTTCTCCGGCTGCAACACCGGCTGCGGCGGTTATGGCTACGGCGCCGGCTATGGTTACGGCTATGAGCGCCTCGCCGAGCCGACCACGCAATACTACTACGTCAACCAGGGCCCGACCTACACCGGCCCGGGCGCCTTCGCGCCGACCCCGACCTACCAGGAAGACGCGGTCGTCGCGCCTGCCAATTATGGCTACGGCTACGGCTATGGCTATCGCGCGGCTGCCGTCGCGCCGTACGCCTATCATCACCGCCCGTACTACCGTCCGTATCGCTACGGCTACGGCCCGCGCTACGGCTATCTGCCGCGCCCGCATTATGGCTATGGCCCGCGCTATGGCTACGCCCCGCGCTATCAGCCGTACTATGGCGGCCATCGCGTGCTGCGCCGCTATTACTGATCTCTGATCGGCTGAGCCAATCAAGCGCCCGTTCGCGTGATGCGGACGGGCGCTTCGCTTTGTCTCCAAAACAACCCCATGCACAGTAGCCGGGGGGAGCGAAATCAGGGACTTGAAGCGCGATGAGCTCGAGATGAGCGATCAGGGCGCATTGGCCCGCTGTTCAAGCCCTCCATTTCAGAAAAAGCGAAATGTGCTTGAGCCGTCGGGCAAAACAGGTGTACCGTGGCATCATCAGGAGATGCGCGCTGACGCCTAGCGCTTCATCAGCCCCAGCCGGCTTGCACCGACATAGAGCGAGAGCACGGCCGCATTCGAGACGTTGAGGCTCTTGATCTCGCCGGGCATGTCGAGCCGCGCCACGACGCTGCAGGTCTCGCGCGTCAATTGCCTGAGGCCTTTGCCCTCGGCGCCGAGCACGAGTGCCAGCGGCTTGCGCAGTGTGACGTCGGAGAGGTCCTCGGTGCCTTCGCTGTCGAGACCGACCGTCTGGAAGCCGCGCTCGTTCAGGGCCGTCAGCGCGCGGGCGAGATTTTGCACCGTAACCATGGGCACCAGCTCCAGCGCGCCGGAGGCGGCCTTGGCGAGCACGCCGGTCGCCTCGGGGCTGTGGCGTGCGGTGGTGACGATCGCCTTCACCGCGAAAGCCGCGGCGGAGCGCAGGATGGCGCCGACATTGTGCGGATCGGTGATCTGATCGAGCACCAGCACGATGCCTTCCTGCTTCAGGGTCTCGATGTCGGGCGAGGGCAGCGGATCGGCCTCGGCGAGCAGCCCCTGATGCACGGCGTCGGGCGAGAGCAGGCGGTCGATCTCCTGGGGCCGGACGATCTCGGGCGCGATGCGGGTTGCGATCTGTTCGTCCGCGAGCCGCCGCGCGGCGTTCTCGGTCAGCGTCAGCTTGCGGATCCGCCGCTGCGGGTTGGCAAGCGCCATGGTGACGGTGTGCCAGCCATAGAGGATGACGGGGCCATCGGGGTGCGAATCGCGCTCGCGCCAGGCCGGCCGGCCGGCCGATTTTCCTGTTTTGTTGAAGGGCTTAGAGCCGCTGCGGGCGCCCTTGGGGACGAATTTTCGATCCTTCATGGGCTCGCTTGTGTCACGGGTCCCGGAATATGGCAATTTGGGTGCGCATGGGGGTCATTTTAGCTGTTCGCCTCGGTTGACTTTGCCCCACCGCTTCGCCCATAAACGCGCCCGGTCGCGCCCCCATCCGGGCTGTCGCGGCCTTCACGTTCCATGGCCGTCTTCGGTCCGCCGGCAAAGGTCCGGCCCGATTGTGCTGCCGTCGAGCGGGGGAGTGTCCCGAGTGGCAAAGGGAGCTGACTGTAAATCAGCCGCCTCATGGCTTCGCAGGTTCGAGTCCTGCCTCCCCCACCAGCCTTTTCAATGGCTTAGTTAAAAAATCAGGTGCCGCCCGCGCGCCAGATTTTTCGGATGCTTCTGAGCCCCACTTCAAGCCCCACTAATCGGATCGCTTTCAACAACAAGACACGGGCGCAGCCCGGCTCGTGGCCGCGCGACAAGCTCCTCTTCCGCCTTCGTGAGAGCCGTAGCCAAACTTCCGGAGTCCGTATTGACGGATCAGAGTGTTCTCATTATGTTCCGCATTGCGCGTTAGTTGAGCAGCGAACTTTCTGCTACTTCCGTCTCCGCTTCGCGGCACGTGACGGGGGAACGAATGGGTCTTTTAGATGAAGATGCGCTCGATCGTATTTCCATCCAACGAATGATTTTCCATGTTGTCGGCCCGGCCGACGAAGATTTTCAATTGATGGACGAGATCGATGCGGCTGGATTCGAGAGCTTTTTTCTAGCGCGGATTCGGGAAACGAATGTCGGAAACAGGTTCAATTTCATCGGTGAAGATGCAGGAGTGCGGCCCTCGCTTCGGAGTGTGTCCGAAGACAGCAGCAAGTTTGTCCAGCGCTCTAAGGAACTGACCGAGGTCTTTCAGAGCGGCCACAAGGGCGCACCGCTTTCGTCGAAAGGCGCGTTCATCGTGGCTCAACTCGGCGGATTGCCCACGCCCGCTTTTGCGCTCATCAAGTTCGACGATCAAAAAGTGCTGCGTTACCAGCAGACAACGAAAGACGGTCGCGTTCGCGCAAAGGTCACTGAAGTAAACAACACATTCGTTGAGGACCGCAAGGCGATGCAGAAATCAGCGTTGATAGTGTTGGATGCGAAAGGAGGAGACCTCGCCGTCTACGACCGAGCCAACAAGCGAAATATCACCGAGTACTTCAAGACCTTTCTGGGCGTAAAGCGGCTTTGGACGCCATCAGATGCCACCGATCGGCTTATCAAGTCACTTGCGGCCAGCGCCGCTGTCTACCGGCAATCGATGCCGGAAGACGTCAAGCGGAATTGGAGAAGGAACCTACACGAAGCGACGCGTTCGCGTGACGCAATCGAGCCCGGAGAAGACCTCAACGTTTTCGGGGCTCAAGTCTTCGGTCCATTCTGGCAGGACGATGGGTTCAGAAAAGACGTTGAGCGCGAGCTTCATCGAAATCGCATTTCAGGTGAAGTGATCGAAATCGATAAAGCGCGCGTCAAGTCCCCCCAAGTTCGGCGCCTCAGAACGCAAGAAAACATCTGGGTGATCTACCCGAAGCAACTTGATGACGCAGGCAAAGCCGTCGTGAATGTAGACCGAGGCCCAGACGGAAGCGCCACGATAACAATCAGGACGCAGGGTATTATTGATGACGAACTCTCGGACGAAAGCATTGATGGAAGGGCTGCGCCAGCACGCGGCCGGCCCCGTCAGTGAAACCTGCGATCTCTATCAACAGACGATAACCGTCAGCGGGGCGCCGTTTTGGCAATTCCTTCAGGCTGCACGCCTGGAAGCCGCCGAAATGGGGGTCACCATTAGCGTGACGGATCATTCGGATGATTATGAACTGTTGGACGATGATCTTGAGGAGTTTTCAGAAAGAGCCTTCTCGATACGAATAGTCAAAGTACCGCATCCTGATACTTTAAAGTTTTTCACGATCGATGGCTTTTGTCGCTCCGCTGCCACGGAGTCGAGCAGATTCGAGTCCGTGGAAAATGTCCTGATTGCTGAGATTGACTTCGAAAGCACCAGCGCCGGGTTGATCGTTCGACCTTGGATCGATGACTCCTCCACGTCATCTCCTACGCAAAGTGTCGATGCGGCGCCTTCCCCTCGACGACTCGTCAATGACATGTCTGGGAAAGGCTTGGTTCCGACCAGCGTAAGCACGTGGATCGTAGCCGATGCATGGCTCCGCGATAAGATTTTGAACGTTGCGAGTTATCGTCTCTCATTGTGTTTACCCGACGCTGTATCAATCGACGACGATGGAAAGGCCGTTGCACATCTTCGCAGTGGACGTAAGGTAATCGCAGCTGTTGCGCCACAACCCAGACGAAAGCGAGGATGTGTTATTCGCCAATGAGCGCACATCATCTGCCAGTCCTTTTCGGAGATCGGACATGAGTTTAAAGGCATCGACGCCCTTGGATTGAATGTGGAGACGGTAAGCCGTTCGAGCGGACGCGAAAGCTCCTTCCAGGCTCTCTCGCAGTCCATCCTGCCAACTCGAATCTGTCTGCCACAGCCGAACCAGTTCGGCGGACAGCAAACTATGGCGGGTTTCAGCGTCCCGCCCCTCAAGATAAATCCACTCGCATACGTCGGATAATGTCGAAAGAAGCTCGGGCGAAGTCCATGACGAAAGCGGCGCAACAGCTGCGATTACCTTACGTCCACTGCGAAGATGTGCAACGGCCTTTCCATCGTCGTCGATTGATACAGCGTCGGGTAAACACAATGAGAGACGATAACTCGCAACGTTCAAAATCTTAT
>NZ_JAANIH010000071.1 GCF_014529705.1 Bradyrhizobium campsiandrae
CATTGTCATAAGCCTTCGTCACGCCGCGCAGGCTGACCGCAAGCGCCGTCAGGCTGGCTTCGACGGCCGGCGAGGTTTTGCTCTCTACCATCGATCGCCAACTGCTGCGACGTCCTTCACCTCTCCCCATCGGGGAGAGGTCGCGCCGAAGGCGCGGGTGAGGGGGCACAGGTCCCACGAGGGAGCGTAACCCCTCACCCGCATCGCATCTTGCGATGCGATGCGACCTATCCCTTCGGGAGAGGTGAAGGGCGCGGCCACAGCTCGGCTTGATCCCAACATGCGTTACGGCTTGGCGGGGCGCAGCTCGACGCCGACGCCCTTGTTGACGAAACGCAGCGTATAGGACTTGCGGAAATCGAGATCGCCCTTGACGACGCCGGCCTTCACCATCTTGTTGAAGAAGGAGGTGTAGCGGTCGTCGCTCATCGCGCCGATGCCGTTCTTCAAGGAATCGCCGGAATCGACGATGCCGTATTCCTTCATCTTGGCGACGGAATAGGCGAGCAGCTCGTCGGTCATCTCCGGATTGAGCTGCTTGATCATGGCATTGCCGGCGGAATTGTCGCCGTAGATGTAGGTGTACCAGCCGATCATGGAGGCATCGACGAAGCGCTGCACCAGGTCCGCCTTCTTCTCGACCAGGTCGCGGCGAGTCTCGATCAAGGTCGAATAGGTGTTGAAGCCGGCATCGGCCAGCAGGATGACGTTGGGCTTGAAGCCTGCGGCTTTCTCGACGGCGAAGGGCTCGGAGGTGACGTAACCCTGCATCGCGCTCTTGGGGTTGGCGATGAAGGGCTGCGGGTTGAAATTATAGGGCCGGACGTTTTTCTCGCTGAAACCGTATTCCGACTTCAGCCACTGGAAATAGCTGGTCATGCCCTCCTTGGAGACGAACAGCGTCAGCGGCTTCAGGTCCTCGATCTTGGTGACCTTCGCATCCGGCTGCGTCAGCATCACCTGGGGGTCCTTCTGGAAGACCGCCGCGATCGTCACCACCGGAACGTTGTTGGCGACCGCGTCGAACGACATCAGCGTGTTCGCGGCCATGAAGAAATCGATCTTGCCGGCGATCAACAGCATTCGGTTGTTCTCGTTCGGACCGCCGGGAACGATGGTGACGTCGAGGCCGTATTTCTTGTAGGTGCCGTCGGCGACCGCCTGGAAGAAGCCGCCATGCTCGGCCTCGGCAACCCAGTTGGTTCCGAAGGTGACCTTGTCCAGGGTTTCCGCGCGGGCCGGCAGAATCGATACGACAGTGGCCAGGAAGCCCGCCGTAAACGCGCGCCGCAGATGGGATGGGCTCATGAATGCACTCCGTCGATCGAGTCTGGCCGATGTGAAGACAACGCGATAGAACCGCAAGATATCAGGGGACGCCGGCCGGGTGGGCGGCGTCCCTGATACCCCAAATTACGTGACAAATTCGGGCAAAGAAACCGTGATGACGCCTTCCCGCGACTGGTCCGAAATCCGCTGGGCCGATGCCGCACCAGCGGACGTGTCACGCTGGATCGCGGTGCTGCCGCTGGCCGCGACCGAGCAGCATGGCCCGCATCTGCCTGTCGAGACCGATGTGCTGATTGCCGAGGCCTATCTTGCGCGCGCGAAAGAGGTCCTGCCCGCGCCCCTTCCGGTAACGTTCCTGCCGGTCGAACCCGTGGGCATCTCCACCGAGCATATCGACTATCCGGGCACGCAGACGTTGCCGACGGAAACGGCACTGAAGCGCTGGACGGGAATCGGCGAGGACATCGCGCGACGGGGCGTGAGAAAACTCGTCATCATCACCAGTCATGGCGGCAATAGCGCGGCCATGATGCTGGTGGCGCAGGATCTTCGCGCGCATCAGAAACTGTTCGTGGTGACGACGTCGTGGTCGCGTCTATCAGGCGCGGACAAACTGTTCCCACCAGATGAAGTGCGGCACGGCATTCATGGCGGCGCGGTCGAGACCTCGATCATGCTGGCACGCTATCCCGAGCAGGTGCGCAAGGATGCGATCGCGGATTTTCCCGCGAGCAGCATCGCGATGGAAAAGCAATATCGCTGGCTCTCGACACAGCGGCCGGCGCCCTTTGCCTGGCAGGCACAGGATCTCAACGCCAGCGGCGCAGTCGGCAATGCGACGCTTGCAGTCGCCGCGAAGGGCGAGCAGCTCATCGATCAGGGCGCGCGCGCCTTCTGCGAGTTGCTGATCGAGGTCGATAACTTCGACGTGAGCAGGCTCGCCAAGGGCCCGCTCGGTTAGCTCTCATCCGCCTGAAATCGTTTGGGAAAAGGTCAAACGCCCGGGTTGCTCCGAGCGCGTTCGAACCTGATATGGCAAGCCTCCGTCCAATGGGGCACGCGGACCACAACGGACCGCCTCAACCCGGATGGAGTTTCACATGTCGATCAAGACCAAGTTTGCCGCCGTCGCCCTCGCCGCCCTCACAATCACCGCTGGCGTCGCTTCCACGACCTCGACCGCTCAGGCCAAGCCGCTCGGCTGGGGCTGGGGCGTCGGCGCCGGCATCGCCACCGCCGCCATCGTCGGCACTGCGATCGCCGCCAGCAACCAGCCCTATTACTACGGCTATCACCGCTGCGGCTGGGTCGCCCAGTACAATGCCTACGGCCAGTTCATCGGCAACGTTCGCACCTGCTACTGATTTGAGGTTCTGAGGCCGATCTTACGTGGATCCAGCGTCCGACACGGGCGCCTCATCCACCCCGTGTCGTGCCCCGACCCCGCCCGGCTGTCCCCCCGGGCGGGGTCATCCATTTTCGGCGCCGGGAATTTTGTTGCAGTCCCGTCACAGAAGGATGCGAACCATCCTCTGCGACATTCTGGACTAGTTGCTATTGCGAATTACTTGCAATAACGTTTGCAGCAAGTGCAGGGGGTTGGCAAGGCCTTGGGGTGAAATGACGCCGTAACGGGCCCATCTCGTCCGGTCGCGTGAACAGCCAGGACCCTGATGACAGGATCGCCGCGAATTGGCAGGGATGTCGCGGCGGCTGGGCTATATTCGCGTCTTGGGGGCGTGCGTTTTGACGTTGAGAAGTCACCGTAACAGGTATTTGCGGACGGCCGCGGCGATCGCCTCGGGCGTGCTGATGCTGCCGGCCGCCGGCCTTGCCGCTGACCTGCCGCTGAAGGCCCATGCCGCAAAAGCTGTCTACGACTGGACCGGCTTCTATGTCGGGGGCCATGTGGCTTACGGCGATGCGAGCTTCGGTCCCGGCACCCATCCTCTGCCCGAGCAGGGCGCGCTGCTGCCTCACAGCGCGACCGGCTTCAGCGGCGGCTATCAGCTCGGCTACAACAGGCAGTTCTCCAACCGCGTCATGCTCGGCGTCGAGGCGGATGCGACGTTCCCGGCTCCGACCGACGGTCCGGCCCTCGCGCGTTCGCCGGGGCCGTTCAACAGCACGATCGACTATGTCGGCACCGTGCGCGGCCGCATCGGCTACGCCTTCGACCGCTTCATGCCCTACGTCACCGGCGGCATCGCCTGGGGCCACACGCACGTCAATATCAACGACGCCGACGGCGTCACACCACGATTTCCGGTCAGCCATTACCAGATTGGATGGACCGCTGGCCTGGGTCTCGAATATGCCGTCAGCGGCAATTGGACCGCCAAGGCCGAATACGAATATGTCGACCTCTCGCGCAAGACTTACGACCTCAGCGGCTTTGGCCTCGGCAGCGTCAATGTCGATCCGCGCATTCATCTGTTCAAGCTCGGCCTGAACTACCAGTTCGGCGATACGCCATGGATGCCGGCGGTCGGCGGCAAAACCAAACTGCCCGAGTCCGACGACTGGAACGTCCACGCCCAGACCACGGTGCTGCCACAGGGCTATGGGCCGATTCATTCGCCCTATGCGAGCCCGCAGAGCCTGCCCGGCGGCGGCCAGTTCCAGGCGACTTGGACGACCACGGCCTTCCTGGGCGCGCGGCTCTGGGACGGCGGCGAATTCTATTTCAATCCCGAGCTCGCACAGGGCTTTGGCCTCAATGGTACGCTCGGACTTGCCGGCTTCTCCAACGGTGAGGCACAGAAGGCCGGCGCGCCGTTCCCCAAGATCCGTGCGCAGCGTTACTATTTCAAGCAGACCTTCGGCCTCGGCGGCGAGCAGGAAGCCGTCGAGGACGCACCGAACCAGCTCGCGGGCAAGCGCGACATCGATCGCGTCACGCTGATCGTCGGCCGCTTCGCCGTCGGCGACTTCTTCGACGGCAACGCCTATGCAAAGGATCCGCGTGCCGATTTCATGAACTGGGCGATGTGGGCATCGGCTGCGTACGACTTCCCCGCCGATCTACCGGGCTACACGCGCGGCGCCGTGGCCGAGCTCAACCGCAAGGATTGGGCGGTGCGCGCCGGATTGTTCCAGGTGCCGGACGCACCGAATAGCGACGTACTGACCTTCAAGACCGGCGGCACCGTCGTCGAATTCGAGGAACGGCACTCGATCTTCGAGCAGCCCGGCAAACTGCGCATCGGCGTTTTCGCCAACAGCGGCAACACCGCCAATTATCGTGCGGTGGTGGATCTGGCGGCAGCCAACCCGGCCCTCGACATCAATAACATCGTCACCGCGACGCAGCGTGATCGGCTGAAATACGGCTTCTACGTCAACCTCGAACAGCAGATCGTCAACGACGTCGGCCTGTTCGCACGCGCCAGCTGGAACGACGGCCAGAACCAGATCCTGTCCTTCACCGACATCGATCGCAGCCTGTCGGGCGGCCTGTCGATCAAGGGCAGCCGCTGGGGACGTCCTGACGACACAATCGGCATCGGCGGCGCCATCAACGGCTTGTCGGCCGCGCATCGCGATTTCCTCGCCGCCGGCGGCACGGGCCTCCTGATCGGCGATGGCCAGCTCAACTATCGCACCGAACGCATCCTCGAGACCTACTACGCCTATTCGGTGATCAAGGGCGTCACGCTGACCGCCGACTATCAGATGATCGCAAACCCGGCCTATAACGCCGACCGTGGACCGGTCTCGATCTTCTCAGGCCGCCTGCACGGCGAGTTCTGATCGTTCACCCGCCCTATGCCGCCCGGATCGCGTCCAGGAATTTTCCGACCTCGCTCTTGAGACGCGTGCTTTCGCCGGATAGTGACTTGGCCGCTGCGAGCACATGGGACGACGCCGATCCGGTCTGGCTCGCGCCGTGCTGCACATCGACGATGCTGGCGGAAACCTGCTGGGTGCCACGCGCCGCCTGCTGCACGTTGCGGGAAATTTCCCGCGTTGCCGCGCCCTGCTCCTCGACCGCCGAGGCGATCGCGGAGGCGATCTCGGACATGCGGGTGATGGTATCGCCGATCGCCTTGATGGCGCCGACGGAATCATCCGTCGCCGCCTGGATTCCCGCGATCTGCTGGCTGATCTCGCCGGTCGCCTTGGCAGTCTGCTCGGCGAGCGCCTTGACCTCGGATGCGACCACCGCAAAGCCGCGTCCGGCCTCGCCGGCACGCGCCGCCTCGATGGTGGCGTTGAGGGCCAGCAGATTGGTCTGGCCAGCGATCTGGCTGATGAGCTCGACGACGTCGCCGATGCGGCCCGCCGCCTTGGCGAGCTCACCGACATGGTCGTTGGTTCGCCCCGCCTGCTGCACGGCTTCCCCGGCGATGCGCGCGGAATCCTGAACCTGCCGGCCGATCTCGTCGACAGAGGATGCCATTTCCTCGGCCGCCGCGGCGACGGTTTGCACGTTGGTGGAGGCTTGTTCGGAGGCAGCCGCGACGGTCGCCGTGACCTTTTCCGATTGATCGGCGGCGCTCGTCAACGTACCCGCCGAGGCCTCCAGCTCCGAGGAGGCCGACGAGATGGTGTTGATGACGTCGCCGATCATGGCCTCGAAATCGCGCGCGATCTGATCCATGCGCTGGCTGCGCTTGAGCTTCGCCTCGGCTTCGATCGCAGCGGCCGCATCGGCGGATTTTTGCGCGAGGAGCGAATCCTTGAAATGTTGCAGCGAGCCGGCCACCTGGCCAATCTCATCGTCGCGTCCCGTCGCCGGAATCGCGACCTCGTGCTGTCCGGCAGCAAGGCTGCCGATCACGTCCGCGAGCCTTGCCAACGGCGTCACCACGCGGCGGCGCAGCATCATGGTCACACCGCCGAGCGTGCCGAGCAGCGCCAGCACGGCAACGCCTGCGAGCGCGAGCATCGCCAGCGCGCTACTGCGGGCGGCCGAGGCGCGCTCGGCCGCTTCAGCCAGTGCCGCGTCGCGTACGCCATAGAACATCTGGATGGCGGGCACGATCACGGTCGCCAACTCATCAGCGGTGACGCCGTACTTGCCGTCGGCGCGCGCAGCCGGCATCTCCTTGTCGACGACCAGCGCGGCTTTTCCAAAGTAGGACTCGGTCGCCGCCTTGAACGCCGCGGCGATGCGCGGTGGATTGCCGAGCTGGTCGATGCCGGCCTCGATGCGTTCGCGATCGGCTTCGACACGCCCTTGCATGCGATCCATCAACGAGAATTCAGCCGCTACCAGCGGACGATGCGCGCTCAGCGCCGGCGACAACGTCGCGGCGCGGCTGCCGGCCGAAACGCGAAGATCCTGTGCCGTTCGCGCCAGGCTCAGCAGCGCCGCCAGCGAGGAATCGGCGTCCACGACCCTCCCCTCCAGCCGGTTCATGATCGGCTCGATGTTGGCGATGACCTCGGCAACAGCGGGCAGAAAGCCCTTGACCGCAGCGCTGTCGCGCGCAGCAAGGGGAACGCTCATGGCGCGATCGGCAGCCGCGGTGATCTCCTTCAGGCGACGCGCTGCGCGGTCGAGGTTCTCAGCCATCGCGCCGCCGTCATCCAGCACCATGAGGGCGCGCCCTGCGCTCTCGAACGAGGCTTCGGCCGCTTTCGCAGCCTTCGTCGCCGCATCGGTCTGAGCCTGCGTCGCAACGCCCTCCTGAAAGATCGGAGTAATGTAGGGTGCGCGAAGGCCAGCGACCTGCTGGCTGACCATCAGAATCGCGCCGAACGCATCGACCCTTTTGATGGCGTCGGATCGATCGGTGAAGATGCGCGTTTGAGGTACCAGCACTTCAGCGCCAAGCACGACTGCAAAGACCGTCACCGTCAGCATCGACAGCGCAAAAAGCTTCCCGATCCGCATCCTCAGGTCCTCTGAATACACTTGTGCAAATTGTCGAAAACCTAACCGGCGGCCACTAAGAGCCCGTTAAGCAACACTCCGTAGTTCCGCGGATCGTCAGGTCGGGACGCTGCCAGGTTCCGGCAGGGCGAATGCGACAGAATTACCCGCATTTGCCGGTAAAATACCTATATCAATGCGTGCGTTGCGATCGGCAGCCACACTCCCTTACCTCGGAAGGTCAATGCTCTCCGTCGAACTCGTCATCGTCGTCGTCCTGATCGTCATCAACGGCCTGTTGTCCATGTCGGAACTCGCCGTGGTCTCCTCGCGCCCGGCGCGGCTGTCGGTGCTGGCCGCCAAGGGTGTGCGTGGCGCCGAGCGCGCGCTGACATTGGCCGCCGATCCTGGAAAATTCCTCTCGACGGTGCAGATCGGCATCACGCTGGTCGGCGTGCTCTCGGGCGCCTTCTCGGGCGCCACGCTCGGGCAGCGGCTGACGCAATGGCTGGTCGAGCTTGGCGTATCCTCGGGCATCGCCGACATTGTCGGTGTCGGCATCGTCGTCACCATCATCACCTATGCGACGCTGATCGTCGGCGAACTGGTGCCGAAGCAGGTTGCGCTGCGCGATCCCGAAAGCATCGCGGTGAAGGTCGCGCCCGCGATGCACGTGCTGGCACGGGTCTCGCTGCCGCTCGTGTTTCTGCTCGACATCTCCGGCAAGCTGATCCTCACGCTGCTCGGTCGCGGTGGCAAGGCCGAGGAAAAGGTGTCGGAGGACGAGATCCATCATCTCGTCAACGAGGCGGAAAGCGCCGGCGTGCTGGAGCCCGGCGAGAAGGAAATGATCGCCGGCGTGATGCGGCTTGGCGACCGCCCGGTCGGCGCGGTGATGACGCCGCGTACCGAGGTTGACGAGATCGATCTCAACGACGATCAGGACGTGATCCAGGCGCTGATCGCGAAAAGCCCGCATTCGCGCTTTCCCGTGTGCGACGGCGATCGCGACAAGCCGATCGGCGTGCTCCAGGCCAAGGACCTGCTGGTCGCCTATATGCGCGAGCGCACGCCGGATCTGCGCGCGCTGGTGCGCGAGACGCCGATCATTCCGGCGTCCGCCGATGCCCGCGACGTGCTCGCGATCCTGAAGGCGGCGCCGGTGCATATCGGTCTCGTCCATGACGAATACGGCGCCTTCGAAGGCGTGGTGACGGCGGCCGACATTCTGGAATCGATCGTCGGCGCCTTCCACTCCGAGGAAGGTCCGCCCGAGCCGGCCTATGTCAGGCGCGCGGACGACTCATTGCTCGTCTCCGGCTGGATGCCGGTCGACGAGTTCGGCGATCTGCTCGGCATCGAGCTGCCGCCGCATCACCGCTACAACACGGTGGCAGGGCTCGTGCTGCAGCAATTCAACGTGCTGCCCAATGTCGGCGACGCCTTCGACTTCGCCGGCTGGCATATCGAGGTGCTCGATCTCGACGGTCGCAGGATCGACAAGATCCTGGCGAGCCGGCTGAATGAGGTGGAGACGGGGTAGTTTCCGCCGTCGTCCCGGCGAAGGCCGGGATCCATAACCACTGAATCGCCTTTGGCGAACGCTGTTGATTGCGCGCTACCGCGACCTGCGCACTCTCGATAAATCATGCGGTATGGGTCCCGCCCTTCGGCGGGACGACAGTTGAGTTTGTCGCGCGAACTCTCATCGCACGCAATTCCTCACCCGAACCGCACCCCGATCCGCTTCTCCTTGCGCCACACCACCGTGCAGGGCAGATGGACACCCTCGGCCTTGATGTTCAGGGTGAAGCGCTCGGGAATTCCGACCGGGCTGGTGACGTCGAGAGCGGCGCCGGTGTCGGAGAAATTGCGGACGGTGCAGTCGATCGCACCGCCGCCGAACTCGATGGTTCCGGCCTTCAATACGCGATGCCTGGTCTTGCTGCGGCGCTCCTCGTTCATCAGGGCATTTTACACCCCAAGCTGACGCGAAGGTTAAGATGCAACCCTGTTTCCAACGAATTTACGCTGCCAGGGACGCTGCTCGAACCTCACGGCACCGGCTGGAACGACGCCGCCTGGGCCATCCGCCAGGCGTCGCGGAACCGCGGGTCCTCGGTCCCCTCGAGCAGTTCGCCCGGGCGCAGCGCCGGATAGAGCTGCGCGAAGGATTGCACCTTGGTCGTCGACGTCCGTTGGCTGAAGTGGATCGGGCGCAGCTCCTGCGGGTGTTCCAGGCCCGCCGCGGCGATCAGCTCGGTCAGCGAATGCAGCGTCGCATGGTGATAGTTGTGCACTCGGTCGATCTTGAGCGGCACGTAGAGCGCCCGCGCCCGCGTCGGGTCCTGGGTCGCGACCCCGGTCGGGCAGCGGTCGGTGTGGCAGCTCAGCGACTGGATGCAGCCGAGCGAGAACATGAAGCCGCGCGCCGAATTGCAGTAGTCTGCGCCGATCGCCATGGCCCGCGCCATGTCGAAGGCGGTGGCGATCTTGCCGGATGCCCCGATCCTGATACGGTCGCGCGCATTGATGCCGACCAGCGCATTGTGGACGAAATTGACGCCCTCGCGCATCGGCATGCCCAGATGGTCCATGAACTCCAGCGGCGCGGCACCGGTGCCGCCCTCGTTGCCGTCGACCACGATGAAATCGGGGTAGATGCCGGTCTGGAGCATCGCCTTGCAGATCGCCAGAAACTCCCAGGGGTGGCCGATGCAGAGCTTGAAGCCGGCAGGCTTGCCGCCGGACAGCTTTCGCATCTCGGCGATGAACTGCATCATGCCAACAGGCGTCGAGAAGGCGCGGTGCGAGGCCGGCGAGATGCAATCCTCGCCCATGGCGACGCCGCGGATCTTTGAAATCTCCTCGGAGACCTTCGCCGCCGGCAGCACGCCGCCATGGCCGGGCTTGGCACCCTGGCTGATCTTGAGCTCGACCATCTTGATCTGGTCCTGGCCGGCGACGCGCGCGAACGCCTCCGGATCGAAGCTGCCGTCGAGATGACGGCAGCCGAAATAGCCGGAGCCGATCTCCCAGATGATGTCGCCGCCCATCTCCTTGTGATAGGGGCTGAAGCCGCCCTCACCGGTGTCATGGGCAAAGCCGCCCTTCCTGGCGCCGGCATTGAGCGCACGCACCGCGTTCGGACTGAGCGCGCCGAAGCTCATCGCCGAGATGTTGAAGACCGAGGCCGAATAGGGTTTTGCACAATCCGGCCCGCCGATGGTGACGCGAAACTTCTCCTCGGCATGCGCCTTCGGCGACACCGAGTGATGCATCCACTCGTAGCCCTCGCGATAGACGTCCTCCTGGGTGCCGAACGGACGCTTGTCGAGCTGCATCTTGGCGCGCTGATAGACCACCGCGCGGGTGTCGCGCGAGAACGGCATGCCGTCCTTCTCGCTCTCGAAGAAATACTGCCGCATCTCCGGGCGGATCTCTTCGAGCAGGAAGCGGATATGCGCCGAGATCGGATAGTTGCGCAGCACCGCGTGACTCTTCTGCATGAGGTCGCGGACGCCCAGCAGCGTCAGGGCGCCGAAGATGCAGATCGGGATCAGCAGGATGTCGAAGATCTTGCGGTCGGCGATGCCGATGCCGACCAGCAGCGCCGTGACGACCGCGCAGATCGTCAGGATGATGAAGCGCGGCGAGAACGGCAGCAGCAGGATTTCCATCATCCCCTCTTCCGCCAGCGGCAGGCGCTTGGGGGACGGAGCTTTGGGGGATTCCTGCGTCTTGGTGTCGTCGGCCACGTTTCCCATCCTCTCGCCAGCATGAGGGCGGTACGATACGCCCGTGCCTGTCATACGGATATGACGCAGCGCTTGTTTCAGGCTAGCGAATTCGACGGACGCAGATCAATCCACCGAGAGGATAGGGCTGCTGCAGTGCAGCAGCAGGCGCGGGAGCCGGCCCCGTTATCTCAGCCGGGGTGCCATCCCGGGCAAGCGTAAGCGCAGACCCGGGATCCATAACCACAGGACTTTGTAGTTGGGAAGTAGTTGGGGACTGTCACTCCAAGTCGTCGCATAGCCACCGCCTGTGGCTATGGGTTCCGGATCGGCGCGCGCTTGTGGCGCGCTTGTCCGGAACGACGAGTTGGGTATGGCGCGCGATCGCGCCGCTACTCAAGCCGTGCTCAGCGCTCGACGAAAGCCTTTTCGATCACGAAATGGCCGGGCTTGTTGCCGCTTCCCTCGATGAAATTGCGGCTCTCGAACATCGCCTTCAGCTCTTCGAGCATCGCCGGGCTGCCGCACATCATGATGCGGTCGGTCTCAATGTCGAGCGGGCCCTGCCCGATATCGTTGAAGATCTGCTCGGAGTGGATCAGGTCGGTGATGCGGCCGCGATTGCGGAACGGCTCGCGGGTCACGGTCGGATAGTAGATCAGCTTGTCGGCGAGCAGCTCACCGAACAGCTCATCCTCGCGCAAGTTCGCGACAAGCTTCTCGCCATAAGCGAGCTCGGAGACCTGGCGGCAGCCATGCACCAATACGATGCTCTCGAACTGGTCATAGACCTCGGGGTCCTTGATCAGGCTCGCGAACGGCGCAAGACCGGTGCCGGTCGAGAGCAGCATCAGCCGCTTGCCGGGGATGAGGTTGTCGGTGATCAGCGTGCCGGTCGCCTTGCGGCCGACCAGGATGGTGTCGCCTTCCTTGATCTTTTGCAGGCGCGAGGTCAGCGGACCGTCCTGCACCTTGATCGAGAAGAACTCGAGCTCTTCCTCATGATTCGCGCTCGCCATGCTGTAGGCGCGCAGTAGCGGGCGACCGTCGACCTCGAGGCCGATCATGGCGAACTGGCCGTTCTGGAAGCGGAAGCCGGTATCGCGCGTGGCGCGGAAGCTGAACAGCGTATCGGTCCAGTGGTGGACGGAAAGAACCTTCTCTCGGTAAAACGCGCTCATGATTTTCGATATTCCGAATGTCTTGCGGTTTTCGGGCAAAAGCGCTGCCCGGCCCTGAAAACGGGGCGGACACCATTGCCATGGCGGAGGATTTCGCGTGTGTGATCTACGCCATTGAGACCAATAATCAACCTCGTTCCGGATGCAATTGATGCCGGTCAATCAGGCATTTGCGGCGGAAATGGCCAGATCATTAATGGATCTGCCGTCCGGCAGGACTGAAGGGCAATTTCTTTTCCCTTTCAGGCGCGAAAGCAGCACTTAATTTCCATTTCGCTCGCGAGAATTTCATTAAGAATAGCTCTCGTTTTCACCCTTGCTTGGCGCTTTTTCCCGCATTTTTGCGGCTTTTGGCGCCCGGAGCGACCGAAGCACATGGCAAGCAATGAACGGACATTCGTCCAGGCGATCAGGCGCTATGGCGCGCGCCATGGCGTCGAGGTCGACGTCCGCTCGGGCGGCTGGCTGATCGCGATGCGCCGCGGGCAGGTGCGCCGCTTCGCCTTCGGCTATGACATCGGCCTCAACAGCGCGATTGCCCATCGCCTCGCCAACGACAAATCGGCCACCGCAGAAGCGCTGTCGCTGGCACGCGTGCCCTGTCTTCCGCATCACCTCTTCCTCAATCCGAAGCTGGGCCGGAATGTCGTCGACACCGCCTGGCGAGAGGCGATGCTCGGCCTGCTGCACGACCATCCGCAAGGCGTGGTGATCAAGCCCAATGAGGGAACGTCAGGTCGCTCCGTCTTCAAGGTGACGACGGAGGCCGAGCTCGACCACGCGGTCGGCGAGGTCTTCTCGATGAGCACCGGCCTCGTGATCTCGCCCTATGTCGCGATCGAGGACGAGGTCCGCGTGATCCTGCTCGATGACGTGCCCCGCATCGTCTACAGCAAGCGGCGTGGCGACGATTGGCGGCACAATCTCGACGCCGGCGCAAAACCGGTGCTGCTGGAGGACGGCGCAGTCCGCACGGCTTGCGTGACGCTCGCGATCGACGCCGCGCGCGCCATCGGCATTGCCTTTGCGGCAGTCGACGTGGTGCGCGTGGACGGTGCCTGGCGCGTGCTGGAAATCAATTCCGGCGTGATGATGGAGGCGCTGGCAAAGCTGCATCCGGAACTGGTGCAAGCGACGTATGATGCGGCGCTGGATCGGGTGTTTGATCAGGCTCATTCCTAGCGCTGATCGATCCCCGTCACCCTGAGGCGGCCGCTCCTTCAGCGGCCCTCGAAGGGCGGCGGCCCGGCTGGAGCAGCGCGGCCGTTCATCCTTCGAGGCTCGGCCAGCGATGCAATCGCATCGCGAGCCTCGCACCTCAGGATGACGGATGACCTAATTATTCGCGCTCGCCGAATCGTCCATCGCCTTGAAGGCTTCTTCCAGCTGCAGCGAGATCGGCACGTTCATCCGCTCGCCGGTCGGCATGCGCGCGATGAACCATTTGTTGTAGAGCGGGACGAGGTCGTGATTGGAGCCGAGCCTGCGGAAGGTGCGCTCGACGACGGCCGAGAGCTGCGGCTCGCCCTTGCGGAACATGATGCCGTAGGGATCGTAGGACAGATAGTCACCGGTGACACGGAACTTGTCCTGCGCCTTGTGGCGCACGATCAGACCCGACAGCAGAATGTCGTCGGTCGCAAAGGCGTCGGCCTTGCCGTCGACCAGCATCTGGTACGACTGCTCGTGGTCGGCGCCGAGGGCGATGGTCAGGCCCAGCGATAGCTTCTTGTCGGCCGCCTGGATCGCCTGCTCGTTGGTGGTGCCCTTCGTCACCACGATGGTCTTGCCCTTCAGATCGGCCAGCTGTTGGACGCTGGAGCCCTTCGGTACCATCAGCTTGGTGCCGGCGACGAACATCAGCGGCGAGAAGGCGACGCGCTTGCCGCGGTCGGAATTGGCCGTGGTCGAGCCGCATTCGAGATCGATCTTGTTCTGGAGCACCGCCTCGATGCGGTCGTCCGAGGTGACCTTGACGTAGTCGATCTTGAGATTCGGATCGTCGACCTCGACGCCGATCTCCTCGACGATCGCCTCGCAGAGTTCGAGACTGTACCCGATCGGGCGGCCCGACTGGTCGAGGAAGGAGAACGGCGGCGAGCTCTCACGGTAGCCGAGGCGCACCGTGTGCGCATTCTTGATGGCTGACAGCGTCGGGCTAAGCCCTTCGCTGCCGCCGGTCTGCGCGGAGGCGTCCGTTGCCAGCAGACACGCTGCCAGCAGCAGGCCTGCCGAAATCGCCGTCAAAGGGCGCATGACGCACTCCCGTCAGTGGCCGGCCATCGCGGGCACCTCACCCGGCACCATGTCGCCAGGCACGACGTCCCCTGGCCCCATCGCATGCTCCGGCCCAAGCTCGCCTTCCCACTTCGCCACGACCGAGGTCGCCAGCGTGTTGCCGATCACGTTGGTGGCGCTGCGGCCCATGTCGAGGAAGGTATCGATGCCCATGATCATGAGCAGGCCCGCCTCGGGGATGTTGAACTGCGACAGCGTCGAGGCGATCACGACGAGGGAGGCGCGCGGCACGCCGGCGACCCCCTTCGAGGTGATCATCAAGGTCGCGAGCATCGCCAGCTGGGTGCCGAGCGGCATGTCGATGTGATAGCTCTGCGCGATGAAGATGCTGGCGAAGGTGCAGTACATCATCGTGCCGTCGAGGTTGAAGGAATAGCCGAGCGGCAGCACGAAGCTCGAGATTCGCGACGAGGCGCCAAAGCGGTTGAGGCCCTCCAGCGTCTTCGGGTACGCCGCTTCCGAGCTTGCGGTCGAAAACGCGATCATCAGCGGCTCACGGATCAACCGCAACAGATGGCTGTAACGCGGCCCGATCGCGATGAAGCCGACGATCACAAGGATGGCCCAGAGGATGAACAGCGAGAGATAGAAGCCACCCATGAACACGATGAGCTTCCAGAGCACCAGGAGGCCGTTCTTGGCAACCGTCGCGGTGATGGCAGCCCACACCGCGAGCGGCGCGAACAGCATCACATAGCTCGTCACCTTCAGCATGATGTGGCTGATGTCGTCGATCAGCGCCAGGATCGGCTTGGAGCGCTCGGGCATCGCGCCCATCGCCACCGAGAAGAACACGGCGAAGATCACGATCTGCAGGATCTCGTTCTGCGCCATCGCGTCCGCGATCGAGGTCGGGATCAGATGGGTCAGGAATTTCTCGATCGAGAAGGCCGAGACTGGCAGGCCGGTCGATTGCCCCGCCGAAGGCAGCGTGCCCGGGAAATTCGCGCCGGGCTGCAGCAGATTGACCATGATCAGGCCGAGCAGCAGCGAGACGAAGGAGGCGCTGACGAACCAGCCCATGGTCTTGGCGAAGATGCGCCCGAGCTTGGCGCCCGAGCCCATATGGGCGATGCCGCCGACCAGGGTCGCGAACACCAGCGGCGCGATGATCATCTTGATCAGGCGCAGGAACATCATGGCGATCAGGTTGATGGCGGAGGCCCACTCGGCTCGCGTATCGGGCAGGAAATTGTAGATCGCCGAGCCCATGATGATGCCCAGCACCATCGCCGCCAGAATGTATTGCGTAAACCTGTTCGACATCGAGTACCCCCAACTGCACCGGCCGCTTCATGATGTCGCAGATATGACAGCGACGCAACACGCTTCGCGTGCAGCCGCTCGGGCCGGATGTTCCCGTTGCGAAACGGAACGCGGCGATCTAGCCTTCGCGCAGCGCACAACGAATGCGGCTTGCACGTTTTGTTTGCGATGGCTGCATCAATAATCGTCAAACAGGCGAGGGGGAACACCATGAGCGGACAGATCAATCGCCAGATTCTTCTGGTGGAAAAGCCCAGCGGCAAGCTCGGCCCCGAACACTTCAAGATGGTTGAAGGTGCGATGCCCGAGCCGAAGGACGGCGAGGCTTTGCTGCGCGTGCGTTACATCTCGCTCGATGCGGCCAACCGCGCCTGGATGCACGGCGCGACTTACCGCTCGGCCGTCGAAGCCAACAGTGTGATGGCCGGCGGCGGCATTGCCGAGGTGGTCAGCTCCAAGACGCCTGAGCTTGCGCCCGGCGACATCGTGTTCGGCGACACCGGCTGGCAGGAATATGCGGCAGTCCCGGCAAAGCAGCTGACCAAGATGCCGAAGCTGGAGCCGATGACGCATCTGCTCAGCGTGTTCGGCATCGCCGGCCTCACAGCCTATTTCGGCCTGCTCGAGGTCGGCAAGCCCAGGGAAGGTGAAACTGTCGTGGTCTCGGCGGCCGCGGGCTCGGTCGGCTCGATCGTCGGACAGATCGCCAAGATCAGGGGGTGCCGTGTCATCGGCATCGCCGGCGGCGCGGACAAGTGCAACTGGCTGACCTCCGAGCTCGGCTTCGATGCCGCCGTCGACTACAAGGACGGTGCGGTGTTCAAGGCGCTGCGCGCAGCGGCACCAAAGGGCATCGACGTCTATTTCGACAATGTCGGCGGCGACATTCTCGAAGCCTGCCTGCCGCAGATGAACAATTACGGCCGTATCGCCTGTTGCGGCGCGATCTCACAGTACGACGGCGCGCCGTCGGCGCACGGCCCGCGCGGCGTGCCCGGCTTGATCGTGGTGAAGCGGCTCGTGATGCAAGGCTTCATCGTGATGGACTACATGAAGGAGAGCCAGCGCGCGCTCGCCGATCTTCAGGCCTGGGTCAAATCAGGCAAGCTGAAGGTGCAGGAGGACATCATCGACGGATTGCAGAACACGCCAAAGGCGCTGATCGGATTGCTCGCCGGCGAGAACCGCGGCAAGCGGATGGTCAGACTCTGACGACGTAGTTACGCCGTACCGATATTATCTACTTGCGGTAGAGGTCGCGGCGGCCAATGATGCCGCATGCGGCACGATCCGCGACGATTTGTTTGCATCACTTTTTAGAATACGTCGGCGTTGCCGACAGGGCAGGAATTCACTCAAATGATCAACACGTTGAAACATACGTCAACGCGCCAGGCCTTGTTCGCCGCAGCGCTTTTCGCAACCGCAACAAGCGCATTCGCGCAAGCACCGACCGAGGCCCAGAAGAGCGCCATCCGCTCCGCGTGTCGCTCGGACTTCATGGCGCATTGCGCGAGCGTGACGCCGGGCGGCGTCGAAGCGTATCAGTGCTTGCAGAGCCACATGTCGAGCCTGTCGGCGGGATGCCAGACCGCGGTGCGTGCGGTGGAGCCGGCGGCAGCGCCGAAGACCGAGGCAGCTCCCGCCAAATCCGAGCCGGCCAAATCCGAACCCGCAAAGACCGAAGCCGCGCCGGCGGCCGAACCCACAGCGAAGCCGGCCGGAGAGCCCGCTCCGAAGGGGGCCGCGGCAAAGAAGCCGGGCAGCGCGCAGATTGCGGCGGTCAAGAGCGCGTGCCGCGCCGATTATCCCAAGGTCTGCGCCAGCGTGCCGCCGGGCGGCGCGCCCGCGCTCGAGTGCCTGGAGAAGAACAAGGCCAAGGTGTCGGCGGCTTGCGAGAAGGCCGTGACTGCGGCGGCAGGCGGCGGCAGCGCAGCGGCAACGGCCGCACCGACTTCTGCTGCCGCACCCGCTGCCGGAGCAGCGCCGGCGGCCGCGCCCACCGTGATCGTTCTGCGCCCGCTGCGGCCGCGCGAAGAGCTGTTCATCGTGCGCTCCGCTTGCGGCGCCGATATCCGCTCGCTCTGTGGCGGCGTCGCGCCCGGTGGCGGCCGCATCGTGCAGTGCATCGCCAGCAACGCGGCTTCGCTGTCGCCCGCCTGCAAGGACGTCCTTGCGCCATTCGCGGCGCGATAGACGGCGCGCATCGATCTGTTGGCGCGCGTGAATGAATTTTCGCGCGCCCGTTGCGACCAATCTTTTGCCGATAGCCGATTTCAATCACGACAAGACCGGGAGACACGACATGCGTGCATTTCTGCTCATCGCATCCGCGCTGCTCGCCTTCGCGGCGACCATGACCTTCGAATCCTCCGATGCCAATGCGGTGGTGTGCGCCCGCGGCGTCTATCGCGCCGGTTGCGCCGGGCCGAACGGTGCGGTCGTGGTCCGCCACCCCGTGCCGGTGGTTCGCTGCACCCGGGTGCTGGTGAACGGCGTCTATGTCAAGCGCTGCGTCTGACCGGCGTGTGGCCAAGCCATTTGAATAGCCTTGATGGTTTGGCTATGATTCGCAATTGACGGTTTCGGGCACGCGCATAGCGCGGTGTCCGCTGCTGTGCTGCGGCGCACTTCGCTTGTCGATAATTCTGCTGGCGCGGGAAGCTGGAGCCCATTAGTCTACCCTGAGATAGTAAGTATACTGTCAATTAGGGAGGCAGGATTTGCGGATCGCCGTGATTGGCGGGGGGCCCGGCGGGCTCTACTTTGCCTATCTCTGGAAGAAGCGTCACCCCGAGGATCAAGTCGACCTGTTCGAACAGAACCCGGCCGACGCGACCTGGGGCTTTGGCGTCGTGTTCTCCGACCAGGCGCTGGAATTCCTGCGCGCCGACGACCCCGAGACGGTCGACGCGATCGCGCCGCATATGGAAAGCTGGGAAAACATCACGCTGAACCTCGGCGGCGACAGCGTCGCCATCGACGGCGTCGGCTTCTCCTCGATCGGCCGGCTCGAGCTCCTGAGGTTCCTGCAGCAGCGCGCGCTCGATGTCGGCGTCACCCCGCGCTTCGACACCCAGATCCAGGCGATCGACCAGCTCAATGGCCACGATCTGATCGTCGCCGCCGACGGCTTGAACTCGCTGGTCCGTCGCACCTTCGAGGGCGATTTCGGCACCTCGCTGTCCTACTCTTCGAACAAATTCGTCTGGTACGGCACCTCGAAACGCTTCGACACGCTGTCGCAGACATTCGTGAAGACCGATCGCGGCGCCTTCAACGCCCATCACTACCGATACTCGCCGACCATGAGCACCTTCCTGGTCGAATGTGATCACGCGACCTGGCAGGCCTATGGCTTCGCCTACAAGGACGTCGAGCAGTCCAAGGGCGTCTGCGAGGAGGTGTTTGCCGACACGCTCGGCGGCCACTGCCTGGTTTCGAACAAATCGGTCTGGCGCAACTTTCCCTGGGTCTGGAACGAGCACTGGTCGTTCAAGAACATGGTGCTGATCGGCGACGCCCTGCACTCGGCGCATTTCTCGATCGGCTCGGGCACGCGGCTCGCGATCGAGGATGCGATCGCCCTGGTCAAGGCGCTGGAATCGGATGCGCATCTGTCGACCGCGCTGCACCGCTACCAGGCCGCGCGCAAGCCGGTGGTGCAGAAGCTCGTCAACGCCGCGCGCACCAGCGCGTTCTGGTACGAGCATTTTGCCCAGCACATGCAGCTCGGCCTGATGGACTTTGCCTACAGCTACATCACCCGATCCGGCCGTATCGACGATGCCCGCCTCCGCCACATGTCGCCGGCCTTCATGGCCCGCTACGAGACCGAGAAGAACGGCGGAGACGCGGCATGAGCAACCAGATCCACGACCAGGTGCCCACCGACAATCCGGGGGCACGCGAGATCGGCTTTGCCATTCCGGACATCTACAATGCCAGCCGCGTGCTGTTCGACAATCTCGCCAAGGGCCGCGGCAGCAAGCTCGCGCTGATTGGTCCTGCCGGCACGCGGACCTATGCCGAGCTGTGCGCGGAAGCCTGTCGCTGGGGCAACGGATTAGCTTCGCTCGGGCTGAAGCGCGGCGACCGCGTGCTGCTGTTCCTCGACGACACGCCGGCCTATCCCGCCGCGTTCTTTGGCGCGGTACGCGCCGGCTTCGTGCCGCTGTTGATCAACACGCTGACGCCGCCAGACCTCCTGCAATTCTATCTCGCCGATTCCGGCGCCGCTGTAGCGGTGGCAGATGCCGAGTTTTGCGCACGCTTCAATGCCGAAGCCTGCAAAGACACCGAGCTGCGCACGCTGATCGTGGTCAATGGCGCGGTCGGTGATCACGCCGCGCCGCGGGCGATGGCGGCCGCAGACTGGCTGTCGGCATTTCCGGCCGAACTGGCCGAGGTGCCGACGCATCGCAACGAGATGGCGTTCTGGATGTATTCCTCCGGATCAACCGGCCGTCCCAAGGGCATTGTGCATCTCCAGCACGACATGCCCTATAGCGAGGTCGCCTTTGCGCAAAACGTGCTGAAGCTGACACCTGATGATGTCTGCTTCTCCGTGCCAAAGATCTTCTTCGCCTACGGCTTTGGCAATTCCGTCACTTTCCCGTTCTCATCGGGTGCGGCGACGCTGCTGCTGCCGGGCCAGCCGAAGCCGGCTGCGATCTTCGCGGCCATCGAACAGTACAAGCCGACGGTGTTCTTCGGCCTGCCGACGCTCTACACGTCCCTGACCAAGGCTGGGGGCGCGCCAGGAACGAACTTCTCCTCGCTGCGCATGTCGCTCTCGGCCGCCGAGGTGCTTTCAGCTGACGTCTTCAACGGCTGGAAGACACTCACAGGCCTCGAGATCGTCGAAGGCCTCGGCTCGACCGAGGTGCTGCACATCTATCTGTCCAACCGTCCCGAGCGGAAGAAGCTCGGTGCCGCGGGCTTGCGCGTCCCCGGCTACGAGGTGAGCTTGCGCAACAAGGACGGCCGCGAGGTCGGCGACAACGAGGAAGGCATCCTGTGGGTCCGCGGCGATTCCAACACGCCGCTGTACTGGAACAGGCCGGACAAATCCGCCGAGACCATTCGCGAGGGTGGCTGGATCTACACAGGTGACCGCTTCGTCAGGGACAGTGACGGCTTTCACTTCTTCCGCGGCCGCGCCGACGATCTCATCAAGATCTCGGGCCAATGGGTCTACCCGCTCGAGGTCGAATTGTGCCTTGCCGATCATCCCGATATCCGCGAATGCGCCGTGTTTGCCGCCGAGCTGCCGGACCGGCGCATGACGCTGAAGGCTGTGGTGGTGATGAACAACCGCACGACGGACCAGAACGAGGCGACGCAACGGCTGCAGGACTATGTGAAGGGCAAGCTGCTGCCTTACAAATATCCGCGTGAGGTGATCTTCATCGACGAGCTGCCGAAGACGGGTACGGGCAAGATCGACCGACAGGCATTGTTAAGGATGTAGGGCGTGGGCGTGGCCACACACTCTGTGTCGTCCCGGCGAAGGGAGGACACTGAATATGAGGCGCGAACATCGCCCCACTTCCCCTCACCCCGCCTTGCCCAGATGCTCCAACGCATCCTCGGCCCGTAGCGGCACGCGCGAGGCTTCGTTGTTGAGATCGACCAGCTGCGACATCAGCCCCATCAACGCCTTGCGCTCGGCAGGCTTCAGCGGCTCCAGCATGCGCGCCTGGGCGCGCTCGACCGCGGGGATGATCTCGCGCAGGATCGCGACGCCTTGCTTGGTCAAATGGAGCAGCTTGATCCGCTTGTCCTCCGGCGCGGGCTTGCGCTCGATATAACCTTTGGCCAAAAGCCGCTCGATCACGCTGCCGAGCGTGGAGCGATCGAAGGCGATCACCGCCGACAGCCGGGTCGCGTCGATGCCGGGATGAGTATGGATTGCGATCAGTGCCGCATATTGCACCGGCGTGAGATCGAACGCCTTGCATTCCTCCATGAAAATCGAGACGGCGATCTGCTGCATGCGCCGGAACAGATAGCCCGGCGCGGCATAGACCGCATCCATCGTGATCGGAGAAAGCGGCTTACTCGGCATCGGGCTGCTTCTCCGGCGCGGCATTGGCGAAGGCGGGTAGCGCCTTCGCGGCGGCCTCGGCCTTGAGGAGGCGCGGATAGGCCGAGACATCAACGCCGAAGCGGCGCGCATTGGCCAGCTGCGGCACCAGGCAGAGATCGGCCAGCGTCGGCGCATCGCCAAAGCAAAACGGCCCCTTCTCGTTCTTGATCAGCGTCTCGCAGGCCGACAGCCCTTCGCGATTGACCCAGGCCGCCCATTCCTGGACTTTCTCCTCGGCCAGACCAAGCTCGCGCAGCCGGGCCAGCACCTTCAGATTCTGCACCGGATGGGTGTCGCAGGCGATCGCCAGCGCGAACGCTCTCACCTTGGCGCGCTGCAGCGGATCCTTCGGCAGCAGCGGCGGATTGGCGTGAGTCTCATCCAGCCATTCGATGATGGCGACCGACTGGGTCAGCACCGTACCCGCATCGTTTTCCAGCGCGGGCACGAGGCCTTGCGGGTTGATGGCGAGATAGCTGGGGGCGCATTGCTCGCCCTTGCGAAGATGATGCGGCAGATGCTCGGCGCCCAGGCCCTTGAGGTTCAGCGCAATCCGGACGCGATAGGCGGCGCTGGAGCGAAAATAGCCGTGCAGCTTCATCGAAACTTCCCTGACTTTCTTGTCGTTCCGGGGCTCGCTCAGCGAGAACCCGGGACCTCGCGATTCCGGACGCGATGCTATCGCATCGCTCCGGAATGACGACAACCTATGACTGGCAGCGTTGACGCTAGCTGGATCGTAAGTATACTGTCAATTAACAAGACGAACGGGAGCCGCGCCATGGAAGCCGTGACCAAGACGCCGGAACGCGAGGCGTTCTACAAGAAGATCGACGGCGAGAATCTCACCGCGCTGTGGACGGTGATGAGCGACCTGATCACGCCGGAGCCGAAGAGCGGTTGCCGGCCGCATCTGTGGAAATTCGACGTCATCCGCGACTACATGACCGAAGCCGGCAGGCTCATCACGGCCAAGGAAGCCGAACGGCGCGTCCTGGTGCTGGAGAACCCGGGCCTGCGCGGCCAGTCCAAGATCACCACCTCGCTCTATGCCGGCGTGCAGATGGTGGTGCCCGGCGATGTCGCGCCCGCGCACCGGCACAGCCAGTCGGCCCTGCGCTTCGTGCTCGAGGGCAAGGGCGCGCACACCGCCGTCGACGGCGAGCGCACCGCGATGGAGCCTGGGGACTTCATCATCACGCCGTCGATGACCTGGCACGACCATTCCAACGAGACCGACCAGCCGATGTTCTGGCTCGACGGTCTCGACATTCCGCTGGTGCAGTTCTTCGACTGCTCCTTCGCGGAGGGCTCCAAGGAAGACCAGCAGAAGATCACGAAGCCCGCAGGCGACAGCTTTGCCCGTTATGGCCACAATCTCCTGCCGGTCGATGTGAAGCGGTCATCGAAGACCTCGCCGATCTTCAGCTATCCCTATGCCCACACGCGCGAAGCGCTGGAGAAAGCGAAGACGCGCCAGGAATGGGACGCCTGCCACGGGCTGAAGCTGAAATTCAGCAACCCCGAGACCGGCGATTTCGCCATGCCGACCATCGGCACCTTCATCCAGCTCTTGCCGAAGGGCTTTGAAACTGCGCGCTATCGCTCGACCGATGCGACGGTGTTCTGTCCGATCGAGGGCAAGGGTCGCAGCCGCATCGGCGATGCCGTGTTCGAATGGGGGCCGCGCGATCTGTTCGTGGTGCCAAGCTGGCAATGGGTGACGCACGAGGCGGACGAGGATGCCGTGCTGTTCAGCTTCTCGGACCGTCCCGTGCAGCAGAAGCTCGATCTGTTCAGGGAAGATCGGGGAAATGCCTGAGGATCGTAGGGTGGGTTAGCCCTGCAGATGTGCGAAGCGCATCTGCTCGGCGTAACCCACCTCTTCTTGCTCCGCGGAGACAAACAGTGGTGGGTTACGCTGCGCTGACCCACCCTACGGCAGCGTAGATTGCGGCTACCGCCAGTGCAGCAACCGCACCTCGAGCCACCCGATCACCTTCCCCACCGCAAGCCCGAACACCGACAGGATCACCACGCCCGCGAGAAGTTGATCGGTCTGCATCAGGTTGCCGGCCTGCAGCACGAAGGCACCGATGCCGTATTGCGCGCCGATCATCTCGGCGCTGACCACGAGCAGCAGCGCTACCGATGCGGTGATACGGAAGCCGGCGAGGATGGCCGGCAGCGCGCCCGGCCAGACCACCTTGCGCACGATGGTGGCGAAGGGAACGTTGAAGCTCTGCGCCATGCGAATGAGATTGCGCGGCACGGCGTCGACGCCGCTATAGACCGAGATCGCCGTCGAGAAGAACACCCCGAGCGCGATGGTCGCGATCTTCGGCTCTTCGCCGATGCCGAGCCAGAGGATCAGAAGCGGCAGCAGCGCGATCTTCGGGATCGGGAACAGCGCCGAGATGAAGGTGATGCCGACGCTGCGCGCGAGGCGCGACAGGCCGATGGCAAAGCCGACCACGACGCCGGCCACTGTTCCCAGCAACCAACCGACGCCGATGCGCAGCAGCGAGGCCGACAGATGCTGCCACAGCGCGCCCGACATCGCGAGCTCGTAGATCGCCCGCACGATGGCCGAGGGCGCCGGCAGGAACAGCGGATTGACGAGCCTGGCGCTGCCGGCCGCCTGCCAGAGCGCGATGACGAGCGCGAGCGCGATCCAGCCGCCGAAGCGGCTCGACGCCGGCACGAAGCCTGCGCCGCGGAAGCGGACGCGCCGCGTCGTTTCGTCCTTCACAGGCGTTCCGGCGCGATCAAGCATGCTGAACCTCGCGCTCGGCATCGATCGCCTCGTCGCGAATCAATGACCAGATCTGGTTCTGCAGCGCCAGCAGCTTCTCGCGCGCCGCGACTTCGCCACGTTCAGCGCGGGTCATCGGCACCGCCACGAGCTCGCGGATGCGGCCGGGCCGCCGCGACAGCACCACGATGCGATCGGCAAGCCGGGCGGCTTCTTCGAGGTTATGGGTGACATAGACCGCACCCATGCCGCCATCGGCGAGCAGGCGGACGAAATCTTCCATCAACAGCTCGCGCGTCTGCGAATCCAACGCCGACAGCGGCTCGTCCATCAGCAGGATCGCAGGCCTCACCGCGAGCGCACGCGAGATGCCGACGCGCTGGCGCATGCCGCCGGAGAGCTGCTTTGGATAGGTCTGGCGGAAATCGGTCAGTCCGGTCCGGCGCAGGGCATCCTCGACCAGCGCACGGCGCTCGGCGGCCGAGAGCTGCGTGTGCAGCAGCGGAAATTCGACGTTCTCCTCGACCGTCGCCCAGGGCAGCAGCGCAAAATCCTGGAACACGAAGGTGAGCGGATTGAGACTGTCCGCCGGTGGCGCCCCGCGCAGCTCGGGCGCGCCTGATGTCGGCTGCAACAGCCCGCCGAGGATCGACAGCAGCGTGCTCTTGCCGCAGCCCGACGGACCGACGATCGCCACCACCTCGCCGGCGCCCACCGTGAAGGAGACATCGTCGAGCACGGCGAGATCGCCGAAGCGATGGGAGATGTGATTGGCGATCAGGTCCATGGGCCGCGCTCTGTCCCTCTCACCCCGTCATCCTGACGCGCTCGACTTGCGGCTCGCCGCAAGTCGAGCCTCGAAGGATGCGCGGCCCGGATGCAGCTCGGCCGTACATCCTTCGAGGCTCGCAGCGCAGTGCCGATGCACTGCGCTACTCGCACCTCAGGATGACGGATCTGGAACGGCACGCGCAGCATCAATCCGCCTTCACATAATCCTTGGCGATGATCGCCTCCGCATCATAGCCCTTGTCGGCAAAGCCCTGCTCCTGCAGCCATTTGATCTGGTTGTCGACGTTCTTCACGTCGAGCTTGCCGTCGGGATCGATATAGGCGCAATTGCCGACCACCTGCTCGAGCGGCAAATTGGTGTACTTGGCGATGATCTCCAGCAGCGGCTTGGTCTGCTCGTTGATCGGAGCTTTGCCGTCTTTCATCGAAGCCAGAATCACGTCGTGATATTCGCGATCGGCTTTCGCGAGCACGGCGAGGAATTTCGTCACCAGCGCCTTGTTGGTCAGCGTCTTCGGTGAAGCAAACACCGCGCCCAGCTGCCAGGGCGTTTCATCTCCGACCCAGCCCAGAAACTTCGCAGCTCCGTCGTCCATCAGCTTGCGCGCGGTCGAGGCCGGCAGCAGTGCCGCATCGACGGTCTCGCCCTTCAGCGCCGCGGCTGCGTTGGACAATGACTGCAGCGGCACGATCTTCACGTCGGACAGCTTGAAGCCGTATTTGTCGGCGAGCAGGCCGAGCGAATAGTGGAAGGACGACCCGACCTGGGTCATCGCGATGCGCTTGCCGGCGAGGTCCTTCGGCGTCTTCAGGCCGGCCGCGTAGGCGTTGTTGCTGGCGAAATAGCCGATCAGGGGATAGCCTGATTTCTCGCGGCTCATGCCGCCGATCACCTTCAGCACACCCTTGCCGGCGAGATTGTAAAGGCCGGCGGTGAAGGCGGTGACGCCGAAATCGACGTCGCCCGAGGTGGTGGCCACCGCGATCGGCTGCGCCGCGTCGAAGAATTTCAGCTCGACGTCGAGCCCGGCTTCGCGGAAATAGCCCTTGTCCTGGGCGATGAAGACCGGCGCGGAGGACGACAGGCGGAGCACGCCGACCCTGGCCTTCAGCGCGTCCTCGGCCCGCGCCGTGCCCATCGCCGTGATCGCCACCAGGCCCGCGAGCGCGAGCCGCACCATCCCGATCATCCCGTTTCCTCCGCCGTCGTTCTGTTGCAGCCCGTTACAGCCCTTCCGGCACCGGCTGACCCCGGCCAATGAAGGCGCCCTGTTGTTTCAACGTTTCCTGCAATTTTTCAACGGGGATGTCACGCGGGATCCGGTTTCCGGAGAGCGCCAGGGCCGCGGCGGAACCAGCCGCCTCCCCCATCACGAAACAGGCACCGGAGACCCGCGCCGCCGACTGGCCCTCATGGGTCATCGAGGCGCAACGGCCGGCGACCAGCAGATTGTCGAGGCCTTCAGGCACCAGCATCCGGTAAGGCAGCTCGTTGTAGCCGCGCGATTCAGGGATCGGTGGGAAGGTAAAGACGACATCGCCAGGCACATGGGCCTCGATCGGCCATCCGTTGACGCCAATGGAATCCTCGAACGAGGCGCAGCCGAGCACGTCTTCGCCGCTGAGCTGATAACCGCCCCTGATGCGGCGGGTCTCGCGGATACCAAGCTGCGGCGGCAGGTCGACGATGTAGGATTTTTCAAAGCCCGGCACGGTGCGGAGAAATTCGAAGGCGGCGAGCGCCTGCTTTCGGCCCTCGATCTCGCCGCGGGTGAGATCATCAGGCTCGACGCCGTTGATGGCATGGCCGTCTTCGCGCGCGACTTGGGTAAAATTCACCCGCCACTCGATGCCGGATTTTTGCGGCCGCACGATGGCGCTCTTGCGCGGGAATGTGTGGGTGCCGGCCGCCAAGGCCTGCTCCATCAATTGCGGAATGGTGCGCCAAGCATCGCCCGCTCTCGCCGGATCGATGCCGTTGAGACGCAGCATCATCGACGGATAGAGCGGATGGCCATGTTCGTCGCCGACGTCGAACGGCGCACCTGCCCACACGGCAAGATCGCCATCGCCGGAGCAATCGATGAAGATTTCAGCGCGCACCGCCTGCCGGCCGGCCTTGGTCTCGACCAGCAGCGCGTCGATGCGGCTGTTATCGCCCATCACCACGCCGGCGCCGAGCGCGTGGAAGAGGATGTGCACCTTGTGGCTCGCGAGCAATTGATCGGCCGCGATCTTGTAGGCCGCGGTGTCGTAGGCCTGGGCAAACACCTTGCCGAGGATCAGATGCGGCGTGTTCAGGCCGTTCAGGCGATCGATCCGCGCCAGCAGTTCGGATGCCAGGCCCTGCACGAGCCGATGGTGCTGGCCATGGACATTGCCATGCAAGCCGCAAAGATTGGTGACGCCGGCCGCAGTGCCCATGCCACCGAGAAAGCCGTAGCGCTCGATCAACAACGTCTTGCGACCCGCACGCGCGGCCGAGGCCGCCGCGACGATGCCAGCCGGGCCGCCGCCGAGCACGACGACTTCATATTCGCCGTAGAGTGGCACTTGTCGTGCTGGTTCATTGATCGTCGTGGCCCGCATGGCGCGTCCCTTCCCGGAATTGCTTTGTTGGTGGCGACTATGAGATAGCGCGAGGCAGGCTACAATCCACCAACATATGCGATCAGCTTTCTCGAATCGCGAAAGGTCGACATGGACATCCTGGTGAACCTTCAGGCGTTTCTCGCCACCGCGGACGCATCAGGCTTTTCCGCCGCCGCGCGAAAACTCGGCGTCTCGACCTCGGTCGTGGCCAAGCGCGTCACGCAACTGGAAACACGGATCGGGACAGCGCTGTTTCATCGTTCGACCCGGCAATTGCGGCTCACCGACGCCGGGCAGCGCTATGTGCATCGCGCCCGCGGGGTCGTCACCGACGCCACCGATCTGCTCTCGCGCATGGGCGAGAAGGGCCACGACCTCGTCGATCACTTGCGCATCAAGGCGCCGACCTCACTGACGGTTGCGCGGCTCGCCGATGCCTTCAGCGCCTTCCAGACCCAGAACCCGCGAGTGAAGCTCGAGATCGTGCTGATCGACCGCCCGGTCGATCCCGTCACCGAAGGCTTCGACATCGCCATCGGCGCCTTCCCGCACTCCTTTGGCGGCGTGGTCGACGAGCCGCTCTGCCTGTTGAAGCGGCTGCTCTGCGCCTCGCCCTCCTATCTGAAGAAGCACGGCACGCCAAAGCACCCGCGCGACCTCGTCGAGCATCGTTGCCTCAGCTTCATGCCGACCGGCCCCGAATGGATCTTTGACGGGCCGCGCGGCCGCATCAGCATCCAGGTCAGCCCGCTGCTCTCCTCCAACGAAGGGCACGTGCTGGCGCGCAGCGCGATCGCCGGCAATGGCATCGCGCTGATCTCGCATTATCTCGTGGCAAACGCCTTGCGCGACGGCACGCTGAAACCCGTGCTCCCAGACTTTCCGATTCCGGAATTGTGGGTGAAGGCCGCGGTCCCGGAGCGGCGGCGCAACGCCGCCGCGGTGCAGGCGCTGCTGAGTTTGCTGAAAACGTCGCTCGCGCCGTCGCTTTAAATGCTGCCGACGCTCAGCCCTTCGCGCCGCCCCACTTCGCCGCCCGCTTCTCCGCGAATGACGCCAGCCCCTCCGCCGCTTCCGCGCTCTGGCGCTTGAGCGAATGCAGCTCAACCAGCCGCGTGTAGGCCGCGTCGTCCACCGCCATTCCGCCGAACGAGCTTTCCAGCGCCAGCCGCTTGGTCTCGGCCATCGCCTCCGGGCCGTTGGCGAGCAGTTGCTCGACCACCTTGGCGCCCGCGGCCTCCAACTCGGCGAGCGGCACCACCTCGTGAACGAGGCCGATGCGGCGGGCGTCCTCGGCGCCAAAACGTTCGCCTGTGAGCGCGTAACGGCGGACTTGCCGGACACCAATGGCGTCGCAAAGCTGCGGGATGATGATCGCGGCCGTCAGGCCCCAGCGCACCTCGGTGATGGAGAACAGGGCGTTGTCGGCGGCGATCACGACATCGCAGGCCGAAATCACGCCGGTGCCGCCACCAAAACAGCCGCCCTGCACTAGAGCGACCGTCGGGATCGGCAAGGTGTTGAGCCGCTGCACGGCCTCGAACGTGGCGCGGGACGCCGCTTCGTTGGCCTCGAGCGATTGCGGCCGCACGCCGTTGATCCATTTGAGGTCGGCGCCGGCCTGGAAATGCCTGCCATTGCCCTTGAGCACGACGACGCGAAGGTTGGGCTTCTCGCCCAACGCGTCCATGGCTGCGAGCACGCCCGATATCAAGGCGCCGTCATAGGCGTTGTTCACCTCCGGCCGGTTCAACGCGACGGTCGCAACCCCACGCTCATCAAGGCTCCACAGGACAGGGCTGGCAGTCATCGGCGATCCTCCGCTCGTTCGTTTACCGCGGACTATGGCCGAGGCAACGCATCCCGATCCATATCTTTCCAGCGTAGGGCGGCCGCGCCCATCGCATGGCGGCTTGTGTCATGCTCCAATTGGGCGGCATCTCAGGGATCAGGGACGAGACATCATATGCGCATCTGCATTTTCGGCGCGGGCGCCGTCGGCAGCCATATCGCGGTACGACTGGCACGCGCCGGTCATGACGTCTCGTGCGTGATGCGGGGCGCGCATCTCGAGGCCGTGCGCGCCAATGGCCTCAAGCTGCGCGTCGGCGATTCCGAGGTCTCGGCCAAGGTGAACGCCTCGGGCGATCCGGCCCAGCTCGGCCCGCAGGACGTGGTGATCTCGACGCTGAAAGCCACGGCGCTCACTGGCCTCGTCTCCAGCATCAAGCCGCTGCTGCAAGACGATACCGCCATCGTCTTTGCCCAGAACGGCATTCCCTGGTGGTACGGTATCGGCCTGCCGCCGCGGCATCCGGCGCCGCCGGACATTTCCTTCCTGGATCCCGGCGGCCGCCTGCGCGCCTGCATCCCGAAGGAGCGGATCATCGGCGGGGTGATCTTCTCCTCCAACGAGGTGACCGCACCCGGCGTGGTGCAGAACCTGACGCCGGACCGCAACCGCCTCTTGATCGGCGAGTGCGACGATCGCAATTGCGAGCGGATCACGAGGCTTCGCAACGTCCTCAACGATGCGCGGCTGGACTCACCGCCGGTGGCCGAGATTCGCGAGGCGATCTGGTCAAAGCTGCTGACCAACATGTCGCTGTCGGTGCTGTGCCTGCTCACGGGCCAGACCGCGCGCGGCGTGCGCGACGATCCCGCCTTTGCCGAGGTCATCCCGCGCATGCTGAACGAGGCCAACGACATCGCCCAGCACTTCATCCCCGAGGTCAAGCGGGTGACGCGGAGTGGACCTGCGCCCAATCACAAGCCCTCGCTGCTGCAGGATTACGAGCTTGGTCGTTCCATGGAGATCGACGTGCTGGTGAGGGCCCCCGCCGCCTTCGCCCGTGCCGCCGACCTGTCGACGCCGACGCTCGACTTGATCGCCGCGCTCGCGATCCAGAAGGCGCGCGACAAGGGGCTGTACTCGGCTTAAGTCTCAGGCGAGCCGGTCGATCCAGGCCGCCAGCGTATCGAGCACCTCGGCAAGCGCCCCCTCGTTGGTGCGGCCGGACTTCTTCAGCACCGCGAAGGAGTGATCGCCGCCTTCGATCTCATGCAGCATCGCCCTGGGGCCGAGCGCAGCAATCACGGGCCTGAGAAGACCGAGATCGGCTAGCCCGTCGCGTGTGCCTTGCAGGAACAGCATGGGGATCTCGACGCCGGCGAGATGCTCTGCGCGTTCCGTCGACGGCTTCTTGTCGGCGTGGAGGGGAAAGCCGAGGAAGGCGAGCCCTTTGACGCCAGGCAATGGTGTCTTCGACTGCGCCTGCGAGGTCATGCGACCGCCGAACGATTTTCCGCCGGCGACGAGCTTCAATCCCGGACATAGCCGCGCAGCCTCCTCCACCGCGGCGCGGATGGTGGCATGCGCGACGGCCGGCTGGTCGGGACGACCTTGCTTGTTCTCCGTGTAGGGAAAATTGAAGCGGAGCGTCGCGATGCCGCGCTCGGCGAGGCCCACCGCAATCTTCTCCATCGACGCATGCCGCATGTCGGTGCCGGCGCCGTGTGCCAGCACGTAGCAGGCGCGCGCATTGTCCGGCTGCATCAGGATCGCCGAGACCGTGCCGATACGTCCGATGTCGAGCTTGAGCTCTGTCGCCTTGGCCGTCATGACGCGTTCTACCCTCGATCTGGACTCAGCGGGGCCAGAGATAATTCAGGACATGGTTGAGTGTCGTCATGATCTCACGGTATCCGGCCTCGCTCTTCACTGAACCGAATTTGTCTTCGAGGGCCAGCTTGGCAAAACCGTGAACGGTGGACCAGGCGGCCGCGGCGGCGGTCTTCGCCTGTCTCGGCGTCCCGCCGACAAGATCGGCGATGATGATCTCGAACTCGTGCCCGGCCGCCCTGCTCGCCTGCTTGAGACGCGGATCGTCGGCGACGAGGCGCTTGTTGGCAAACATCATCTGGAAGCGGCCGGGATGCTTCAGCGCGAATTCGACATAGGCGAGGCCCTGAGCGTGGAGTTTTTCACGCGCATCTCGCTTGCGGGACGCAGCATCGCGTAATGCGCCGGCGAGCGCCTCATAGCCGCGGATCGCCACCTCGGTCAAAAGGCCCTGCGCATTGCCGAAATGATGCGACGGCGCGGCCGGGGACACGCCGGCGCGGCGGGCAGCTTCGCGCAGCGTGAACCCCTCGGCGCCGTGCTCGGCAAGAATGGCCTCGCTGGCGACGATCAGAGCCTCCTGAAGTTCGCCATGATGATAGCCGGCTTCCGGCTTCGGAACCTTTCGGCTTGGCTTGGCGCGCGCGGGCGCGATCGGTTTCGTCATGCGTAACTTGACACTGTTCAGATTGAGGACTATCTATCTTAACACTGTTTAGATCGACCGGCCGGGGAGTTCGAAATGACCGAAACGGAGCATAGCACCGCGACCTCCCCGGTGAAACGGCGCCATCTGGTCGGCAGCGCCGTGCTGGGCATGCTGGCAAGCGCGGTCGGCGGCCTTGCCGGCGGCATCGCGCTCGGCCAGGGCGCGGCGTTGCCGCAGCAGAGGCCGAGCGGCCGCCAGCGTTTCACCGACAAGGTGATCATCGTGACCGGCGGCACCTCGGGCATCGGCCGGGCCGCCGCGCTGATGTTCGCTGCCGAGGGCGGCAAGGTGGTGTTCTGCGGCCGCAATGTCGAGCGCGGCGCGAAAGTGCAAGACGAGATCAGGGCCGGCGGCGGCGACGCGTCGTTCGTCCGGGCCGACGTCCGCAACGAGGCCGAGGTCAAGGCCCTGGTCGACAAGACGATCGATCTTCATGGCCGCCTCGATGTCGCCTTCAACAATGCCGGAATTTCCGTCGAAAAGCCGCTGCATCAGTACAGCGCGGCCGAATTCGACGACGTGATCAACACCGACCTGCGCGGCGTGTTCCTGTCGATGAAGTACCAGATTCCACACATGCTGGAGAAGGGCGGATCGATCGTCGTCACCTCGTCATCCAACGCCATTGCGACCACGCCGAAGCGATCGGCCTATTCCGCGGCCAAACGCGGGCTCGTCGGCATGGTCCAGGCCGCCGCACTCGAATACGCCCCATACGGCATCCGCATCAATACCCTGATCCCCGGCACCACGGACACGCCGTTCATTCGCAGGCTCGCCGGCATGGAGAACCTTCCCGATGCGGCCTGGCACGTGGCGATCGCGCAATGGGCCAAGAGTCACGTGCCGGGGATGCAGCGGGTGGCGACCGCGGAGGAGATCGCGGCCTTCGCGCTCGTGCTCGCCTCGGACGATCATCCCTACACGACGGGCGCCCAGTTCGTCGTCGACGGCGGCAAAACCGCGCAGGCGGGATAGGGCATCGGCCGGGCGCAGCCTCAAGACACAATCATTGGCGGCTTCGACGGGCGTAGCAAGGCGGCGGGCTTGCGCCCGCATCTGGCCTTGTGGCACGGCTGAGCGGGCACATCGCCAGCAACGATCGAGGCCGCCATGTCCTACCGCTCCTCCTGGATGACCGAAGAGCTCGACGTCTTCCGCGACCAGTTCCGGAAATATCTCGCCAAGGACCTGGCGCCGCACGCCGAGAAATGGCGGGAGCAGAAGATGGTCGAGCGCTTCGCCTGGCGCGGGCTCGGCGAGATGGGCGCGCTGCTGGCGAGCGTGCCGGAGGAATATGGCGGGCTGGGCGCGACCTTCGCCTATGATGCCGCGGTGCTGGACGATCTCGAAAGCACCGTGCCGGAGCTGACGACCGGCGTCTCCGTCCACAGCGCCATCGTGGCGCACTACATCCTCAACTATGGCTCGGAGGAGCAGAAGAAGCGCTGGCTGCCGAAGATGGCGTCAGGCGAGATGGTCGGCGCCATCGCCATGACCGAGCCCGGCACCGGCTCGGATCTGCAGGCCGTCAAGACCACGGCGAAGAAGCAGGGCAATTCCTACATCATCAACGGCCAGAAGACTTTTATCACCAACGGCCAAGCCGCCGACCTCGTCATCGTGGTCGCGCGCACCGGCGAAGCCGGCGCCAAAGGCATCTCGCTGATCGTCGTCGAAACCGAAGGCGCAGAAGGCTACAAGCGCGGGCGCAACCTCGACAAGATCGGGCTGCATGCCTCCGACACCTCGGAATTGTTCTTCGACAATGTCACCGTGCCGCCCGAAAATCTGCTCGGCAAGGAGGAAGGCCAGGGCTTTGTCCAGCTGATGCAGCAATTGCCGCAGGAACGCCTTGCGCTCGCGGTCGGCGCCGTCGCCTCGATGGAGCGCGCGGTCAAGCTCACAGTCGACTATACCAAGGAACGGAAGGCGTTCGGAAAGCCGCTGATGGACTTCCAGAACACCGCCTTCACGCTCGCCGAGCGCAAGACCGAGGCGATGATCGCGCGCGTCTTCGTCGACTGGTGCATCGAGCGCCTCGTCGCAGGCGATCTCGACACCGTCACCGCGTCGATGGCGAAATATTGGTGCTCAGACAAGCAGGTGCAGACCGCCGACGAGTGCCTCCAGCTGTTCGGCGGCTACGGCTACATGCAGGAATACCCGATCTCGCGCATCTTCATCGATTCCCGCATCCAGAAGATCTATGGCGGCACCAACGAGATCATGAAGCTGTTGATCGCGAGATCGCTGTAATCCGCCTATTTCATCCGCTTGTCGGCGGCGACGAAGTCGATGAAGGTCCGCACCTTCGCGGAGAGATATTTGCGGCTGGGATAGACCGCGAACAGGCGCCCCGCGAAAACGACGTCATCAGGCAGGATATGCACGAGGCGGCCCGCGGCGATGTCGTTGGCGACCAGCCATTTCGGCAGAAAGGCGAGGCCCATGCCTTCCAGCGCGGCCATGTGCAGCAGCGTTTCGTTGCCGCTGCGCAGGACCGGATGGAGCTTGACGGTCTCGGTGCCGTGCTGGCCCGGATACGAGAAGCTCTCGCCGGGATAGAGCGCGTAATGCAGCAAGTTCTGGCCGGCGAGATCGGCCGGTTTGGTCGGGCGGCCGGCGCGATCGAGAAACGCAGGGGCCGCAACCAGGTAGAACGCGACCCTGGTGATGGGGCGCGCGATCAGCGCCTCGTCCGGCTCGCCGGTTGCGCGCAAAGCGAGATCGAAGCCCTCCTCGACCAGATTGACCAGCCGCCCGCTGAGATCGATGTCCAGGCACACCTCCGGATAGTGCGCCTGATAGTCGGCCAGAACGCCCGCGAACATCGTGTTCGCCATCCACACCGGCGCGGTCAGCCGCAGCGTGCCGCGCGGCACGACGGTCGCCTTGCTGACGGCAGCCTCGACCTCGTCGAGCGAATCCAGCATCTGCCGCGCCTGCTCGAAATAGAGCGTGCCACTCTCGCTCAGGCTGACGCGCCGGCTGGTCCGGTTGAGCAGCCGTGTGCCGAGCCGCTTCTCCAGCTGCATCACATGCTTGCTCGCCATGGCAGGCGAAATGCGCAGGCGCTGCGCCGCGGTTGCAAAGCTCTTTAGCTCGGCGACCAGGCAAAACACCCTCATACTGACCAGGGAATCCATGGGATCATCAACATACAAGAAATGAACTTCTTCTAGAACGCATAATGATCAAATACAGCGAAACTATCAAATGGTGGCAACCCTCATACTCTGGAGAACCGCCATGTCGACCGCCACCTTCGAAACCGCCACGCCCGGCCGCGCCCTTCGCATCGGCCTCTGGGCCGCGCAAATCCTCCTCGCCTTTGCGTTCATCGGGGCGGGGCTGGTCAAGCTGACCACGCCCATCCCCCAGCTGGCCGCGATGATGCCCTGGGCCGGCCAATACTCCGAAACCTTCGTTCGCTCCATCGCGCTGGTCGATCTCGCCGGCGGGTTGGGCATCCTGCTGCCGGCGCTGACGCGGATCCTGCCGCGGCTGACGGTGCTCGCCGCGCTCGGCTGTTCGGTGTTGCAGGTAATCGCACTCCTCTTCCACCTCTCGCGCGGCGAGGCCGAGGTGACGCCGCTCAACGTGGTCCTGCTCGTGCTCAGCCTATTCGTGCTGTGGGGACGCAACAGCAAGGCCCCGATCGCGCCGCGGCAGTTCTGAGCAGGCATGAGCGCCGTCGCCATGACCCTTGCCAACGGATGGTCCCGCAGGGGCCTGCTCGCCGGCACCGCGATCTTCACGGCCGGCGGCACCGCCGCGGCCAAGGAGGATCGTCTCGTCGACGGCGTCGTGATCCTGATCGACAGCAATGAGCCTTATGTCATGGGTCACGCGATCAGCTACTCAGCCAACCTGTCCAAGCATTTTGACGATAAGGGCATGCGGTTGCTGATCGAGGTGGTCGCCAACGGCAAGGGCATCGATGTCTTCCGCGCCGACAAGACCCCGCTGGTCGAGCCGCTTGCGACGCTGCGGCAGTCGGTCCCCAACCTCACCTACAGCATGTGCGCGTCGTCCAAGGCGATCGCGGAAGCCAGGGAGCAGATTTTTATCCCGCTGATCGCAGGCGCGAGCCTCGTGCCGTTCGGAATCGGCCGCGTCGTCGATCTGCAACTGAAGGGCTGGGCCTATATCCATGCGTGACGAAGCGTGTGAAGGCCCGGTGCTGTCGCGGCGATCGATCCTGATGGCCGCGGCCGCCTCTCTCGCTGTCCCGCGCGCGGGCCGCGCGCAGGACAGATGGCCGCCGGTTTTCGAGGCCGGCCGCAGCCAGTTCACGGTGGTACGGCCGCGCGCATCGATGCCACAGCTCCGGCTTCAGGATGTGCGCGGTCGGGATGCGATCGTGACGGCAAAGCCGAGCCGCATCACATTGGTGAATTTCTGGGCGACCTGGTGCGCGGCCTGCAAGCTCGATCTGCCGATGCTCGCAAGCCTTGCGGGATCGCGGCCCGACCGGCTCGACATCGTTGCGATCTGCACGGATACCAAAGACCTGCGCAAGATTCGCGCGTTTCTCAGCGGCCTCGCCGTGCAGAACCTCGCCTGCTATGTCGATACCTACGGCGCAGCGGCCGAAGCATCGACCACCATGTTTTCACTCGTCGGCATGCCCATCACCTATCTGGTCGGAACCAGCAGTCGCATCGAAGGCTATATCGCTGGGGCGCCCGACTGGCTTTCACCAGCGGGCGCGCGATTGCTGCAGTTCTATCGCGAGCAGGATTAGCGTCGCTCAATTCGGATGCCACCAGCGGCCGCCGATGACGACGCCTTCGGAGACGATCTTGCGGTCACCAATCAGGTGCTCGCCGACGACATCCTCATAATCGAACTGACCCTCTCTCACCGAGATCAGAGTGGCGTCGCCGACACTGCCCGGCTTGAGGCTGCCGAGCTCGGGCCGTCGCAACGCCATTGCGGCATTCTCCGTCGAGGCTTTGATCACGTCCGACAGCGACATGCCCATGCACAGGAATTTCGACATGGTCGTCACCTGGTCGAAGGCCGGGCCGTCGATGCAGAGCTGATGGATGTCGGAGGAGATGGTGTCCGGATAGAAGCCGTTGGCGAGCATCGCGCGCGCCGTCTTGAACGCGAACGAGCCCTTGCCGTGGCCGATGTCGAACAGCACCCCGCGCTCGCGCGCGTCCAGCACCGCCTTCTTCACCGTGCCCTGCGCGGTCGCCGGCGAGTTCGGGAAGGGACGGAAGGCGTGGGTCAGCACATCGCCAGGGCGCAGGCGGGCCAGCACCTCCTCATAGGTCGGCGGCGGATGATCGATATGAGCCATCAGGGGCATGCCGACCTCGTCGGCAACTTGGAGCGCGATGTCGAGCGGCACCGCCCCTGATGTGCCCGAGGAGTGCAGCCCGACGCGCACCTTGATGCCGACGATGACATCGCGATTGGCATCGGCGACCTTGGCGGCCTCGATCGGGTTCATCAGCCGCAATTCCTCGCTCTCGCCGACCATGATCCGGTGCGAGAAGCCGAAAATGCCGGCATGGGAGACGTGCAGATAAGCGAGGATGCGGACCTGGCTCGGCTCGATCACGTGCTTGCGGAAACCAGCGAAATTGCCAGGACCGGCGCTGCCGGTATCAACCGAAGTCGTGACGCCGGAGGCGCGGCAGAATTCCTCGGCATCGATGCCGAGCGAGGTGCCGCCCCAGTAGACGTGCGTATGGAGATCGATCAGCCCGGGGGTGACGATGAACTGCGAGACGTCGCGCACCTCGGTACTCGGATCTGCCTTCAGTCCGGCGCCCACAGCAGCCACTTTGCCGCCGGAAAACGCGACATCCGTCACGGCATCGAGCTTCTGCGAGGGGTCAACGACCCGTCCGCCGCGCAGGATCAAATCGAAAGGCATCATTGTCTCCGGATAGGGGGATGGGAGTCGGCAAGGACTCCGCATCGCGTGTAGCAATTTTTGCGCCGAGCAGGCAAATTGCGCCAGCAGCCTCGAGAGCGGCGATGCTGCTGCAGATTTTGAGGAATTTCATGTTGAGCCGAATTCGGAAACGACCCGCGCAGCTGGCATGGCTCGCGGGCTTTGCCTGCATGCTTGCAGCAATGGCAACGCCGGTCCTGGCGCAGGACAAGCCCGGCGACATCAGGGGCACGACACTTGAGCCTACCGCGGAGAACCTTGCCGCGACCTGGCGCAAGGCCAATCTCGTGCTGCCCGCCGCGCTCACCGGCGGCGATCGCTGGCAGGGCGCTGCGGCTGCGGCGCCCGAGGTGACCGGCAAGGCGCCGCTTGTCGTGCTGCTGCACGGATCGAGCGGCGTCGCGCCGGCCGTGAAGGAATTTCAGGTCTGGCTCGCCGACACTATGGGGCTCGCTTCGGTTGCGCCCGACAGCCTCGCGATCGAGGGACGAATGACCTATGTCTCGCCCGTGTCGATCGAGATCTACGAACGCGTCCACACGCTGCGCCTCGCCGAACTCACGCATGCGCTGGAAGCGTCGAAGGCATGGGCCTGGGTCGACCGCAGCCGTATCGTGATTGCCGGCACCAGCGAAGGATCGGTTGCGGCAAGCCGTTATGCGGGTCCCGAGAGCGCAGCGCGCCTGATCTATTCGTGGTCTTGCGAGGCCAATTATTTCGTCGAACATCCGCGCCTGGGCTTTGGTCCCGAGGAGCCGGTTTTCAACGCGATCTCGGCACGCGACCCGTATTTCTCGCCGAGCAATCCCTGGAACAAGGACTACGCCGTCACCGGCAATTGCGCTGGCGCGCTGAAGGGAAACCCGCACGCGGTGGTCCTGGTCGTGGATGCGGAGGTGCACACCATCCTCAACCGGCCGGACGTGCGCGAGGCGACCTCGCGCTTCCTCTCAAGCGTTCTGAGGCCGTAATGGCGATCCCGGCATGACTCGAACATGCGACCTACGGTTTAGGAAACCGCCGCTCTATCCGGCTGAGCTACGGGACCGCGGAACCCGCCGATAGGGCAGGTTGCCTGGAGCTGTACATATCAAAGCGAAGACCGAATCGGAAGCCCTTCGCTGAACGACACGAGGTCGATCAGGACTTCCCGTAAGCCCCCTGGTAACGCCCTTCCCGGATCGCCTTCAGCGTCTCGTCCTCGCGCTTGATCTGGACACGCACGGCCTCCAACAGGGCTGCGGCGCCGGCGGCGGGAAACGACACCACGCCATCCTCATCGCCGACCACGATGTCGCCGGGCGAGATCACGCTGCCGCCGACGGTCACGGGCACGTTGATCTCGCCGGGACCGTTCTTGTAGGGGCCGCGATGGATCACGGCGCGGGCGAAGCAGGGAAAGTCGTCGCCGGCGAAGGCCGCGACGTCGCGGATCGCGCCGTCGATCACATAACCTTCTGCTTTGCGCCACTGCGCGATGTTCTTCATGATCTCCCCGACCAGCGCCCGGGTCTCGTCGCCGCCGCCATCGACCACGATGACATCGCTAGGACCGACCAGTTCGAGCGCGCGATGGATGGCGAGATTGTCGCCGGGCCGCGTGCGCACCGTGAAGGCTGCGCCCACCAGCTTGCCGCTGCGGTGATAGGGTTTGAGGCCAACCGCGCCCGGCAGCCGGCTGAGATTGTCGGAAATGATCGAGGTCGGCGCGTTCCTGAAGCCCTCGATGAGTTCGGCCGGCGGCTTCGGCACACTGTTCGCTGCGATGATGATCGTCATGGAGTTCAGTCCTTCTGTGACGTCTTATTCGGCGTGCGCCCGCGCCGTCGCCGGCACGATGCGGAAGGCACGTCCCTCCTTCATCCACGCCGCGCGCTCGTCGCGCAACAGCGTACGGCGAACCTTTCCGGAATCATCGCGCGGCGGCGCGTCGACGAACTCGAAACTCTCGGGGTGCTTGTAGCGGCTTAGCCTGTCTTTCAGGAAGTCCGCCATGCCATCCGCAATCGCCTGCCGGTCTACGCTCGCCTCCGGCTCGATGATGGCATGCACGCGCTGGCCGAGTTCCGGATCGGGCAGCCCCACCACCACGCAGGAGCGCACGCCGGGACACTCGGAGACGCTAGCCTCGACCTCGGCAGGATAGATGTTGGCGCCGCCGCGCAGCACCATGTCGGCGAGGCGGTCGCCGAGATAGAGATAGCCTTCGGCGTCTAGCCTGCCGATATCGCCGAGCGATTCCCAGCCCTCCGCGCGACGCTTCGGCTCGGCGCCGAGATAGTGATAGGTGGCGTCCTTGCCGTCATTGTTGAGGAAATAGATCTCCCCGGTCTCGCCCGGCGCGACGTCGTTGCCGTCCTCCCCGATGATGCGCAAGCGCGCCATCTCGCCGATCTTACCGACCGAGCCCTTGTGCGTCAGCCATTCGGTGCCGGATATGATGCAGGCGCCCTGCCGCTCGGTGCCGCCATAGAGCTCCCAGACCCTGTCGGGCCCGAGCCAGGCGATCCAGTTCTCCTTCAGCCAGGGCGGCATGGGAGCTGCCATGTGAAACACGGTCTGCAGGCTCGACACGTCGTAGGCCTTGCGCAAATCGTCAGGCAGCGCCCAGATCCGATGCATCATGGTCGGCACGAAATTGACCCATTGCACGCGCTCGCGCTCGATCTGGCGCAGCGTCTCCTCGGCATCGAACTTGACGAGGCCGGTGAGCCTGCCGCCGCCGAACAGCGCATAATGCGAGACGATGAAAGGCGCGTTATGATAGAGCGGGCCCGGATTGAGCAGCGATGCGTTGAACGGGATATTGAGCGGCAGCGGCGTGACGGTGTCGATGACCGCAGGATGGTGGTCGAGAATCACCTTTGGGCGACCGGTCGAGCCGCCAGAGGTCATGGCCTTCCAATAGCGCGCGACCGGCGGATCGAGCGGCTCATCGGAGAGACCTTCCGGAACAAAATCCGCAGGCAGACGGTTCGGCGCATTCCAGTCGGCCTCGCCGCCGACCACCAGCGCGGGCCTCAGAATATCGAGCACGGCAGCGGCTTCGCCGCGGGGCAGCCGCCACGACAGCGAGGTCGGCGTCGCGCCACATTTCCACACCGCAAATGTCGTCTCGAAAAATGCATTGCCGTTGGGCAATCCGATCGCGACGAAATCTCCGGACTTGACGCCCTTGGCCGCAAAGGCCCGCGCGCGGCTGTTGGCGCCGCGCTCGAGCTGGTCCCAGGTCAATTTGTCCTGCCCGTGCTGGACGGCGATCGTGCCTTCGGGTTTGCGTTGCGCGTACCAGCGCGGCACATCGGACAGGGGCAGCAGCATCACGTTTCCACTTCGTCTTCTTGGTGTCGCCTCAGGGTAAGGCGCTCACGGTGCGAAGTGTAACAGCGAAAGCCGGGCCTTCAAGTCGCCCGGTTCAGCGCTCTGTGCCGCAGCCCGGACTGTCGAACAGCGCCGCGAGGCCGCATGTCGAGGTCAGCATCTTGTCGCCGTCATGGCCGACGCCCGCGACGTCCCATACTTTGTGATTGAGCGCGCCGCGATTGCGCCTCGCCATCACGTCGGCATAGGCGTGACCGCGCGCGTAGCGATTTGGGCCTTGCGCTTCGGCCATGCAGCTCTTGTCCGCCGCGGGCTTGGTGTCGAGCGTGCCGAGCAGATAGATCACCTCGCGCTCGACATAGCGCTGCTCGAGCGCGACCGTTGTCGCGTCCGCAAGATAAGGCGGCCGTCCATCCATGCCGTACTTCCAGACGTTGTAGCCCTGGCAGGAGGCGGCGATTGCGGGTACGGGGCGCTCGGCACCGAAATAAGCATAGGACGAGGGATTGGCGACGACGTAACGGATCTCGATGTGCTGACGCGACAAGGCCGCCTCGCCCTTGCCGGCGATGGCGTAACGCTGCACGACCTGGGCGCCGCCGGAATGGCCGGCGACCACGACCTGCTTCAGGTTCGGAAAGATGCGCCGGTCGGAGAGCCTTGCGAGGATCGCATCGAGCGCCTCGAAGGATGAGACCGGATTCGGCGCCAGCGCGGCATCGCCCCCCTCCCAACCCACCAGCGACCAGCGCAGCATGTCGGCGGGGAGCTTGTGCGCTTCGATATCCACCTCGGCCAGGAATTGCGGCACGATCATGAGCGCGCTCTTGCCATCGTTGCCGGCCGCGACCTGCGCGGTGTGGGCCGAGATGTAATATTCGTCGGCATTGCGCAGCCGGCCATGCAGCAGGATCACGGCACGCGAGACCGCAGGCAACGGCATCGACCAGTCGCTGGAGAGATAGAGCGGCAATACGCCCCGCCCGCCGACCGACAGGCGCGCATCGGCAACGACCTTCACCGGCTTGTTGTTGGGCGTCTCGTCCTCTGTGCAGAGCGCGCGGCTGCAAATCAGCGCCAACCCGATTGCGGCCAGGCAGCTCAGCACTCGCATGACGAATATTTCCCCTCGTACTAGATCGATAAAATTCTAAGCGCATCGCATGTGGCGCGGCTGTGACTCCCGCGCCACGTCAAGCAAAAAATGTCAGCAGCCCAGCCATGAAATTCCCGGGTTCCATGGGTGACAAGGCGGCGAGAAAGGGGCAAAAATCCTACCCGACTCAGTTAGGGTTGAGTTTTCTAGGGAATGCTCTCGTAGAATGTCGATCGTGGTTGCATTGCGTCGTGCGGCGCCGCTTGTTATTGCCGCAGCAGGATCTTTTCTGCTGACCTCGTCGCACGCCCACGCGCAATGGTGGAAGCGCGCGCCTGTTGATTTCGAGGAATGCGCCGACGCCGCTGAAAAATCCGCGACCAAGGCCGAAAAGACCGCAGCCCTTGCGGACTGCAACGCCAAATTTGCCGGCCGTCGCAAGCCGGGCGGCGGCTACACCTATTACGACTTCCTCCAGGATCGCACCTTCGACATCGCAGGCCCCAACCCGACGCCGGAGGAGCAGAAGAAGATCGACGAGTCCTACACCGCCTACCTCGCCGATCAGCGTCGCCGCGACGAAGCGGCCCACGCCATGGCGCGCCAGCAGCGCGAGCAGCAGGAACAACAGGCGCAGCAGCTGCAGCAGGTCGCGCTGCGAACCGAGGTCGAGCGCGTCCCCGTTCCCCTCGAGCGGCCGAAGGTCCTGCAGACCACAGGCGCGCGACCGAAGGGCGCCCCTTGCACCAAGGGCTCGTTCTCCTGCGAATGGCCGCGGCTGTCGGAAGGCTTGAACGAGATCAAGAGACTGTTCAACCCGACGCCGAGCAAGCCGGCGAAGAAGAGCTGAGCTCTCTCTCCACTCGTCATTGCGAGGAGCGCTTGCGACGAAGCAATCCTGAGCCCCTCCGTAGAAAGATTCTGGATTGCTTCGCGGAGCCTGTCATCGGGCCGCGCTTTGCGCGGACCCGGTGGCTCGAAATGACGAGTGGATGGAGATTTGCGTCAGTCACTCAGTCGTCGCCCTGGCGAAGGCGACTGGAGATGCCGTGCTTCAATACTTCTGCTTCTTCTTGCTGTGCTTCGGTGCGCGGGCTGGAACATCCGTTGGCGTCGTTGCCGCCGGCGGATTGCCCATCGCCTTGCGGCTCTCCTGCAGCCGCGCGTCATAGCCCGGGGAGTTCATGACGGTCGGCGGCCGAGCCTCCGCGACGCCGGAGGCTGCGCAGAGTGCCGCGAGCGTCAGTCCGATCATGCGACCATTCCTCATCGCGCCGCTCCATCAATCATCGATAATCAAACCACACCGCGGATCTGTTGTGGCGAAAGCCCTGGCGGGCCCTTGCCTGATATCTCCGCCTCCTTGACCAGCGCAACAATGCGGCGCATCAGCGGCACATTGACATGGTTCTGTTCGGCGAGCGCAATGACCGCGCCCTGGAGATAGTCGATCTCGGTCTTGCGGCCCTGCTTCAGGTCCTGCCACATCGAGGAGCGCGCCTCCGGATCGATCTTCATCGTGCGCCCCAGGATCGCGTTGAAGATCATGTCCGGTAGTCTCAGCAAGGTCGGCGTCCAGTTCGGCGGGATCGGCGTTGCCGAGACCGGTGCAATGCCGGCAGCATTCAACGTCGCCAGGCCCTCCGCCATCTGGTCCGCAAACAGTCTTCGCCAGTCGCGGTTCGCCAGCTGGGCAGCGAGCGGCATGTCGGACAGCGCGCTGAGCGCATTGTTCAGATTGATGATCAGCTTGCCCCATTGCACGCCGGCGATGTCGCGGCTGGCACGCAGCGTGAGGCCGGGCACCGAGAGCGCCGCCGCCGTGTTGTCGGCATCTTCGCCGACAATGATGTCGCCCGACGTCGAACGGTGGAAGCGCCCCTCGCCCATTGCCACCACGTTGAACGGCACCATGCCGGCAAGCACGCGCCGGCCGCCAAGCCGCTCCTGCAGCATTGCGACATTGCCGACGCCGTTCTGCAGCGACACGATCACGGCATCCTGCGGCGCGTGCTGTGCGATCTGGTCCGCGACATCGGCCGTGTCGGCGCTCTTCACCGTCACCAGGATGAAGCCGGCGCTATGAAAGATCGCGGGATCCTCCGACAGTGCGAGCCGGCCGGCATCCAGCCTGTTCTCGGAGCCGCCGAAATCCGTAAGCCGCAGGCCGAACCGCTCGATCTCGGTCTTCACCCGCGGCCGCACCAGAAGGGCGACACGACGATCGGCGGCTGCCAGCCGGCCTCCGACAAAACAGCCGATGGCGCCGGCGCCCGCCACCACGATCGATCGATCCCTCACCAACTGACTTGCTCCCTCAACGACCCGCCTTCGATAGCAGAGGCAAAGAACTGAGGCGAGACCGGCGGCCCAGTGCAGCCGAGGCGCATCCGCCTTGTAACCGTCATGAGACCCCCATATGTTTTTGCGCGGGGGCTTGTCACCGGCGAGAGCTCGCCGACGAGACGCCAAAGGAGAGCATCATGGGTCTACTCGACGTCCTCAACGGCATGCAGAACGGTCCCCGCGGCTCGAGCACCCCGAGCTCGCAACAATCCTCCGGCGGCATGTCGCCGATGACCATGGCAATCCTCGGCCTGCTCGCCTGGAAAGCATTCAAGCACTTCACCGCGCCGCAGTCCGGCTCCGCGCCGCAGCCATCACCGACGCCCGCGCCGCCACCGGTGAATGCAGGCCCAGGCGGTGGTCTCAGTGACGTGCTCAAGGGCGGCCTCGGCGGCCTGCTCGCGGGCGGGGCCGCCGGCAGCGTACTGAGCGGCGGGCTCGGCGATCTGCTCAACCAGCTGCAGCAGAGCGGCCACGGCGACACCGCGAACTCCTGGGTCGGCAAGGGCGAGAACAAGCCGATCGCCCCCGGCGATCTCGCCAATGCGCTCGGCGCCGACCAGATCGACAGCCTCTCCGCCCAGAGCGGCCTGTCGCGCGACGAGCTGCTCTCTGGCCTCAGCCAGTATTTGCCGAAGGTGATCGATCATCTGACGCCGGACGGACGGCTGCCGAGCGAGAACGAGCTCTCGGGCAGAATCTAATCCAGAGCGGATCTACGCATTCCAGCCAAGGGGAGCACTGACATGAGCATGGGCGGCCTGTTGTGGATCATCATCGTCGGCTTCGTCGCCGGCCTGATCGCGCGCGTTCTGGCACCGGGGCCGAACAATCCAAGCGGCTTCATCCTCACCACCATCCTCGGCATTGCCGGCGCGTTCCTGGCGACCTTCGTCGGCCAGGCGATCGGCCATTATGGCCCGGATCAGGGCGCCGGATTCATCATGGCCACGATCGGCGCGGTCGTGGTGCTGTTCATCTGGCACCGGCTGGTGGCGAGCGGCGTGATCAAGGGGTGAAACACATTCGGTCGTCGTCCCGGACAAGCGCGCCCTAAGCGCGCGCCGATCCGGGACCCATACGCCGCAGCAGCAGTTTGGCGAAGACAGGCAATGATCATCTTGCGCAATAACGATAGCTGCGGCGTATGGGTCCCGGCTTTCGCCGGGACGACAGCTTTGTTGACGTGCTAGCTGAACGCAATCACGTAATCAAATGCATCCCCGCATCCATGCGCACGACCTCGCCGGTCATGTTGCTGGAG
>NZ_JAANIH010000072.1 GCF_014529705.1 Bradyrhizobium campsiandrae
TCGGTCCGAGGGAATCGTCAAGCTTGCCGCCGAGCCAGGCGCCAAAAGTGCCCGCGATGGCGAGAATGATGCCGAACGTACCGATCTGGATGGTGTGCCAGCCGAACGTGCCGGCGGCGTAGATGCCGCCGAACGCGAACAGCGAGACCAGGCCGTCGGTGTAGATCATGTTGGCCAGCAGAAAGGCTGCGAGCGATTTCTGCTGCGGCAGATCCTTCAGCGATCGCTTCAGGCCTGCCAGACCTTCATGCAGTGCCTCGCGCACCGGACGCTTCGCCGGATAATCCGGCGTGAACAGGAACATCGGCGTCACGAAGACGATGAACCACAATCCGGTCAACGGTCCCGCGGCACGGTCACCTTCGTGCGTGGCCGGATCGAGCCCGAACAACGGCGTGAAGCCGAGCAGCGTACGGCCGGTCTCGGGGTTGGCGGCGAGGAAGCCGAGCACGATGATCAGGCTGACGATGCCGCCGATGTAACCCGTAGCCCAGCCGGTGCCGGAGAGCCGGCCAACGCGCTCCGGCGGCACCAGCGTCGGCATCATCGCATTGTTGAAAACGGTGGCGAATTCCGCGCCGACGCTGGCAAGCGCAACCGCGATCAGGAGCGGCGGAATGATGGAGAGATCGCCGGGCTTGCCGATCCACAGCGCGCATGAAGCCACCACCAGGACCCCGCCGAACGCAGCGATCCACGGCTTGCGGCGGCCTGCGGCGTCCGCGATGGCGCCGAGCACGGGCGACAGAAGCGCGATCGCCATGCCTGCTGCTGCCATCGCAAAGCCCCAGAGCGATTGGCCGGTGGCAGGATCAGGCGCAACGCTTGTGGCGAAATAGGGCGCGAACACGAACGTCGTGATCAGCGTGAAATAGGGCTGTGCCGCCCAATCGAAGAAGATCCAGCTGACGACGGCGGCGCGCGGCGGATAGGTCCGCGGAGCGCTGGCCAGGCGCGCATCCGGGGCGATCGTCGTCATCACGCAGTCCTCATCACAAACAGTTTTGTCTCTCTTAGCGCAAACCGTATAGCATTGCAGTGACGCGTGTGAATTGGCCTGAAGGCTTGGCGGAAATTTGTTGATGGCGTCGACACGTCGGACATTCGTCGTACTCATCGCCACCCTGGCGTTTGGTCTTGCATCCGCAACCGCGCAGGATGCGCGGCAGGCCTATGTTCCGCCCGCGCTCGATACGGTCCACGCGATCCCTGCCGAGCATGGCATGGTGGTGGCGCAGGAGAAGATATCCGCGCAGGTCGGTGCCGACATCTTGCGGCGTGGCGGCAACGCCGTCGACGCAGCCGTCGCGACCGGGTTTGCGATGGCGGTCACCTATCCGCGCGCCGGCAATATCGGCGGCGGCGGCTTCATGGTGATCCATTCCGCCGAGCGCAATGAAGACATCGCGATCGACTATCGCGAGACCGCGCCGGCGGCGACCAATGCGCAGATTTTTCTCGGGTCCGACGGCAAGCCTGATCCCGCCAAATCGCGCGATTCCGGACTTGGCATCGGCGTGCCCGGCACGGTCGCAGGCCTGGCGCTGGCGCTGGAGAAATTCGGTTCGGGCAAATTCACCCTGGCGCAATTGCTCGAACCTGCGATGGCACTCGCCCGAGACGGATTTATCGTCAGCGACGATATCGCCGACACGCTGCCGGGCTGGTACGCGCGGCTCGCACGCTGGCCGTCCTCGGCAAAGGTCTTTGCAAAGGCGGATGGCAAGCCGCTTGGCGAAGGCGACAGGCTGGTGCAGAGCGATCTCGCTGACACGCTGGCGAGCGTCGCAGCGCAAGGACCGCGCGGCTTCTATGAGGGCCCGGTGGCGGAGAAGATTGCCAAGGCCGTGACCGACGCCGGCGGCATCATGACCCCGGCCGATCTGAAGGCCTATCAGGCCGTCATCCGCACGCCGGTGCGCGGCACCTATCGCGGCTACGATATCGTCTCAATGCCGCTGCCCTCGTCCGGCGGCGTGGTGCTGGTCGAGACGCTCAACATCCTTGAGGGCTTTCAGCTCGCCGATCTGAAGCAGGGCTCGCCGGCATCGCTGCATCTTTTGGTCGAAGCCATGAAGCGCGCCTACGCGGATCGTGCGCGCTATCTCGGTGATCCCGCCTTCGTCAACGCACCGATCGAGACGCTTACCGCGAAGGACTACGCGGCCAGGCTGGGCGCGGGCATCTCCGCCGATCGCGCCACACCGTCGAAGGAGATCGTTTCCGCCCCGCCCGCGCCGCGCGAAGGCAGCAACACCACGCATTATTCCGTCGTCGACAGCAGCGGCAACGCGGTCAGCAACACCTATACGCTGAACTTCAGCTACGGCGTCGGCCTCGTCGCCGACGGCACCGGCGTGCTGCTCAACAACGAGCTCGACGATTTCACCGCCGCCGTCGGCGCCTCCAACGCCTATGGCCTCGTCGGCTATGAGCCGAACCTGCCGGGGCCCGGCAAGCGACCGCTGTCCTCGATGTCGCCGACCATCGTGCTCAGGAGCGGCAAGCCGGTGCTGGTGACGGGCTCGCCCGGCGGCAGCCGCATCATCTCGACCGTGCTCCAGGTGATCGTCAACGTGCTCGACTACAGGATGGACGTGGCCGCCGCCGTGGCCGCGCCGCGGCTGCATCATCAATGGCTGCCGGACGAGGTGCGCGTCGAGCGTGGCTTTCCCGACGACGTACTGTTCGAGCTGAAAGCGAGGGACCATCTCATCGTCACTCCGATGGGGCAGACGTCGGCCAATTCGATTCTCGTGACGCCGAACGGTCTCCTCGGCGCGCCCGATCCGCGCACGCGCGGAGCAGAGGCCGCTGGACAGTAACCCGGCCACTGCATGGCAAGGGCACGCGCGCCGGCTTGCGTTGCCCGCCGCGCGTGCTACCACGGCCGGACATAAGACATTGCCGGGGAAACGCACATGACGACAGCCGATCCGATTCCGCGCATCGAACGCGCCGAGATCGAGGACACCAGCCTTCTCGCCTTCTATCGCGACATGAACGTTGCCGAGCGCCGGACTTTCTGGGCTTGCGCGGCGGGCTGGGCACTCGACGGCATGGACTTCATGATCTACCCGCTGGTGATCGGCACCATCATCGCGCTGTGGAAGGTCGATGCGGCGTCAGCCGGTCTCGCCGGCACCGTGACGCTGCTGGCTTCCGCCATCGGCGGCTGGCTGGGCGGCTATCTCTCCGACCATATCGGCCGGGTCAGGACGCTCCAGATCACCATCATCTGGTTCTCGTTCTTCTCGCTGGTCTGCGCCGTCGTGCAGAATTTCGAGCAGCTCTTGATCGCGCGCGCCGTGCTCGGCCTCGGCTTCGGCGGCGAATGGGCAGCAGGCGCCGTGCTGATGGGCGAAGCAATCCGGCCGCAATATCGCGGACGCGCGGTCGGCTCGGTGCAATCGGGCTGGGCCGTCGGTTGGGGCCTTGCGGTGCTGTCGCAGGCGATCCTGTTCTCAATGATGCCGGCGGAGACGGCGTGGCGCTGGATGTTCGTGATCGGCGCGCTGCCGGCGCTGCTGGTGTTCTACATCCGCCGCTCCGTCACCGAGCCGGAGATCGCGGCCGCCGCGCGCGCCAAGCACGCGGAAACCGGCAGTCATCCGAAGCTGTGGGAGATCTTCACCTTTCCGATCGTGAAGACGACGGTGCTTGCATCGTTGATGGCGACGGGCTGCCAGGGTGGCTATTACGCCATCACCTTCTGGGTGCCGCAGTTCCTGACGAAAGAGCGGCATCTGTCGATCGTCGGCTCGACTGGCTATCTCTCGACGCTGATCATCGGCTCCTTCATCGGCTATCTCACCGGCGCCTGGCTCGCCGACCGGATCGGGCGGCGCAACCTGTTCCTGATCTTCTCGATCGGCGCAATCGCCGTGGTGCTGCTCTACACGCAGCTGCCGCTCACCAATGAGATCCTGTGGGTGCTGGGCTTCCCGCTCGGCTTCTTCGCCTCGGGCTACTTCTCAGGGGTCGGCGCATTCCTGACAGAGCTCTTTCCGACCCGGCTGCGCGGCTCAGGCCAGGGCTTCTGCTACAATTTCGGCCGCGGCATCGGCGCGCTGTTTCCATTCCTCGTCGGCTCACTGTCGGCATCGACGTCGCTCGCCAATGCCATCGCGATTTTCGCGGTGGTGGCTTACGCGCTGTTCTTCATCGCCGCATTCGCCCTCCCGGAGACCCGTGGGCGCGTGCTGCATGCGGAATAGTGGACACCGCCCGGAATGATAGAAGAGAAGCTTACCGCCCCACCTGATACGGCCCGCCCTTTTCCAGGGCGCGCGCATAGGCCGGCCGCGCGTGGATGCGCTCGAGGAATGCCATCGCCTTGGGATGGCCCTGCTCGAGCCCGCCGCGCGCCTGGGCTGCTTCGAGCGGAAAGCTCATCTGGATGTCGGCCGCGGTGAACGCGTTGCCGGCGAACCACTCGCTTTTGCCGAGCTCGCCTTCCCAATAATCCATGTGCTGCTTGAGCTGCGGATTGACCAGCGCGGTGAGCGCCTGGTTCGAGACCTTGCGCACCAGCGGGCGAAGCAGCGCCGGCGCACGCTTCGGCATCAAGGTGAACAACAGTTTGAGCAGCAGCGGCGACATCGCCGACCCCTCGGCATAATGTAGCCAATACGTATAGCGCAGCCGCTCCGGTGTATCGGGCGGCGGGATCAGCCGGCCGTTGCCGTAAGTCGCGACGAGATATTCGATGATCGCACCGGACTCGGCGATGGTGTTGCCGTTGTCGGTGATGACGGGCGACTTGCCGAGCGGATGGATCGCACGCAGATCTTTCGGCGCGCGCATGTCGGGCTGGCGCTGGTAGCGCACGATCTCATAAGGCACGCCCAACTCCTCGAGCAGCCACAGCACCCGCTGCGAACGCGAATTGTTGAGATGATGGACGGTCAACATCGGTAGGTCCCCAAAGGCTAGGCGTGGTGGCTAGGCGCGGTCGGTCGGCCGCGTACGTGCCAGCCCGGGAACACAATGTCGAGCCGTCCGGATGGATATTTTCATCCGGGTATATTGACCTTGGCAATTTACCCGGATATTAAGCGGCGCGACTCGATTCAATATGGCAATGATTTCAATGCAGAAGACTTTCACCGCCTTTCAGGGCCATCAGCGCCTTGCGTCCGGACCGGCTGGAGAGGTCGCACTGGTGGTCAAGCGGGTGGCGCCGCGGCCGGAGCAGCCCATCATCATCTTCGAGGACGCCACGGGCCGACCGATCGACTTCGACCTGCGCGGCGGGGATCGCGAGGTGCTGGCGCGACTGGCCAAGTTCATGCCGCCGCCGGCCGAGGAGACCGCAGCACCGGCCGAGCCGCGCGGGCGCGGGCGGCCGAAGCTCGGCGTGGTCGCGCGCGAGGTGACGCTGCTGCCGCGGCATTGGGAGTGGCTCAATGCGCAGCCGGGCGGCGCATCGGTCGCCTTGCGAAAACTCGTCGACGAGGCAAGGCGTGTCAGCGGCGACAAGGACCGCGAGCGGCAGGCGCGCGATGCGGCCTATCACTTCATGTCGACCATGGCCGGCAATTTGCCGCAGTTCGAGGAGGCGTCGCGGGCACTGTTCGCAGATGACCGGCGACGCTTCACCGGACTGATCGCCGACTGGCCCACCGATATTCGCGACCACATCGTCAAGCTCGCCTACAGCGACCGCGCCTAGCCGCGACGTCTCGACTCCAACGACGGCCGAGCCGCGCATCGCGCGGCAACAGCTTCGCACGCCCGATGAAAGGACCATCCATGTCCGCCGCCACGCCGCTCTGGCAAAATTTCCTCCGCTTTCTCGCGCCCTTGATGCTGAGCAACGCGCTGCAGTCGCTGTTCGGCACCGTCAGCAATGTCTATCTCGGCCAGATGATCGGCGTGGACGCCCTCGCGGCGGTCTCGGTGTTCTTCCCGGTGATGTTCTTCCTGTTCGCCTTCGTCATGGGACTGAGCACCGGCGCCACCGTGCTGATTGGCCAAGCCTTCGGCGCGGGCGCGCACGACAGGATCAAGATCGTCGTCGGCACGACGCTCGCGGTCGGCCTGCTGCTCTCGATGTCCGTCGGATTGATCGGGGGCCTCTTCGGCCGCCAATTGATGATGGCGCTGGCGACGCCTCCCGACATTCTCGCTCCTGCCAGCGCCTATGCGCGCGTCATGCTGCTGACGATGCCGCTCGGTTTCACCTTCCTGCTGATGACGGCGATGATCCGCGGCGTCGGCGACGCGGTGACGCCGCTACTGGCGCTGGCGCTGTCGACGGCGATCGGCCTGATCCTGACACCGATGCTGATCCGCGGCGCGGTCGGCATCACCAGCCCGGCTTGGGCCGCCGCCGTCGCCAACGCAGTGACGCTGGCGGTGCTGGCCGTCTACTTGCTGCGGAAGAAACACGCGCTTGCGCCGGACACGGCACTGTTGCGTCACCTGTGGATCGATCGCGCGGTGCTCGGGCAAATCCTCGGCATCGGACTGCCGAGCGCAGTTGGCATGGTCGTGATGGCGATCGCCGAGCTGGTGCTGCTCGGCCTCGTCAACGGCTATGGATCTGACGCCACCGCCGCCTACGGCGCCGTCAACCAGGTGATGGGCTACACGCAGTTCACGGCGATGTCGATTTCGATTGCGGTCTCGATCCTCGGCGCGCAAGCCGTCGGTGGCGGCGACCGGGCGCGGCTCGACGGCATCGTGCGAACCGGCCTCGCGTTCAATCTCGTGCTGACAGGCGGGCTGGTGGCGTTGATCTATCTGGTGCCGCGCGCCGTGCTCGGCCTCTTCATCACTGATGGCGCCGTGCTCGATCTGGCGAAGGGGCTGCTCTTCGTCGCCCTCTGGAGCTCGGTGCCGTTCGGTCTTGCGACGACGTTTTCCGGTGCGATGCGGGCCGCCGGCGTGGCGCTGACACCGATGCTGCTGTCGATCTTCGCCATCGTCGCCGTCGAGCTGCCGGCCGCGGTGATCCTGAGCCGCACGATCGGCCTTGCGGGTGTGTGGGCCGCCTATCCGATCGTGTTCTGCGCCATGTTCATTCTGCAGATGGGCTATTACCTCCTGGTGTGGCGCAAGCAGGCGATCCGGCGCCTGGTCTGATCGTCAAGATATTATGATCATCATTAAACGGTGGACCTGTGGCGCGCCCTGCGCCACAATGGAGAAAATCCACCTCAAAAAGCCAGGTCAGGGAGAACGAATTTGACCCGCACAGCCCCGCAATTTCTGTTCGATTTCGGCAGCCCGAACGCCTATCTCAGCCATCTGGCGATTCCGGCGATCGAGCAGCGGATCGGCGTCAAATTCGAATATGTGCCGATCCTGCTCGGCGGCATCTTCAAGGCGACCAATAACAAGTCGCCGGCCGAGACGCTCGCCGGCGTCAGGAACAAGCGCGAATTCCAGCAGGTCGAGACCGAGCGCTTCATCAAGCGCTTCAAGGTTCAGCCCTATGTCTTTAATCCCCACTTTCCCGTCAACACGCTGAACCTGATGCGCACCGCGATCGCGGCGCAGCTCGAAGGCGTCTTCGAAAAATATGTCGATGCTGCCTTCCACCATATGTGGCGCGAGCCGAAGAAGATGGATGATCCGGAAGTTGCCGCGAAGGCGCTGGCGTCTTCGGGCCTCGATGCCCAGAAACTGTTCGCCCGCGCCGGGGAGCCCGAGGTGAAGGGCAAGCTGATCAAGAACACCGAGGAAGCCGTCGCCCGCGGCGCGTTCGGCTCGCCGACCTTCTTCGTCGGCAACGAGATGTTCTTCGGCAAGGAGCAGCTGCGCGAGGTCGAGGAGATGGTGTCAGGAAAGTGAAGCGTGCGAATGGCGAGTAGCGAATAGCGAGTGGAAATCTCGCTCACTATTCGCTACTCCCTATTCGCCATTCGCCAATAACAAAAGCGGAGCTCTCCCATGCGTATTCTCGTGGTCGGCGCCGGCGCCATCGGCGGCTATTTCGGTGGCAGGCTGTTGCAGGCCGGCCGCGATGTCACCTTCCTGGTCCGCCCCAGGCGCGCCGGCGAGCTCGCCAGCGCCGGTCTCGTCATCAAGAGCCCGAATGGCGATGTGACCTTGAAGACCCCGCCGACCGTTCAGGCCGACGCGATCAAGGACAAGTTCGATGTCGTGCTGCTGAGCTGCAAGGCGTTCGATCTCGACGACGCCATCACCTCGTTCGCCGCGGCGGTCGGACCCAATACTGCGATCATCCCGATGCTCAACGGCATGAGGCATCTCGACATCCTCGATGCGAAATTCGGCAAGGAGCGCGTGCTCGGCGGCCTCTGCGCCATTGCCGCCACTCTCAACGAGAAGCGCGAGGTGGTGCAGCTGCAGCCGATGCAGTCGATCAATTACGGCGAGCGCGACGGAAGACTGTCGGACCGCGTCAAGGCGATCGACGAGGCCTTCAAGAGCGGCATCAACGGCGCCACCGCCAGCCAGAACATCATGCAGGACATGTGGGAGAAGTGGGTGTTCCTGTCTTCGCTCGCGGCCTCTACCAGCCTGATGCGCACCTCGGTCGGCAACATTCTCGCCGCGCCCGGCGGCCGCGACTTCCTGCTCGGCATGCTGGATGAGACCAGCGCGATCGCCACCGCCTCGGGCTATCCGCCTGGCGGTCCGTTCTTCGAACGGGTGAAGGGCAACCTCACCACCGAAGGCTCACCGATGACGGCCTCGATGTTCCGCGACATCAAGGCCGGCCTGCCGGTGGAAGCCGACCACGTGATCGGCGACCTCATCGCGCGCGCCGATGCGGCCAAGGTCCCGGTGCCGAAGCTGCGCATCGCCTACACCCATCTGAAGGCGTATGAGAAGCAGCGGGCGGGGTAGCTCCACACTCGTCATCGCGGGGCGCGCATAGCGCGAGCCCGGGATCCATAATCACAGGGAGCAGTTTGATGCGATGCTCCCACTCCAAGTCTTCGCCAAATTGCTCTCTGTGGGTATGGGTCCCGGATCTGCGCTTCGCTTGTCCGGGACGACAGTTGAGATTGTCGCGATAGCCCGGCGCTACTTGAAATACGCCAGATAATGCGCCACCGCCGTGATTTCCTCGTCGCTCATGTGATAGGCGACGTCGGCCATTGCGGCGACGCCGCCGCCGACGCGCTGGCCCGCTTTGTAGTCGTGCAGCGCCTTGACCAGATATTCCTCGCGCTGACCTGCGAGCCGCGCGACGGCCTTGGTGCCGGCGAAGCTGTCCGTGTGACATGAGGCGCAGCGGCGGCCGACGGCGACCTGCGCGCCCTTTTTCGACAGGTCCGGATCCCCGTCCTCTGCCGGCTTCGGCGGCGTCATCGCCGCGAAATAGGCGCCGAGGCTGCGAACATCCTCGTTGGTGATCGTCTCCGCGATCGGCTGCATCTGCTCATTCTTGCGCGAGCCGGCGCGGAAGAACACGAGCTGCCATTGCAGGAACTGATCGGGCTGGCCGGCCAGCGAGGGGATGTTCTCGGTCTGCGAGATGCCGTTCTCGCCGTGGCAGCCGGAACAGACGGCAGCCTTCTCCTGGACCGCCGCGTTGTCGGCCGCACTTGCGGAGAAAACGCCGAGCGCGAGAAGCGCAGCCGCGCTGATGGCGTGCGAGAGGAAATGCCGAGGCATGATGGGAATTCCGATCTATCGACTGCGTCGTTCCGGGGCGAGCGAAGCACGGGCCCGGACTCCATAACCACGCGTCGGGGTTATGGGTTCCGGAGCTGCACGCAGTCCGGCACGCGTGAGGCTCAAAAGAAAGAGACTGCGGCGCCTTGCGGAGCCACCGCAGCCTCGTGTCGTCGTGCGCTACTTCTTGCTGTAGCTGATGCGATAGATCGCGCCGGCCCAATCGTCGGCGACGAGGATCGAGCCGTCCTTGGCGAGGATGATGTCATCGGGGCGGCCGAGATAACCCTGGTCGCCCTCGATCCAGCCCGAGGCGAACACCTCCTGCTTGGCATTCTTGCCGTCGGGTCCGACGATCACGCGCATGATGCGGCCGCCCTGGTATTTGTGACGATTCCAGGAGCCGTGCTCGGCGATCAGGATGTTGTTCTTGTATTCGGCGGGGAACTGGTCGCCGGTATAGAACTTCATGCCGAGCGGAGCGACATGGGCGCCGAGATTCAGCACGGGCGGCGTGAACTCGGAGCATTTGTGCCCCATGGCGAACTTCGGATCGGGAAGGTCGCCCTGATGGCAATAGGGATAGCCGAAATGCTCGCCGAGCTTGGAGATCATGTTCAGCTTGTCTGACGGAAGATCGTCACTGATCCAGTCGCGTGCGTTCTCCGTGAACCAGTATTTGCCGGTGCGCGGATCGACGTCGCCGCCGACCGAGTTGCGAACGCCGAGCGCGTAGATTTCGGCATTGCCGGTCTTGGGATCGACGCGCCGGATCTGCGAGACGCTGGTCGGGGGAACGCCGACGTTGAAGGGCGGTCCGAACGGGATGTAGAACCAGCCTTCCTTGTCGACGGCGATGTACTTCCAGCCATGCGCGGCGTAGGACGGCATGTCGTCATAGACGACCTTGCCCTCGCCGGGATTGTCGAGCTTGTTCTCGATATCGTCATAGCGGATCAGCTTGTCGACCGCGATGACGTAGAGCGCGCCGTCCTTGACGGCGAGACCCGTGGGCATGTTCAGCCCCTTGAGGATGGTCTTGACCTCTTTCTTTCCGTTGTTGTCCTTGATGGCGTAGACGTTGCCGAGGCCGAACGAGCCGACGAACAGCGTGCCCTTGTCACCCCAGGCCATCTGCCGCGCGGCCAATACGCCGGAGGCGTAGACCTCCATCTTGAAGCCCGCCGGCAGCTTCACCTTCTTGACGATGTTGGCGAGCTCGGCATCGGAGGCGCCGGTCGGCGGACCGGAGGGCGGCGCGAGGCCCTTCTGCGCCTCGGTCTCGTCGCCGAGGAACCAATCGTCCGGCGGATGGGTCCAGAATTCCTTGGTGCCGGATTCGTACTTCTTCAGCGCACGGCTCTTGTCCTGCTGCTGCGCGCCCGCGATGCTTGTCCCCGCGAGTAGGGCAACCGCTGCAAGCGCCAGGACGGATTGAAATGCGGATTGATGGAATTTCATCGCGTCACTCCCCTAAGGCAGCCGTCAGGGCTGCACGTTATTTTGTTCTGATAGTCGAGAGGCGAAGTTTGTGGTCTGTCGAGGTGGCAGACGCAAAAAGGTTAGCACATCTGCGAACCGTGAAAAGCGCGTCGCGTGCGCTGCGATAGCACTCAATAAAAATTGAGACTGATCGTCACACATCGGCTTGGGCCGTCACGACAACGTTCTCGCTGCAACGCGGAATCGCAATCATGCGCGCCTGATTTGCAGGCAGCAAATCGGGCGACCTATCCGGAAACGCGAAAACAACCCCATGCACAGTAGAACGGCCGCGGCCGCAGACCGCGCGGTGAGGCCGGCCACGCGTCTGATTCATCGTGCGATTTGACAAAAGCGGCGATTAGCGGGCGACGGGGTACGGCCCGTCGTCAAACAGCGTGTCGTGATAGCCCTTCGAGCCGACCTCACGCGCCAGGGCGCTGCGAAAATCGCGGCCCTCACGCAGGCTGCGCAGCACATGGGCGAAATCGAATTCGGGACGCCATCCGAGCTCGCGCCGCGCGCGCTCGTTGACATAGACGCGGTCGATGTCAGGGAAGAGCCGCCAGCCCCGCGCGGCATAGAGCTCGGCGCAATCCGGATAGAGCTCTCGCACGATTGCGGCGGCGTCACGAGCCAATGCCGCGAGATGGTGTTGCGCGAACGGACTCGTCGCCGAGACGATGTAACGGCCGAAGCCGACCTCGCCCGCGCGCGCGATGGCGAGCAGATGCGCGCTGACTGCATCCGCGATATCCAGCCGTCGATAGAGCAGCTCGTTGGCCTGCGCATTGTCCAGCGCATAGGCTGATCGCATCGCAGGATCGTCGTCATCCTCCGGAAAGAAGCGCGAGGTCCGCAGCACCACGACCGGCAGGCCCTTCTCGCGAAAGAACAGCTCGCACAAAGTCTCAGCCATCAGCTTGGTCGTGCCGTAAATGTTCTTCGGCACCGACGCCAGCTCCTCGGTGACCCACACCGCCGCCTGCCCCGCCTGGGGACGAAGCTGCGAGCCGAACGCGCTGGTGGTGCTGGTGAAGACAAAGCTCTTCACGCCGGCCGCATCAGCCGCTTCGAGCAGATTGAGCGTCCCGGTGACGTTGGTATCGACGAAGTCCTGCTTGCTGTGAGTCGCGACATGCGGCTTGTGCAGCGTCGCGGTGTGAATCACGGCGGTGACGCCATCCATCTGCGCACCGACGAAGGTGGGATCGACGATCGAGCCGACGGCATCGGTGAAAGGCGACGGCTTCAGGTCGATCCCGCGCGCAGGCGCGCCGCGGCGCCGGAGGGTGCGCAGAATGGCTTCGCCGAGATGGCCGGCGCTGCCGGTGACCAGAATTGTCATGTGGAACCAGATGTACCGATCAAGGCGGAACGCCCCGAGCCGATTTACGGTATTTTTCGCTGAGACGCCTGTCGAGGGCCGAGATGCTTGGTATCACGATGAACTGGTCGGCACATTCATCCGCCATCACACTTGGCCGGCATAGGCCGATCCACGAGAGGGAAATGGGCATTAGAAACTATTTGATCGAGGGCATGTCCGGCACTGGCAAAACCACGGTGGCTGAGGAATTGCAGCGGCGCGGTTACCACGTGGTCCACGGCGATCGGGAGTTGGCTTATCAAGGAGACCCAGAAACGGGCAAGCCGTTGGCCGTCGTGCCTGCGCACCTAAACGAGATGGACAAGACCGCATGGCAGTACGTGCGGTGGCTTTGGAATATCGACAAGGTCAAATCCGCAATTGCGGATCACAGCCATGCCATCTCTTTCTTTTGTGGCGGCTCCAGAAATTTCCCTGGCTTTATCGATTTGTTCGATGGCGTTTTTGTTCTCGAGGTCAAGGACCTCGAAACATTGTATCGGCGGCTCGATGCGCGTATGGCGCTCGACCCGACAGACTGGGGCGGAAAACCGGAGGAAAAAGAACTCATCAGACGGTTGCACCAAACAAAAGAAGGCATTCCGAAAGACGGCATCATCGTCGATGCCGATGAGCCGCTTGAAAACGTCGTGAACGAGATCCTCTTGAAATCCAGAGCGGTAGATCGGGACCCACTGGGAACCGCGCCTTGAGATGATCCAAGGCCGCATCAAGGCCGGTCAGGAAAGAATTGTGCAGGAGGTGTTGAACGAGGCCAGCGTTGAACGTCCTGTGAGAGACTGCAAAAGGGGCGGACCGCAAACGCCAAATGAGACAGCTCAAACTAACAAAGGCAGGCACAGCCGTTGACACGAACTGTCGTGTCAGTCCCCATCCAGCCGCCAGCGGCGTGGAAAACCACGGCTCAGTTTGGCTAAGCTGGATGCTTCTAGGGAAAAATTGGAGCGGGCGAAGGGGCTCGAACCCTCGACCCCGACCTTGGCAAGGTCGTGCTCTACCACTGAGCTACACCCGCATCCTGTGTCGGTCGCGTGACGCGCCGGCAACGGCTGTCGTATGCCAAAAGCGGGAGGCGAATGCAACAGCTACCGGCAGCATCATCTCGCTTTCCGAGCCCCAATATGAGCCCTGGAACGGCCAAATCGACCCAAAATCGACCCGAGGCCACCGAATCGGCGGCAATGGATTGAAATTCGGCCCATTCGGCCCAATTTTAGGGCCTGAAGCGAAGCATAGGACATGGCGGCGTGCTAAAGACCCGCCATTCCAGACATCAGACGAGGGGATCCCGTGACGATCATCGACCAGGGTAACGGCGCGGCAGGCCCGGCAGCGGCCGATCTGATCAAGGACACCACCACTCAGACCTTCGTGAAGGACGTCATCGAGGAATCGAAGCGCCAGCCGGTGCTGATCGACTTCTGGGCGGAGTGGTGCGGCCCGTGCAAGCAGCTCACCCCGATCCTGGAAAAGGCGGTCAGGGCGGCCAAGGGCAAGGTCAAGCTGGTCAAGATGAACATCGACCAGCATCCGGCGATTCCGGGCCAGATGGGCATCCAGTCGATCCCGGCCGTGATCGCCTTCGTCAACGGCCAGCCGGCCGACGGCTTCATGGGCGCGGTGCCGGAGAGCCAGCTCAACGCCTTCATCGAGAAGCTGACCAAGGGCGTGACGGCGCCGGGCGAGCCCAACATCGCCGAGATCCTGCAGGAGGCCGAGGCCGTGCTCGCCGAGGGCGATACGGCCGCCGCCGCGCAGATCTACGCCGAAGTGCTTCAATACGATGCGACCAACATCGCCGCGCTGGCCGGCCTCGCCAAATGCTACGCGATTTCGGGTGCGATGGAGCAGGCCAAGCAGACCCTGGCCATGGTGCCGGAATCCAAGCGCAACGATCCCGCCGTGAAGGCCGTGCAGGCCACGATCGACCTCGCTGAGCAGGCCGAACAGCTTGGCCCGATCGCCGAACTCGAACAGAAAGTCGCCGCAAACCCGCTCGATCATCAGGCCCGGTTCGACCTCGCCACCGCGCTGAACGCGAAGGGCGACCGCGCGGCGGCCACCGAGCAGCTGCTCGCGATCGTCAAGCGCGACCGCAAATGGAACGACGACGGCGCCCGCAAGCAGCTGGTGCAGTTCTTCGAGGCCTGGGGCGGCACGGATGATGCAACCGTCGAGGGCCGCAAGCGCTTGTCGACGATCCTGTTTTCTTGAAGGCAGGGTCGAGGTGATCCGCGGCGTCAGGTAGCGCGTTTCAATCTGACTCGGGGCCGAAATGGGGACCAGATGCCGATCAATATCGAATATCGCGGGCCCGCCGACCTTCCGGAGATCATTCCGGTGTTTCCGCTGCCGGGCGCGCTGCTGCTGCCGCGCGGCCAGATGCCGCTCAACATCTTCGAGCCGCGCTACCTGGCGATGGTCGACGACAGCCTTCGCGATGGCCATCGCCTGATCGGCATGATCCAGCCCGACGTGGCCCACTCGCCGAAGAATTCGGACAAGCCGGCGCTGTTCCGGGTCGGCTGCGTCGGCCGCATCACCCAGCTCGCCGAATCCGGCGACGGCCGCTACATTCTCGAGCTCACCGGCGTCGCGCGCTTCAAAGTGCTCGAGGAGCTCGAGGTGCTGACCGCCTACCGGCAGTGCAAGGTCGATTTCTTCGCCTTCACCGATGATTTCAAGGCGCGCCTCGGCGAGGAGGCGGTCAACCGCGAGGCGCTGCTGGTCGCGCTGGCGGATTTTTTGAAGGCCAACAATCTCAAGGTCGACTGGGAGGGCGTCGAGAGCGCGCCCAACGAGGCGCTGGTCAACGCACTGGCGATGATGTCGCCCTATGGCCCGGCCGAGAAGCAGGCGATGCTGGAGGCGCCCGACCTGAAAACCCGCGCCGAGATCCTGATCGCGGTGACCGAGATGGACCTCGCCAAGAAGCGCACCAGCGGCGATCCGCCGTTGCAGTGAGGCGGCAACCTGATTTGCCGGCGCAGATGAAATGAGCCGGTCCTGGATTTCGAGATCCCGGGAATCACCGCTTCAGGTCGCTCAAAACGCCACGCTCAGCCCGCCCGAGACCTGGTTTATGTGCGCGTGCGTGCGCGCTTCGCCGCGCCAGCGGACAAAGCCTGACATCCAGTTGGTCAGCGAGGCATAGAGGCCGGCATCGGCATAGACGCCGGCACCGCCGGCGGGCGCGGTCTGCGCCAGGGCGCCCGCGGTGAAGATTTGCGCATCGAGCGAGGTCACCGGCGCGGTCTGATACAGGAAGCCGCCGGCCAGCGTGGCGGTCAGCTTGATGCCGCGTTCGGTCGTCATGGTACGCGCGACGGCCGGACCGAGGGTGAAGCGGAAACGATCGGTCCATTGTCGCGGCACCCGCAGCGCGAAACCCAAAGGCGAGTTCACGCTCGTGCCGTCGAACAGCATATGCGTGAACGCGGCGGTCGCCGTGGGCGCGATCTGGAACCCCCGGTAGTCGAAGCTGTAGGCGATCGAGGTGCCGCCGAGCAGGCTGGTGGCGCTGCCGTTCTGGTTGGTGATGCTGCCGGTCTCGAACTCATGATGCAGGGCGATGTTGCTGACGGCGAGGCCGCCATAGAGCGCGGCCTGCAGACGGCCGACGGTGCGCTTGCCATAGGCGGCGATCACGACATTGTCGCCGCTGCCCGAGCCGTTGCCGCTGGCATCGGTGTGGGAGTAGGAGGCGAGCGCGCCGAACAGCTGGCCGGGCTTCACCTCGCCTTCGAGACCGGCAATGAAGCCCGAGATGCTCGCCGAGCCGCCGGTGATGCCGGCCGAGGTGCTGGTCATGTTGGACTGATAGAACACCGAGCTCCACCAGTGCTCGGAGCTGATGGCCGGCGTGTTGGCATCGCGCGGCGCGCTGCTGGTCGCGGCCGGCGCCGCCATGCTGGCATAGGCCGACGAGAAACTCCGGCCGACGTCGTTGACCGAGAAGGAGAGATTGTTGAAGCCCGGCGCAACCGCCCCGCCGAGCAGATGGTCCTGCAGCGCTTCATGAAATACGTCGACGGCGTCGAGCGCATGTCCGACGCCGCGCGCCTCGTTGGCGGCGGAGAGCCCCGACAGCACCGGGCCGAGCTGCGAGGGTGGCAGCTGGTAGAGCGCATTGAACGCGCTCTGCAGCGCCGTGTCGGAGGAGATGGTGCCGGCGGCCGGCCGCAACCGATCGAGCGCCGCACCGGCGCTCTGCTGGTTGGCGTTCCAGGCCGAGCCTGCCGGCGCCAGCGCGTAGGCCGCGGGCGTCGTGATCAGGTCGACATAGGTGGCTCCGATCAGCGTGTCCATGCGCAGATTTGAGGACAAGCCGCTGGCGCTGAGATCGACGCCGGAAAACTGGCCGCTGACCCCGCCGCTGGCGCTCGCAATCAGGAATTGCTGCCCGAGCGCCGGGGTGAAATTGTTGTTGCCGCCGGTGATGCCGCGAAAAGAGGGCTGCAATGTTCCGCCGAGCGTGAGCGCGGCACCGTTGACGATGAGCTGGGAATAGCTGCCGGCGCCGCCACTCGTTGCGGCTCCGTCGATGGCGATGCGCAGCGTCGCAGTCGAGCTCAGCGTCACCGCGCCGGTGAAGGTGAGGGCACCAGGCGCGGGCATGCCTTGCGACAGCGTTCCTGGCGACAGCATTCCTGGCGAGAGCGTGCCGGCCACCGTGGTCGGCGCGGCGATCTGTCCGACGCCGCCGAGCGTGGCACCCTGCGCAACCTGAAGCGACGCGGCGTTCAGGGCGCCATCGACCGCCAGACCACCGGCTCCGACCGTGAACGACTGGAAGATCCCGGCACTCTCCAGCGCCAACAGCCCTGACCCGGTCTTGGTCACCGGTCCCTGCGCCGCCCACAGCCCGTTCGCGGTCAGCGTCGCGCCGACCGCGACATCGACGCTGCCGCCGCTCGAGCCGAACACCACGGTGCGACCACTCGAGAAGGAGGCCGTGGCGCGCCAGGTGCCGCCATTGATGCCAACCTGGCCGGCGGAGTTGCCGAGCGCGCCGTCGGAGCCGGTCGCCAGCACGCCGCCATAGATGAACGTGCCGCCGAGATAGCTGTTGCTCCCCGTCAGCGTCAGCGTCGCCGGGCCGATCTTGTTCAACGCGCCCGGCCCCGAGACGGTCCCGGACCAGGTGGAATCGGCCTCGGCATCGAAGGTGCCGTCGGCAGCGAGCGTGACGTTGCGCGCCGAGCTCAGTTTCGCATTGGTCTGCAGCACGCCGCCATTGAAGGTGATGCCGCCCTGCGGCGCGCCGAGATTGGCGTCGGCCGCGATCGCAACGATGCCCGCATCGATGATGGTGCCGCCGGTATAGCTGGCACTGCCGCTGAGCGTCAGCGTGCCCGTGCCGAACTTCTCCAGCGGCCTGTTGCCTGTCAGCAGCGAGACGTCGGGCGCGGAATCGTTGTTGGCCTTGCCGAACCACAGCGCGCTCGCCTGGGAATAATGACTGGTCACGTCGTAGAGGACGTAGGCGCCGCGGCCATAGAGCGCGACCACCAGTGTATCGATGTCCGAATAATAGTTCAGTCCATAGGCGACGGCGTTGGGCAGGCTGCTCCCCAGGCTGGTCCACTGCACGTTGGTCGCGAATGGCGCGAGGGTCGAGATCACCGACCCCTGCGAGCCGTCGATGGTGGTGCCACCCACGAGCAGCGCACGCACGCCGTTGATGGCGCCGCCGGTGTAACTGTCCGCGACGTAGGCAAGGCCGGCGGGATTGGAGAAATTGGCCGGCAGCGTGAGGGTGCGCAGCGTGGCGCCGGTGTCGTTGCTGGCGTAGACGTTATGAATGTCGGTGATGAAGAATTTGTGCTCGGTGAGCGGATCGAACATCACCCCGATCGGATTGCCGGCGCTGTTGGTCGCGACCTGGTCGCTGTAGGACGCAAGCAGGTTGTGCGAGACGTCGACGGGCGTGCCGGCATTGGCCTGCGCCTGCGTGCGCAGGAATACGCCGTAGCCGCCGCCAAAGAGATTTCCGCCTGCGAGGATGGCATCCGGCGCATCATGCGTGCCATAGGCGATCTTCTCGCTCCACGCGTTGCTGGCAAAGAGATTGCTGTTGGACGCGGGGCCGCCGGGACCGGCGCCGGCGGTGATGTCGGTGAGGTCGATGCTGCCGGACAATGCGGTGCCCGGATCGGTCCAGGTGTAGAGCCGGCCCGACCTGAACAGCAGCTTGGTCGGGTCCACGGCATTGACCGCCGCGACAATGCCGGTGGCACCACCCTCATAGGTCTGATACCCCGTGCCACCCGTGCCGGCGATGTTGATGTCAAGCATGTTGGGGGGTGTCGCCGACGACAGATTCTGGTCGGCGAAGACGCGCGCCAGCCGCGGGTCGTCGCCCGTGGCGTACATGATGGACGCCCCGCTTCGCTTGTAGTTGACGGCGACCGAGAACCCGTCGCCGCCCACCACGTTCTGCCAGGGCGTGCCGGTCTTGGTCTGTCCCAGCGTCGTGGGGGCCGAGAACGCGGCGCCATTGTCCTGCATCGCCACGCCGAGCCGTCCGGTCTTCGGGTCCATCACCGCCTGGTAGGCCTCGATGGCGCGGATCGGACTGCCGTTAGACGCCGCGCCGCCCAGTGCGCTCCAGGCTGCGTTGGCGTTCCCCGGATTGTTGAGCACATAGACGCCGCCGTCATTGGTGGCGAGCAAGCCGCCCTGCGAATTGATGACCAGCGAACGGGTGTCCGGATGCGGCGAGGAGTTCAGGGTTGGGAAGACCACCGGCGTGTAGGTCGCGGCGTTGGTCGACGCGTTGTAGTCGACGCGAACGATGGTGGCGCTCTCGTCGCTGGCGCCGGTGAGAAAATCGCCGCTGCCGGCGATATAGGCGACGCCCTTCTGCTTGGGGTCGGCCACCAGGGCAAAATGCAGATTGGCCTGGGTGTTGCCCTCGAGGCCGCAGCCGGTCGCACAGTCGGGCGGCGAGGCCAGATAGGCTTCGCCGAGATTGTACCAGGTCGGCGTCTGGCCGGGCGCGAATTGTGGCGTGTAAAACACCACGATCGGCTGGTAGCTGTTCTGCTTGGCGACCGCGACGAACAGGGAATCGTTCGGCCCAGCGGCGATCTTCATGTTGGCGGTGTTGCCGCCGAACCCGCCGGAGAAAACCAGGTTGCTCGCATTGGCCGAGTTGGTGCCCTGGACTGACGTGCCGGGTCCGAGCAGCAGATGCCAATTGGCTCCGGCGTCATTGCTGTAGAAGATGCCGTTGTCGGGCCGGTAATTGAAGCCGTCGCGCGCGGCGAACAACACCGTGCTGTTGCCGCTCGTGGCGCTGATCAGGCTGGTCACTTCGGTGTTGAAGCCCGGCACCAGGGTGAAGGTCTGCCCATAATCGACGCTGCGGTAGAGGCCGCCCGCCTGCGTGGTCGAATCGTGCCCCTGCGAGCCCGCCGCCGCGACCAGGACCACGTTGCCCATCGCGATGATGTTCTTGATCGAGGCAGGGGCGCTGTCGGTGAGCTGGTTACCGGACGAATTGAGATAGTAATTCTGGATACCGGTGGGCGTCATGGCCTGCCACGTGGCGCCGCCGTCGACCGATTTGAGCAGCCTGGTCTGCGGCGCATCGTTCACGCCTCCCGCGCTGTAATAGCCGCTCGCCGCATACATCGTCTTGCCGTCGAGGGCGTCGATGGTGATCGCCCCGATCGCGAGCGTCGGCTGATGATCGGTGGTCGGCGTCCAGGTCACGCCGCCATTGGTTGTCTTCCAGATTCCGCCGGAGGTGGTCGCGGCCCAATAGGTGTTCGGATCGGTCGGACTTTGCAGGATGACGTTGACGGCGCCGTAGACGGGATTGCCTTGCGCAGACATGCCGTAGACGAGCGTATTGCTGGTCAGGATTCCGGGCGAGGGCGCAGCGGTGTTGGTCGAGGTGAAAGGCCCGACCTCGATCCACTGGGCGCGGGAGGCAGCCGGCAGCAGCGCGAACGCCAGCGACAAGGCCGCAAGCAGCGCGACCGCCAACGACCGGACAGCCGGCTGCGCCGGCCTCGACGCGCCACCCCCACACTCACGCACGACACACTCCGAACCGACGATCCGCCGATCACGCAACCTAGTCCGTTGGTTCGACAGCCTTGTGAAGGCAGTCCGCCATCCCAACGCAACTTCGCGACGAACCGCCGGAGAGTAGGTTGACGTCGCCCCGCGGTCCAGTTCCACGGTCCGAACCGGCCGAACGAAGGTCGTCCGGCGTTGCCGACTTGCAACATCTTTGATTGAGCTCGCCGAAGCGCGTCCGGCGAAGGACACAGATCAATGGCGCCGGATACGCTTGCGCCCTGTGATCATGGCGCGGATCAGGTTCTCGCGCTGAAGCAGGGCCATTCCCACCACGCCGGCGACATGCAGCACGACCAGGATCATGACGGCGTCGGACGCGTAGGCGTGGGTGTCCTCGATCCACCAGATGCCGAAGAAGGCGACCGTCACCGACAGCGCGCCCGTGATCGCCGAGACGGCGAGCGACAGCAGCAGCGCCACCAGCATCAAGGTGCCGGCGGGATTGAGGCCGATGTAGCGCCCAGTGATGCCGCGACGCAGATTCCAGAGATAGGACGGCGCAGCGCGAAGCCTGATTCCGATCATGCGAAAGCGCGAATAGCGGCTGCCGCAAAAGCCCCAGGCCAGGCGGAAGACGAGCAGCGCGAGAACTGCATAACCGACGATACGGTGAAGCCTGTCATAGACGGTCGGCGTGAACCATGCGGCCAGCACGCACGCCGCGAGCGACCAGTGCCAAAGCCGCAACGGAAGGTCCCAGACCGCGACCGTGCGGTCGGCGGGGGTCCGACCGGACACCCCGCGCACATCCGGCACCGCTTCGTCGTTCAAGACGGGACCACCCTCACATCTTGGCGCGCGCCTTACTTGGCGATCGTGTGCTTCAGGCTGAGATCTTCCGGGCTGTAGAACAGCTCGAAGAGCTTGCCGTCCTTGACGCCGTAGACCTCATAACACGAGCCTTCGATCTTGGAGCGACGCACTTCATAGCCTGCTGCCTTGGCCTTAGCCTCGGCATCGCCCGCCGGCTTCCACGACGCCTTGTCGAGCTTGGTGCAATCCTTGAAACCGTCGGCCATCGCCGTCGACCCCATACCGATCCCGACCGTCAATGCGATGGCAAGAACACGAATGACTCTCACAGATATCTCCTTCTCTATCGTGTGCGCGACGCGCGGGCCGAAGGAAGCAAAGCACGACGTGAAGTCAATCGGGTCCGGATCATGGTGGCGTTAGAGATATTCTAACCGTCGCCAAAACATCAGCGCGCTCCGAGTGCAACGCGCGTTCGGCGGCGTGATGCGGCCTTAAGCCTCACGGATCCAACCGCACGCTTTCGGGCGGCATTCAGTAGCCGGCCACCGCCATCGCCACGACGACGCTGAGCATCACCCAGCCAAAGTGCCGGCCGCGCGTCGCCCATGCGTTGGCGACGGCGGAGAAGCCGAATACGCCGACCATGGTGACGACGATCCAGTGGCGTGCGAGTGCCGAATCCATCGAGGGCGCCGCAATCAGCAGCACGCCGCAACCGATCCAGGCCACCGTGGAGGCCTGCCAGACCAGGCGGATCAGGGTGCGAAGCCGCGGCGGCTCGATGGTGGCGCGGGGAAACACCTTGGCCTCGCCGAGATAGCCGTGGATGAGGGCGACGACGATGGCGAGGAGCCCGGCGCCCTGCAGCAAGAGATCACGCATCAAGGACTCCATACAGATATGTATGGTGGGATAGACGCTGGCCAGGCGCCTGTCAATACACTAGTGTATGGCCAGGATTTCGGAACCTGACATGACCGAGCAGCTCTCCGCCGATGACTGGATCAGCCAGGGCATCAAGGCGCTCACCAAAAGCGGTTTTACCGCGCTGAAGGCCGAACCCCTGGCGAAAGCCATGGGCGTCTCCCGCGGCAGCTTTTACTGGCATTTCGCCGATCTCGGCGCGTTCCACACCGCCGTGCTGAGGCGCTGGCGCGAGATCGCGGCCGAGGAGATCATTGTCGGTGTCGAGGCGGACAGCGACGAGCCGCTGAAGGCGCTGCTGCGCAGGACCTTCGGCGCCCGGCTCGACCTGGAACGGGCGGTGCGTAACTGGGCCGCGTTCGATCCGGCGGCGCAGGCGGCCGTCCGTGCCATCGACCGCCGCCGGCTCGACTATATCGAGGCGCTGCTGGCGCGGCGCGGACTCCCCTCGGCCACCGCGCAGGCGCGCGCGCAGATCCTGTACTGGACGTTTCTGGGCTTCGCGTTGTCGGCGGCGCCGGTACCGGCGGCGCGGCTGCAGGGCCTGCTCGACGAGATCATGCGGATGCTGTCTGAGTAGCCCGCGATGGGCTGGCGGGATTTTCTGTGCTAGAGGGCAGCCGACTGCCGGAGATCCCTCATGAACGCCCCCACCGAACGTCCCGAAAACAGCGTCGATCCGAAACTGCTGGAGATCCTGGTCTGCCCGCTGACCAAGGGCCCGCTGGAATTCGACGCAGGCAAGCAGGAGCTGATCTCGCGCAGCGCGAGGCTTGCTTATCCGATCCGCGACGGCATCCCGATCATGCTGCCGGAAGAGGCGCGGAAGATCGATTGAGGATGGCTGTTGTCGCGCGATGACCGCGCGACAATTTTCTCTGTCATCCCGGACAAGCGAAAGCGCAGATCCGGGATCCATAACCACAGGGAGTGGTCGTGGGGCGAGTTGGTCACTCCGAATCTTCGCAAAACTTTTGCTGCGGCGTATGGGTCCCGGATCAGCGCGCGCGACCGGACAACGCTGCGCGTTGCCGGGGGCGCGCTTGTCCGGGACGACAGTGGGGCGCGTGGTTACAGCGTCTCGCCCTTCAGCAACCGCGGGATCTCGCCCGTGAGCCCGGCGGCCTGGCGGATGAAGAGGTTTTTCAGCGGCGGGGTGCGGTCGACGATGCCGAGGCCGATGTCGCGCACGGTGCGCAATAGCGTCGACTCATTGGAGAACAGGAAGTTCAGCGAATTGGTGGCAACGCCCATCGCCATGGTGTCGAAGCGGCGCCAGCGCTGGTAACGCTCGAGCACATCGGCGCCGCCGAGATCCATGCCGAGCCGCGCGGCATCGACCACCACCTCGGCCAAAGCGGCGACATCCTTCAGACCCATGTTGAGGCCCTGGCCCGCGATGGGATGAATCACGTGCGCGGAATCGCCGACCAGCGCGAGGCGCTCGGCAATGAAGGAGCGCGCCACGAAGTAAGACAGCGGGAATGCGCGCGGCTTGTCGAGCGCCTTCACCTCGCCGAGATGCAGGCCAAAGCGCTGCTCGAGCTCGGCGTGAAAGTCCTCGTCACCGAGCGCAATGATGCGCGCGGCTTCCGTGCGGCGCTCGGTCCACACCAGCGAGGATCGCTTGCCGGTGAGGGGCAGGATTGCAAATGGCCCCGCCGGCAAGAAGTGCTCTTCGGCGCGCCCTTCGTGATCGCGCTCATGGCCGACGGTGACGACGATGCCGGATTGATCGTAGTCCCAGCCATGGGTGGCGATGCCGGCGCGCTCGCGCAGCCTGGATTTGGCGCCGTCAGCAGCGACCAGGAGACTCGCGGCAATCTTGCTGCCGTCGCCGAGCGTGACGTCGATGCCATCGGCGCTGGCGTCATAGGACGCGACCGTCGTTGCGCGCAGGTCGATGCCGGCGGCTTCGGCGCGGACGACCAGCGCGTCGATCAGGCGGCGGTTCTCGACCATATGCGCGAAGGGCTCGCCCGGCGCGACATCGCCGGCGAAATTCAGGAATGTCGGACGCGTGGCGTCCTCGAGCTTGGAATCGGTGACGACCATGTCGAGGATCGGCTGCGCCTCGGCCCTGACGTCGTCCCAGGCGCCGAGCGCCTCGAACAGGCGGCGGCAGGCCGCGACGATCGCGGTGGCGCGGGGATCGCGGCTCGGCCGTGTATCGAGCGCGGGATCGGCGACGATGACGGGAATCTCGGGGCCGAGCCCCTGGCGCAAGGCCAATGCGAGCGCGAGGCCCGCAAATGCGCCGCCGCCAATGACGATGTGACCCTGTACTGACATACCAAACTTCCCGTCTAACTCTTGGTCTTGCTAGCAGACTTGAGGTGGGCGAAACAGTGCGGTGAAACAAGGGCGGAACGGCCCGCAAAAACTGCCTGATGTGTCATTCCGGGGCGATTGCTCGCGCCGACATGACGGCAAGAGAGCACCACCACCATGTCCAAAAGCCTGATCGACCTGATCTCGATCCTCGACCTCGAACAGCTCGAGGTGAATTTGTTCCGCGGCAACAGCCCGAAGACGAGCTGGCAGCGGGTGTTCGGCGGGCAGGTGATCGGACAGGCGATGGTGGCGGCCTGCCGCACCGTCGAGGGCCGTCTGCCGCATTCGCTGCACTGCTATTTCATCCTGCCGGGCGATCCGCAGATCCCGATCATCTACCAGGTCGAGCGCTTGCGCGACGGCAAGAGCTATTCGACGCGGCGCGTCACCGCGATCCAGCACGGCAACGCGATCTTCTCGGTCATGGTGTCGTTCCACGCCGAGGAAGAGAGCGCGTTCGACCACCAGGACAAGATGCCTGACGTGCCGCCGCCGGAAAAACTCACCGCGGAGGAGGTGGCGAAGCAGCCGATGTTCCGCGAGATGCCGGAGTTCATCCGCCGCTATTACGAGTCCGATCGCCCGATCGAGCTGCGCCCGGTCGAGCTCGGCCGTTATTTTGGGCAGAAGATCGAGGACGGCCGCATCCATGTCTGGATCAGGACCGCGGCGAAGTTGCCGGATGATCCGGCGCTGCACATGTGCGCGCTGGCCTATGCATCGGACTTCTCGCTGCTGGATGCGATCATGGCGCGCTACGGCCGCACGCTGTTCGACAAGCGGATGATGCCGGCGAGCCTCGACCACGCGATGTGGTTTCACCGCCCGTTCCGCGCCGACGAATGGCTGCTTTATTCGCAGGATTCGCCGAGCGCGCAAGGCGGCCGCGGCCTGACCCGCGGCTCGATCTTCAAGCCTGACGGCACGCTGGTCGCCTCCGTCGCGCAGGAAGGCTCCGTGCGCGAGCGGCGGAGCTGATCAGAAAGCGCGCCCCGCCACTGTGGCGCGATCCACCAGCGCGAATTGCGACACATACCAGTTGCCGTACCAGCGCAGCATCCACGGGATCGGGATGATCAAGCTGCAGGCCAGCGAGAACACGATTGTCCGCCACAGCAACTGCCAGCCGCTGGCGTTGAACGCGATCTCGCGCCGCGTGCCTTCGGTGTTGCGGCAGATCCAGCGCATCCAGTACGCCAGCACCCAGGCCCAGCCGATGATGGTGACGGTCGAGATCATCATCAGGAGATACCAGCCGACATAGCCGATCGCGCTGCCCTGGAAAGACAGCGGCAAGCGCTCGCCGTTCGAGGTGAGGTTGGCCACGATCCAGCGCAGGACGACCCAGGCGAAAAACGCGTTGATGACCGTCGCAACCAGCGGAGCGTAGGACACGCCGGTCGCGCCGGCATAGGTCAGCAGCGCGTTGCCCATCAAGGCCCACCAGATGTCCATCGGCTGGCCGGCGAAACCGAAATTCGGTCGGCCGGGCACCCTTATGTTGCTCGTGACGTAGCGGTAGAACCAGACCGTGACCCAGGGCGCGGGAATCACCAGCAGCATGCCGATCACGAACACGATGCTGCGGCCGAGCAGGCCGAACGGACTGAAATCTGCGGCCAGCGCACCGCCGCCCGTCATCGGCGGACCGCCGGCGGGAATGATCGGCGGCGCGCCAGCGGCGCTGCCGAGCAGGCCCGGAATTTCGGCGGCCTTCTGCCAGCCGGCCATGCCCTCGGACCACACCAGGGTGTCCGCACGCACGATCCCTTGCGCGATCAGGTCGCGGAACTGCCCCTCCGCATAGGGCCCCTGCTGCTTGCCCTCGGATGCATAGAACCAACTCGCCATGACGCGTCCCCCAAAATACTTATGTACCGCTCGGCAGACGCGGGTTCACCGTATCCATGCCAAAATGCATTGTGATGGATGAACGGATGCCCTGTACAGAGGCGGCCGTTCACATGACCACCCCAGGCTAGGCGTTTTTCCGCTTCAATCTGCAAGTTTTTTGTGCCATTTGCCCGGAAAGATGCCAGATTGACGCGGCGCCGGGGACAGACGGCGCGGCGCATCCCGGGGAACAGGCTGACCATGAAACTCGTCGTCGCGATCATCAAACCCTTCAAGCTCGATGAGGTCCGCCAGGCCCTGACGGCGATCGGCGTCCACGGCATGACCGTGACCGAGGTGAAGGGCTATGGCCGCCAGAAAGGTCACACCGAGATCTATCGCGGCGCGGAATATGTCGTGAACTTCCTGCCCAAGCTGCGGATCGAGATCGCGGTCGCCTCCGACGTCGCCGACAAGGCCGTGAGCGTGATCACCGCGACCGCCCGCACCGGACAGATCGGCGACGGCAAGATCTTCGTCACGCCGATCGACAACGCGGTGCGGATCCGCACCGGCGAGACCGACAGCGACGCGCTCTAACCTATCTTCTTTTTTCTTTGCTCTTCGATCGCACCGGGCAACGACGCCACAGCGTGCGACGCCATCATGATGCCGGGGGAAATGACATGGCGGTATTGTCGCGCCGCGTAGCCGCTATGGCTGCGGGATCAGGATTTGCGTTCGCATTGGCTTCGCCGTCATACGCAGCAGGTTCGGAGATCAACACCGCCGACACCGCCTGGATGATCGTCGCCACCGCGCTGGTGCTGATGATGACGATCCCCGGACTTGCGCTGTTCTATTCCGGCATGGTGCGCAAGAAGAACGTGCTTGCAACCATGGCGCAGAGCCTCGCCGCGGTGACGCTGATCTCCATTCTCTGGGTCGCGTTCGGCTATTCGCTGTGCTTCGTCGGCGACGGCCCCTGGCTCGGCTCGCTCGACCGCTGGTTTCTCGCCGGCATGACCATGGACAGCGTCAACCCGGCGGCGAAGACGATCCCGGAAGCGCTGTTCATGCTGTACCAGATGACGTTTGCGATCATCACCGTGGCGCTGGTCGCGGGCTCGGTCGCCGACCGGATGCGGTTCTCGGCCTATCTCTTGTTCTCGGTCGCCTGGTTCATCTTCGTCTACATTCCGCTGGCGCATTGGATCTGGGGCGGCGGCTTCCTCAACAGCATGGGCGTGCTGGATTTCGCCGGCGGCCTCGTCGTGCATCTGTCGGCCGGCACCGGCGGCCTCGTCGCCGCGAAGGTGATGGGACGGCGTCATGGCTACGGCACCGAAAACCTGTCGCCGTTCGATCTGTCGCTTGCGGTGATGGGCACCGGCCTGTTGTGGGTCGGCTGGTTCGGCTTCAACGGCGGCTCGGCGGGCGCGGCCAACGCGCGCGCGGTGATGGCGATCATCGCGACGCATCTGGCCGCCTGCTCCGGCGCGCTGACCTGGGGCGCGATCGAATGGTCGACGCGGCGCAAGCCGTCCGTGCTCGGCATGATCTCGGGCGCGGTCGCCGGGCTCGGCACCATCACGCCGGCCTCGGGCTTCGTCGCGCCGTGGCACGGCATCGTCATCGGTATCGCCGCGGGCGGAATCTGCTACTGGGCCTGCACCTGGCTGAAGCACCGCTTCGACTATGACGACTCGCTCGACGTGTTCGGCGTCCATGGCATCGGCGGACTGACCGGCACGCTGCTCGCCGGCGTGTTCGCAACCAGCGCGATCGGCGGCACCGCCGGCCTGCTCGAAGGCCATCCGCAGCAATTGCTGATCCAGCTCTACGGCGTCGCCGTCACCTTCGTCTGGTCGGCCGGCGTGAGCTACATGCTGCTCAAGCTGGTCGGCCTGTTCGTGCCGCTGCGGGTCTCGCGCGAGCACGAGCTCGAAGGGCTCGACATCTCGCAGCACGGTGAGGCGCTTCAGTAAGGGCGTGTCAGCAAAGGGCTTGCGCAACACATAAGTACATGCTTATGTGTTGCCATGATCGAAGCCGACATCTTCAAGGCGCTGGCCGACCCGACGCGGCGCAAGGTGTTTGAAAAACTCGCCGGCGGCAGTCTCAACGCCAGCGCCTTGCGCGACGGTTTGGAGATCAGCCAGCCGGCGATGTCGCAGCATCTGTCGGTGCTGCGCGCCGCTGGCCTCGTGCGCGAGCAGCGGCAGGGCCGCTTTGTCAATTACGAAGTCGATCCCGACGGACTCCTCGCCATCGGGGCCTGGCTTGCGCGCTACCGTGCCTATTGGCCGAAGCGCATGGAAGCACTCGCTGACCTCCTGAAGGACATGGATCAATGAGCGACGCCGTGAAGCCCGATCCCTCCGATGAATGCTTGACACGCGAAGAGGCCTTGGTGCTCGAGTTTGAATTCGATGCGCCGCCGGCAAAAGTCTGGCGCGCCGTGACCATTCCTGAATTGCGCGAGCGCTGGCTGCCGGGTTGCGACCTTGCCGGCACCGAACCTGAAACATCGATTCCCGGCGAAGAGGTGCGCTACCGGATGCGCGAGTCAGAACCGCCGTTCCGCGAGAGCGAGGTCATCTTCAAGATCGAGCCGAACGTATCAGGCGGCACGCGCTTTCGCATCATCCAGCAGGCCTGCGTGACGCTGCCGCAGCCGGCCAACAGCAATTGCTGCGTGATGCGCGCGGCGGCCTGACGCCACCAGACTTCATCACCCAAAGACATCACCTTAAAGACATGGAGGTCGCCGATGCGCGACATGCTTCAGCTCGTCCCTATGGTCGTCGAACAATCGGCGCGCGGCGAACGATCCTTCGACATCTACTCGCGCCTCCTGCGCGAGCGCATCATCTTCCTCAACGGCGAGGTCAATGACGCGATGTCGGGCCTCGTCTGCGCGCAGCTGCTGTTTCTGGAAGCGGAGAATCCGAGCCGGCCGATCAATCTCTACATCAATTCCTATGGCGGCGTGGTCACGAGCGGGCTCGCCATGTACGACACCATGCAGTTCATCAAGGCGCCGGTTCATACGCTGTGCATGGGCACCGCGCGCTCGATGGGCTCGTTCCTGCTGATGGCCGGCGAACCCGGCCACCGCGCCGCTTTGCCCAATGCGAGCCTCCACGTGCATCAGCCGCTCGGCGGCTTTCAGGGACAGGCGTCCGACATCCTGATCCATGCCAATGAAATGCAGGAAACCAAGCGGCGCATCATCCGCCTCTATGCCCAGCATTGCGGGCGCACCGAGGAGGAGGTGGAGCGGACGCTCGACCGCGACCACTTCATGACCGCACAACAGGGGGTCGAGTGGGGCCTGGTCGATCGGGTGTTCGCCGAGCGCGACGTCGCCTGACGGCTGATAGCGGACCTCAGCCTGATACCTCTTGGCAACCTTCACGGTCGGATGGGTCGCCGTGCTCGCGCATCCCGTGAGCAGGAGGGTGCGAAATGGCGAAGCCATCCCTAATAAAATACCTTTCCGCTGCCCGACGCGTGAGCAACATTGTGTCGGCAGCCTGTCTTGCCTTCTTTTTAATCAGGGCTGACCATGTATTGAGCGCGACGTAATAGCGCACTGCACTGCAATACGCGCCAAACGCGAAAACACCCGTTTTCATAGTCCGTTAGGCAAAGCGCCCGATCTGGCACGGCATTTGATTCTAGGGGCCCGGCTGTGCCCGCGTAGTGAAACGTCTCCCTCGTGGCGAACCAGTCGAGAAACGCCCGGCCACGTCCGGACCGGGCCCAAGCGGGGATAGGACCCATGAAAATTGTTATGGCGATTATCAAGCCATTCAAGCTGGAAGAAGTCCGTGACGCCCTGACCGCCATTGGCGTTCACGGTCTCACGGTGACGGAAGTCAAGGGATATGGCCGTCAGAAAGGCCATACGGAAATCTATCGCGGCGCCGAATACGCCGTGAGCTTCCTGCCCAAGATCAAGATCGAAGTCGCTGTCGCCTCCGAGCAAGTCGACAAGACCATCGACGCCATCACGTCGGCTGCGAAAACCGGACAGATCGGCGACGGCAAGATCTTCGTCATCAACCTCGACCATGCGGTTCGCATCCGCACCGGCGAGGCCGACGCCGCGGCCCTTTGATTTCGCGCTCAACCAAAAATTCAATCAGGAGTAAATGCAATGACGTTTAAGCGTCCCTATGGCGCGGGACTGGCGGCTCTCGCAGTCGGCCTGTTCGCTGCGACCGCAGCCTACGCCGAGCCAACGGTCAACAAGGGGGATAACGCCTGGATGCTGACATCGACAGTCCTCGTGCTGTTGATGACGATCCCGGGTCTCGCGCTGTTCTACGGCGGCCTCGTCCGCTCCAAGAACATGCTCTCGGTCCTGATGCAGGTGTTCTACACCGTCTGCGTCGTCACCGTGATCTGGGCCGTGTACGGCTACAGCCTCGCTTTCACCGGCGGTTCCGACTTCATCGGCGGCTTCTCCAAGGCCTTCATGATGGGTGTCACCACCGACTCGAAGGCTGCGACCTTCTCGGTCGACGCCAACATCTCGGAGCTCGTCTATATGTGCTTCCAGATGACCTTCGCGGCGATCACGCCCGCCCTCATCGTCGGCGCCTTCGCCGAGCGCATGAAGTTCTCGGCGATCGCTCTCTTCATCCCGCTCTGGGTCACGCTGATCTACTTCCCGATCGCGCACATGGTCTGGTACTGGCCGGGCCCGGACGCGATCCAGGACGCTGCCAAGGCGCTGGCTGCCGCGGCTGACGGCGCTGCGAAGACCGCGGCTCAGGCCAAGCTCGACGAGATCAACGCCGACGCCGGCTGGATCTTCAAGAAGGGCGCGATCGACTTCGCTGGCGGCACCGTGGTGCACATCAACGCCGGCATCGCCGGTCTCGTCGGCGCTCTCCTGATCGGCAAGCGCGTCGGTTACGGCAAGGAGCTGATGGCTCCGCACTCGCTGACCATGTCGATGATCGGCGCCTCGCTGCTCTGGGTCGGCTGGTTCGGCTTCAACGCCGGCTCCAACCTCGAAGCCAACGGCGGCGCTGCGCTCGCCATGACCAACTCCTTCGTCGCCACCGCAGCCGCCGCGCTGTCGTGGATGTTCGCGGAGTGGATCGTGAAGGGTCATCCGTCGGTGCTCGGCGTCATCTCCGGCGCTGTCGCGGGCCTCGTGGCCGTCACGCCTGCCGCCGGCTTCTCCGGCGTGATGGGTGCGATCGTCCTCGGTCTCGTGGTCGGCGTGGTCTGCCTGTTCTTCTGCACCGTCGTGAAGAACGCGCTCGGCTACGACGACTCGCTCGACGTGTTCGGCGTGCACTGCATCGGCGGCATCGTCGGCGCTCTCGGCACCGGCATCCTGGTCAATCCGGCTCTCGGTGGTGCTGGCATCATCGACTACACCGCGATCCCGCCCAAGGTCGCCGATTACGACTTCGCGGCGCAGATGATCTCGCAGATCGAAGCCGTCTGCACCACGCTGGTGTGGTCAGGCATCGGTTCGGCGATCCTCTACAAGGTCGTCGATGTGATCGTTGGCCTCCGCGCCAATGTCGAGAGCGAGCGTGAAGGCCTCGACATCACCGAGCACACCGAGCGCGCCTACAATATGTAAGCCCTCCTCCCGGACGCGATCTTCTCCCGGAGATCGCGTCCACTCCTACGGTTTGGGCACATACCCGGCAATGCCCCGACCGTTGAGGGGCTCCAGTGCAAGCTGGAGCCCCTTTCTTTTTGCTTCCCTTTCTTTTTGCTTCCCTTTCTTTTTGATTCCCCCGCTGCGAAGAAAAACATTGCCATTCCGCCCGGCCGGCGCAGAAATATCGACTTCAAGAACAACAAGCCGGGAGGTCGTCATGCGTTTGGAAGGCGGATGCTATTGCGGTGAAGTGCGCTACGTGGCCGAGGGCGACCCGATGATGCAGGGCCAATGTCACTGCCGCGAGTGCCAGTACATCTCGGGCGGCGCACCCAACACCTTCATCGCGATGCCGGCGAACGGCTTCACCTACATCACCGGACAACCCAGGCAATTCACCCGCAAGGACCTCGAACGCGCCGTGACGCGCGAGTTCTGCGCCGAATGCGGCACCCACCTGACGACCAAGATTCCAGGCCTGCCAGCCACGGTCCTGAAGGTCGGCACGCTGGACGAGCCGGCGCAGTTCCGGCCGCAAATGGCGATCTACACCTGCGACATGCAGGAGTTCCACGCGATTCCCGCGGGGATGATGACGTTCGAGAAGCTGCCCGGGCATTAGACGCGGCGACGGTGCGCTCCCTCCCCGCGTGCCCCCCGCAAGCGGGAGAGGTTAGAACCGTCCGCATCCCGTTGTTTTCCACCCCATTATTCCGGCTCTGGACGGGCCGGCCCGCCGATGGTTAATCGCGTCTTAACCTCGCCCTATCTATGGTGAACTGAACCGTTTCCTGCCGGCGCCCGCGCGCGACCGGCCGTTCCAAGAGTACTGGCGCCCAGAATGGCATTGATAGCTTCATCCCGTGCGCCGCAGGCCAGTGGAAGCTCCGACAACCAACGCTCGCCCTTCGTCCGGCTGAACGAGCTGCTGGCGCCGCATCAACCCGGCAAGCCGTTGATTTCGCTGGCTGTCGGCGAGCCGCAGCATCCAGTGCCCGATTTCGTCGGGCCGGTGCTGGCCAAGCACATCGCCGATTTCGGCCGTTACCCGATGAACCAGGGCACCGAGCCGTTCCGCCAGGCCGCGAGCGCCTGGCTGTCGTCGCGCTTCAAGCTGCCGCGTGCGCTCGATCCCAAGTCCGAGATTCTCGTCCTCAATGGCAGCCGGGAAGGGCTGTTCCTCGCCGCGATCGCGGCGTCGCGCTATGTCGGGCCGAAGCCCGGCAAGCCGGCGATCCTGATGCCGAACCCGTTCTACCCGGTCTATGGCGCCGGCGCCGGCGCGGCCGCCTGCGAGCCGGTCTACCTGCCGACCACGGTCGAAAACGGCTTCCTGCCCGATCTCGAGGCCATCGACGAGGCGACGCTGGCGCGCACCGTGGCGTTCTATCTGGCTTCGCCCGCCAATCCGCAGGGCTCGGTCGCCTCGCCCGACTATTTCAAGCGGCTGAAGCAGCTCGCCGACCGCTACAATTTCATGATCCTCAGCGACGAGTGCTATTCGGAGATCTACACAAGAAAGGCACCGGGCAGCGCGCTCGAATGTGCGGGTGCCGATTTCACCCGTGTGGCTGCGTTCCAATCGCTGTCGAAGCGCTCCAACCTGCCGGGCCTGCGCGTCGGCTTCGCCGCCGGCGACAAGAGATTCATCGGCCTGTTCCTCGAACTGCGCAACATCGCCGCGCCGCAGGTGCCGGTGCCGCTGCAGCATGTCGCGACCGTCGCTTATGGCGACGAAGCGCATGTCGAAGAGAACCGCCGGCTCTACCGGATCAAGTTCGACCTCGCCGACCAGATCATCGGCAATCGTTACGGCTATCGCCGGCCCGATGCCGGCTTCTGCGTCTGGCTCGACACGTCCGCGATCGGCGACGACGTGTCGGTGTGCCTGAAACTGTTCAAGGAAGCCGGCGTGCGCGTGGTGCCCGGCTCCTATCTGGCGCGGCAACAGCCCGACGGATTCAATCCCGGTGCCGGCTATATCCGCCTGGCGCTGGTGCAGGATAGCGAGACCACGGCGCAGGCGCTGCACCGGCTGGTCGAAACTCTGGGTTAGGCGGGGCCCATGAGCATGTCGGCGATCGAACGTGTGATTCCCCTGGTCGGCCACCTGCCGCCCTCGATCCGCGAGGGTCTGGCGCGGCGCATGCGCGAACTCACCGGCCTCGGCCTCGTCGCGCTGTCGGGGCTCGCCTCGGCGGCGCTGATGACCTGGTCGGTGCAGGACCCGAGCCTCAGCCACGCAACCTCGCGCCCGATCCACAACATCCTCGGCTATGCCGGCGCCATCGGTGCCGACCTCGCGATGCAGATTCTCGGGCTCGGTGCGATCATGCTGATCCTGACGGTCGCGGTGTGGGGCTGGCGCATGATGACCCATCGCCCGTTCGACCGCGAGCCGTTGCGGCTCGGCGCCTGGATCCTCTGCACGGTGATCGCGGCCGGCTTTGTCAGCTGCTGGCCGCATGGCGGTGCCTGGCCGCTGCCGACCGGGCTCGGCGGCGTGGTCGGCGATGCGCTGGTGCGCGCGCCCGCGGTGATCTTCGGACCGCCAGGCGCGATCTATCGCATCGTGCTCGGCGCCATCCTGTTCGTCGCGCTGGCCGCGACCTTCCTGATCGCCTGCGGCCTTGGCGCGCGCGAGCACGACGAAGAGCTCGCGGAGATCGAGGACGACGACAAGTCGCTCGACGACGACGAGGAGAGCGATCGCGGTTCGGTGTCGCTGGGCTGGCTGTTCCACGCGCTGATGAGCACCAAGGCGCGGCTGATCTGGCTGTGTGGGGCGGCCTATCGTTCGCTGGTCTCGAGCGGACCGAAGGCCAAGGCTGTCGCCTTCAGCCGGCAGGAGCCCAATCTCGGCGGCGGCCGCGCCGCGCCCTCGATCTCGCCGCAGTCCCACGACGAGGAGGACGAGCACGAGGAAGCGGAAGAAGAAGACGAGGAGGAAGAAGAGGAGGAGGCGCCGGCGCGCGCCTCGCGCAAGAAGGCTGCCCCGAAGGTGGCGGCCAAGAAGGGCTCCGACAAGTTCGATCTTCCCTCCGTCTCCATGCTGGCCGCACCGAAGGCCGGCGATCGCCAGCCGCTCAGCAAGGCCGAGCTGGAAACCAATTCGCGCTCGCTCGAAGGCGTGCTGCAGGACTTCGGCGTGCGCGGCGAGATCGTGAAGGCCAATCCCGGTCCCGTCGTCACGCTGTACGAATTGGAGCCGGCGCCTGGCATCAAATCCTCCCGCGTGATCGGTCTTGCCGACGACATTGCGCGCTCGATGAGCGCGCTGTCGGCGCGCGTTGCCGTCGTTCCCGGTCGCAATGCGATCGGCATCGAGCTGCCGAACGCGCATCGCGAAAAAGTCTACTTGCGCGAATTGCTGGTGGCGAAGGAGGCCACCGACACGGTGGCAAAGCTGCCGCTCTGCCTCGGCAAGACCATCGGCGGCGATCCCGTCATCATCGACCTCGCGCGCACGCCGCACATGCTGATCGCCGGTACCACCGGCTCCGGCAAGTCGGTCGCGATCAACACCATGATCCTGAGCCTCGTCTATAGGCTGCGTCCGGACCAGTGCCGGCTGATCATGGTCGATCCGAAGATGCTCGAACTCTCCGTCTATGACGGCATTCCCCATCTGCTCACCCCCGTCGTGACCGATCCGAAGAAGGCGGTGGTCGCGCTGAAATGGGCCGTGCGCGAGATGGAAGAGCGCTACAAGAACATGGCCAAGCTCGGTGTGCGCAACATCGACGGCTACAACACGCGCCTGCTCGAATTGAAGGCCAAGGGTGAAGAGCCGACGCGCACGGTCCACACCGGCTTCGACAAGGAGACCGGCAAGGCGATCTATGAGGAAGAGAAGCTCTCGCTCGATCCGCTGCCCTACATCGTCATCATCGTCGACGAGATGGCCGACCTGATGATGGTCGCCGGCAAGGACATCGAAGGCGCGGTGCAGCGCCTCGCGCAGATGGCGCGCGCCGCCGGCCTGCATGTGATCCTGGCGACACAGCGTCCGTCCGTGGACGTCATCACCGGCACCATCAAGGCGAACTTCCCGACCCGCATCGCCTTCCAGGTCACCTCCAAGATCGACAGCCGCACCATCCTCGGCGAGATGGGCGCCGAGCAGCTGCTCGGCCAGGGCGACATGCTCTACATGGCCGGCGGTGGCCGGATCAGCCGCGTGCACGGACCTTTTGCCTCCGACGAGGAAGTCGAGAAGGTGGTGCGCCACCTCAAGACGCAGGGCCAGCCCGAATATCTGGAAGCCGTCACCGCCGAAGAGCCGGGCGAGGACGAGGACGGCGGCGCCGTGTTCGACGCCAGCGGCATGGGCGCGGATGGCGGCGGCGACCTCTTCCAGCAGGCCGTCGCCATCGTCAAACGCGACCGCAAGGCGTCGACCAGCTACATCCAGCGCCGCCTGCAAATCGGCTATAACCGCGCCGCCTCGCTGATGGAGCGCATGGAACTGGAGGGCATCGTCGGCCCCGCCAACCATGCCGGCAAGCGCGAAATTCTGGTCGAAGACGAAAACAGCCACATGTGAGGCACGCCGCCTCGAAATGATATTCTCACGCAAAATCGATCTCTGCTTTTGCCCGAAATCACGCTAAAACGACGCCCAGCCAAACAGGACGCCGCGTTGACCAGACACCCGGACATTCGATTCGCAGCCTCCTTTGCTGCGCGCAGTGCGCGCGTGGCGGGCGTGGTTCTGGTCACCGCCGTGATGGTGACCGCGGCGTCGTTCGCGCAGAATGTGCCCGTGCCGAAGCCGGCGCCGAAGGGACGTGACGGTGCGCAAGCCGGAGGCGGGGGACCTGCGGTGACGGGGGCAACGCAGACGCCGCCGAATCCGATCATTCCCGATCCGCGCCGCAACGTGCCGAGCAGCATCTTCCAGACCTTCGACGACAAGCAGAAGGCGCAGGCGGCCAAGGTCAGCGCCTATCTGTCCTCGCTGTCGACGCTGGCCGGAAATTTCGTCCAGGTCGGCCCCGACGGCAGCAAGACGCAGGGCGATTTCTACATCCAGAAGCCGGGCAAGGTCCGCTTCGAATACGATCCGCCGAGCCCGATCGACATCATCGCCGATGGATCGTCGGTGGTGGTGCGCGATCGCAAGCTCGCGACCCAGGACGTCTATCCGCTGTCGCAGACGCCGCTGCGCTTCCTGCTGTCGGACCGCATCGACCTGATGAAGGACACCAACGTCGTCAACGTGACCGCGGACGATCTCTTCATCAGCGTCACCATCGAGGAGAAGCAGGCGCTGGTCGGCACCAGTCGCCTGCTGCTGATGATCGGCGCCAAGGACGGCCAGCTCAAGCAATGGACCGTCACCGACCCGCAGGGCTACGACACCACGATTGCGGTCTACAATCTCGATGCGGGCAAGAAGCTCGATCCGAACATGTTCAAGATCGACTTCACCAATTACGGCCCGGCGCCGGGATAGGTGCTCTACTGCCGCTGTGGACAAGCATTTCGCCCGCACCAATCCATGCTAAGACGCATCTCCCATGCGTCTTTCCCTGACAACCTGGAACATCAATTCGGTGCGGCTGCGCATCGACCTGGTCGCGAAATTCCTCAAGAGCGCGCGGCCCGACGTGCTGTGTCTGCAGGAAACCAAATGCATCGACGACGCCTTTCCGCTGAAGCGCTTCAAGCGGCTCGGCTACGAGCACGTCGCGCTGAACGGGCAGAAGGGCTATCACGGCGTCGCCATCGTCTCGAAGATTCCGTTCGAATCCACCGACATCCGCACCTTCTGCGACAAGGTGGATTCGCGCCACATCTCGGTGTCGTTCGGCGCAAAGGCTGCAATCGCAAAGCCGCTGGTGCTGCATAATTTCTACGTGCCTGCCGGCGGCGACATTCCCGATCCCGCGCTGAACGAGAAGTTCGACCACAAGCTGCGCTTCCTCGACGAGATGAAGGCCTGCGAGCCGCTGCATCCACGCGGTGAGGACCGTCACATCCTGGTCGGCGATCTCAACGTCGCACCGCACGAGAACGACGTGTGGTCGCACAAGCAGCTTCTGAAAGTCGTCTCGCACACGCCTGTCGAAACCGAAAAGCTCAAGGCCGCGCTCGAGGCCGGCGAATGGGTCGACGTCGCGCGCGACCGCATCCCGATGTCGGAAAAGGTCTATACGTGGTGGAGCTACCGCTCCGCCGACTGGACCGTCGGCGACCGCGGCCGGCGGCTCGACCACATCTGGGTGTCGCGCGCGCTGAAGGACGCGGTGCAGGATTTCAAGATCTTGCGCGATGCCCGCAGCTGGGAGCGGCCGTCGGACCATGTCCCTGTCACGGTGACGCTGGAGGTGTGATTTCGGTTACGTGCTCAGCTTCGAACCCGCCATCAGGATATCGCTGGCGATCTGGCTGGAGCGGATGGCGAATTCGTCGCGCAGGCGAACCGCGGCCGCGGGATCGCTTTCGAGCACGCGCTGGAACAGGCTGCGCGCGACGCGGATGACGGAGGAATGCTCCAGCGCAACCGCGCCCGACGGCCGCTTCATCGGCACGACCAGCGCGAGCTCGCCGATCAGCGTGCCGGGGCCGGCGATCATCTCGGCGCCGGCACCGTCGTCGACGCGAAAGGCGCCGCGCTGAACCACGAAGCCGGCGTCGGCATCATCCCCGAGATTGAACAGGATGTCGCCGCGGACGAAGTCGCGCTGCTCGGAGCCGATCGCCAGCATGCGCAGCGAGGCGTCTCCCAACAGGCGCAATGTCGGGACACGTTCAAGCAGCGCTACGTCATCGTCGATCGACATTCCGGTCCGAGGCTCGAGAAACGCGCCAATTTACGTCGAATCGCGCGCATCCCGAACGTATCACGGCACCAGCTTGTAGCCACCGGCTTCCGTTACCAGGATTTCCGGGTTGGCGGCGTCCTTCTCGATCTTCTGGCGAAGGCGGTAGATGTGGGTTTCCAGCGTGTGGGTGGTGACGCCGGAATTATAGCCCCAGACCTCCTGGAGCAGGGTCTCGCGCGACACCGGCATCTGGCCGGCCCGGTAGAGGAAGCGCAGGATGGCGGTTTCCTTCTCGGTGAGGCGGACCTTGCGGGCATTCGCCGCCGTCAGCATCTTGGAGCCGGGACGGAAGGAGTAGGGGCCGACCGAGAATACCGCGTCCTCGCTGGCCTCGTGCTGGCGGAGCTGGGCGCGGATGCGGGCCAGCAGCACCGCGAAGCGGAAGGGCTTTGCCACATAGTCGTTGGCCCCGGATTCCAGGCCCAGAATCGTGTCGGAATCGGTATCGTGGCCCGTCAGCATGATGATCGGCGCCTTGAAGCCGCCCTTGCGCAAGGAGCGGACCACCTCGCGGCCATCGGTGTCGGGGAGGCCGACATCCATCAGGACGAGATCGGGGGCGTTGGCCTTGGCGGCGCTGGCGCCCTTGGCGCCGGTATCGACGGCGGAGGCTTCGAATTCTTCGTGTAGCGATAATTGCTCCACCAACGTATCGCGCAGATCGGTATCGTCATCCACGATCAGGATCTTGCGGGCATTGGCCATGGGGGATCATCCTTTTGGGTCGGACGGGCGCGCATGCATGCCGCACCCAGCCGTGATGGGAAGTTTAAGGGGTCGCTGTTCTTATTGTTGTTCGTGTTGAAGTAGTGGGCTGTTACCGATTCACAAGCCGGAATTACTCTAACCCAGAATAGCAGGGCCGGTTGATGAATGTCCTGTAATGAATTCGACATCGCGGATTCACATGAAAAATAAAGCTGTGTCAGTCAGTTACCTGGCGAATCGGGCCTCCGGACCGCTGTCTGCGATCCGCGTTAAGGCTGCCGCCGGGAATCCCCGCCGGGGCTGGCTGACCGCCGGCACGCTGACAATTCCGGTGGCGCTCGGGCGCGGCGGTATTCTGGCAAACAAGCGCGAGGGCGACGGGGGCACCCCGAGGGGCCATTTTCGTCCCAGGCAAGTGTGGTGGCGAGGCGACCGGCACAGCCGTCCCAGGACATTCCTGCCGGCGCGGACCATCGGCGATACCGACGCCTGGTGCGAGGATCCCGACGATCGCCATTACAACCAGTGGACCCGGCGCGGGGAGGATGACGGCGGCGATCGGCTCAAGCGCGCCGACCATCTCTATGACTTCATCATCGAGATCGATCACAACACGCGCCCGCGCATTGCCGGCCGCGGCAGCGCGGTGTTCCTGCACCTGGCGCGGGACAATTTCGGCCCGACCGCGGGATGCGTCTCCATGACGAAGTCTGCGATGCTACAGCTGCTGCGGCGGATAGGACCAAGAACAAGAATCATCATCGGGTGAGGATCAATGCTCGACAAGGATCAGATTGCGGGCGCTTCACGCGTCCTCGTCCAACATTGGCGCGACGGCAGCAAGCTTGACGCGCTCGAGCCGCGCCTGCGACCGCAGAGCCGCGCCGAGGGCTACGCCGTGCAGGCGGGGATCGAAGCACTGTCGCGCGGGACATTGTTCGGCTGGAAGATCGCGGCCACCAGCGTATCAGGGCAGAAGCACATCAATGTCTCAGGACCGCTCGCCGGCCGGATCATGAGCGACACCGTGATTGCCGACGGCGGCACCGCATCGATGAAGGGCAACGCGATGCGCGTCGGCGAGCCGGAATTCGCCTTCCGCATGGGGCGCGATCTGCCGCCGCGCGCGGCGCCGTACACGGTCGACGAGGTTGTCGCCGCGGTCGACACCTTGCATCCCGCGATCGAGATTCCCGACTCGCGCTTCGCCGATTTCACCAGCGCCGGCGAGGCGCAGCTGATCGCCGACAATGCCTGCGCACATCTGTTCGTGCTGGGCACGGCCACGTCAGCAAATTGGCGCGCGATGGATCTCGTCGAGGAGCGGCCGCAGATCACGCTGCGCGGCGGGCGCTATCTCGGTCACGGCAAGAACGTGCTGGGCGATCCGCTGCTGGCATTGACCTGGCTTGCCAATGAGCTCTCGGGCCTCGGCCTCACCTTGCGGGCAGGGCAGGTGGTGACCACAGGCACTTGCCATCCACCGCTGCCGATCGAGGCCGGCGATCATTTCGCGGCTGATTTCGGCGTGCTGGGGAACGTGTCGGTGAGGTTCGAATAACTCTCAACGTCGTCGTCCCGGCGAAAGCCAGGACGACCCGAAATAACTACCTATGCCCGAAGATCGCGCTTCCCACCCGCACATGGGTGGCGCCCAGCATGATGGCGGTCGCATAATCGGCGCTCATGCCCATCGACAGGTTCTTGAGGCCGTTGCGCGCGGCGATCTTGGCGGTCAGCGCGAAATGCGCCGCCGGCGGCTCGTCTACCGGCGGGATGCACATCAGGCCCGAGATGGTCAGGCCATAGCTGTCGCGGCAGCTCTTGATGAACGCGTCAGCCTCGCCGGGTGCGACGCCGGCCTTCTGCGGCTCCTCGCCGACATTGATCTGGACGAAGAGCTGCGGGTGCTTGTTCTGGGATTCGATTTCTTTGGCTAACGCCTGGCAAATGCTCGGACGGTCGACCGAGTGGATGGCATCGAACAGCGCCACCGCCTCTTTCGCCTTGTTGGATTGCAGCGGCCCGATCAGATGCAGCGCAATGTCCGGATAGACAGAGGTTAACGCCGGCCACTTGCCCTTGGCCTCCTGCACGCGATTCTCGCCGAATACGCGCTGTCCGGCGCCGATAACCGGAATAATTGCATCCGCGTCAAACGTTTTCGACACGGCGATCAACGTTACCGAAGCGCGATCGCGCCGCGCGTCCCTGCAGGCACGGGCGATTTCCGCTTCGACGGCGGCGAGCGCATGTGGTGAACCGCCGGTTACCGGCGCGGCATTGGCGTCTGTCATGATGTCGATTGGGCCGTGGTTATACCGGAGGTCATTCCAATTTTACCGAGTTCAAGAAAGGGTTTTTGAACCCTTCGCTTTACCTTGGCCTCGGGGTGGGTAACGAAGATGGCAAACGTCAGTTTCAACCGCAAACGAGCAAAACTCAAGCAGGTGCTCGGCATCAGGGCACGGCTTGCATTGCTCGCGGTGATTCTGGTGGCGCCTTTGATGCTCGAGCGCATCCGCTCGCTCGAGGACGCCCGTGCCAAGCAGATCGCACAGGCCACCGCCGAATTCACCACCGTGGCACGGCACAGTGCCGACGCGCAGCGCGAGGTGATCTCGTCGGTCGAGACCATCCTGAAATCGGAAGCCTTCATCCGCGCATCCGCCGGCGGCGTCAGCAGGAGCTGCGACGTGTTGCGCGCGAGCCTGCCGACTAGCCTGCCCTGGATCCGCACGCTGCTGATCGCCGGCCAGGACGGCCGGATCCAGTGCGCCACCAACAACATGTATGTCGGCCTCGACCTCTCCGACCGCCCCTATTTCCAGCAGGCGCAGGAGACCGGCCGCTTCGTGCTGTCCGACTTCATCCTGTCGCGGCCAGTGCAGTCGCCGACGGTCATGGCGGTCTATCCGGTCTCCGCCTTCAGCGGCGTTGCCGATGCCGTCGTGCTCGCGACCGTCAATCTCGACTGGATGTCGAAGGTGATGAACAATCTCGGCGGCCGCCCCGGCATCACGGCGGTGCTGGTCGACAGCGCCGGCACCGTGCTGGCCGCACCCGCCGACCAGCACAGCGCGGTCGGTCGTCCCCTCGACAACATGCCGCTGATGTCGGCGATCGCCGACATGGCCTTGCGCTCGGACCAGGACGAAGGTTCCCTCTCATTCCTCGCCGCCGACGGATCGCGGCGCGCGGTCAGCTTCAGCCGCATCGCCGGCACCAATGCCCGCCTGATCGCCAGCATCGACGAGGACAAGGTCTCCGCCGCGGTCAGCCGCGACATCCGCACCGCCTATCTCCAGCTCGCTTTCGTCGTCCTGTTCGTGCTGCTCGGCGCGCTGATCGCCGCCGAGAAGCTCGTGATCAAGCCGATCGAGATGCTCGCCGACATGGCCAAGCGTCTCGGCGAGGGCGATTTGTCGGCGCGCGCTGCGCGCAACCGCCTGCCTTCCGAATTCGTGCCACTGGCGCGCGCCTTCAACGCGATGGCGGCGCAGCTCTCTCAGCGCGAACGCGAGCTGATCGCAAGCAATGATCGCCTCACGGTGATGGCCTCGATCGACATGCTGTCGGGCCTCGCCAACCGCCGCGGCTTCCAGAGCCGGCTCGACTTCGAATGGATGCGTGCGCAGCAATATGGCAGCGAGCTCGCGCTGCTGATGATCGACGTCGACCATTTCAAGCTGTTCAACGACACCTATGGCCATCTCGAAGGCGATTCCTGCCTGACCCGGCTCGGCGAATCGCTGTCCGGCATCGCCGCCGACACAATGGGCTTTGCCGCGCGCTACGGCGGCGA
>NZ_JAANIH010000073.1 GCF_014529705.1 Bradyrhizobium campsiandrae
GAAGAAGGCGTTGCCCGCCACGGGCGTGCCGATCGCGCCCTCGTCGATCAGCTTGCGCGCGGTCTGGTGCCCACCACCGAGGAAGGTGTCGGGCGCGCAGCCGACGCGAAGGCCCTTCTGCGCGGCGGCGGGCCGATGCTCGACATGGGTCCGTATTACATCACAGATCTCGTGCAGCTATTGGGACCGGTCGCCAGCGTGATGGGCTCGACCGCGCGTCCGAAGTCCGAGCGTCTGGTCACCAGCCAGCCGATGAACGGCACTTTGATCCCGGTCGAGGTCTCGACCCATGTCGCAGGCACGCTCGAATTCGAAAGCGGGGCGGTGGTCTCGATCACGATGAGCTTCGATGTGCCGAAGCATCGGCACGCGCCGATCGAGATCTATGGCGACAAGGGCAGCATGCTGGTGCCGGACCCGAACCGCTTCGGCGGCGAGGTGCAGGTCGCCAAGACCGGCGGCGAATTCGAGACGGTGCCGTTGACGCACGGGCACGTCGAAGGCGAGTTCCGCTCCATCGGCGTCGCCGACATGGCGTCCGCGATCCTGAACAACCGGCCGCACCGCGCCAGCGGCGCGCTTGCGTTCCACGTGCTGGAGGTGATGGAGGCGTTCCAGACCTCCGCGGACGAGGGCCGCCGCGTCAAGATCGAGAACCGCGTCGAGCGGCCGGCAATGCTGCCGGCCGGACGTGAAACCGGACAGATCGACTGAGGGAATGACCATGCGCAAGGCAATGATTGTATGGGGCGGCTGGCCGGGACACGATCCGGATCTGTGTGCCTCGATGATCCGAGGCTGGCTGAAGGCGGAAGGCTTCGAGGTCCGGGTTGAGACCACGACGGAGGCGTTTGGCGATCCCGCGATCCACGATCTCTCGTTGATCATCCCGATCTACACCATGTCGAGGATCGAGAAGGCCGACGCGCTCAATCTCTGCGCGGCGGTGCGCGGCGGTGTCGGGCTCGCCGGCCATCATGGCGGCATGTGCGATGCGTTCCGCGAGTCCGTCGATTACCAGTTCCTGTGCGGCGGGCAGTGGGTCGCCCATCCCGGCAATATCATCGACTATAAGGTCGACTTGACGCAGCCGGATGATCCCATCATGAAGGGCCTGAAGAGTTTCGAGCATCGTTCCGAGCAATATTACATGCATGTCGATCCCGCTATCGAGGTGTTGGCGACGACGACCTTCACCGGTGAGCACGCGCCTTGGATCGATGGCGTGGTGATGCCCGTGGTGTGGAAGAAGCGCTACGGCGCCGGCAGGGTGTTCTATTCCTCGCTCGGCCACCGCGCCTACGAGCTCGACGTGCCGGAGATCAGGACGCTGATGACCCGCGGCATGCTGTGGGCGGCGCGCGAATGAGAGGCGGCGCGACGCAGCCGGCGGTTCGCGCGACGCTGGAGGATGTCGCACGTGCGGCGGGCGTTTCGCTCGCCACTGTCGATCGCGTCGTCAACCGGCGCGAGGGCGTGCGCGCCAAGACGGTCGCCCGTGTCGAGGCTGCAGTGGCGAAACTCGGTTATCGTGCCGACGTCGCGGCGGCACGGCTTGCGCGCGGGCAGTCGTTTCGGTTCGCCTTCGTGCTGCCGGCCGGCAGCAATAGCTTCATGACCAACCTGTCCGAGCAGGTCCAGCGCACCGCGGAATGGCTGGCCAGCCAGCGCGGCTTCATCGACATCCTCCACGTCGACGTGTTCGATCCGGACGTCCTCGCCGGCGCGCTGGACGGCCTGTCGTCGGTCTATCAGGGGGTCGCCGTCGTCGCGCTCGACCATCCCAAGGTGCGTGACGCGATCGATGAACTCACCGCGCGCGGGATCGCCGTGGTGACCCTCGTGTCCGATGCACCGAGCTCGCGCCGTCTGCACTATGTCGGAATCGACAATCCAGCCGCAGGGCGTACGGCAGCAACGCTGATGGGGCGCTTTCTCGCCGCGCGCGAGGGGAAGGTTGCGGTGATCGCCGGATCATTGTCGCTACGCGACCACACCGAGCGGCAGTTCGGCTTCCATCAGATCTTGTCCAGCGAGCATCCGAACCTCACGACGTTGCCGGTGATCGAGGGCCGGGACGACAGCGAACGAACGCGAGAGTTGACCGCTGCGCTGCTCAAGCGGCGTAACGACCTGCGCGGCATCTATTGCTGCGGCGCCGGCAATCGCGGCATTGCCGCGGCGCTCGAGGCGTCCGGGCGGGCGCGCGACGTGATCTGGATCACCCACGAGCTGACCCAGCACACGCGGCGCTTCCTGGTCCGCGGTACGCTCGATGCTGTCATCAACCAGGATCCCGGCCATGAGGCGCGTTCCGCCGCGCGCGTGCTGCTCGCGCATTGCTCCGGCGAGCCCATCAGTCCGGATCAGGAGCGCATCCGCATCGACATTTTTCTGCGCGACAATCTGCCGTGACTTTTGCGGTTTCTTTGATGTGCACCGGCGCTTGGCGGGTTTGAGCCGGTATCCAACCTTCTCGGAGCGCTCCTGAGCGCCAATCCGTCCCGTGACATCTACGACTCGGTGCCAGCAGACCCCTCGCTTGGCCCTTCTTTTTCGGCAGGTCAGTTCGGCGACCGTGAGCCGCGTTGCACAGTTTTGCTACACGTCGACACGAATTACGGCAATTTTCGCTGCAACAACGCGCTTGACATAATATTCGATCTCAACGACCGTAACGCACGAGCGTGGGGCAAGGCAGCCCGTCAACGCGAACAAGTTCAAACCATCTCCAACGCCACGCGCAAGCGTGTTTGGTTGGCGGCGAGGGCGCCCTCGGCTTCATTAGCCGGCGGGCGCTTTTTTGTTTTTGGATCGAGTGATGACGCGAAGGCATTATCGGATCGGCGTGATGTTCTCGACGACGGGCTCATACAGCGTCGTCGCACGTTCGATCCTCAATGGCGCGTTGCTGGCGTTTCAGGAGGTCAATGCCGGCAACTCCGGCATTGAGCTGGAGCCGGTCGTGGTCAATCCGTCCGGCGATCTGGCGCGCTATCGCTCACTCAGCCTCGAGCTGCTCGGTTGCGGCATTCGCCATGTGGTCGGCTGCTACACTTCGTCGAGCCGCAAGGAGGTGATCCCCTGCTTCGAGAAGTTCGACGGATTGCTATGGTATCCCTCGCATTACGAAGGTTTCGAGAGTTCCGACAATGTCATCTATACCGGAGCCGCGCCCAACCAGCACGTGCTGCCGTTGGTCGACTATCTGGCCTCCCGGGTGGGCTCGCGTGCCTTCTGTATCGGCTCGAATTACATCTGGGCCTGGGAGAACAACCGCATCTTTCGTGAGGCGCTGATCGCTCGCGGCGGCTCGGTGCTCGCGGAGCGCTACCTCTCGGTCGGCGACACCGAGGTCGACCAGGTCATCGCGGCCATCATCGATCAGCGTCCCGATTTCGTCTTCAACAATTTGATCGGCACCAGCGCCTACGCGTTCTTCCGTGCGTTCCGCGCCGCCTGCCGTGCCCGCGGCATCGACCAGGCCGCGGAGATCCCGGTCGCGAGCTGCACGCTCTCGGAACCGGAACTGCCGGAGATCGGTCCTGATGCGGTCGATGGGCATCTGTCTTCCAGTGTCTACTTCTCGTCACTGAACTCGCCTGAAAATGCCGACTTCATCGGTGCCTATACGCGGTCCTTTCCGGATGGACCGGTGTCCTCGGCCGATGCCGAAGCCTCTTACATCGCCGTCAAGCTGCTCGCTGCGGCCTTGTCGCGGGCCGGCACCGACGATGCCCGCACCGTGCGGGCTGCCGTCGCCGATCAGCGGCTGCGCGCGCCCCAGGGCGAGGTCCGGATTGACCGGGAGACTTTTCATGCCTGGCTCACGCCACGGATCGGCCGGTCGGCTGCCAATGGCCAATTTGAGGTGCTGCTGGAGTCGCGCGAGCCGATCGCGCCCGATCCCTATCTCGTCCAGTCGTCGCCGCGCTTTGCCAGTGCAATGCGCTCTCCGCTTTTGAAAGTGGTGCAATCATGAGCTCCCGACTGTTACAGAACTTCAAGGGCGGCCGCGCCATCGTCGTCACGCGCCGAGGCGGATGGGAGAGCACGCTCGAGACGACGCTGGCCAAGCTCGGCGTGTCCACCGAATATCCTGAGATCATCGACGGCCGCGCCCAGATCGATCCTGCCAGCCTCCAGGCCGATCGCGATATCCTGTTCGTGGACGGCGACCTCGAAGGCGCGGTCGCGATCGAGGTCGACCCGGCCTCGCGTCTGCCGCCGGTGCCGGTGATCGGCCTCGTCGGCGTCGAGGCGCCGAGCCGGCTGAAGGCGCTGGTCAATCTCGGTGCGACCTCGTTCCTGCGTAAGCCGGTGCATGGCGGTGCGGTCTACGCCTCGTTGTTCATGGGTATCAACCAATTCCTGCTGCGCGCCGAAATGAGCGCGCGCCTCCAGGACCTCGAGGAACGCCGTCGGGGCCGGCGCGCGGTGATCCGGGCCGTCATCCTGCTGATGCAGCAGGGCGGTCTCGACGAGGAGGGCGCCTATTCCCAGCTCCGCCGCGAAAGCATGCGCGCGCGGCAGAACATGGAACTCTACTGCGAGGAGTTTCTGAGCAAGCGGGCTAAGCCGCCCGACACGACCGGCCGCACGACCGGCATCATGCTGCAAGGCGGCAACAAGCAAGCCATCTAGGAGAAGCAAAATGAGCAAGTCTGTATTGCGGGGGCTGCGTGCCGCAGCCCTCACGGGGACGCTTGTCTTCGGATCATCGCTGGCACAGGCGGCCGAGAACCCGATCAAGCTCGGCGTGCTGGAAGACCAGTCCGGCGATTTCGCCGCGGCCACGATCGGCAAGGTCCACGCCATTCAGCTCGCGGCCGACGAGATCAACAAGGCCGGCGGCATCATGGGCCGGCCGCTCGAGCTCGTGGCCTATGACACCCAGTCCGACAACACGCGCTACCAGGAGTTCATGCGCCGCGTGCTCCAGCGCGACAAGGTCGATGTCGTGTTCGCGGGCTTCTCTTCGGCCTCGCGCGAGGCGTACCGGCCGATCGTCGACCAGTTCAACGGCTTTGCCTTCTACAACAACCAGTATGAAGGCGGGGTCTGCGACGGCCACATGATCGTGACCGGCGCGGTGCCGGAGCAGCAGTTCTCCACGCTCATTCCCTACATGATGGAGAAGTACGGCAAGAACGTCTACACGCTCGCTGCCGACTACAATTTCGGCCAGATATCGGCGGAATGGGTGCGCAAGATCGTCAAGGAGAACGGCGGCAAGATGGCTGGCGAGGAGTTCATTCCGCTCGGCGTCTCGCAATTCTCCCAGAGCATCCAGAACATCCAGAAGGCCAAGCCGGACTTCGTCGTCACGCTGCTGGTCGGCACCGCGCAGGCCTCATATTACGAGCAGGCGGCTTCGGCCAGCGTCAACCTGCCGATGGCCTCCTCGGTCAATGTCGGCCAGGGCTATGAGCACAAGCGCTTCAAGCCGCCGAGCCTGAAGGACATGTATGTCACGACCAACTACATCGAGGAGATCGACTCGCCCAAGAGCAAGGAGTTCTACGCCAAGTTCAAGGCCAAGTTCCCGAGCGAGCCCTATGTGAACCAGGAGGCCGAAAATTCCTATCTCGCCGTCTATCTCTACAAGCAGATGGTGGAGCGGGCGAAGTCGACCAAGCGCGAGGACATCCGCAAGGTGATCGCGCTGGGCGATGTCTGCATGGAGGCTCCGGAGGGCAAGGTCTGCATCGACCCGAAGAGCCAGCACATGTCGCACACGATCTATCTCGCCAAGGTCGGTGCCGATCACTCGATCTCGTTCCCGAAGACCTGGGAGGACATCAAGCCGTACTGGCTGGGTGAAGCCGGCTGCGACCTCACCAAGAAGGATCCGATGGCCCAGTATACTCCGTCGAATCCGCCGCCGAAACCCTGACCGGCGGCCAGTCGCCCCGGCGCCTCCGGCGTTGCCGGCGCGCCGGGGCGATTACGGACAGCTGCGGCGGCAACGCCGCGTCCTCCCACATTCTGGTTGATTCATGGACATCGCAACCCTTGCATTCTCGGCGCTCTATCAATTCGGCGACGCCTTCGCGTTTCTGGTGCTTTCGGCCTGCGGGCTCGCGGTGATCTTCGGTATGATGGGCGTGATCAATCTTGCCCATGGCGAATTCATCATGTGCGGGGCCTATGTCACGGCCGCGACCGTGCATGCCGGCCTGCCGCTGCCGCTCGGGATTCTCGCCGGCACACTCGTGTCGGCTCTCGTCGGCGTGGTGGTGGAACTCGCGGTGATCCGCCATCTCTACGACCGTCCGCTCGACACCATCGTCGCCACCTGGGGCCTCAGCCTGATCGCGACGCAGGGCACGCTGATCATGGTCGGCTCGACCATGGCGGGCGTCGGCACGCCGTTCGGTAGTTTCCAGGTCGGGGCGTACTCCTATTCGATCTATCGCATTGTGCTGTTCGGCGCCGCGCTCGGTGTGCTCGCCGCGCTCTACGCGCTGTTCAACTGGACCCGTTTCGGCGTGCTGGCGCGCGCCACGATCCAGGTGCCGCATATGGCCGCTGCCCTCGGCGTCGACACCCGCCTGATCTACAGCCTCCCCTTCGCCTGCGGGGCAGGGCTCGCCGGCCTCGCCGGCGGCCTCTACGCCCCGACCATGACGCTGGTGCCGACGATGGGCGCGACCTTCATCATGGAGGCCTTCGTCACTGTCGTGATCGGCGGCGCCGACGTCTTCCTCGGCACGGCGCCGGCCGGCGGCGTGCTCGCGGTGGTCAAGTCGGCGATGACGTCGTGGCAGGGGCAACTGTTCGGCCAGATCGGCCTGCTTGTTGCCGTGATCATCGTCGTCCGGGTGCTGCCGAAAGGCATCTCGGGATTCGTGCTGCGCGAGCGGACCTGACGGAGCGATAACGCCGTGAATAGTTTCCTCTCGCTGTTTCGTCGTCTCGAAGGGCCGCAGACCGTCGGGCGCGGTCCGGCCTTCTGGGGCGCGTTTGCCATCGTGCTGCTCGCCGCGCTGGCCTATCCGTTGTTCAGCGACGGCTATACCGTCGGCAATACCGTCTACTTTTTCGTCTGGGTGTTCATCGCGCTCAGCCTGTGCCTGATCTGGGGCTATGGCGGTTCGTTGTCCTTCGGACAGACAGCTTTCTTCGGGATCGCCGGCTATGGCTACGGCATCCTGACCATCAATTTCGGCTCGGCCTACGGTTTCACGCTGCTCGCGCTGGTGCTCGCGGTGATGATCGCCGCGCTGTTCGCGGTCCTGCTCGGCTATTTCATGTTCTTCGGCCGCATCGCCGGTGTCTTTCTCGGCATCGTCACGCTCGCAGTGACCTTGATGCTGGAGCGCTTCATGGCGCAGACGGCGGGGCCCGAGTGGCACGTCGGAGCCGCGCGCCTCAACGGCTTCAACGGCATGAGCGCGATGCCGCCGCTGACGATCCCCTGGCCGGGCGAGCCGATCGTGCTGTTCGCGGATGTCGGCCTGTACTATCTCGTGCTCGGCCTGCTGGTGCTCGTCTATCTGGGCCTGCGCATCCTGATGAACTCCTCGTTTGGCAACGTCATTGTCGCGATCCGCGAGAATCCCGAGCGCGCGGAGATGCTCGGCTACGACGTGCGCAAGTACCAGCTCATTACCTTCGTCATCGGCGCCGCTCTCGCAGGGCTCTCCGGCGTGCTCTACACGGTGTGGGGGCAGTACATCACGCCGTCCAGCATGGGCATGACCGCGGCCGCATTGCCGCTGATCTGGGTTGCCGTCGGCGGCCGCAGCGACCTGACCTCGACGGTGATCGGCACGCTGATCGTGCTCGCCGCGTTCCAGGCGCTGACGATCTACGGCAGCCAGTATGCTCTCGTGTTCATGGGCGTGCTGCTGGTGCTCACGGTCCTGATCGCGCCGAACGGCCTCGTGCTCGGGGTGATGAACTGGCTTGGCCGCTTCGCCAGCCGCTTCCTGCAGAGGGCCGGCTGATGTCGCTGCTGGAGCTGCGCAAGTTGAACAAGCATTTTGGCGGGCTGCACGTCACCAACGGCGTCAACCTCACGCTCGAGCCTGGGGAGATCCATTGTCTGATTGGACCGAACGGGGCCGGCAAGAGCACGCTGTTCCGTCTGATCCTCGGCGAGCATCATCCCGGCAGCGGGGACATTCTGTTCGCCGGGGAGAACATCACGGCGCTGAAATCCTTTGCGCGGATTCATCGCGGGCTCTCGGTCAAGTTCCAGGTGCCTGGCGTATTCAAGGGCCTCTCCGTCCGCCAGAACCTCGAGATCGCACTTCAGAGCCGGCATCGCGGCGCCGAGCTCGACGCCGAGATCGGCCGGCTGCTGGCCTTCCTTGGATTGGAGGCCGAGCAAGCGCAGACCGCCGGAAATCTCAGCCATGGTCAGAAGCAATGGCTGGAAATCGGCATGGCGATCAGCCTGAAGCCGCGCCTGCTGTTGCTGGACGAGCCGACCGCCGGCATGTCGCCGGAAGAGACCCACATGACCGGGGAGATGGTGCAGCGGCTCAATGCCGACGGCATGACGGTGCTGGCGATCGAGCACGACATGGCGTTCGTGCGCCAGGTCGCCCGGCGCGTCACCGTGCTGCATCTCGGCCAGGTCTTCGCGCAGGGCTCGATCGACGAGATCGTCGCCGACGAACGCGTGGCGGCGATCTATCTGGGGCAGGCCCATGCTTGACGTGCCACGCAAGGAGGTGATCCTGTCGACGCTGGCGTTGCGCGCCGGCTATGGCGGCAAGCCGGTGCTGCAGGGCCTCGAGATCGAGGTGCGGGAAGGCGAGATCGTCGCCGTCATCGGCCGCAACGGGGTCGGCAAATCCACGCTGATGAAGAGCCTGATCGGGCTCGTGCCGGCGATGGGTGGCTCGATCGTCTATCGCGGCGAGGCGGTGGAATCCTTGCCGGCGCACAAGCGAGCGCGTCTTGGCATGGGCTATGTGCCGCAGGGACGCGACGTGTTTCCGCGCCTGACGGTCGGCGAGAATGTCGCGGTGGGCGCCGCGATCAAGCGCGGCGGCATTCCCGAAGCGGGCCGGCGCAAGATCGTCGAGACCTTTCCGATCCTGGCCGAGCGCTGGAACCAGCGCGCCGGCACGATGTCCGGCGGCCAGCAGCAGCAGCTTGCGATCGGACGGGTCCTGATCGCCGACCCCAACCTGATCCTGCTCGACGAGCCCTCGGAGGGCATCCAGCCGAGCATCGTCCAGGACATCGCGCGCAACATGGTCGAGCTCAATCGCAGGACCGGTGTGACCATCATCCTGGTCGAGCAGAATCTCGACATGATCCGTGCCATGGCGCAGCGCTGCTACGTCATGGACAAGGGCCGCATCGTCGCCAATCTCGATCGCGCGGCGCTCGATGACGAGGCCGAGATGCGCCGCCATCTTGCGGTTTGAAAGACTGACGCCGACAGAAGGAGAAAAGCAAATGTCCTGGCAGAAAGACTCCATCATGGCCCGCAAGGGCATCGCCAAAGGCGAGCGTGGCACGAAGCACACCATCACCGAGAGCGAGCAGGGCAAGTACCACTATGTCTATGGTCCCTATGTGAAGCCGGTGCTGACCGTCGATCCCGGCGCGGTGGTCGCTGCGGAGACCCATGACGCATTCGAGGGAGCGATCAAGAAGGAGACCGACAGCCCGTCGAAAATTCTCAACTTCCCGTTCCTCAATCCGCAGAACGGACCGATCCACGTCAACGGCGCCGAGAAGGGCGATACGCTCGCCGTCTATATCGAGAGCATCGTGCCGCGCGGGCCGCAGCCTTGCGGCACCACCGTGGTGATGCCCGATTTCGGCGGCCTGGTCTCGACCGGACAGACCGCGCTGCTCAATCCGGCGCTGCCGGAGCGCGTCAAGAAGCTCGAGATCGACGCCAAGACCGGCACCAAATGGAACGACAAGATCACGCTGCCTTATGAGCCGTTCATCGGCACCATCGGCACCTCGCCGGAGATCGAGGCGATCTCCTCGCTGGTCCCCGACTATTATGGCGGCAACATGGATCTGCCCGATATCGGCGTCGGCGCCATCATCTATCTGCCCGTCAACACCAAGGGAGCGCTGCTCTATCTCGGCGACTGCCATGCCGCGCAGGGCGACGGTGAGCTCTGTGGCGTCGCCATCGAGCATCCCACCGTGACGACGGTGCAGGTCGACCTCATCAAGAACTGGACCATCGCCTGGCCGCGGCTGGAAACCAAGGACTTCATCATGACCATCGGCTCGGCCCGGCCGATGGAGGACGCAGCCCGCATCGCCTATCGCGAGCTGTGCCGCTGGATGGCGGCCGACTACGGCTTCGACGAGATCGATGCCTATATGCTGCTGACGCAGGCCGGCCGTGTCAGGCTCGGCAACATGGTTGATCCAAAATACACGTTGGGTGCCTCGATCAAGAAGTCCTATCTCGCTTGAGGCCGGCCGGAATGTCCACCATCCACAAGGTCGCCGCCGTCCAGTTCGAGCCCGCCATGTTCGAGAAGGAGCGCAACATCGCGCGCCTGCTCGAGCTCTGCGAGCAGGCGGCGGCGGCCGGTGCGAAGCTCATCGTCACGCCGGAAATGGGAACGACGGGCTATTGTTGGTTCGACCGCGCCGAGGTCGCACCGTTCGTGGAGGCGATTCCGGGGCCGACCACCGGTCGCTTTGCATCGCTGGCGCGCAAATATGACTGCTACATCGTGATCGGAATGCCTGAGGTCGACGCGGACAACATCTACTTCAACACGGCCGTTCTGATCGGACCCGACGGCATCGTTGGCCGTCACCGCAAGACGCATCCCTATATCTCCGAGCCGAAATGGGCCGCAGCCGGCGATCTGCACAACCAGGTGTTCGAGACGCCCATCGGGCGCATCGCGCTGCTGATCTGCATGGACATCCATTTCGTGGAGACGGCGCGGCTGATGGCGCTCGGCGGCGCCGATGTCATCTGCCACATCTCGAACTGGCTGGCGGAACGCACGCCGGCGCCTTACTGGATCAGCCGTGCCTTCGAGAACGGCTGTTACGTGATCGAGAGCAACCGGTGGGGGCTCGAGCGCGGCGTGCAGTTCAGTGGCGGAAGCTGCGTGATCGCGCCGGACGGGCAGGTGATTGCGGTGCGCGACAAGGGCGACGGCGTGCTGATGTCGGAGATCGATCTCGATGCCGCACGCGCCCGCCGGGTGCTCGGCGAGGCCGTGTTCTCGCAGCGCCGGCCGGAGCTCTATCCGGAGCTCCTCACCGACACCTTCAGTTGGAATCCGCGCGATTTCTTCGGCCTCTACGGCCACGAGCCCTGGCCAGCCGGGAAGACCTCGCGGGTCAGCGTCGCGGAATTCGCGCCGGTCGACGATGTCGACTGGAATCTTGAACAGATCGTAGTATTGGCGCGCAAGGCTCGCACCGAGGGCGCCGAGCTCGTCGTGTTGCCGGAGCTTGCTGCGACCGGTCTCGGCAAGCCCGCGGCATTGGCGCAACCTGTTCCCGGCCCTGTGACCGATCGCTTGGCGGGGCTCGCGAAGGAGCTTGGCCTCTATCTCGTGTGCGGCCTCGCCGAACGTGCTGGCGATATGCTCTATAACAGCGCCTGCCTCGTCGCACCGGATGGAGGCGTCTCGGTCTATCGCAAGACCCATCTCACCGCCGAAGAGCGAAGCTGGGCGACCGCCGGAAACGGATGGTGCGTCGTCGACACCCCGGTCGGCCGTATTGGCCTGTTGATCGGTCATGACGCCTCTTTCCCGGAGGCGGGCCGTGTGCTGGCGCTACGTGGCTGCGATCTCATTGCCTGTCCCGCTGCGATCAAGGGGCGTTTCAGTTCGTCGCATACCGGCACGGAGGTGGAGCAACCGAAGCCGATTCCGACCGGTCCGGATCCGCATCATTGGCACCATTTCCGCGTTCGTGCGGGTGAGAACAATTTGTTCTTTGCCTTCGCCAATGTCGTCGATCCCGCGCGTGGGTACCCTGGACTGAGCGGCGTGTTCGGCCCCGATACGTTCGAATTTCCGCGGCGGGAGTCGATCGCGGCCGCTGGTACGGGCGTCGCGACCGCGCTGGTCGACACCAGCAATCTCGACAGCGTCTATCCGACCAACGTCGTGCGGCGAAAGGATCTGGTGTCGATGCGCATGCCGCACAGCTACCGGGGATTGATCAAGGCAATTGCGACCAACTACTGACCCACGAAAAGGAGTTCGGCCATGGATCTGGGACTCAAGGGCGCCAAGGTACTCGTCACGGGAAGCACCAAGGGAATCGGACGGGCGATCGTCGAGACATTTGCAGCCGAAGGCGCCGATCTCGGCGTGTGCTCCCGCAATCTCGCCGAGGTCGAGAGCACGGTCGCCGCGCTCAAGGCCAAGGGTGTTGCCGCCTATGGCGGTGCGGCCGACGTCGCCAATGCGGCCGTCCTCAAGTCCTGGGTCGAAGACATGGCGGCAAAGCTCGGCGGCATCGATGTCGTCGTCGCGAATGTCAGCGCGCTCGCCATCGGGCAGGACGACGAGAGCTGGGAGAAGGAATTCTCGACCGATATGATGGGCACGGTCCGGTTGGTGAATGCGGCCATGCCCTATCTGGAAAGGAGCGCGGCCGGCGCGATCGTCACGATATCGAGCGTTTCGGGGCGCGAGGTCGATTTCGCCGCCGGTCCCTACGGCACCTTCAAGGCGGCGATCATCCACTACACCCAGGGGCTCGCCAATCAGCTCGCGGGGAAGGGCATCCGCGCCAACTCGGTCTCGCCGGGCAATACCTATTTTGAAGGCGGGGTCTGGAACATGATCAAGGATAACAATCCCGACCTCTACAAGAGCGCGCTGGCGCTCAACCCGACGGGCCGAATGGGAACGCCGCAGGAAATGGCCAACGCGGTGGTGTTTCTCGCCAGCCGCGCGGCCAGCTTCATCACAGGCACGAATCTCGTCGTTGATGGTGCGCTCACGCGCGGTGTGCAGTTGTAGGAAGGCGTATCAGCTTTGCGTTCTCATGATCGCCTCGGCACGATCGGTTGCCGCAGCAGAGGATTAGACTGTCCCGATGTCGAGAGTGCCCCGCAGGTAGGATAGGCTCTGCGCTATCGCAGCCTCTTCGTCGGCATAAGACGGATGCAGATAGTCGATTTCGAGCGCGAGGAGCCCCGTGTAATTGGCGCGCCGCAGCAGCGCCAAGGCCTTCGGAATGTCGATGAGGCCTCGGCCCAGCGGAACGCTCGGCCAGAAGCCGAAGTCGCGCGGACTGCCGCGATACGCGGTGATGTCCTTGAGGTGAACGGCCCTGGCGTAGGGCGCGAGCTTCTCGATCGCGACCATCGCGTCTTCGAACATGCGCAGATTGTTCGCGGTATCGAGGCAGACGCCGAGGGCCGGATGGTCCAACGTCGTGAGCAGTTCGACGAGTTCGTCCGCGAGGAGATCAATGTGATTCTCGATCGCGAGCACGACGTTTTTGGTTGCCGCATAGTCTGCGGCCTCGTTCAGCAGCGGGACGAGCAAAGCCTTGTGCTCCTCCCACCGGAGCGTGCGGGTGCGGCGGCCGCCGGCGCAGATCCGCATCACGGTTGCGCCGAGCGCATGCGCGACGTCGACATGGCGCGTGAGGTCGTCGAGGGCATGCGGTGCCGTACCGGATTCGAGGCCGCGCGGATGACCCCACGCCCAAACGCGCTCGAGCCCGGCCTGGTCGAGCGCGCGGCGCAGCGCCGCCACACGTTGCGGGCTCAAATCGTCGAGCATGAACGATTCGATCGATACGCCTTTGACGCCGTGTTCTCGGGCGCGGGCGATGAAATCGTCGAGCGTCATCCGGCGGCCAGGATCGGACTCGAGCTGCGGATAGACTTCACCGAAGAAACGGTGATAGCAGTAGGAGTCGATTGCGGGTTTCATGATGTCCTGTTCTTCGCTACAGCCTTCATTCGTTTTGGTCGGCCTGCTCAGATATTGCGTTCGCAACTCGGCATATGCGACCATCAGCTCAATAGGTTGCTCGCCCGCCCGACAGGTCGAAAGTCGCGCCGGTCGAGAACGAGCATTCGTCGGAGGCAAGCCAGGCGACCAGGGCGGCGACCTCGTCGGGACGGCCGGCGCGGCCAAGTGGAATCTTCGCCAGCACGCCCCGATAGGCTTCCTCGGACATCTGCTTGACGAGGTCGGTGGCGATCACCGCGGGCGCAATCGCATTGACGCGAATGTCGGTGCTTGCGAGTTCCTTGCCTAGCGATTTCGTGAGCGCGATCACGGCGGCTTTGGCCGCGGAATAGCCGGTCATGCCGGCGTTGCCTTCCTTGCCGGCGATGGAGGCGAGATTGACGATGCGTCCCGCGTTTCGCTGCCGCATTGGCGGGACCGCGGCCTTGCAACAGAGGAATGTGCTGGTGAGATTGACATCGAGGACACGCCGCCAGTCGGCAAGACTGTAGTGCTCGATGTTGACCGTCGGTCCGGTGATGCCCGCGGCATTGACCAGCACGTCGATGCGGCCGAGGCGATCGATCAGACGCGCCATTGCCTCGTTGACGGCGATTTCGTTAGTGAGATCGATCCGCGAGTCCGCGCCTTCGGCCACGTCCCAGACGATGACCGTTGCTCCGGCAGAGGTCAGCCTTGCACGCACCGCCTGGCCAATGCCACCGCATCCGCCTGAGATCACAGCAACTCGTCCGGAGAGATCGAGGCCGCTCATGCGGAGAGCCTTCCTTCTTCCGCCGCGGCCACGACGCGGCGGGCCGCCGCGAGCGCACGGCGTCCCCATTCTTCGGCGCCAAGCCTGGGCAGCCATTCATCGTTCGGGATTTCGAGGCTGAGCGGCAGATCGTCGGGCAGCGCGGCGACGATGCCGGTGAGATCGATGCCGCCCTCACCAGGGATGAGTCGGGCGCAGCGAGCAGTGTGAATCAGTTCCTCGTTCGTCGCCGGAACGTGCGCTGGCGCGTCGCACAGCTGGGCATAGCTGAGCAGGTGACGCGGCAGCGCCGCGATATCGTTCAGAGTGGTGGCAGAGCGCGCCGCGTGCAGCGCGTCGACCAACACCCGGCCATTCGGTTCGGCAGCCTTCGTCACGATGCGCAGGGCGGCTTTGGCGTTTTTCACGGCGGTCCATGGCATGAATTCAAGATCGGCGGTCAAACCGTAGGACGCCGCTGCCCTGCAGAATTGTGCGAACGAGTCAGTCAGGCGCGCCTCATCCGGATCATCGCCGGCAACAAGAATGGCGCGCGCCTTCAGCTTGCCTGCCGCTTCGAGGAAGGCGGCGAACTGATCGACTTCGAAATCCGCACGGAGCCGCGCAATTTCGACGTCGAACACGGGAATTGCGGTGTCGTCGATGCGGCGCATGGTTTCGCGCAGCAATCCGGGGTCGGTTGCCAGCGGCGAGAAGTCGCCGCCGGGCGCCGCCGGCGCGATCCGCACGCCGATGGCCTGGTAGCCGAGCTTCTGGGCGAGCAGAAGCGCATCCGGAGGCGCCATCGGCGCCGAGGTGAGATAGGCGAGGGAATAGATGTGTGGCATGGCGGGCGCCTCGTGTCAGGCCAGCGGCGAGATCGACGTCGGCAGGGCGACGATCGAACGCATGTCGCCGGTCAGCCAGTCCGGGCCTCCCTTCGGCGGCCAGACGCCCCTCGCAACGGAGTCTGCGCGCACGGCCGCGCGCGCGTCGAGACTTGCGAACGGCCAGATATGGGTGAAGCGCGGCGGCCCGTCCAGCGCATACATGGCGATGGACAGCGGCGAGAGCTTCCCGCGCTCGGGCACCGCGGCTTCCCAGGCGGCGATGGTCGGCGGAACTCCGCCGTGCTTGAGGCGGTAGGTACGGATCTCGTAGACGCTGCCGTATTTGCCCGGTGCGACCGGCGGCAGGAACGGGAACGGCGCATAGGTGTCGAAGCTCATCTGCGAGATCGCCTCGCCCGCGTTGAAGGGATTGGTCGTGCGCAACGCCCGTTCCCGTTCAGTGCGCCATTCCTTATCGTCCGCGAAACAGCGCAGCACCAGGAGCTGGTTGAGATCGCCGATCTCGCTGGCCCAGCAGCCGAGCAGCGTGCCCTTGGCCTCTGCCGCGCCGACATATTCGCCGATCCCGGCCACGGCCTTGGCCGCGGTGCCGAGCTTCACCGTCAACGTTGCGATCTCGTACAGCATGTCGTCTCTCCTTGCGGTCATGCGGCTGCTGACCGGTTGTTCTCGAGCGGAATCCCGCCGGCGTGATGCGCGGCGATGTAGCCGAACGTCATGGCCGGACCGAGGGTGATGCCACCGGACGGATAGCGGCCGGCCATGATGCTCGACATGTCGTTGCCGACGGCATAGAGGCCCTCGATCGGCTTCTTCTCGCCATCGAGCACGCGCGCATGCTCGTCGGTGTCGAGCCCTGCGAAAGTGCCGAGACTGCCGGCGACGATCTTCACCGCATAGAACGGACCGGCTTCGATCGGGGCGACGCACGGGTTCGGCTGATGCGCGGCCTCGCCCTGCACGCGGTTGTACGGCGTGTTGCCGCGGCCGAAGGCGGGATCCTCGCCACGCGCGGCAGATGCGTTGTAGTCCGCGATCGTCGTTTCGAAAGCCGCCGAGGCGATGCCGCAGGCGCGCGCGAGCGCTGGGACGCTGTTCCCGCGCTTGAGATAGCCGTTGCGCAGCCAGGGGCGGATCGGGAAGGGCGACGGGCGAACCCGGCCCAGTCCGTAACGCTTGATGAAGGCCGTGTCGCAGATCGCCCACGCTTCCGCCGGCTCGCCTGCGGGTGTCGCGGCGAACAGCGCCTTCATCACGTCGTGATAGGAATCGGCCTCGTTGACGAAGCGCAGTCCGTCCTTGCGCACCATGATCAGGCCCGGCTTGGCGCGCTCGATCAGATGCGGGAAGCGGCCGACCGATCCGCCCTGATGCGGAACCAGCGACACCGGCGCCCAGGCGCCGGTGTCGGAAAGATCGGTGCGCAGCCGGCCGCCAATGGTCTCGCCGAGGCGGATGCCGTCGCCGGTGTTGCTCTCCGGCGCCGCGGACCAGTGCTCGCGGCCGCTCGGCGCGTGGGCGAACAGCGCCGCTTTCCGTGCGACATCATGCGGAAAGCCGCCACATGCGAGCACGACGCCGCGCCGCGCACGGATATCGAATACCTTGCCGTCCTGTCCGGCGTGGGCGCCGACCACGCGAGATCCCTCCGTCGATAGCGACCGTGCCGGCGTCGCCGTCATGATCCGCACGCCGAGCTCGTCGGCCGATTTCAGAAGGCGCGCCACCAGCGCGTTGCCGTTGGCCAGGTGCATGCCGCGGCCGAAGCGCAGCAGGTCGCAGAAATGCCGCGCCAGCCGCCGCGCGACATGCAGGAAGGAGCCGAGCGACGAACTGGCGTTCAGGAAGTGCCTGAGATCGGCGCCCGAGGCGATCCCCATGCCGAAGGGCGACACTTCCTCGAGCGGCGGCCTCAGATCGCGGATGCGCGCACCCAGCTCACGGCCGTCGAACGGCGCCGCGCAGACGGATCGCCCCCCTGTCACCGCGCCCGGGCTGTTGCCGTGGAAATCGGGAATCTGGTTGCCATCGATGAAAGCGAGGCGGGTCTCGCGCTGGAAGAAGTCGATCATGCGCGGGCCCTGATCGAGAAACATCTCGATGCGGGCAGGGTCGTAACCCTCGGCAAGCTCGTGCCGCAGATAGCGCCTGGGCTGCTCCGGATTTTCGACGATGCCGGCCGCCTGCGCGAGCGGATTGCGCGGGATCCACATCCATCCGCCGGACCAGGCCGTGGTGCCGCCGAGCTGCGTGTCCTTCTCGATCAGCAGGACGTCGAGGCCGAGTGAGGCGCCGGTGACGGCCGCCGCCAGCCCTCCCGCGCCCGAACCGATCACGAGCAGGTCACAGTCGACGATGTCAGTTTTGGCCATGGATCGAACTCATGCGGCGCGCCGTGCCTGTGTTTCGCCAAGCGCGTGACGGATCGCGCGGTAGGCGAACGTGATGGCCGGACCGATGGTGATGCCCGGCCCTGGATAGGTGCCGCCCATGATCGAGTTGGCCTCGTTGCCGCAGGCATAAAGGCCCGCGATCGGGCTGTTGTCGGCGCGCGTCACCTGCGCCCATTCGTTGATGACAAGTCCGGTCGCCGCGCCAATGTCGCCGGGATAGAGCCGCACGGCGTAATAGGGCGCCGTTGCGATCGGGCCGAGGGTCGGATTGGGGCCAACCGAGGCGTCGCCGTTGACGCGATGATAGGGCGTGGTGCCGCGGCCGAATTCCGGGTCGGTGCCATCGGCGGCATAGCGGTTCATCGCCGTGACCGTGGCTTCGAGATTGGCCGCCGGCACGCCGATCTTGCCGGCGAGCTCGCTCACCGTCGCGCCCGCTGTCAGATAGCCGTCGGCGAGATAAGGCGTGAGGTCGCGCGTGCCCATGCGCACCATGCCGAGGCCGTATTTGTTCAGGCCGACTGCGTCGGTCATGATGAAGCAGGGGATGCAGGGCACGGTCTTGTTGTGCTCGAACATCGCCCGGCCGAACAGATGGTACGAAACGGACTCGTTGACGAAGCGCCGGCCGCTCTGGTCGACGCAGACCGTGCCGGGCTTGCTGCGGTCCATGACGAAATGCGGGAAGCTTGCGGTGCTGCCGTCGGCCCGCCGCCGGATCGAGACCGGTGCCCAGAACGCGCTGTCGAGATTGCCTTCGCCGAGGCGCGCGCCGAGCCGCAGCGCGATATCCTGCATCGCGCCGGTGTGCCCCGGAGCCGACGGGCTGTAGGTCTCGCCCTCGGGCAGCAGTTCACCGCGCCGCTGCGGATGCCTGTTGAAGCCGCCGGCGGCGAGAACGACGCCCCGCGTGGCGGTCACCTGCCGTGCGGTCGTGCCCGATCTCAGCACTACGCCGGTGACTGCACCGTTCTCCGTGACGAGATCCTGCACCTCGGTCCGGAGCAGGATGTCGACGCCGCGCGCGTTGAGCGACGCCAGGAAGCGGCCGATCAGCGCGTTGCCCATGACAAGGCGAGATCCGCGCCGCCTCATCAGCCTGTCGCCCGCATAGTGTGCGAGGATCCTTGCCGCATGCGCGAAGGAGCGCACGGACTTCCTGATACCGAGGAGATGGCCGATATCGGTGCGGTCGACCATCATGCCGCCGAAGATCGTGAACTCCGGGATCGGCGGGCGGATCTTGTCGAGATCGGCGCCGAGGCTGCGGCCATCGAACGGCACGGGCTCCAGCGCGCGGCCGCGCATGGTCGCGCCTTCGAATTGCTGCTCGTAGTCCGGATGGGTCGCGTAAGGGCGGAACTTGACCTCGCTGTTCGCCTCGAGCGTCGCCACCGCCTCGGGCGCGCTGTCCAGGAAGGCCTCCCGCATCGCAGGCGCGGCGTGGTTGCCGACAACGCCATCGAGGAACTTGCGGACTTTCTCGCGGCTGTCGTCAGGGTTGACGCGCTTGGAATGATGCGAGTTCGGCATCCACGTCGTCGCAGCCGACAACGCGCTGGTGCCGCCGACATATTCGGTGCGTTCGACCACGAGCACCTTGCGGCCCTCGATGGCGGCGAACAGTGCCGCCGCCATGCCGGCGGCGCCCGAGCCGATCACGACGACGTCGTAGCGCGCCCGGTCGGAAATCGTGTCGATGGTCCTGAACATGGCCTTACCTCGCTTCCTCGCGCGCAAGCAGGAAGTCGATCATCGAGCTCTGCAGCGCATCGTACATGTCGGTGCCGGTCGAGGTCCGGCATCCCAGGCGCCGGGCAGCTTCGACGAGCGGCGAGACCGCCGGGCTCGTGACGACGCAGCCGACGAAGGTGCTGGCATCGAGCTTCGCCACGTCGACCGGATAGGGGTCACCGGAGCGCATGCCGAGCGGAGTGGCGTTGGCGACCAGTTCGAAACCGGAGGGATCCGCCGTGCCGGCGACAATCTCGGCGCGGCCGAGCGTTTTGAGCTTGGCGATCAACTGGTCCCGGCGGGATGCGTCGGTGTCGTGGATCGCAAGCGAGCGAACGCCGGCCTCGACCAGCGCCATGGCGATGGCCGACCCGGCGCCTCCGGCGCCGACCTGCAGCGCGCGCTTGCCGGCCGGCTCGCCGCCATTGGCGCGCACCGCGCCGACGAAACCGAGCCCGTCGACAATGTCGCCGTGCCAGCCGCCTTCCGGCCGCCGGCGCATGATGTTGACCGAGCCGAGCAGGCGCGACCGCTCGGTCGCGCTGGCGCAGAACTCGAAGCAGGCAAATTTGTGCGGAACCGTCACGATGATGCCGTCGAGATTGCGGACCTCCGTTGCCGCGCTCAGGAAAGCTCCGAGATGTGCGCTGTCGATCTGCACCGGCACCAGGATGCCGTCATAGCCGCGATCGGCGAAGGCCTTGGTGACGCCGCCGGGCGATTTGACCTGGGCGATCGGGTCGCCGACGATGATGTTGAGGCGGGTTGCGCCGGTCAGGTTCAGGCTGATCATGCTTTTTTTCTTCTTGTTATGCCGCGCCGCGGGCCTCTGCCGGCTCGGTCTGCACGACGCCGAGCAGGCGGGCCTGCAATTCATGATCCCGCTCCAGGATCACTGCGTCGCCGGTGAATGCGATCTGGCCGTTCACCAGCACATAGGCCCGATCGACGATGGGCAGGACGAGCTCGGCATGATGCTCGACGATAACCATGGCGACCTTGCCGCGCAGCTTGATGAGCGCGTCCATGACCTCCTTGACCACCGCCGGCGCGAGACCTTCGAAGGGCTCGTCGAGCAGGATCAGTTTGCTCGGCACCATCAGGGCGCGCGCGATCGCGACCATCTGGCGCTCGCCGCCCGACAGGCTCTCGGCCTTGGCAGCGCGGCGCTCGCGCAAGCGAGGGAACAGCTCGAACGCCCCATCGAGCCCGATGCCGCCCGGACGGGCCGCGAGCTGCAGATTTTCGGTGACCGTCAGATTGGGAAACAACCGGCGTCCCTCGGGTACGAGGGAGACGCCGAGACGGTTGATCTCGTAGGGTTTCAGATCTGTAAGCGGCTTGCCCTCGAACAGAATCTCGCCGCTGCTCGCGCTCAACGTCCCCGTGAGGCTGCGCAGCAGGGTCGTCTTGCCGACCCCGTTGCGGCCGAGCAGCGCGACGGCTTCGCCCGCGTGCACGGTGAGATCGACGCACTCGAGCACCGTGCTTCCGCCATAGCCCGCGCAGACGCGGCTCGCGACGAGCACGGCCTCGGCTCGTGCATGCGCGGCGCGTTCGATCGCGGGCGGCGGAGCCTGCGCGCCGTCCCTCGCTGCGCCGAGATAGGCCGCGATGACATCGGGATTGGCCGCGACGTCCGCGGGCTTGCCGTCGGCGATCATGCGCCCCTGGTGCAGCACGGAGATGCGGTCGGAAATCGCCAGCACGCGGTCGATGTCGTGTTCGATCAGCAGAACGCCATGGCTCTGTGCGAGTTTCCGGATCAACTCGGCAACCACGATGCGGTCGGCCTCGGCGAGGCCCGCCAGCGGCTCGTCGAGCAGCAGCAGCTTGGAGTCGATCGCAAGTGTGATCCCGATCTCGAGCAGGCGTTTGGCGCCGTGCGGGAGATTGACGCACTGATCGGCGGCGACGTCGGCAAGGCCGACGGCGTCGAGGATCGACCACGTCCGCGCGTTGACCGCGTCCACCGCGTAAGCGTCGGAGAGCAGTGCGCCCGATCCCTTGCGCTGGGCCTGCACCGCCACGCGGACGTTCTCGAATACGGTGAGATTCGGGAAGATCGAGAGGATCTGGAACGAGCGCCCGATGCCGAGGCGGGCACGCAGATGCATCGGCGCCCGCGTCACGTCGGTGCCGTCGAACACGATGCGCCCGCCGCTGGGCTTCAGCGCTCCGGACAGCATGTTGAAGAACGTGGTCTTGCCGGCGCCGTTCGGACCGATGATGCTGTGAAGCACGCCGCTGCGGACCTCGAGATCGATACTCTTAGCGGTCACCAGGCTACCAAAGCTCTTGCTCAGGGCAATGGTCTGGAGCAGCAGCTTGCCGCGCTCGAACCCGGCGGCGCTGCTTGTGAATGGAGCGATGACATCGGGGCGCGGCGGGATATCGGGGCGTACCAGGGTCCAGCGTTGCCGGCCGAAGAGGCGTTGCCACAGGCCCTGCATGCCTTCCGGGGACGTCAGCGCGAACAGCATCAGGATCGGCGCGAAGACCAGCCACCAGTTTTCGGTGATCGCCGACAGGCGGTCTTCGAGTATGATGAAGGCGATCGCGCCCCACAGCGGCCCGAGCACATGATGCACGCCGCCGAGCACCGTCATCAGCAGCGAGTCGCCGGCATGCTGCCAGCTCAGATTGTTGGCGTAGACACCTTCCAGCATCAGGGTCAGCAGCGCGCCGCCGAGACCGACGAAGGTTCCGGTCAGGATCAGCGCGCCGTGGCGGAAGCGATGCACGTCATAGCCGAGGCTGCTCGCACGCTGTTCGTTGTCGCGTATCGCCTGGAGGACGCGTCCGAACGGCGAGTGGGCAATGCGCCACATCAGCCACATGCAGATCACGGTGACTGCAACGACGAAGACGTGGAACGACCATGCTGTCGTGAAACTGGTCCGGTGAACGCTCTGCAATCCGTTCTCGCCGCCGGTCACCGCGGTCCATTTGAACGCGATCTCGAACGCGATCTGGGAGAAGGCGAGGGTCAGCAGCGAGAAGTACAGGCCCTTGCGTCGCAGGATGACGGCGCCGATCGCAAGCGCGAGCAGGGCCGAGAACAAGGTCGCGAAGACGAGCGAGACGAGGTCGTTGCCGTAGCGGCCGAGGACAAAGAACGCGGCTGCATAGCTGGCGCAACCGAAGAACACCGAGGCGCCGAACGGCACGAGGCCGGTATAGCCGACCAGCAGGTTCACGCCGGCGCCATAGAGCGTGTAGATTGCGATCTGCGTGATCAGCGAGATCGGCGCGCCGAGCAGCGACCAGACAGCGGTCAGCGCGGCGAGGACGAGCGCGACGATGAGCGCCGGATGACGTAGCGCAGACAAACGTGTCACTCGAACCTCTCCCAGCGTTCGCCGAACAGTCCGCGCGGACGGATGAGCAGGATGGCGGCCATCAGGATGTACATGGCAGCTCCCGACCATTCCGGCTGGAACTGGATGGTCATGGCGGTGGTGAGGCCGACCAGCAGGCCGGCCACGATGGCGCCGAGGAAGGAGCCGAGGCCGCCGATGGTCACGATCACGAAGGCCGGCATGATCGCGCCGGCGGCCATCGACGGCGTGATGGTCCAGAGCGGCGCCGCCAAAAGTCCGCCGAGGCCGGCGAGCAGGCAGCCAATGCTGAACACGCCGGTGAAGACGATCGGCAGGTTGATGCCGAGCAGCCCGACCATTTCCGGATCGCGCGATCCGGCGCGGATGATCCGGCCGTACGGCGTGTAGGCGAGGAACGCCCAGAACAGCACCAGCACCAGCGCGGTCGAGACCAGCACGAACATCCGGTATTTGGTGATCAGGATCGGCCCGTATTCGACGAAGCCCGCCAGGAATTTTGGCGCTGCGAACGGCACCGGCGCGCCGCCGAAGATCAGGCGCAGCAAGGCCTCCGCGAGCAGCGCGAGCGCGAAGGTCAGGATCAGGCCGAGCAGCGGCTCCTTGCCGTAGAGATGGCGGATCAGGACCATCTCGACCAAGACGCCGATCGCGCCGGTCAGGAGCGGAGCGGCGAGTGCGGCCCACCAGCCGAATTCCCTGCCCAGCGCATAGGCGAGATAGGCACCGATCGCGAAGAAGGCGCCGTGGGCAAAATTGACGATGCCGAGCATCCCGAAAATGATCGAGAGCCCGATCGCAATCAGGACGTAGAGAAAGCCGAGCACCAGACCATTGACGGCCTGCGACAGGATCATATCGAGCATGGCGTCATCCGTTGTTGGCGAACGAGGCGCGACATGAAGGCACAACGTGTCCACATCGCGCGCCGCCTGTGAGCGACGTCAGAGCGTGTCCATCTTGCAGACGCTGTCGGCCTGCGCACCGAAGGCTTTGGCGATGTCGTCCGGCGTCTTGGGCAATTCGGCTTTGACGTCGAAATAGTCCCACTTGTCCGTGATCTTCGGGTGGATGCCGGCAACCAGCAGACGGCTCGTCATCTGGTGGTCGAAGCCGCGATAGCCGATATCCATGTCGCTGCGGCGATATTTCCAGTTCTCGAGCGCCTGGACGATCGCGCCGGGTTCGGTCGACTTTGCCATCTCGATGGAATCGAGCAGGCTCTTCATGCCGAGCCAGCCCATCCAGGCCTTGTCGGCGGCGGGGCGGTTGTATTTCTTCTCGTAGGCCGCCGCCATCGCCTGCTCCTCGGGCGAATTGTTGGGGTTCTTGTACCACCAGGTGATGGTGTAGAGGCCGTCGGCCGCCTCGGGGCCGACGCCCCACAAATCGGTGTTGCCGACCGAGATCTCGGCAAAGGGAATCTTGCCCTTCATGCCGAGCTCGTTCCATTGCTTGAGGAACGTGGTCAGATCGCTGGCGGCGATGCCGCCGATCACGACGTCGGGCTTGGCGGCGCGGATCTTCAAGATGAAGGACGAATAGTCCGGTGTTCCGACCGGCACCTCGTCGGCGCCGACCACCGTGCCGCCATTGGCGGTGATGTAGTCGGTGAAGGCGCGCTTGATGTCCTGGCCGAAGGCGTAGGACGCGGTCAGGAGGTACCACTTCTTGCCGATCGAGGCGCAATAGGGCGCCAGAATGCGGGCGTGCACGTCGACCGGCGGCTGCAGGCGGAAGGTGTACTTGTTGCAGGACTTGCCGGTGAGATCGCCGGTGGCGGCGTTGGCCGCAACGTAGGGAATCTTGGCCTTCTTGGCGACCGACGAGATGGCGAGCGCGAACGAGGACAGCGCGCCGCCAACCATGCCGACGACCTTCTGCTCGCCGACGAGGCGCTCTGCACTTTGCTGTGCGCCTTGCGGATTGGGCTCGTCCAGCCAGACGATTTCGGCGGGCCGGCCGAGCAACGTGCCGTTGCGTTGCTCCAATGCCAGCATGCCGCCCTGCGCGAGATATTCCGCCTGGTCGACGATCGATCCGGTCTTCGCCCAGATCATGCCGATCTTGATCGGCTCGGCGGCCGCGGCGTTGCCGATATAGGGCATGCCGAGCCTGGAGGCCGCGAGCGATGTCGCGCCCAATAGCAGGCTGCGTCGGCCGATGTGCAAGGCCGTGGGGCCGCGTGTCTTGGTCCGTTCCGTCATTTTCGTCCTCCCTGCTACGAGCCAGTCGTGGCTGGCGGGCCGCACATCAGCGGCTCTTGGAGGCGCCTCTAGCATGACTGGAATTGGATTCCAATATCCAAAAACTCAAAACTGGAATTGAATTCCAATACTCGACGGTGCGTGCTAAGGGTCCCAAAGCCCATGGAAGGATAGGAAATGACAAAGGCCACCGTGGCGGTCATCGGAGCCGGCGCAATCGGCCGGGCGCATGTCGAAACGATCGGCCGGTCGAACATCTGCACGCTCGCCGCAATTGCGGAACCCGTTGCTGCGGGAAAGGCTTATGCCGAAAGTCTCGGCGTGCGCTGGTTCGCGGAGCCGCGCGATCTGCTGGACGGCGTGAAGCCCGATGTCGCGATCATTGCGACCCCGAACGCAACCCATCGCGAGCTGGCCATCGCCTGCATCGAGCGCGGCATCGTGCCGCTGGTCGAGAAGCCCGTCGCAAGCACGCTGGCCGACGCGGCGGCGATCGCGACCGCTTCGGAGCGTGCCGGCGTGCCCGTTCTCGTCGGACATCATCGGCGACATAATCCGATCATCCGGCGGGCGCGAGCCATCATCACCGAAGGTGCGCTGGGGCGCCTCACCAACGCATCGGTGCTCTACACTTTCTACAAGCCCGCCGATTATTTCGAGATGGCCTGGCGACGCGAGCCCGGCGGCGGGCCGGTGCTGATCAACCTCATTCACGAGATCGACCTGATCCGTCACTTGTGCGGCGAGATTGCCTCGGTCCAGGCGGTTGCCTCACATGCCGTGCGCGGCTTCGCCGTCGAGGACAGCGCGGCCGTGCTGCTCCGTCTCGTCAATGGCGCGCTGGTGACCTTGAATCTCAGCGATACCGCAGTCGCGCCATGGAGCTGGGATCTTGCCAGCGGCGAGAGCGCGAACTATCCGCCGCAGCCCGCCGCGGTGCAGACGCATTTCATCAGTGGAACGGAAGGCTCGCTCGCCCTGCCGACTCTCGACTTTTGGCGGTATAAGTCCACGAAGAGCTGGTTCGCACCGATTGCGCGCGAGAGCCTCGATATCGAGCGCGGCGATCCCTACCGCGCGCAACTGGATCATCTGGTGCGTGTCGCGCGCGGGGAGGAATTGCCGCTGATCACGGCGCGCGATGGAATGCTGACATTGCAGGCGACGATGGCTGTTCACAAAGCCGCCAAAACCGGACAGATAGTGAGGCCTGATCAGGAGACGGAATCGTGAGCCAGGATACCCTCATGCTGAAAAGTTCGGAGCCCGTCGAGGCGCCGAGCGGCCTTCTGGAGCGCACCCTCGGTGTGCTCGAGCTGCTCGCCAGCAACGCCCACGGCATGCTGTTGTTCGAGATCGCCGATTCCCTGCGTATCCCGCGCAGTGCCACGCATCGTGTGCTCACGAGCCTGATCGAGCACGGTTACGTCAAGCAGGAGCGCGAGCAGGGCGCCTACCAGCTCACGGCAAAGATTGCCTCGCTCGCCTTCACTTTCCTCGCCGGCAGCGGCATCACCGATTTCGCCCAGCCGCTGCTGGACCGCCTTGCGCGGGAGAGCGGCGAGCTGGTGCGCCTCGCAATGATCGACGGGCGTGAGCTGGTCTGGGTCGCCAAGGCGCAAGGCTCGCCTGCGGGACTTCGCTACGATCCGGACATGGGGCAGGTGGGACGGCTGTCCTGCTCGGCCAGCGGTCACGCCTGGTTGTCCTGCCTCACCGACGAGGAGGCGCGCGCGCTCGTCGAGAAGCAGGGCTATGGACTGCGCAAGGACTATGGCCCGCGCGCCCCGGAGAATTGGCCGGCCTTGCAGAAATATCTGCGCCAGACCCGCAAGCGCGGCGTCAGCGTCTGCATGCAGACCTACACCCCCTGGATGAGCGCGACTGCAGCGCCGATCCGTCATCCCAAGACCAAGGAGGTGACCGGCGCGGTCGTGATCGCAGGTCCCCATATCCGGTTGACGGAAGAGCGGATGCTCGAACTGGCGCCAGCACTGCTGCAGACCGCGCAGGAGCTCTCGATGGCAACGCTCGCCTCGCCGGGCCTGCAAGGTGGCCGGCCCCTTGGCAGCTTCTTCGGCACCAATGCATCCTGAACGGCGCGAGTTGTGAGTCCCATGCGAATTCTCATCACCGGCGGCGGCGGCTTCATCGGCGCCTGGCTGGCGCGGCGTCTTGCCGAAACGGGCAATCGCCTGCGCGTGTTCGAACCCGTCCCGCGCAGCGCGCAGTTCGACCGGATCGTCGGAGCTGCGTCGGCGTCGGTAGAGTGGCATCTCGGTGATATCGCCGATGGGCTGGCGGTGCGGGCTGCGGCCGAAGGCTGCGACGCTGTCGTCCATCTGGCGGGCATCCTGACGCCGGCCTGCAAGGACGACCCCGTCCGCGGCGCGATGATCAACCTGGTCGGAACGCTGAATGTCTTCAACGCCGCGCGGGCGCTCGGCATCCGCCGCATCGTCTTCACCAGCAGCGCCGGCGTCTACGGGCCGGACGATGAGACGACGCCACGCCCGGTGACCCATTACGGTACGTTCAAGCTCGCCTGCGAGGGCAGTGCACGCGCCTTTTGGGCGGATCACGGCATCGCCAGCGTCGGTTTCCGGCCCTACATCGTCTACGGTTATGGCCGGGAGAGCGGATCGACCGCGGGTCCTTCGCTCGCCTGCCGCGCGGCGGCGCGCGGCGAGGCCTATGTCATTCCCTACATTGCCACTGCCGGCCTCGTGTTTGTCGACGACGTGGTTGCGGCCTATGAAGCGGCGCTTCGCCGCGAGCCCCATGGTGCGCATGTCTTCAACCTGCCGGGCGAAGTGGCGTCGAATGACGCGGTCGTCGCCGCGGTCCGGGCCGTTGTCCCCAACGCCAGGATCGCCATCGACGGCCCCCTGCTTCCATTCGCAGCGGACATCGGCGAAGGCGAATTGCGTCGCGTATTTCCCGATCTGCCCGCCACGTCGCTCCGGGATGGCATCCGCCGCACCATCGAGCTTTATCGGGCCGATCGATGATGCATCAATAAGGCCGCTGGGCTCGCCTCTGCGCTGGGGAACTGACGGGGCGCGCCATCAATTGCGGTTGCCGCCGGGCAGCAGGCCGTCGCGGAAGCGGCCGGGCGGCATGCCGGCATTGCGCGAGAAGAACCGGTTGAAATAGGCGGGGTCGTCATAGCCGAGTGCGGCGCCGATTTCGTTCACGCTCATGTCGGAATAGAGCAGGTTGCGCTTGGCCTCGGTGAGCAGACGGTCGTTGATCAGCGCCAGCGGGGACCGGCCTGTCGCGATACGGCAACAGGCATTGAGGCGCGCGGTCGTCACGCCCAGTTTGCGTGCGTAGAAATCGAGCGGCGGGTGATTGCGATAGTTCTGCTCGAGGAGCTCGCGAAAGCGCATCACGGTGTTTGCATCGCGCGCGAAGGCGACGGGGCGAGCGCGCTCCTGCTCCAGGAGCCTCCGCGCAGCGACCGCCAGCAATTGCAGATAGGCCTTGATCGCGGCGCGCCGCCCGGGTGCCGACCAGACGAACTCATGTTCGAGCGAGGCGAACAGGCCGATCAGATCGATGTCATCGCCGATCTGCTGCGGGAGAAAGCGGGCAGGCACATGAAAGCTGCCGACGAGCTCGGGATCGTCGTCGAGGGCCGATTGCAGGAAGGGCGGTGCGACCGTGATGACATAGCCGTCGGTGCCGGGCTTGAAACGGATGGCGTGAACGGTGAGCGCGGGAATGATCACCAGCGCCGGCGGCGCCAGCTCCCAGTTTTCGCCTTCGACCTCGATGCTGCCGCCGCCTTTGCTGATGACCAGGATCTGGTGATGGTCCGGGTGTGTATGGGTTTGAATTGTCCAATTGTGACGTCCGCTGCGCACCGGGATCGGTTCGATGTGCAGGAATGCGGGTTCGACCTTCGCGGCATCCTCTTCGTACAAAAAATAGTGTGGGATCATGTCCGCGGTTCCGGGCCGACGTCTTTGGTCATTGCAGTACGCTGCGCTGCACTTACGAAAAGTACAATAGGAAAGAAGGTTCGTCCATTGGCGGATTGGGCGGCTCCGTCCTACCCAGCGCAGGTCGATCCCGTGCAGTCGCGACACAGCCGACGATCCGGGATGCCGCAGGAGGAGCGCCAATGCCGGGACAGGACCGTGATCTGTCGTGCGACGTGCTGGTGGTTGGATCGGGCGCCGGCGGATTGTCCACCGCGATCACAGCGCGGAAAGCAGGGCTCGATGTGATCATCATCGAGAAGGATCAGTATTTCGGCGGGACCACGGCCTTCTCCGGCGGTGTGCTCTGGATCCCCGGCAACCGGCATGCCCGTGATGCCGGGCTGACCGACAGCCGCGAGGCGGCCCGGACCTATCTCAAACACGAGACCGGCAATCATTTCGACGACGCGGCGATCGATGCCTTTCTCGAAATCGGTCCACGCATGCTCGACTTCTTCGAGAAGGAGACCGAGGCGAAGTTCATTCTGTCTGCCTATCCGGACTATCACCCCGACGTCGCGGGCGGCGCGAAGCTCGGCCGCTCGGTCACTGCGGCGCCCTACGACGCCCGTGCGCTGGGCGCGGAGATCGGACGGCTGCGCCCGCCGCTCGAGACCATCACCTTCATCGGGATGATGTTCAATTCATCCAACGACGAATTGAAGCATTTCTTCCGTGTGACGAGCTCGCTCACCTCCGCGATCTATGTCGCCAGGCGGCTTGCGAGCCACATCAAGGACCTTGCCCTCTACCGCCGAGGCGTCAAGATCACCAGTGGGAACGCATTGGCGGCGCGTCTGGCCAAGACCGTCTTCGATCTCGGCATCCCCCTGCTCACGGCAACGCCGGCGCGGCGGCTGCTCAGCGACAATGGCGTCATCACGGGCGCGGTCGTGAGCGACGAGAAGGGCGACTACCGGATCGCGGCGCGCCGCGCGGTGGTGCTGGCGAGCGGCGGATTTCCCCACGATCAGACCCGCATTGCTCGCGCCTATCCGCACCTTGCCCGCGGCGGGGAACATCTGTCGCCGACGCCCGAGGCCAATACCGGCGACGGCATCCGCATGGCGGAGGAGGTCGGCGGCATCTGCGATATCCGCTTTACGAACGCCGCCGCCTGGATGCCGGTATCGCGTGTGCCGCTCGGCAATCGCGCCGGCGCGTTTCCGCATCTCGTCGACCGCTATAAGCCCGGCGTGATCGCGGTGAACCGGAAGGGACGGCGCTTCACCAACGAGTCGGAATCATACCACGACGTCGGCGCTGCCATGATTGCCGACGGCGTCGGCGGTAAGGAAACCGCAGCCTGGCTGATTTGTGATCACGCGACGATCCGGAAATACGGCCTCGGTTACGCCAAGCCGGCGCCCGTGCCGGTCGGCATCTTCGTGCGCAACGGCTACCTCACCAGAGCGACGACGCTCCGTGAACTTGCCGCCAATGCTGGCATCGATGCCGACGGCCTGGAGGGAACGGTTCGCGCGTACAACCAGGGAGCCGTTCACGGCGAGGACCCCGCGTTCAAGCGCGGAAGCACGGCCTTCAATCGCTATCTCGGCGATGCCGAGCACAAGCCCAATCCGAACGTCGCGCCGATCGGGACCGGGCCCTATTACGCGCTGAAGATCATCATGGGCGATCTCGGCACATTCGATGGATTGACCACCGACGTGGTCGGCCGGGTGGTGCGCCACGACGGCACGGCCATCGGCGGGCTCTACGCCGTCGGCAACGATCGCGCCTCGATCATGGGCGGCAACTATCCCGGCGCCGGCATCACGCTCGGCCCCATCATGACCTTCGGCTACATCACCGGCCGTCATCTGGCCGGTCAGCAAGCCTGAAAGCACATCGTCCATCGGGACCAACGAGAGCATGCGCCGGAACGGTGCGGCGAGAGAGGGAGAAAGCGACATGAACATCACCCGACGGGGCTTTGTCGGTGCAGGTCTCGCGGCAACGCTGGCGCCGCGCCTGGCGCGAGCGCAGGCCGACAGCACCATTCGCATTGGCGTCATCACCGACATGTCCGGCATCTATCGCGACGTGTCGGGGCCGACCACAGTCGCATGCGCGCAGCAGGCTGCGGCCGAATTCATGGAGTCCAATCCGTCCATCAAGGTCGAGATCCTGGTGGCGGACCATCAGAACAAGGCCGATGTCGGACTTGCGATCATCCGCAAATGGTTCGACCAGGACGGCGTCGACGTGATCGAGAATGTCGGCAACTCTTCGATCGCGCTCGGCGCGAAATACCTGATCGAGGACAAGAACAAGGTCGCTCTGATCACCACCGCCGGCTCGTCCGACCTGACAGGTAAGAACTGCAGCGCAAATCTGGTGCACTGGTCGTGGGACTCCTGGTGCCTCGCTCACTCCACCGCGACCTCGCTGGTCCGGACCGGCGGCTCGAAATGGTTCTTCCTCACCGCCGACTACGCCTTCGGCCATGCGGCCGAAGCGGATGCGGCGAAGTTCGTCAAGGCGGCCGGTGGCACGGTGCTAGGCTCGGTACGCTATCCCTTCGGCTCGACGTCGGACTTCTCATCGTTCCTGCTGCAGGCGCAGTCGAGCGGAGCCAATGTGATCGCCTTCGCCAATTCGGGCAACGAGCTGATCAACTGCCTGAAGCAGGCACAGGAGTTCGGCCTGGACCAGGGCGGCACGCGCATGGCGGCGCTGGTCGGCTATGTGACCGACGTCATCGGCATGGGCCTGTCGACGGCGAAAGGGCTGTCGCTGACCGAGACCTTCTATTGGGACCTGAACGACCGGACCCGCGCCTTCATGAATCGGGTGAAGCCGCGCCTCGCCGCCAACGTTTATCCGAATATGAGCCAGGCCGGCGACTACGCCTGCGTGCTGCACTACCTCAAGGCGGTGAAGGAGCTCGGCGTCGAGCGCGCCAAGCGCAATGGCCGCGACGTGGTCGAGCTGATGAAGAAGCTGCCGACGGACGACGATTGCTTCGGTCAGGGCAAGATCCGAGCCGACGGTCGCAAGATCCACCCGGCCTATCTCTTCGAGGTGAAGAAGCCCGCGGAGAGCAAATCAACCGGCGACGTCTACAAGCTGGTCTCGACGCTCGGCGCGGACGAGGCGTTCCGGCCCATCGAGGAAGGCAATTGCGCACTGGTGCGCAGCTGATCGCCAAGTCGGGAGAGGTCCGATGACCGAGCATGCCATCGTCGATTTGCGCGTTTACACCATTGCGCTGCGGAAAATGACGGAGTTCATCGATGTATTCGATCGGCTTGCGATGCCGGTCCAGCTCAAATATCTGGGGCGGCCGCTCGGCATGTTCACGAGCGCGGTCGGGCCGCTGAATCAGATCGTGCACCTCTGGGGCTTTCCCGACATGGGCGAGTTCGAGCGCCGGCACGCTGCGCGCGACAGGGATCCGGACTGGCCGGCTTATCTTAGGGCTTCCGAACATCTCATCGTCGCGCAGGAGAACCGTCTGATCCGCAGGATCGAATTGCCGTCCCTGGCGGGGCTTTCATCCTGATGCGCGGGCCGTCCTTTCTCAACGCGCGGAGCGCTGCATGACATGGATCGATCTTTCCTCGAACGTCGCCGTGGTGACGGGTGGTGGCGCCGGCATCGGGCGCGGCATCGCTCTCGGGTTGGCGGCGGTCGGTGCGAACGTGGTCGTGCTCGATCGGAATGAGGCCGGCTCAGACGTCGTGGCGGAGATCCGGGGCGTTGGCGGCCGCGCTCAATTCTTCGCCTGCGACGTTACGAGCGACGACAGCGTCGCGAACGTCGCCGAGCAGATCGCCGCAAAGGTCGGCCAGGTCGCGATCCTCGTCAACAATGCCGGCACCATGTTGTCCGGCGGCCTCGATGCCATCGGCATGGCCGACTGGGATCGCATTCTGTCGCTCAATCTGACGGGCTATCTGCGCTGCGCGCGGGTCCTCGGTCGGCCCATGCTGCAGCGGGGCGCCGGCGCCATCGTCCATGTCGCGTCGATCTCGGCATCGTCCCCGCAGAGCTACAGCGGCGCCTACAGCGTGAGCAAGGCCGGCGTCGTCATGCTGTCCCGTCAGCTCGCCGTCGAATGGGGGCCACGCGGTGTGCGCAGCAATGTGGTCAGCCCGGGCATGATCCGCACGCCGATGACCGAGGCGATCTATCAGGCGCCAGGTGTTCACGACGCCCGGCGGGCATTGGTGCCGGCGCAGCGCATCGGCCGGCCGTCAGACATTGCCGATGCGGTGGTGTTCCTCGCCAGCGAGCGTGCAAGCTACATCACCGGGGAAGAACTCGTCGTCGACGGTGGCTTCACCCGGACGATCATGGGCGTGATTCCGCGCCCGGGCTTCGAGAAGAGCTGAGATGCCGGCGGGTCGCTGGTCAGGCAGGAGGGATCGATGCTGCAGGCAAAGGTCGCGGTCGTCACAGGCGCTGGCTCGGGGATCGGAGCGGCGATTGCCCGGCTGTTTGCGGTTGAAGGTGCGAAGGTCGTGCTCGGCGATCTCGCTGAAGGCGGCGCTGCGTTCGCGGCCGAACTTGCCGATGACGGCTTTGAGGTGATGTTTCAACGTGTCGACGTCACCGATGAGGCCGACGTTGCGGCACTGATGCAGGCCACGGTCGCACGCTTCGGTCGGATCGACATACTCGTCGCCAACGCGGGTATTCCCGAACGCAAGTCGCCGATCCATCAGCTCGATCTCGACGATTGGCGACGTGTGATCGACGTTGACCTTACCGGCGTTGCGCTTTGCAACAAATTTGCCGTTGGCGCGATGCTCGCAACGGGCGGCGGTGCGATCGTCAACATGGCTTCGATCCTCGCCCATGTCGGTCAGGAGAACAGCAATGCCTACTCGGCTGCGAAGGCCGGAGTCGTCAATCTCACCCGCTCGGTTGCATTGACCTACGCGCGGCAAGGTGTCCGGGCAAACTGCGTCTCGCCGGGCTATGTCGACACACCGCTCCTGGCCCAACTCCCCGCAGCGGTTCGGCAGGCGATGTTGCTACGCCAGCCGATTGGGCGCCTCGCCCGGCCCGACGAGATTGCCCAGGTCGTGGCCTTTCTCGCCAGTGAGAGAGCCTCGATCATCACCGGCGCATGCATCAATGCGGATGGCGGCTATACGGCGATTTAGCCGCGTGGCTGCCGGCGGGCTCTGTCCGCCGGATGCCGCGTTGCGAGACAATGCAGAGTTCAACCGGACATCAGCCGGTCGAAGACGGGGGCCGGATCATCAACCTCGACGAGCCGCTTTTCCGAGATGACCCAAATCCGTGTCGCTACGGCTCGGACAAAGGCGCGATCGTGGCTGACGAGAAGACAGGCCGCACCGTGCGCGATCAACTCGCTCTCCAGCATGTCCTGCCCGTTGATATCGAGATGATTGGTCGGCTCGTCCAGGAGATAGAAATTCGGCTGCGCCAGACGCAGCAGCAGCATGGCGAGACGCGCTCGCTGGCCGCCCGAGAGCCGCGAGATGGGTGCAGCCTGGGCGTCGATGCCGACCCCGGCCCCCGCGAGCTGCGAGCGCGTCAGTTGATCCGGAAGACTGCTCAAACGCTTGACGGCTTCCCAAGGCGTTGCAAACGCGTCGAGCTGAGACAGCGCCTGATCCGAATATCCGAGCTTGAGGCTCGTCGCCCCTCGTATGTCCGGATCCGACGCGGTAAGTGCCGCCCGCAACCTTTCGACCAGCCGCGTCTTGCCGGTGCCGTTCGCTCCGAGCAGCGCCACTCTGTCGCCGTTCTCGATCCAGCTCGGTCCGATACGGAACAGAACTCTCCCGTCTGGCGTGGTGATTGCCGTATTGTTGATCGTGACCAGCGCCTTGGCGTGGCTGCCACTGTTGGTCAAGCGGATCGTCCCTGCCGAGCGCTCCAGATGCGCTGGTCGGGCGCGCTCTTCGAGTTGGTCGGCGCGCTCAGAGAGCTGCTTGGTCTTGACCACCAGCAGGTCCGAGCCGGAATTGATGCCGATGTTCTTGAGCTTCGCCGCCTGCTGCCGGAGCGACTTGACCTTGCGCATATCGTTCTCGAACTGCCTTTCCCGCGCAGCATCGCGTTCTTCCAATGCCTGCACGGCGTGAGAATAGGGCAAGGAAAAATCCGCGCTGTCCTCGGGGCGAAGGAACAAGGTGCGGCTGGTCACGTCATCGAGGAACGCCCGGTCATGGCTCGCTGCGACCACCGCGCAGTCGCGAGGCAAGGCCGCGAGAAACCTTTCGAGCACGCCAATCCGGCCGATGTCGAGATGATTGGTCGGCTCATCCAGCAGCAGCAGATCGGGCTCGACCACGGCGGCTCGTGCCAGCAGCATTGTCCGTTGCCAACCGCCGGACAGGCGGCGAATGGCGCGGCCCCTTATGGAGTCGTCCACCAGCAGATCATCGAGCAGGACATCGACGCGCCAGCTCTCGATTTCGGCGACATCGGGAGCGAGAGCGTCGCGCACGGCCTCGTGGAAGCTCAGGGACAGGAGCCGTTCGGGCGGATCTTGCGGGGCGGCCGCCACAATCAGCCCGCGTCTGCGGGTGACGGTGCCGGTGGTGGCATCGTCCTCGCCCGCCAAAATACGAAGCAGGGACGACTTGCCGCGTCCGTTGGCGGCGACAAGGCCGAGGCGATCGCCTTTGGCGATCGAGAAACTCAGCCCGGTGAAAAGCGTCTCGACACGCGTCAGAGAAACGTCTTTGATGGCGATAAGGGACATTGCAGTCTCATGGAGTCAGGGCGCGCGATAAAATGCGCAGAAGCGGCTGACAACGAGACGGCGATGCGCTCCTTGGTCAGCCCCGCGAGATGAAACGCGGGGCCGAGACAGGTCCTCGGGTTGGATTCTGAAAAGTGTAATAGATCATCGATCTTCTCGGGCCTTCAACCTGAGGCATGGGAAATGCTACCAACTCAATCGGGGCAGGGCAAGGCTTTACCTCTGACATGCCTCGGTCAATCATCAATGGCGAGAACGTCGTTAGAGCTGGATGATCTGGACGTTCCTCGTCGTTCGGACCGTTCGTGCCGATCCTGACTTGGAGCGCGGTGTTGGCGGTGGCCTTTCGTCCGCTGTTTGCGCCGCGGCAGTTGTGATTTGTGACATGCCGATGTCACTCCGGCAGCGATCGGGTCGTCAAGCAAGCCGTATCTCGTGATGTCCATGCAGGATGAGAGCTTCTTAAGTGGGCAGCTCATCTTGACCTGGATCAAGGTTCGTTCTCGCACGGCGCCGTCAATTGTCGGCGCGACGGAGGGCCGATCCGAGGCGAAGGCGTCCTGGTGCGGGCGGCAGGATCGCGAGCAAATTGATGTCACAGGATACGGCAGATATGCACTCTCCCAGCAAGTACGATAACCTGATCGCCGCGGCCAGGGCGGTCCCGCCGGCGCCGACCGTCGTCGTGCATCCCTGCGACGAGACGTCGTTGCGGGGCGCCGTCGACAGCGCGGTGGCCGGCATCATCCGGCCGCTGTTGGTTGGCCCGGAACGCAAGATCAGGGATGTGGCCGCCAGGTTCGCGTTGGATATTTCCGGTTACGAGATCGTCGATGTCGCCCACAGCCATGATGCTGCGGCGAAAGGCGTGGAATTGATTCATGCGGCCCGCGGCGAGCTGCTCATGAAGGGCAGCCTGCACACCGACGAGCTGATGCGCGCCGTCACCGCGAAGGCCGGGGGGCTGCGAACCGACCGGCGCATCAGCCACGTCTTCGTCATGGACGTGCCGGCCTATGCCGAGACCATCTTCGTGACCGATGCCGCGATCAACATTTTCCCTGATCTCGATGCCAAGCGCGACATCATCCAGAATGCGATTGACCTCTACAACCAGGCCGGCTTCGGCAAGTCGCCGCGCGTTGCCATCCTGTCTGCCGTGGAGACGGTGACGTCGAAAATTCCGTCCACGATCGAGGCGGCGGCGCTCTGCAAGATGGCGGACCGCGGCCAGATCACGGGCGGCGTGCTCGATGGACCGCTCGCCTTCGACAATGCGGTTGACCCGGAATCCGCGCGCATCAAGGGTATCAAGTCGGGGGTCGCCGGCCGTGCGCAGATCCTGGTCGTGCCCGATCTCGAGTCCGGCAACATGCTTGCCAAGAATCTCGCTTATTTCGCCAAGGCCGACGGCGCCGGCATCGTGCTCGGCGCGCGCGTGCCTGTCGTCCTGACCTCGCGCGCCGATACGCCACGGGCACGGATGGCCTCCTGCGCTCTCGCCGCCCTCTATGCCCAAGCGCGGCGCCAGAAGACGCCGACCGTTGCCGTGTGAGCGCCATGGACAGCATTCTCGATCGACTGATCACGCATCCGCGTGTCGGGCTGGGGCGCTGCGGTGCGTGAGGTGATGATGGCATATTGCCAGTGTTTTGCCCGACGGGTCAACATTTTTTTCGTAAAATCAGAATATCTTGCGCGATCAACGCCATGGCTACTGTGCATGGGGTTGTTTCCGAATTTCCATTTCGGTCACCCCTGCGGAGGGCCGATGCCGGCATGTCGTTCCAGACGCTACGCGGAGCGAGCCGCCGTGGCGCCTAGGTCCTCCAGATGTCGAGCGCGGCGAGCCGGCCGCTCCTCCAGAATTCGCTTGACCGAATGTGAGCACAACCCGCACCGGACGGTACATCCGAGGCAGCCATAGACCTGCGCGGCCGAGCAAAGCTCGCCGTCGGTTGATACCACATCCCTGATGTCGTGATCGCTGATGACATTGCAGGAACAAACGATCATGCCGGATTCCGTTGCGTGATGCGTCGTGCAGCGTGGAGCCTGACGGCGGCAATGGTGGCGCTGGCGATGGCGCGTCCGCGGCCGTCCGTTCCGGTCCACTGCGCATCGCGGCCGCGTGGATCGACCTCCACCAGCTTGACGCCGGCCGGCACATCGCAGCCGTCGCGGGCGATGCCGCGCAGGATGCCGTCGCGCGGCGCGAGCACCGGAACACCGGAGAGATGGCCGAGCACGAGATCCCGGTATACGCGGGTGCCGATCTCGATCGGCGTGTGCCAGCGTCCGGCGAATTGCGAATAGACGAAGCGTTCCGCACCGACGTCGCCCAGCGAACTAGCGACGCCGTCGGCCGCATCGGTCCAGCGCGTGTCTGTGATCAGCCCGATCTTGCCGGGCCTTGTCTCGACTGCGACATCGCAATTGGAGTTCGTCGAGAAGCCGGGGCCGAGCCCGATGGTCAAGCGGGCGAGCCGCCGAAGGTCGGGCGTGATCCGGTGCTTCTGCAGGCGCGCATCGATCAGAAGGTCGATGTGACGTACCGGCAGCAGATCAAGCAGCCCGAGCCAGGTCACCATGATTTGCGGCGGCCGGCCCAGCGCCTGATAGACCTGCACGCCGTCGTCGACGCGTTCCGCCACCAACGTCTCGAGCTGTACGGTGTCGGTGTACAGCGCGTCGTGAAAGGCCATCTTGCGCCGGATCACCGGTGGATCCGGATCGTGCGACAGCACCACGCAATATCCGGCGCGGACGAGTTGAATGCCGACAGCGGAGGCGATCTCATTGGTGCCGAGGATAACAGCAAAGAGTCGTTGGTCGTTCGGCTGGGACATTTGAAACCACGGTTGCAGAGAAACGTGCAGCAAGGCGCGAACCCGCCTGGAACGGGAAGAGCAAGAGGCGGGCCATTTGGAACGATTGAAAAAGAGCTCTCAACTGCCGATCAACATTCACGAAGCCGTCGCGGGCCCGTCTGGTCCGAAAGCAAACGCGAGCGTGTTGCAAACCTTGCATCGTGTCGAAAAGCCGACATCGAGCAGAAGAAACCGCAACGATTGGGGGCGTGGCCCAATTCCTGCAAAGTCGGCCCAGTCGTAATTGTCGGGCGTCCGGTCGGACGCAGTGAGGAGCTGACGTGACGCTCGATCTGCTGGATCGCGATGCTGCGCCGGGTGGTGCGTCTGCGCCTGATGTTGCGCTGTGCCCGTTTCATGGCGACAAGTCGCGCGCACAAGGCCGCGAACGGAAGACGCTGGTGCTGACAGGTGCGTCGCGCGGCATCGGTCATGCGACGGGAAAACTGTTCTCCGAGGCCGGCTGGCGGATCATCACGTGCTCCCGGCAGCCCTTCGATGGCGAGCGATGTCCTTGGGATTCCGGGACGGACAACCATGTGCAGGTCGAGTTGAGCGACCATCGTGCCCTGCCGCGCGCGGTTGCCGAGATCAAGGAGCGGCTCGAGGGCGGACCGCTGCATGCGTTGATCAACAATGCCGGCATTTCACCCAAGGCCGCCGACGGCTCGCGGCTCAATTCGATGACGACGCCGGTGGAAACCTGGATGAGCGTGTTCCACGTCAACCTGCTGGCGCCGATCTTGTTTGCGCAGGGCCTCGTGGAGGAATTGAAGCGCGCCGCCGGTTCGATCGTCAACGTCACCTCGATTGTGGGCTCGCGGGTGCATCCGTTTGCCGGCACCGCCTATGCGACATCGAAAGCGGCGCTCGCCTGTCTCACCCGCGAGATGGCGCATGACTACGCGCCGTTCGGAATTCGCGTCAACGCCATTGCGCCCGGCGAGATCAAGACCGATATCCTGTCGCCGGAGACAGAGGCCAAGCTGGCGCCGATCATCCCGCTGCATCGGGTCGGCACACCCGACGAGGTCGCCAAGGTGATCTTCTTCCTGTGTTCGGATGCGGCCAGCTACGTCACAGGTGCAGAAGTACCGATCAACGGAGGACAGCACGTGTGATCAAGTGGCCGGCGCCGATCGCAAAAGAAACTTCGTCGATTTGATCCGGATCAATGCGGCGATCCCGCTTTCGCGCGTGACCCCCATTCCGAAGGTAAATTCCGCGAAACGGATGACAAAGCGAGCACGTGCGATGGAATCTTTTTGCAGCGATGCTGACAAGTTGAGCGCGACTCCCGACACGACATGAATCAGAATACGACAAATTCCAAAGAAGGCCGCGGGGAGGATCTAACAGGCAACGGAGATTCCGTCATGCTGCACGCTGCTCCTTTGATTGAACGCTCTCCCGCCGATCAGATCGCGCCGATCGTGCCGCTGAACGAAATCGCGCTGACCGGCATTTTCGAGATTTCCAAGATATTGACGGCGCCGACGCGGCTTGAGACGACACTGGCGAACGTCATTAACCTCCTGCAATCGTTTCTGCAGATGCGCCACGGCGTCGTCGCGCTGCTCTCCGACGACGGCATCCCCGATCTTGCGGTGGGGGCCGGCTGGAGCGAGGGCAGCGATGAGCGCTATCGCGGACGGTTGCCGCAAAAGGCGGTCGACCAGATCGTCGCGACCGCAATGCCGCTGGTTGCGGAAAATATTGCGACCCATCCCGCCTTCAGCCCGGCGGATGTCGAGACCCTGGGCGCCTCGGACACCACGCGTGTGTCATTCATCGGCGTGCCGATCCGCATCGATTCCAAGGTCGTCGGCACGCTGACGATCGACCGGGTCTGGGACGAGCGCCCGATGTACCGGTTCGATTCGGACGTCCGCCTCCTGACCATGATCGCCAATCTGGTCGGCCAGACCGTGAAGCTGCACCGCGTCGTCGCGCAGGACCGCGAGCGGCTGATGCACGAGAGCTATCGGCTGCAGAAGGAGCTGTCCGAGCTGAAGCCGACGCGCGATCGCCGCAGGGTTCAGGTCGAAGGCATCATCGGCGACAGCCCGGCCCTGCGCGGGCTGCTGGAAAAGATCGCGGTGGTGGCGAAGTCGAACTCGACGGTGCTGCTGCGCGGCGAATCCGGCACCGGCAAGGAGTTGATCGCAAAGGCCATTCACGAATTGTCGCCGCGGTCGAAGCGTCCCTTCATCAAGATCAATTGCGCGGCTCTGCCGGAATCGGTGCTGGAGTCCGAGCTGTTCGGCCACGAGAAGGGCGCCTTTACGGGGGCGCTGAACTCCCGCAAGGGCAGGTTCGAGCTCGCCGACAAGGGCACCCTGTTCCTGGACGAGATCGGCGAGATCTCGGCCTCGTTCCAGGCCAAGCTCCTTCGGGTGCTACAGGAGCAGGAATTCGAACGGGTCGGCGGCAATCAGACCATCAAGGTCGACGTCCGCGTCATCGCCGCGACCAATCGCAATCTGGAAGAGGCGGTCGCGCGCAACGAATTCCGCGCCGATCTCTATTATCGCATCAGCGTGGTGCCGATGATGCTGCCGCCACTGCGCGAGCGGCGCAGTGACATTCCGCTACTGGCCAATGAGTTCCTAAAGAACTTCAACAGCGAGAACGGCCGCGCGCTGAGCTTCGATCGGCACGCGATCGAGGTCTTGATGAGCTGCGGCTTCCCCGGCAACGTGCGCGAGCTCGAGAATTGCGTACAGCGCACGGCGACGCTGGCGCCGGGCCCGGAAATCGTCCGGAACGATTTCGCCTGCTGTCACAGCCAGTGCCTGTCTGCGATGTTGTGGAACGGGACATCGGAAAGCACGCAACAGCGCTCGCTGCCGATCGTGCCGCTGACCGTGCTTCCTTCAAATGTTCCGCGCGAGAGGGTTGCCGGCGGATCTCCGCCGCCGGCCGAGCCGGTGGGGGCGGGCGGCGCGGCCGGGTCGCTGGCCGGCAGTGTGACTGACCGCGACAGCGTCGTCGCCGCCATGGAGAAGTCCGGCTGGGTTCAGGCCAAGGCCGCTCGCCTGCTCGGCCTTACCCCGCGGCAGATCGGCTACGCGCTGAAGAAGCACGGCATCGAGGTCAAGCGGCTCTGACCCCGACTGTCGCAGATGCGACATGCTGTCGGGGCCACGACAACCGGATCCGAGAAAATTATCGTTGAATTTCCGAGGCTTCACGATTGGCACGACGCTTGAAGAGAGATGCTCGACGGCATTGCCCATTCAAGGAGTCGAACACATGGCCTACAAGATCGTCGCCTCGCAATGCACGGTTTGCGGTGCGTGTGAGTTCGAGTGTCCGAACGCCGCGATCAGCCTTAAGCGCGATATGTACGTGATCGATCCGAAGAAGTGCACCGAATGCGAGGGGCATTTCGACACGGCGCAATGCGCGGTGGTCTGTCCGGTACCCGATACCTGCATCCCGGCCTGAGGGCAGGTCGATGGCGGCGGTTCAGGAAACAATCGAGCGGGTCCGCGGCATCGACGTCGACCAGTATCGTTATGGGTTTGAGACCCTGATCGACACCGAGAAGGCCCCCAAGGGGCTGTCGGAAGAGATCGTAAAATTCATCTCGCAGAAGAAGAACGAGCCCGACTGGATGCT
>NZ_JAANIH010000074.1 GCF_014529705.1 Bradyrhizobium campsiandrae
GGCGGGGGAGAGGGGTAGCCACGAACTCCGATCTCGCTTGGGGCTACCCCCCTCCCTGACCCTCCCCCACAAGGGGGGAGGGAACGGAGAGAGTGTGCGTTCCTCACGCGAGGACGGCGCATGAGCTTTCCCGACATCACCCCCTCACTCAAAGCCGCAATGCCTGACCTCCGCGGCCGGCTGCTGGCCAACCAGTCGCTCGCCGAGCTCACCTGGTTTCGTGTCGGCGGGCCGGCGCAGGTGCTGTTCACGCCGGCGGACGAGGACGATCTCGCCTATTTCCTTGCGCATCTCGCCAGCGACATCCCGGTCTATGTCGTCGGCGTCGGCTCCAACCTGATCGTGCGTGATGGCGGCATTGCGGGCGTGGTGATCCGCCTCGCGCCGCGCGCGTTCGGCGAGACGACCGCGCGTGACGATGTCGTCACCGCGGGCGCGGCCGCGCTCGACAAGCGTGTCGCGGAGGTTGCGGCTTCAGCCAATATCGGCGGGCTCGAATTCTATTTCGGCATTCCCGGCACGATCGGCGGCGCGCTGCGCATGAATGCGGGTGCCAATGGCGGCGAGACCAAGGACGTTCTGATCGAGGCGCGCGGCGTCGGGCGCGACGGCACCAGGCACGTCTTCTCCAACGCGGACATGAAGTTCGTCTACCGCAACAGCGGCGTCGATCCCTCCATCATCTTCAGCTCGGCGCGCTTCCGCGGCGAGATCCGCGATGCCGAGGCGATCCGCGCGCGGATGGCCGAGGTGCAGTCCCACCGCGAGACCGCGCAGCCGATCCGCGAGAAGACCGGCGGCTCGACCTTCAAGAATCCGCCCGGCCATTCCGCCTGGAAGCTGGTCGATGCCGCCGGCTGCCGCGGCCTGCGTGTTGGTGGCGCGCAGGTCTCGGAGATGCACTGCAATTTCCTGATCAACACGGGCGATGCCACCGCGCACGACATCGAGACGCTGGGCGAGACCGTGCGCGAACGCGTAAAGGCAAATTCCGGAATTGAGCTGCACTGGGAAATCAAGCGGATCGGAATTTCCGGCTAACAGGACCAGCGACGAGACAACATGCGCATCACCATCCTCTTCGGCGGCTCCAACCGCGAACGTCTGGTTTCCGTCGCGTCAGCCCAGGCACTGCACCAGGCGCTTCCGGAGGCTGATCTCTGGTTCTGGGATATCGAGGACAAGGTGCACGTGGTGCAGTCGAAGCAGCTGCTCGAACATGCCCGTCCGTTTGAGGACGAGTTCAAGCCCGGCACGGTTGGCATTCCGCTGGCGCAGGCGCTCGACCAGGCCAAGGCGGAAGATCGCGTCCTCTTGCTCAGCCTGCACGGCGGCAGCGCGGAGAACGGCGAATTGCAGGTGATGTGCGAGGCGCGGGGCGTGCCGTTCACCGGCTCCGGCTCGGCCTCCTCGCATCTTGCCTTCGACAAGATCGCAGCCAAGCGCTTTGCCGCGCTCGGCGGCGTGACGCCGCCCGTGGGCATCGCGCTGGAGAACATCGACGAGGCCTTCGCCGAATACGGACGGCTGATCGCAAAGCCGGCGCGGGACGGCTCGAGCTACGGCCTGATCTTCGTCAACGCCAGGCAGGATCTCGTCGCCGTCCGCAATGCGGCCAGACACGAAGACTATGTGATCGAGCCCTACATCGCCGGCATTGAAGCGACCTGCGGCGTGCTCGAGCGCACCGATGGCTCGATCATCGCGCTGCCGCCGATCGAGATCATCCCGGGCGAGGGCAATTTCGACTACGCCGCCAAATATCTCCTGAAGTCGACCCAGGAGATCTGCCCCGGCCGCTTCACCGCCGAAGTCACCGCCGCGCTCAAGACCCAGGCGATGCTGGCGCACCGGGCGATGTCCTGCACCGGCTATTCCCGCTCCGACTTCATCGTCTCGGAGAAGGGGCTGGTCTATCTCGAAACCAACACGCTGCCCGGGCTGACCAAGTCCTCGCTCTACCCCAAGGCGCTGAAAGCTGAGGGCATTGCCTTCGCCGACTTCCTCCGCGATCTGATCGTGCTGGCGGTCCGGCAGGTGCGGAAATAATTAGGATTGGTTAATGGCCCGACCGGCCAAAACGGCCAGTTTGGCGGCGAAAACCGGTAGAATGCCGGACATCGTGGCTTAACTGCCTCACTTGCCTTGGCAAAAAGCATCCCGCGTTAACGAATTTTACCTTTTGTTTACCAGGACGTCCGAAGGTTAACGCTGGCGGCGCATATGGCGTTTTGGCTGCCGGCGCGTGACCCGTTTCGGATTGTCCCCGACCCGGCGAACGCCTTGAAGGGGAGCGGTTTCTTCTATCGAGGACCATCACCCGGCCCGGCACGACCGAGACGTCATGTTCGCCAGGACCCGCGCAAGTCGTGGGCAAACTGTTGACGAGCTCGTGCAATGGATGGTGCAGGAAGCCTCACCCGGTCGTTTGTCAGATCGCTGAGGCCCCAAGCTGACCTGAAGGCGGCCGCTATCGGAGCGGTCGTGCTTCTGCGCGAGTGGATGCAGGATAGGCGCGAGGCGACCCGCGCCGCCGCCAAGGAAAAGATCAAGCAGAAGATCAAGGCCAAGGCCGTCATCGAGCGCGAGCCGCCGCCGCGCATTGTCGCGCTGGTCGAGCGCTATCTGCCGCGCCGGGTCGGGATCAGCATGACCGTGCTGCTGCTGATCGGCAGCTGCGGCCTCGGCATCGTCAAGGGCGGCCATCTGCAGGATTTCATCACCGCGGTCAGCGACGCCCGCAACGCCATGGCCAATTCGGCCGGCTTCCGCATCACCTCGGTCGTGATCAACGGCCGCAAGCAGCTCACCCAGGACGAGATCCTCGCCATCGGCGGCGTCAGCGGCCGCTCCTCGCTGCTGTTCCTCGACGCCGACGACGTTCGTGAAAAGCTCAAGGCCAATCCGTGGATTGCGGACGCCACCGTGCTGAAGCTCTATCCAGGCCGGCTCATGATCGACATCACCGAGCGCCAGGCGTTCGCGCTGTGGCAGGAGGCCGGCCGGCTTTCCGTCATCGCCGACGACGGCGCCGTGCTCGAACCCTATGTCTCGCGCCGGTTCCTGTCGCTGCCGCTCGTGGTCGGCAAGGGCGCCGAAACCCAGGCCCGCGACTTCCTGGCGCTGCTGGCGCGCTATCCGCAGGTCAATTCGGTGACCAAGGCCGCGATCTATGTCGGTGAGCGGCGCTGGAACCTGAGGCTGAAGGACGGGCTCGACGTTCGCCTGCCCGAGCAGGACGTCGGCAACGCACTCGCCGCGCTTTCCAAGCTGGACAAAGACGACCGGCTGTTCTCGAAGGACATCGTCGCGGTCGACATGCGCCTGCCTGACCGGCTGGTGGTGCAGCTGTCCGACGACGCCGCCAAGGCGCGCGAAGACCTGTTCAAGGACAAGAAGAAAAAGAAGGCCGATCCCGTATGACCGGTCTTGATCGCACCCAGACGCCGAAAACGCGCCCGATGCCGCACAAGCGCGGCGGCCTCGTTGCATGCCTCGACATCGGCACCAGCAAGATCGCCTGCATGATCGCGCGGCTGAAGCCGTCGGCGCCGAGCGAGGCCTTGCGCGGCCGCACTCATGCGGTGGAATTGATCGGTTACAGCCAGATCCAGTCGCGCGGCATGAAGGCCGGTGCGGTGATCGATCTCGCCGAATGCGAGCAGGCGGTGCGCCAGGCCGTCGGGATCGCCGAGAAAATGGCCAAGGTGCGGGTCGAGTCCGTGCTGCTGTCGGTTTCCGGCGGACGGCTCGCGGGCCAGCTGGTCGAAGCCGCAGCCGACATTCGCGGCGGCGCCGTGACCCCGGCCGATGTCAGCCGTGTCACCTCCACCGGCATGCGCCACGCCACCGGCGAGGGCCGCACCGTGCTGCATGCGCTGCCGGTTGGCTACACGCTCGACGGCGTCAAGGGCATTCGCGATCCCCGCGGCATGGTCGCGCATCAGTTCGGTGTCGACATGAACGTCGTCACCTGTGACGCCACGGTGGCGCGAAACCTGATGCTGGCGGTCGAGCGCTGCCACATCAATGTCGAAGCCATGGCCGCGAGCCCCTATGTGGCCGGGCTGTCGGTGCTGACCGATGACGAGGCCGATCTTGGCGCGGCCGTGGTCGAGATGGGCGCCGGCACGACCACGATCGCGGTCTATTCCGGCGGGCGCTTCGTGCACGCGGCCGGATTTGCGGTCGGCGGGCAACACATCACGATGGATCTGGCGCGCGGACTCTCGGCGACCATTGCCGATGCCGAGCGAATCAAGACCTTATACGGCACCGTCATCACCGGCGGATCGGACTCGCGTGAGCTGATGTCTGTGCCGACGGCCGGTGACGACCAGGATCTGCCGCAGATCGTTTCGCGCGCCACCATCGCCAATATCGTCAAGCACCGTGCCGAGGAAGTCTTCGAAATGGTTCGGGACAAGCTGAAGGATTCGCCCTTCGCGGCAGAGCCCAAGGGCCGCGTCGTGCTCTCCGGCGGCGCCTCGCAGCTCACCGGCCTCGTCGAGCTCGGCACGCAGATTCTCGGCCGGCCCGTACGGGTCGGACGTCCGCTTGGTTTTGGCCGGCTGCCCAACGAGGCGAAGAACGCCGCGTTCGCGGTGCCGGCCGGACTACTCGTCTACCCGCAATATGTTCACCTCGAACATGTCGAACCGCGGCATACGCGGCAGCAGGTCAAGACAGGGACCGGCGGTTATTTCGGAAAGGTCGGGCGATGGCTACGCGAGGGCTTTTGATGACCGATTTCCGCAAATGTCTGATTTCACCAACTCCCGCGGCCGCAGGCCGGGGCGAACCCACGCGCGCGTGATCGAGAGGCAAACATGACCATCAGCATCAACGTTCCTGATATTCACGAGTTGAAGCCCCGGATCACCGTGTTCGGCGTCGGCGGCGCCGGCGGCAACGCCGTCAACAACATGATCACGGCGGGCCTCCAGGGCGTCGACTTCGTGGTCGCCAACACCGACGCACAGGCGCTGACGATGTCGAAGGCGCAGCGCATCGTGCAGATGGGCACCGCGGTGACGCAAGGGCTCGGCGCGGGTTCGCAGCCGAACGTCGGCGCGGCCGCCGCGGAAGAGGTGATCGACGAATTGCGCGACCATCTCTCGGGCGCCAACATGGTGTTCGTCACCGCCGGCATGGGCGGCGGCACCGGCACGGGTGCTGCTCCCGTCATCGCCAAGACCGCGCGCGACATGGGCATCCTCACCGTCGGCGTCGTCACCAAGCCGTTCCACTTCGAGGGTGGCCGCCGCATGCGCACGGCCGAGGCCGGCATCGCCGAGCTGCACAAGGTGGTCGACACGCTCCTGATCATCCCGAACCAGAACCTGTTCCGGGTCGCCAACGAGAAGACCACCTTCGCCGACGCCTTCGCGATGGCCGACCAGGTGCTCTACTCCGGCGTCGCCTGCATCACCGACCTGATGGTCAAGGAAGGCCTGATCAACCTCGACTTCGCCGACGTTCGCGCCGTCATGCGCGAAATGGGCAAGGCGATGATGGGCACGGGCGAAGCTTCCGGCGACAAGCGCGCGCTGACCGCCGCGGAAGCTGCGATCGCCAACCCGCTGATCGACGACAGCTCGATGAAGGGTGCCAAGGGCCTGCTGATCTCGATCACCGGCGGCAAGGACCTGACCCTGTTCGAGGTCGACGAAGCCGCGACCCGTATCCGCGAGGAAGTCGACCAGGACGCCAACATCATCGTCGGCGCCACCTTCGACGAAGCGCTCGACGGCCTGATCCGCGTCTCGGTCGTCGCCACCGGCATCGAGCAGGCCGCGATTGCCCGCAACAGCCAGGCGACCTCCGCTCCGGTCGCGAATGCAGCGCCGCAGCAGCTGCAGCAGGCCCCCGCGGCTCCGGCCGCGGCTGCCGAGAGCCGTCTCGCCGACCTGACCGCGCGGCTCCGCGCCGACAACCAGCGCATGGCCGAACGCGCCCAGAAGCTGGAAGCGCAGATCCCGGCCGCCGCGCCGGCCGTGCCGGTCGCGCCGCGTCCCAATGTCGAGCGCGCGGCCCTTGCGGCCATCGCCGCTGCCGTTGCCGAAGTTCCGCAGGCGCCCGCGCCGCAGACCACCTATGGCGACGTCACCGTGCGCCCGATCGCGCAGAAGCCCACGCTGTTTCCGGAGCCCGAGCAGGCCCCGCTTGCCATGCACGAGCCGATGACGCCCGAAACCTTCATCCCGCCCCAGGCCGAGCGTGCCCCGCCGCGCGCACCGCGCATGCCGCGCCTCGATGAATTGCCGATGCCGGCCCAGGCCGAGCTTCGTCAGGCCCGTGGTGAGGTCGAGGACGAGACCCCGCAGAAGACCCGCCTGTCGCTGCTGCAGCGCCTCGCCAATGTCGGCCTCGGCCGCCGTGACGAGGAAACCGAGGCACCGATCGCCGCACGCACTGCCGGTCCCGCAATGGCGCCGCTGCCCGAGCGCAAGCCGCAGAAGACCGTGCAGCAACAGATCGCAGCCAGCGAGCCGGTATCCGAGTATGCTCGCCGCCCTGCGCCGCAAGGTCTCGATGCCCACGGCCGCCCTGCGCCTGTTGCGCCGGCGCCACAGGGAGACGACCATCTTGATATCCCGGCCTTCCTGCGGCGGCAGGCGACCTGAGGATTGTTACAATAAGGCAGATGCAAAAAGGCCCCGGCGGGAAGCTTGCCGGGGCCTTTCCTTTGGCCCCGTGCATATCCGGGTTGCGCATTCAAGCAACTGATTTTAAATCATTAATTACCTGTTCAGTGCATCAGTAAAGCTGCCGGTAACGCCCCGAAACCGAGGCCCAATTTGGTTAAGCCTTGTCGTGAATACGGCGGGTTTGGGGTAACAATCGGTAAAAAAGCGTGAGTTGGCGCTGTTTGAGGCAGTGACTATGGTTTGCCGTGACTTGGGGATACGCAGATTCGGACGGTCGATCTCGATCGATCAGTCGAGCCTCGTATAAGTCGCAGTGGTCGTAGTGGGGCGGTTCCTGATGAAATTTAGCCGGCAAACAACGCTTCGTGCGCAAGCCACCGTGGCGGGCGTTGGCGTTCATTCCGGTCTTCCCGTTACTCTCACGCTTGGGCCTGCGCCTGTTGACGCGGGTTTTATTTTTATCCGTACCGGGCTTGAGGGAAGCGATCGCGAAGTTCAGGCGACCGCCGAGCACGTCGTCGCGACCGATCTCGCAACGGTGCTGGGCGACCGCGATGGGCCGCTGGTTTCGACCGCAGAACATGTACTTGCTGCACTGCGAGGCATGGGCGTCGACAACGCCACCATCGAGATCGACGGTGCGGAAGTGCCGATCATGGATGGCAGCGCAGCGGCCTTCGTTGCTGCGATCGATCAGGCCGGCATCGTGAGCCAGCCGGCTCAGCGTCGGTTCATCCAGGTTCTGAAGCCGGTCTCGGTCGCCATCGGCGACTCCTTCGGCGAATTGCGCCCTTACGCCAACGGCTTCCGCACCGAGATTGAGATCAACTTCGCCAATCCCGTGATTGGTCGCCAGAATTATGTGTTCGAACTCGTGCCGGAACGCTTCCGCCGCGAGGTTGCGCGTGCTCGGACATTCGGTCTGATGTGCGATCAGGCGCGGCTCTGGGCCGCGGGCTATGGTCGTGGTGCTTCCTTCGACAACACCGTCGTGTTTGACGAGGAGCGGCTGCTCAATCCCGAAGGGCTGCGCTACGCCGACGAATGCGCCCGCCACAAGGTCCTGGACGCGATCGGCGACCTCGCGCTGGCCGGCCTGCCGCTGCTCGGCGCCTATCGCTCGGTGCGTGGCGGCCACAAGCTCAACCATGCCGTCCTGACCACGCTGCTCGCTGACCGTACCGCTTGGCGGGTGGTCGAGGGTGAAGCAGCCCGCCGCACCAGTCGTCCCGTGGTCGAGGTCGGCAGCGGTATTATTGGTGGCCGGATTGCTGCGGCTTACGGGCCGGACGTGTCCTGACCGCCTGTTGCGGTCGGCCTTATCCGGAAAACTCCTGGTAACCATGATCCCCTAGGATTGCGGCAAGTTCGCCTTATTCCGGGCGGAATGCCTGCCTATCCGATACGTTAACGATCGTTTTTCGGTTACACCGGCGTGGTCGCATGGCAGGCACCACGGTCACTTTACGCGCCCGTGGCGGGGATCATGGGCTGGCGGGCACCGCATCACAGGGCGTCAGGTCTTAAATTCATGTCGGCACAGCGTATGACGCGCGGATATCTGTTGGTTTCTCCAAAGGCTCCGATCGGGACCCGTCGGCTGCTTCAGGCCGCGACGCTTTTTGTTCTGGCCTTGCCGCTATCCGGCTGTGGCACCGGCGCGCTGTGGGACAAGTTCACCCAGAAGGACGACACCTTCGTCGAGGAGCCCGCCGACAAGATCTACAATGAGGGCTTGTACCTCATGAACGAAAAGAAGGACATGAAGGCGGCGAACAAGAAGTTCGAGGAGGTCGACCGCCAGCATCCCTATTCCGACTGGGCGCGCAAATCGCTGCTGATGTCGGCCTACGCGTCCTACCAGGGCGGCGACTATGACAGCTGCATCGGCGCTGCGACGCGCTACGTCACCCTGCATCCCGGCAGCCCGGACGCCGCCTACGCGCAGTACCTGATCGCCGCCTCGCACTACGACCAGATCCCGGACATCAGCCGCGACCAGGCCCGTACCGAGAAGGCGATCGCCTCGCTGGAAGAGGTGGTGCGAAAGTATCCGACGTCCGAATATGCGACCTCCGCCAAGGCCAAGATCGAGGGCGCCCGCGACCAGCTTGCCGGCAAGGAAATGAATGTCGGCCGCTACTACATGCAGAAGCGCGACTACACCGCCGCGATCAACCGCTACAAGGCCGTGGTGACGCAGTATCAGACCACGCGCCACGTCGAGGAGGCGCTCTATCGCCTTACCGAGGCCTACATGTCGATCGGCATCGTCGGCGAGGCCCAAACCGCCGCCGCCGTGCTCGGTCACAATTTTCCTGACAGCCGCTGGTACAAGGACGCCTATAATCTTGTAAAATCCGGCGGTCTCGAACCGAGCGAGAATCAGGGGTCCTGGATCAGCCGGACCTTCAAGAAAATAGGTCTGTAGGACTCGGCTAGGAAATCTGGTTCCATGCTGGCGCGTCTGTCGATCCGTGACATCGTCCTGATCGAACGGCTCGATATCGAATTCGCCTCCGGACTTGCGGTTTTGACCGGCGAGACCGGAGCGGGCAAATCCATCCTGCTCGATGCCTTTGCGCTGGCCCTCGGCGGCCGCGGCGATGCCGGCCTCGTGCGCCATGGCGCCGAGCAGGGGCAGGTGACCGCCGTCTTCGATGTCCCGAAGAATCACCCCGCGACGAAAATTCTGGCCGAGAACGGGCTCGACGACACAGGTGAGATGATCCTGCGCCGGGTCCAGCTCGCCGATGGCCGCACCCGTGCCTTCATCAATGACCAGTCGATCAGCGTGCAGACGCTGAAGGCGGTCGGCGCCGCGCTGGTCGAGATTCATGGCCAGCATGACGAGCGCGCGCTGGTCGATGCTGCCACGCATCGCCGCCTGCTCGATGCCTTCTCGGGTCTCGAGAAGGACGTCGCGGCCGTCGAAGCCCTCTGGGACGCGCGCCGCAGCGCCAATACCGAGCTGGAAGAGCATCGCGCCGGCATGGAGCGCGCCGCGCGGGAGGCCGATTATCTGCGGCATGCCTCCGATGAGCTGAAGCAGCTCGCCCCGAAGGACGGCGAGGAGACCTCGCTGGCCCATCGCCGCACCACCATGATGCAGGGCGAGAAGATCGCCTCCGATCTGCGCGAGGCGCAGGAGGTCGTCGGCGGGCATAATTCGCCGGTCGCGGCGCTGTCGGCCGCCGTGCGCCGGCTGGAGCGCCGCGGCGTCAATTCGCCGGCGCTGGTCGAGCCCGCGGTCAAGGCGATCGACGTCGCGATCAATGCACTGGAAGAAGCCGACCAGCATCTGCTGGCCGCGCTCGCGGCAACCGATTTCGACCCGGCCGAGCTCGAGCGTATCGAGGAGCGCTTGTTCGCCTTGCGCGCCGCCTCACGCAAATATTCGACGCCGGTCGATGGCCTCGCCGCACTCGCCGCCAAATATGCCGCCGACGTCGTGCTGATCGATGCCGGTGCGTCGCGGCTGAAAAAGCTGGAGCAGGCCGCGATCGAGGCCGATAACCGCTATGCGGCTGCTGCGAAGAAGCTCTCGGCCGCGCGGCAGAAATCGGCCGAGAAGCTCAACAAGGCCGTCAATGGTGAGCTCGCGCCGCTCAAGCTCGAACGCGCCAAATTCATGACCCAGGTCGCCACCGACGAGGCTGCGCCGGGCCCGCAGGGCTTCGACCGCGTCGAGTTCTGGGTGCAGACCAATCCGGGCACCAAGCCGGGTCCGATGATGAAGGTCGCCTCCGGCGGCGAGCTCTCGCGTTTCCTGCTGGCGCTGAAAGTGGTGCTGTCCGATCGCGGCTCGGCGCCGACCCTGGTGTTCGACGAAATCGACACCGGCGTGGGCGGCGCGGTGGCGGATGCGATCGGTGCGCGCCTGGCGCGCCTCGCCGGCAAGGTGCAGGTGATGGCGGTGACCCACGCCCCGCAGGTCGCCGCCCGCGCCGACCAGCATCTTCTGATCTCCAAGGATGCGCTGGACAAGGGCAAGCGCGTCGCCACCCGCGTCAACACGCTCGCCGCCGACCATCGCCGCGAGGAGATCGCCCGCATGCTCGCCGGCGCCGAGATCACGGCCGAGGCGAGGGCGGCTGCGGATCGGCTGCTCAAGGCGGCGACGGCCTGATTCGCGTCCTGGACGCGCGCAGCGCGAGCCGGGCCCCAGAACGCCGCCTCATGGGCCTCGGCTCTGCAGCGCACCGGACGAACTTCGCATCGCCGGGACGCTGCGTCCGGGGCACGAGATGTCTACACGCCTTTACCGAGCTACCCGCTCCGTCGTATCCAAGCACCATGGCCAGAGCAGCAAAATCGAAACCGCTTCGTGACGTCGCCGATCTCACCAAGGCACAGGCCAAGGTCGAGCATATGCGGCTGTCGCTCGAGATCGAGGGGCACAACGAGCGCTATTATCAAGATGACGCGCCCACCGTTACCGACGCCGAGTACGACGCCCTGCGCCAGCGCCTCAATGCGATCGAAAAGCGCTTTCCGGAATTCGTCAGTGCGGAGTCGCCGTCGCAAAAGGTCGGCGCGGCACCTTCGGGCCGCTTCAAGAAGGTGCGGCATTCCGTGCCGATGCTGTCGCTCGACAACGCCTTTGCCGAAGAGGATTTGCGCGATTTCGTCGGCCGCATCGTGCGCTTCCTGAAGCTCGACGACGACAAGATCGCTTTCTCGGCCGAGCCGAAGATCGACGGCCTGTCGATGTCGCTGCGCTATGAGGGGGGCGAGCTCGTCACCGCAGCGACGCGCGGCGATGGTGCGGTCGGTGAAGACGTCACCGCCAACATCCGCACGCTCGAAGACGTGCCGCAGAAGCTGAAGGGCCGCAACATCCCCGACATCTGCGAGGTGCGCGGCGAGGTCTACATGACCAAGAAGGCCTTCCTTGCGCTCAATGAGCGCCAGAAGGCCGCGGGCGACACCATCTTCGCCAACCCGCGCAACTCTGCCGCAGGCTCCCTGAGGCAGAAGGACCCGGCCATCACGGCCTCGCGTCCGCTGGGGTTCTTCGCCTATGCCTGGGGCGAAATGGGCGCGATGCCCGAGGATACGCAGAGCGGCATGATCCACTGGTTCGAGCGTTGCGGCTTCAAGACCAATCCGCTGACCAAGCTGTGCCGCTCCGTCGAGGAGCTGATCGCGTTCCACCAGAGCATCGAGGAAGAGCGCGCCGAACTCGACTACGACATCGATGGCGTCGTCTACAAGGTCGATCGCATCGACTGGCAGGAGCGCCTCGGCTTCGTCTCGCGCACGCCGCGCTGGGCCATCGCGCACAAATTCCCGGCTGAACGCGCCATGACGGTGCTGCGCGACATCGAGATCCAGGTCGGCCGCACCGGCTCGTTCACCCCGGTCGGCAAGCTCGAGCCGGTCGGCGTCGGCGGCGTCATCGTGCAGAACGTCACGCTGCACAACGAGGACTACATCAAGGGCATCGGCAACAAGGGCGAGGTGCTGCGCGAGGGGCGCGACATCAGGATCGGCGACACCGTCGTGATCCAGCGCGCCGGCGACGTCATCCCGCAAGTGGTCGACGTCGTCCTCGACAAGCGGCCGAAGGGCGCCAAGGAATTCCACTTCCCGAAGAAATGCCCGTGCCCGCTGCACACCGACGTCGTGCGCGAGGAGACGGCAACCGGCGAGGAGGGCTCGCGCGCCCGCTGTACCGGCGAGTTCGCCTGCCCCTATCAGAAGATCGAGCACCTCAAGCTCTTCGTGTCGCGGCGCGCCTTCGACATCGACGGTTTAGGCGAGAAGCAGCTGCAGTATTTCTTCGACGAAGGATGGGTCAAGGAGCCCGCCGACATCTTCACGCTTGAGAAGCGCAATGCGAAGCTCAAGCTGGAGGAGATCGAGGGCTACGGCGCGACCTCGGTGCGCAACCTGTTCGGTGCTATCGAGAGCCGGCGCAAAATTGCGCTGGAGCGCTTCATCTACGCGCTGGGCATGCGCCATGTCGGCGAGACGACGGCGCTGGCACTGGCGCGCGGCTACGGCTCCTGGGACGCCTTCCATGATGCCTGCCTCAAGGTCGCCAAGGGCGACGAGGAAGCGATGGCGGAGATGGATGCGCTCGACCAGATCGGCGACACCGTCATCAAGAGCATCGCCGATTATTTCGGCGAGAGCCACAACCGCGGCATTGTCGAGCGCCTGACCAAGGAGGTCGAGATCGTCGACGCCGAAAAGCCGAAGAGCAATTCGGCGGTCGCCGGCAAGACCGTCGTGTTCACGGGCTCGCTGGAGAAGATGACGCGCGACGAGGCCAAGGCCACCGCAGAGCGGCTGGGCGCCAAGGTCTCCGGCTCGGTGTCGAAGAAGACCGACCTCGTCGTCGCCGGCCCCGGCGCGGGCTCGAAGCTCGCCGAGGCCAACAAGCACGGCGTCAAGGTGCTGACGGAAGATGAGTGGTTGCAACTGATCGGGGAGTGAGCTCTCACCCCGTCATTGCGAGGAGTCTGGCGACGAAGCAATCCAGACTGCATCCGCGGTGAAGTCTGGATTGCTTCGCTGCGCTCGCAATGACAGAGGGGGGCGGCCCCTCACATCATCCCAGCCTCTTCCTCTTCCGCCTGCTCGATCAGCTCCTCGCTCACCACGACCTCCCGCCGCGGCACCACGAAGATCATCATGCAGGCGCAGAGCAGCGAGATCGCAAGCACCGCCGAGGTCAACGGCAGCGTCGTTGCGGAGTGGCCGCCGAGATAGGCGCCGAATTGCGACATCAGCGCGCCGATGCCCTGCTGGAGGAAACCCATTGCGCCTGACGCGGTGCCGGCGGCCTCGGGGCGGACGCTGATCGCGCCGGCCGCGGAATTCGCCATCACGAAGGCATTGCCGACCATCACGATCATCTGCGTGCCGAACAGCCAGGCCGGCGCTTCGTTCCACCCCGTAAAGCTCCACAGCAGGTTCAACAGGCTGCCGCAGAGCTGCAGGGCGAGGCCAAACCAGATCAGTTTCTCCAGCGAGTGCCGCGGCGCAAAGCGCACGCAAAGCAGATTGCCGACGAGATACGCAAAGCCTGTGGTGGCGAACCACGCGCCGTATTCGGCGCTGGTCCGGCCCATCTGGGTCACGACGATGTAGGGACCGCCGCCGGCGAAGGTGAAGATGATCTGCGATGCCAGCACCTGACACATCACATAGCCGATGAAGGCGCGGCTCTTGATCAGGGTGCGGACGTCGCTGCGAAAGCCGCCGCTGCCGCCCGCGCGGTCGCGGCGCGTCTCAGGCAACGCGATCGCAATGCCGATTGCGACTGCGATCGCGCCGATCGTGACGGCGTAGAAGATCGCGCGCCAGCCGAACGCGGTCTCGATCAGGCCGCCGGTGAGCGGCGAGACCATCTGGCCGATCATCAGGGCGGCGATCACGAGGCTGATCATGGAAGCGACACGGTCACGCGCATAGATGTCGCGGATGATGGCGCGGCTCACCACCATGCCGGAGGCGCCGCCGAGCGCCTGGAAGAAGCGCGCCGCGATCAGCTGCGGCAGGTCTTGCGCGAAGATGCAGGCGAGGCTCGCCGCGATCATCAGCGCGAGGCCGCCAAGCAGCACCGGCCGCCGCCCGAACTTGTCCGATAGCGGCCCCATGATCAGCTGCGACAGCGCGATGCCGACCATGTAGAGCGACACCGTCATCTGCGCGATCGAGATGTCGCGCCCGAACGTCGTCGCCAGAACGGGCAGCGCAGGAACCAGAATGTAGAGCGAGATCGGCGCGATCCCGGTCATGACGACCAGCAGCAGCAACACCACGCGCGAGGTCGCGATGTTGGTTGCCGCTCCCGGTGGTTGGCTGATCATGCCGTGCATGGAGCGACACTAGCCGCATCGCTGCGGCCGCGAACATGGTCGTTTCGGTATGCGGCCATGCGCGATGCTGGAGCCTTGCGCCAATCGCGTAGCGCTATGCAGGCGCCGCTTAAGGCTTCAGCTCCACTGTTGCCTGATCGAGCCAGGCCTTCGTCGCCTGATCCAGCGCCGGGCCCACCTCGGCCCGGACGCGCGCGTGGTAGGCATTGAGCCAGGCGAGCTCCTCGCGGCTCAGCATCGCTGTGTCGATCAGCCGACGGTCGATCGGTGCGAGCGTCAGCGTCTCGAACCCGTTCATCGATTTCTCGGCGCCCCTGATGTCGGCGGCCACCACCAGCTCGAGGTTCTCGATGCGGATGCCGAAGGCGTCGGTCTTGTAATAGCCGGGCTCATTGGAGAGGATCATGCCGCGCTTCAGCGGCGTGGTGCCGAGCTTCGAGATCCGAGCGGGTCCTTCGTGCACGCTGAGATAGCTGCCGACGCCATGGCCGGTGCCGTGCTCGAAATCGACGCCGGCGGCCCAGAGATATTGCCGCGCCAGGGTGTCGAGCTGCGCGCCGGTGGTGCCATCGGGGAAGATCGCGCGCGCGATCGCGATATGGCCGCGCAGCACGCGGGTGAAGCGGTCGCGCATCTCCTCGGTCGGCTCTCCTACCGCCATGGTGCGGGTAACGTCAGTGGTGCCGTCTTCGTATTGTGCGCCGGAATCGATCAGCAGGAGGTCGCCCGGCACGATCCGCCGGTTGCTCTTGCGGGTGACGCGGTAATGCACGATGGCGCCGTTCGGCCCCGTTCCCGAGATGGTCGGAAACGACACGTCCTTCAGCGCGCCGGTGTCGCGGCGGAACGTTTCCAGCGCCTCGACCGCGTCGATCTCGGTGAGCTTGCCGCTTGCCGCCTCGCGATCGATGAAGGCGAGGAAGCGCGCCAGCGCGATGGCGTCGCGGCGATGAGCGGTCTGGGTGCCCTTGATCTCGGTCGGGTTCTTCACCGCCTTGAGCAGCGCGATCGGATCGCTGCCGCGCAGCGGCTTGCCGCCGCCGCTGGTGATGAGCCGGCTCAGCGCGTCGGCCGCCGTGGCGCTGTCGAGCGCAATCGCAGCGCCGCTTTTCGCCAGCGCCATCAGCGTCGGTGTCAGCGCGTCGGGCTCGCGCACGTCGGCGGATTGCTCGAGATGATCGCGCGTCAGGTTGGAAAGCTTGCGGTGGTCGATGAACACGGTCGGCCGGCCGACCTTGGGCACCAGCGCGTAGGACAGCGGCAGCGGCGTATGCGCGACGTCGGCGCCGCGGATGTTGAAGGTCCAGGCGACCGCATGGCTGTCCGACAGCACCAGCGCGTCGGCGCCGAGCTTGTCGATCTCGCATCTGATCTGCGCCACCTTCTCGGACTCGGTGACGCCGGCATATTGCAGGCCGTGGATCGCGACCTGGGCCAGTGGCGGCTGCGGCCGGTCCTGCCAGACCGCGTCGACCGGATTGGTGTCGACTGCCACCAGCTCGGCGCCGACCTTGGTGCAGGCGGCGGCGAGGCGCTCGGCTGCCGCAAAAGTGTGCAGCCATGGATCAAATCCTAGGCGATCACCGGATTTGAGGTGCGCGGAGACCCAGCTCTCCGGCGGCGGATCGATCAACGATTCCACCGCCCACGCCTTGGCGTCGACCTGCTTGGCCGCCTGGATCGTATAGCGGCCGTCGACGAAGATTGCGGCCTCTCGGGCCAGCACCACGGCGAGCCCTGCCGAGCCGGTGAAGCCGGTCAGCCAGGCAAGCCGCTCCTCGGAGGGCGCGACATACTCATTCTGCTGCTGATCGGCGCGCGGAATGACGAAGCCGGTCAGCTTGCGACGGGCGAGTTCTTCACGGAGTGCAGCGAGGCGCGCGGTCAATGCGACGCCGGCCTCGGGCTCCTCGAATGTCTGGAAGTGTGCTTCGAACATGGCTCAGTTTAGGATCATGGGGATCAGTCCGCAATGTAGACGCAATTGCCGTTTCATCTGGCATGGACTGTGCTTGAAAATGTTCCATTCGAATTGAGTGGAGTAATGGATGCGGCAGTTGCGCTTCGTCCGAATAACAGGGAAATTCGAGCAAGTGGTTCATCTCAACGGCGAGGGGACACACGATGCCAGCGTTCACCTTTGAGAAGATCTCGCCGCCGGTGCGCCGCGCACCGGCCGCAACCGTACCCAAGAAGCCGCGCGGCCTCATCAGTCAGCTGATCGATCGCGTCGCCGAGCGCCGGGCCAAGCGGGCCTTGCAAGGTGAGCAGGCGATGCGCCGGGACAACAAGCCGGCGGAGTAGTGCGCGGGACCCTACGAGAGTTTTCGCAGCAACAGGCTGCTCCACCCCTCGATCCGCAGATGACGGAGCGGCACGAGGCCGCGCGCCCGGTAAGCGGCAATCACGGCCGGAGCCTGATGGGTCAACAGGCCGGAGAGAATGACCCGGGCGCCGGGCGCAAGATGGCGTGCCATCGGCCCCGCCAATTGCCGTAACGGATTGGCAAGGATATTGGCCAGCACGAGGTCGAACGGTCCGCTTCTGGCAAAATCCGGCGCGGCGAAGCCGGTGGCGCGGATCACCCGCACATAGGGGCGGGTTTCATTCAAGGCTGCGTTCTCGGCCGCGACCCGCACCGAAGGCGGATCGATGTCGGAGGCCAGCACCCTCAGATGCAACGCCTTGGCGGCGGCGATTCCGAGCACGCCGGTCCCGGTGCCGAGGTCGAGCACGCGCTTCGGGCGCGCATGTTTGAGGACATGGTCAAGCAGAAGTAAACAGCCACGCGTGGTGCCGTGGTGTCCCGTTCCGAAGGCGAGGGCCGCTTCGATCTCCACGGCGAGCTTGTTTGGCGCCACACGGTCGCGGTCGTGACTGCCATGGACGATGAAGCGTCCGGCCGGCACCGGAACGAGATCTTCGAGGCTCGCCTTGACCCAATCCTTGGCCTCGACCGTGTCGAAGGCGAGCGTTGCGGCGATGTCATTTCCTGCTGAGGTCGCAACGAGATCGCGCAAGCCCGCCTGATCCGGCGCCTCGGCAAAATGCAGCGTGACGTCCCATTGCCCGTCCGGCCGCTCGAACGCGGCAACCGCGGCGTCGCCCTCGAAAAACATCTCGGTGAGCACGTCGACGACGCGCCTGGCAGCAGCCTCGTTGCCGATTGAAAAACTGGCACGATGGGTGGGGGATAGCTGCATCAGTGGGTTCCGTTGAGTTCAATTTCTGGAACTTTTGTTCCCAATTTTCCGGATAAGTTGCGGTTCCCGGGTTAACTTGACCGTAGCTTGTAATCCGTACATTCGCGGGGTGTTGGAACCGACCAGCACACCCTGGAATGGTATTGGAGGCGAGTCTTGAAGCGCATGGTTTCGAAGTTCTGGTCCGATGAGTCTGGCGCGACCGCGATCGAATACGGTCTGATCGCAGCTGGTATCGCCCTGGCCATCATCACCGTGGTGAACAGCCTGGGCACCACGATGAACGACAAGTTCGGTTCGGTTAGCAGCTCCTTGAAGTAATTTCTGCCTCCCATTTCGCGGCGGGGGCGACTTTCTTCTTAGACGATATCTTTCGACGACGCCCGCTCGGGGATTGTCCCTCTTGGCGGGCGACGTCTTTTTAGGGACGACCGAGGCGGCTATCGCTGCCTATGATCACAGCTTGTCCACCCCATGATCCGGGGCCATCCACCGGCTGAAAACCGGTTTATCCAGCCACTTCTCCACAGCCTGGCTCGCGCTTGTCTCGGATGATCGGGCGAGGCTTGCACGGCTTTACCACAGCTCTGCCAACAGGCCTGTCCACAACCTATCCACAGGCCTATCCACGGCTTGCGAACAGGCTGCGATGATCCCGCAGGATTGCGCGAGCCGCATTGTGACCGGGCGCGCCGGTGACCCCACCGCCGGGATGAGCGCCGGAACCGCAGTGATAGAGGCCCTTCAGGGGACCGCGATAATCGGCATGGCCCAGCATCGGCCGCGCCGAGAACAGCTGGTTCAGCGTCAGCGCACCGTGGAAGATATCGCCGCCGAGCAGGCCGAATTGCCGCTCCAGATCGAGGGGCGAGAGGATCTGGCGTCCGAGCACGCTGGCGGCAAAGCCCGGCGCGTAGCTGTCCACCGTCGCGATCATGAGATCGGCGACCTCGTCGCGGTGGTCGTCCCAGGACCTGCCGTCGGGCAATTCGGGCGCGACGTGCTGACAAAACAGGCTCGCCACGTGCTTGCCGGCCGGCGCCAGCGTGTCGTCGAGCGTTGAGGGGATCAGCATCTCGACGATTGGCTGCTGGCTCCAGCCTCGCGCGCGCGCGTCGAGGTAAGCGCGGTCCATGTAGCCGAGACTGGGCGCCAGGATAATGCCTGATGTGAGATGGTCACCCTCCCCGGGCAGCGCCGTGAAGGAGGGCAGGCGGTCCAGCGCGACGTTCATGCGGAAAGTGCCGGAGCCGTTCTTCCAGTGGCGGATACGGGCGAGGAAATCGGCCGGCAGCGTGTCGGCGGCGATCAACCGCGTATAGAGCAGCTTCGGATTGACGTTGGCGGCGACATATCGTGCGCGGATGGTCGTGCCGTTCTCCAGCACCACGCCGGCGGCGCGGTCGCGCTCCACGATGACCTCGCGGACGCCGGCATCCGTGTCGATCGTCACACCACGCGCTCTTGCGGCGCGCGCCATCGCTTGCGTGATCGCGCCCATGCCACCGACGGCATGACCCCAGACGCCCTTCTTGCCGTTCACCTCGCCGAAGGCGTGATGCAGCATCACATAGGCCGAGCCTGCGGCGTAGGGGCTCGCATAATTGCCGACGATCGCATCGAAGCCGAACTGCGCCTTGACCAGATCGTGCTCGAAACGCTCGTCCAGCATCTCGCCGGCCGAGCGGGTGAAGAGATCGAGCAGGCTGCGGCTTCTTTCCAGCGTCAGGCCGCGCAGGATGTTGGCCGTCGTCAGCGCGTTGGCGGCCTCGCGGATCGCGCCAGGACCGAAACCTCCGAGCAGGTTCGGCGGCGCGCGCAGCACGAACTGCCTGAGCACGTCGGCAATGTCCTCGAGCTCGCGCGAAAACCCGTCCAGCGCATCAGCATCGCGCGCGCTGAGCCGGGCGACGGACGACTTGGTCCGGCCCTCGCCGGTGAGGAGATAGTTGCCCTCGGGCGCGGGCAGAAAATTCTGCGCGCGCCGCTCGACCACGCGCAGGCCCTGTTCGGTGAGCCCGAGATCGCGGATCACCTGCGGATTGAGCAGGCTCACGGTGTAGGCCGCGACCGAGTTGCGAAAGCCCGGGTGAAACTCTTCGGTGACCGCGGCCCCGCCGACCACCTTGCGGCGCTCGACCACGTGCACGCGCAAGCCCGCCATCGCGAGATAGGCCGCGCAGGTGAGGCCGTTATGGCCAGCGCCGATGATGACGACGTCGGTTTCGATCATGACTTCCTTGGCGTCATTCCGGGGCGATGCGCAGCATCGAACTCTGGTCCGCAATTGCGCACCTGAGAATCTCGAGGTCCGGGTTCGAGCTTCGCGCGCCCCGGAACGACCCTGTAATATCAAGCCTTCCTCGCTGCAACATCACGAGACCATTTATTGCTCGTTCAGGCGCGGTGTGCTCCATTGCGCCGCCCGGCGCCCGCCGGGAGAAAGCCGGAGCTCTCATGGATTCGATCGCGCAACCCGCCGCCACGGAGCAGCCGTCCACCTCGCGCAACCGGTTGCTGCTGACGGTCTATACCGCTGCGATCTTCGTCAGCGCGCTCCTGCTGTTTTCGGTGCAGCCGCTGTTCACGAAGATGGTGCTGCCGCGGCTCGGCGGCTCGCCGGCCGTGTGGTCGGTGGCGATGGTGTTCTTCCAGTCCCTGCTGCTGGCGGGCTATGCCTACGCGCATCTCTTGATGCAGATCAGGAACCGCGTGGTGCCGGTCGTGGTGCATCTGGTGCTGTTGATCGCAGCCTTCATCACCTTGCCGCTTGGCATCGCCAGCGCCTATGGCGAGCCGCCGGCGTCCGGCTACGCGTTCTGGCTGCTCGGCCTGTTCGTGATGTCGATCGGCTTGCCGTTCTTCGCGCTCGCGGCCAACAATCCGCTGCTGCAGGCCTGGTTCGTTCGCACCGGCCATCCGGATGGGCGCGACCCCTACTTCCTCTATGCCTCCTCCAATATCGGCAGCTTCCTTGCGCTGTTGTCCTATCCGTTTCTGCTGGAGCCGATCTTCACGCTGCACACGCAGAACCGGCTCTGGACCGGCGGCTATGGTCTGTTGATCCTGCTGATCGCGGGCTGCGGCGCGCTGCTGCTGCGCTCGCCCAAGGTTGCGCTCACCGATGCGCGCCTCGACGAGGCAAATGCACCGGCGCCGACGCTGCTGACACGGCTGCGCTGGATCTTCCTCGCGGCCGTGCCGTCAGGCCTGCTGATCGCGGTCACCGCGCATATCTCGACCGACGTCGCGGCCGCGCCGCTGCTATGGGTGCTGCCGCTGTCGCTGTATCTCCTGACCTGGGTGGTGGTGTTTCAGTCGCGGCCTCTGCTGCCGCACAAATGGATGCTGATGCTACAGCCGGTCGCGATTGCCGGCGTCGTCTTCCTGCTGGCGTTTGGCGGCGAGCAGAACCTGCTGCTCACGCTCGGCGGTCATCAATTGTGCTTCTTCGTCATCGCCATGGCCTGCCACGGCGAATTGGCGCGGACGCGCCCGGCGGCCAGATATCTCACCGGCTTCTATGTTGCACTTTCGTTCGGCGGCATGATTGGCGGTCTGTTTGCCGGTCTCGTCGCGCCCTTCACCTTCTCCTGGATCGCCGAATATCCGATCCTGGTTGCGCTCGCAGCGCTGTGCCGGCCGGCGGCGAACGAGCGTCTTGCGGGCATCGTCAAATGGTACTGGCTGGTGCTTGCCGCGCTCGCAGTGGCGCTCGTTGCGCCGTCCTATCTGGCGGGCGATCTCTCGGCCTGGTTCGAGGATCACCGTGTCTGGGTGGCCGGCGCCGTCGGCATACTCGCCGCGCTGCTGGCGGTGTCGCTCAATGCCGACCGCTGGAAGATCTTCGCCACGGTCGCGCTCGCACTGGCGTTGACGCGGATCTATCCGGCCGACGAGGGCCGCGTCACCACCGTGCGCAGCTTCTTCGGCGTGCACAAGATCGTGGTGACGCCGGGCGGCTATTTCCACGTCCTGATGCATGGCACCACGATTCACGGCGCCGAACGCTTCCGCAACAATGACGGCACGCCGGTCACCGGCCGGCCCGAGCCGATCACCTACTATCATAAGGACGGCGGCATCGGTCAGGCCATCACCGCGATCCGCGAGCGCAAGGGCGCGCCGTTGAAGGTCGCGGCGATCGGCGTCGGCTCCGGCACGCTCGCCTGCGCGGCCGAGCCCGGTGAGGACTGGAAATTTTTCGAGATCGACCAGTCGATGGTGGATGCCGCGCGTGATCCCAAAAATTTCCGTTACATATCGAGCTGCCTGCCGGACCTGAAGCCGGTGATCGGGGACGCGCGCCTCACCTTCGCCAGGGAGCCCGACGGTGTCTACGATCTCATTATCGTCGATGCCTATTCGTCGGATGCGATCCCGATCCATCTGGCGACCCAGGAGGCGATGAAGATCTACAAGGACAAGCTCGCCCCGCACGGCGCCGTCGTGATGCACGTCTCCAACCGCCATCTCGATCTCGAGCCTGTCGTGGTCGGGATCGCCGATGCGAACGACCTCAAAAGCTGGGTCTATGACGAGGATTCCGGCCGCGACGCCGACTACATCTTTTCGACCGACGTCGTCATCTCCGCGCGCGCGGCGGAAGATGTCGGCAAGCTGGCCTCCTCCAAGCAGTGGGAGGAGACCGATGCGGACGAGAAGGTGCGGGTGTGGACCGACGATTATTCCAACATCCTCGGCGCGCTGTACCGGCGCTTGCGGTACGGTGAACAGTAGCGCTCCGTCGTGTGGGACTTACGGTTCGACCGGCGTCCCCGCCGGCAGCGCCAAGCCCTTCTCGCCGGCGACCTGGCGCAACAGGTCCGGCCTGTCTGAGATGATGCCGTCGACGCCGATCTCGATCATCCGCGCCATGTCGTCAGGCTTATTGACCGTCCAGACCACGACGCGTAGCCCCTGCGCATGGGCCTCCGCGACAAGGGCGGCGGTCACGTCACCGAAATAGGGCGACCACACCGCCCCGCCCGCGGCCTTGATCGTCCGCGGCAGCGAGCTGCCGTAATCCGCCGGGTTGAAGCCTGCCGTCCAGTTGGTCTCCTTATCGAGGACGACGGTCGGTGCCGAGCCGCGCTGGATCGTCAGGTACACGGTCGGAATTGCCGGAGCCCGTTGCTGGACGAGGAGCAGGGTCCGCCAGTCGAACGACTGGATCATGACGCGATCGGAAAATCTTTCGGCCTCGATCACGGCGAGCAGCTTGGCGACGAAGGCTTGCGGCTCCAGCGATTCATCCGGATGGTCGGGATCGATCTTGGTCTCGATATTGAAGCGCACGCGCTCATTGCCGGATTTGCGCACCAGCGCGAACAGCTCCTTCAGCGTGGGAATGCGCGTCCCCGGCAGGGCGCGCTGATCGGGAAACTGTTTCGCATAGGCGCTGTCCGGCCGGATCTGGCCGACGTCGTAAGTCCTGACGTCGGCGAAGCGCAGCTTCACGAAAGGCGTGCCGGGCGCAGCGACATAGGCGCCATTCGCATCCCGCGCGAGATCGGGATTGAGCCCGCGCTCGTGCGATACGACGACCTCGCCGTCGGCTGTGACGCCGACGTCGAGCTCCAGCGTGTCCACGCCCATCGTCAGCGCATTGGCAAAGGCCGGCAGGGTATTTTCCGGCAACAGCGCGCGCCCGCCGCGATGGGCCTCCAGATCGAACGCCATCGCTTGTCCGGTCATAGCTTGTCCTGTCGTGAGAACCGAAAGCACTGTCAGAATTGTCGCAACACGTGACAGCATCACAGTTTTCAGTCCTAATGAAAGGAAAAAGCATATGAAATCTCCGCCGGTTTCGTCCAGCCCCGCAGTCGACAGCGGCCGCCGGCATCTCTATCTTCCCGGGATTGCACCTCGACGCGCGTGACGGGATTTTGCATGAGCCGCGCCCGCTTGTTCGCCGCTATTTTTCTCGCGGCACTGACCCTGTCGCAGCCGGCCTTCGCCCAGCGCGGCAATGATTTCGATTCGCTGCTGGCGCAGATGAACGCGGCGACACAAGGCGGGCGCTGGGCCGAGGGGCTGGCCGCGGCGCAGAAGCTGGAAGCCCTGGTGCGCCGCCGCCAGGGCGCCGACAACATGAACTATGCCGGCGTGCTGCACAATGAAGGCATGTTCCTGCACAATCTCGGCCGCTATGGTGAAGCCGTCGACAAGCTCAATGCCGCGCTCGCGATCAAGCTGCGCAACAACGACGTCGCTTCGAGCTTGCGCACCTCCAACATCCTGGTGGGCTCGCTCGCGATGCTCGACCGGCGGGCAGAGGCGACGACGGTGGCCGAACGGGCGCTGGCTCTCGGTACCAGCGCGTTCGGCGCCAATGACGTGCACCTCTCGGACACGCTGGCCGGGCTTGGCGGACTGGCGCGCGACAAGGAGAACTACACGGAGGCGGCCGGCTATTTCGAGCGCGTGCTTACCGGCTTGCAGGCCGCCAATGCGCCGCCGCTCGCCATTGCGTCAGCCCTGGACGATCTCGGCGATGTCTACGGCTTGCAGGGGCGTTTCGACGACGGCGAGCGCATGCTGAAGCAAGGTCTTGAACGACTCGACCGCAGCTTCGGCCCCAATGCCGAGGCCGCGCCGAACTACGACAAGATGCTCAATGATCTCGGCAATCTCTATCTGGATGCCGGCCGTCTGACCGACGCTGAGGCTGTGATGCGCCGCGCGCTTGCGATCACCCGGGCGCGCAGCGGCGATGCCCATCCGAACGTCGCGGCCACCATGGGCAATCTCGCGACCGTCCTGGAGCACGAGGCGCGCTACGCCGAGGCCGAAAAGCTGTACCAGCAGACGCTCCAGGCCTATGAGCGGATCTACGGCCCAAACCATCCGACCACGGCGATCGGGCTGAACAATCTCGCCAACGCCTATTCGGCGCAGGGCAGGAACGAGGCGGCGGCGGGCCTCCAGGAGCGCGTGCTCGCGATTGATGAAAAGGCCTTCGGCCCCGATAGTCCTGATGTCGGGCGCGCCCTGAACAATCTCGCCAACAGCTATGCGAGCCTCGGCCGCAGCGACCAGGCGCTCGACCTCTACCGCCGCTCGCTCGCAGTGATGGAGCGCAAGTTCGGCGAAGGCAGCGGCGCGAGCGCGCTGGCGGCGGGTTCGCTCGGTCGGGCCTTGATGGATGCCGGCAGGACGGACGAGGCGAGACCCTATCTGATGCGTTGCCTCGAGATCGACGAGCGCGTGCTTGGCGGGGCGCATCCGCAACTGATCAAGGATCTGCGCGCTATCGCGCTGCTCGACTTGAAGACGGGCAATTTGACCGCAGCGCGCAGCTCGCTCGGCCGGGCGTTGGCGATCGCCCAGGACAGGCTCGGGCCGAACCATCAGGACACGATCGCAACGCTGCTCAACCTCGCCGAGGTCGATCGCCGCGAGGGCCGATGGGCGGACAGCCTGACGCGGCTGCGGCTCGCCGCGACCGCGCTCAACGCGCAGCGCAATGCGCAGTTCGTCCGTTTCACCGAGCTCGATCCCTGGCTGATCGATGCGATCTGGCGCGTCGCCGACGGCAGGCCCGATGCCTCGGCGACGGACGAAGCCTTCGGTGCGGCACAGCGCGCGCATGAGACCACGGCAGGTGCTGCGCTGGCGCAGATGGCGGCCCGCTTCGGCGCCGGCAATGATGCGATCGCGGGATTGGTCCGGCGGCAACAGGATCTGAAGGCGAGCCTCGAGACGCTCGGCAAGCGCGTCACATCGGAGCTCGGGCAGGCGGACGGCAAGCGCAACGACACGTTGCTTGCAAGCCTGCGCGCGCAGGCGGCGCAAGCGCAGACGTCGCTTGACGACATTACGGCCCAGCTCGACCGCAGCTATCCGGCCTATGCCGAACTGTCCAATCCGCAGCCGCTGACGATCGCGCCAGTGCAAGCGCTGCTGAGGCCGGACGAAGCGCTGGTGACGTTCATCGCACTCAGCGACAAGACCTATGCCTTCGCAGTGACGCGGGAGGCGAGCGCGCTGCGCCAGATTGCGCTCGGCAACCGCGAGCTCAGCGATCGTGTCGCGCATCTGCGGCAGGGGCTCAGCGATCCCGAGAACGCCCAATCGTCATTCGATCTCGATGCGTCCTTCGAACTGTACTCTGCCTTGTTCGCTCCGATTGCGGCCGACATCGCCGGCAAGCCGAAGCTGCTGATCGTTCCCGCCGGTGCGCTGACCAGCCTGCCGTTTCAGGTGCTGGTGACGAGGAAGCCTGATGCCGCGTCTTCCGATCGCTACCGGCAGGCGGCCTGGCTGCTCAACGAGCGTGCCATCACCGTGCTGCCCTCGGTGCCGAGCCTGCGCGCGCTACGCAGCTTTGCCAAGGACTCGCGCGCGCAAAAGCCGTTCATCGGTTTCGGCGATCCTCTGTTCCAGCGGTTACCCGGCGACAAGCGTCAAGGGCGCAACGTGCAGCCCTATCAGAACTACTATGACGGCTCCGCTGTCGATCTCGACCGCCTGCGCACGGGCCTGCCGGCCCTCCCGGAGACGGCGGGCGAGCTCCAGGCCGTGGCGCGCGCGCTTCACGCCTCGCCGCAAGATGACGTCAAGCTTGGTGCGGCCGCGACCGTGACCAGCGTCAATCTGCTGCCGCTTGATCAGTACCGTGTCGTCGATTTCGCGACCCATGGCCTCGTCGCGGGTGAGGTCAACGGCCTCAGCGAGCCGGCGCTGGTGCTGACGCTGCCGGACAAGCCGACCAATGAGGATGATGGTCTGCTCACCGCGAGCCGCATCGCAAAGCTCAAGCTCGATGCCGACTGGGCGGTGCTGTCGGCCTGCAACACCGCCGCGGGCGACAGGCCCGGCGCGGAAGGCCTGTCGGGGCTTGCGCGGGCCTTCTTCTATGCCGGCGCACGCGCGCTGCTGGTCTCGCATTGGCCGGTCGATTCCGATGCGGCGGTTCGGCTGACCACGGGCGCGTTCTCAGAGCTCGCTGCGCATCCCGGCATTGGCCGTGCCGAAGCCTTGCGACGTTCGATGAGGGCCCTGATCGCGGATCGGTCGTCGCCTCGCAATGCCGATCCTGCGGTATGGGCGCCCTTCGTGCTGGTCGGCGAGGGCGGTTGACGGCGGCTGCAGAAAGCCCAAACTGACTTGCAAAAAAGTCGGGAGCGATTCACATGCGGCTCGGGCTCATTGCAACGATGGCGGCTCTGATGCTTGGACAGGCGGCAGCCAAGGATGTGTTATCGGGCGCGAGCCTCTATGCCGACGTGACGCGCTACGCCTCCTTCGGCCTGCACCGCTTCGGCTCATCAGGCGATCGCGCTACGGCCGACTGGATTGCCGCCGAGCTGGCCGGTGCCGGCTTCGCCGTCAAGTTCCAACCTGTCGTGCTCGGCCGGCAATATGTCGTGGAGAAGGCCAGCGCGGCTGCGGCCGGCACGGTGGTCGAGGCGACGCCGTTCTGGTGGCCGCCGGAGGACAAAGCGAGCTTCCATCTCTCCGCGCCGCTCGTGCGTGAGGGCGACGTTGCCGGAAAAATTCTCATGCTTGATCTGCCGTTTGATCGCGGCGCCTATCTCGGTCCCGCTCATCGGGCCGCGATCGCCGAAGCCGCGGCGAAGAAGCCTGCGGCCCTCCTGCTGATGATCGGCAATCCCGCCGACGACCGCTTCGCCTACAATGTCACGCAAGAGGACGCGCCCTGGCCGGTGCCGGTGATGGTGGTCGGCGCCAAGGCGCGCGGTCCATTCGAGCGGGCGCTCGCGTCAGGCGCGGCGGTGACGTTCGACGCGACAGGGCATTACGATCGCAACGTCGCCGGTCGCAACGTCATCGCCGAGACCGGCATCGGTCGCGGGCCGACCATTGTTGTCTCCACGCCGATGACGGGCTGGTATTCCTGCGTCTGCGAGCGCGGACCCGGCATCGCCAATTTCCTCGCGCTGGCGCGCACGGCGGCTGCGGAGAAATGGCCGGCGCATTTCGTCTTCGTTGCCACCGCCGGCCACGAGATCGGCCATGGCGGGATGGAGCTTTTCCTGAAAGATGGCGCGCCGACGCCAAAGCAGACGCTGGCCTGGATTCATTTCGGCTCGTCGAACGCCTGCTACGCCTATGCGGAAGGCGCGCGCACCAATCGAATCGAGGAGGAGCGCTATCTGGTGCTGAGCAAGTCGGCCGTCGCGCTGACCGACGAGACCTTTGCGGCGGTTAAGGCCAAACGCCTGGTGACGGAGAAGCAGGCGGTCGGCGAATTGCGCGACGTGCACGCGGCGGGCTACGCCAATTTCCTCGGCATGGCCGGCCGCCATCAAACCTTCCACACGCCTGCGGATAATCTCGCGGCAACCGGGCCCGAGATCCTCGAGCCGGTTGCCCGCGCCTTCGTCGATGCCGTGCGGAAGATCATTGAACGCGGCGACGCCGCGTTCAAATAGCCTCAGTTCTGGTAGTAGTAATTGCGCGGCTGATAATACTGGCGCGGCTGCTGCTGCTGATAATAATAGCCCTGCTGGCCACCCTGGTCGTAATAGGGCTGCTGTTGCGGCAGCTGCTGGTAGGCCTGCGTGCCATAGGGGCGGGTGATCGGACGCGGCGCCGGGTAGCGCGCGCCGGTGTCGCTGCCGTCGGCGGGATAGATGTAGTTGTCATCCTGGGGCATGTAGCGGCGCGCGGGCTGCATCGGCGGCGTCAGATTCACGGGGTCGCCCGATGTCGCGTACTGCTCCTCGGCGGGCTGCTGGGTGCGGGCCATGGCCGTGGGGTTGCGACCGCGCGGGTTGCGGGCCAGCGCCACCTGCGCCGAGCCGGTCAGCGTCACCGTGGTGTTGAGCACGCCCTGCTCCTGGACCAGCGCATAGAGCGTCGAGGCGTTCTGACGCGACAGCCGCACGCAGCCATGCGAGGCGGGCGTACCCAATCGCCCCACCGAGTCGGTGCCGTGAATGGCGTGCCCGGCCTTGGTGAAGAAGATCGAGTGCGGCATCGGCGCGTCGTCGAATTCCTTGGAGTAGTGATCCTCTTCCATGCGGAAGGCGCGGAACGAGCCGGCCGGCGTCTCGCGCGAGGGGATGCCTGTCGACACCGGCCAGTGGTAGCGGGTGACGCCGTCGACCACGACGGTCATCTGCTGATTGTCCTTGTCGACGGTGATGTCGACCTTGGCCTGCGCGTTGCCCGCGCTCAAAAGCATCAGCGAGGTGAAAGCGATAAAAAATGAACGCATCTGACGTCTGGCCTCCGGCCTTTTCACGCTAGAGCATGACCTGGAAAAGCGTGGAGCGGTTTTCCGAAAAGATCAGGCTCAGACAATAACACCGCGGCTCTCCGTCCCCCGGCGTGCATTATGCCTGTGATCCGGCTTTCGTTCCAGCTTCGTGCCAAGCTAACCTTCCTGCCATCGTTAACGTGATGCCGGACGTAAGCAAGGCCGCTTTGGGCCGCGCATGCCCTGAGGGTGCTGACATTTTCGCGAGCGGCGGATGCGTTCACATCGCCGACAATTCGTCACAAAGCCGCAACCATTTGGCCGCTTCGGGCGTTGATCGTGACCTGCCCGACAGGCGGCTTTCGCCGCCGTCATTCCCGCCACCATTGCTTTGGGATCGAAGATGAACGAAGCCCGTATCGCAGCCTTGCCGGCCGGCCTGCCCGTCCGCCTGCTGTTCGCTGCCGCCGCCATCCTCTTGGCTTTGCTGTCGCTGCCGCATCCAGGTCACGCCCAGGGCATCGTGCGCGGCGCCCAGGAAGGCTCCTATGAAGGCAACAGGATTGCCGGACCCGTGGGCGGCGCGGTCGGAGGCGTCGTCGGTGCCGGTGTCGGCGGCGCTGTTGGCGCGGTCGAAGGCGTTTTCGGGATTCCCCACCATCGCTACTATCGCCACTGCCACGGCTATTATGACGGCTACCACCGCTTCCGTTGCTATCGGTGACGTCGCGCCATCCGGCCTCCAGACCTGCAATCAGTTCTTCAGCCGATAGCCGGTGCGGAAAATCCACCAGATCACGGCGAGGCAGATCGCCAGAAACGCCCCGGTCATGCCGATGCTGACGGACACGCTGACATCGGCAATCTCATAGAAGCTCCAGCGGAAGCCCGAGATCAGATAGACCACCGGGTTGAGCAGTGCCACGGTGCGCCAGGTCGGCGGCAGCATGTCGATGGAATAGAAGCTGCCGCCGAGGAAGGTCAGCGGCGTCACCACCAGCATCGGGATCATCTGCAACTTTTCGAAGCCGTCGGCCCAGATGCCGATGATGAAGCCGAACAGGCTGAACGTCACCGCCGTCAGCACCAGAAAGGCCAGCATCCAGATCGGATGGTGGATATGCAACGGGACGAAGAGCCCGGCCGTCGCCAGAATGATCAGGCCCAGGATGATCGACTTGGTCGCGGCGGCGCCGACATAGCCGAGCACGATCTCGAAAGAGGAGATCGGCGCCGACAGGATCTCGTAGATCGTGCCGGTGAATTTCGGGAAGTAGATGCCGAACGAGGCATTGGCGATGCTCTGCGTCAGCACCGAGAGCATGATCAGGCCCGGCACGATGAAGGTGCCGTAGCTGACGCCCTCGACCTGGCTGATGCGCGAGCCGATCGCGGCGCCGAACACCACGAAATAGAGCGAGGTCGAAACGACCGGCGAGACGATGCTTTGCAGCAGCGTGCGCCAGGTACGCGCCATTTCGAACAGATAGATGGCGCGGATGGCGCGGTGGTTCATGACGTCCTCACGAGGTCGACGAAGATGTCCTCGAGCGACGATTGGGTCGTGTCGAGATCGTTGAAGCGGATGCCGGCAGTGCGGAGGTCGCCGAGCAGGCTGGTGATGCCGGTGCGCTCCCCCTTGGTGTCGTAGTCGTAGACCAGCGTCGCGCCGCTGTCGCAGAGATCGAGCTTGTAGTGGGCCAGGCTCTCGGGCAGCGCGCCGAGCTTGCTCTGCAGATGCAACGTCAGCCGCTTCTTGCCGAGCTTCTGCATCAAGGTCGCCTTGTCCTCGACCAGCACGATCTCGCCCTTGTTGATGACGCCGATGCGGTCCGCCATCTCCTCGGCCTCCTCGATGTAATGCGTGGTAAGGATGATGGTGACGCCGGATTGCTGGAGCGTGCGGACCACCTCCCACATGCCCTTGCGCAGCTCGACGTCGACGCCGGCGGTCGGCTCGTCGAGGAACAGGATCTGCGGCTCGTGCGAGAGCGCCTTCGCGATCATCACGCGCCGCTTCATGCCGCCCGAGAGCGTGATGATCTTGCTGTCCTTCTTGTCCCAGAGCGAGAGGTCCTTCAATACCTTCTCGATATGGGCGGGGTTCTTCGGCTTGCCGAACAGCCCGCGGGAGAAGCTCACCGTCGCCCACACGCTCTCGAAGGCGTCGGTGTGCAATTCCTGGGGCACGAGGCCGATCAGCGAACGTGCCTTGCGGTAGGAGGTCTGAATGTCCTCGCCGCCGACCAGGACGCGCCCCTCGCTCGGATTGGCGATGCCGCAGATGATCGAGATCAGCGTGGTCTTGCCCGCGCCATTCGGCCCGAGCAGCGCGAAAATCTCGCCGCGCTTGATGTCGAGATTGACGTTCTTGAGCGCCTTGAAGCCGGACCCATAGGTCTTCGACAGGTCGGCGACGGAAATGATGGAGGACATGGTGGCCGGGTGGGATGGGGAAGGGGACGCCGAAAACCACCCTCTGGCGGGCGGAGACGAGCGGAGCCCTGAAATAGGAATGGCGTTGCCCGCCCGCAATTGGCGGGAGAAAAATGGTCTCAAAACAGGCCCTTCGGTGGCAGGTTTCGGGCAAGTGTTGCGCGATGGTCACGGATTGCAGCGAAGATGGCCGTTCACGCGGCTCTTTGTTGCGTCTGCGAGCGGGCCGTGGCTACGATTCCGGCCAATCGCGAAGCGTATTGTCCCCAAGGAAACAATCGATGAGACCGAACGGCCGTCACACCGCCGACACCAGCCAATTGTCTACCCTCCGCATGTGGGGGATCTGCCTGCTGTTGCTGTCAGCTGTTGCCATGAGCCCGACCACCGCCAAGGCGGCGCCGAGCCAGGCCGCGGCGACGACGCATGTCTATCTGCTGCGCGGCGTGCTCAACATCTTCTCGCTCGGGCTCGACACCATCGGTGCGCGCCTCGAGGCCCAGGGCATCCCGGTGACCGTCGCGAACTTCGTGTCCTGGTCCTCGCTCGCCGATGAGGCCGCGGCAAATTACAGGGCTGGCCGGCTCAAGACCATCGTGCTGGTCGGGCACTCCTCGGGCGCAACCGCGCTGCCCGACATGATCGCCAAGCTCAACCAGCTCGGGGTGCCCGTGAAGCTCGCGATCGGGCTCGATTCGGTGTTCAAGACCAGGCTGTCGACCGGCGCCGAGCGTTACATCAACATCTATATCGGCGACGGTCCCGGCGAGCCGGTACGCGCCGCGGCCGGCCTCCGCGGCAAGCTCGACAATGTCGATGTGCGCGGCACCGGCGTCGGCCACATCACCATCGACAAGAACGAAGCGATCCAGCGCCGCGTCATCGCCGAGATCGACGCCGCAATCGCCCGCTCGCGCGGTCCGGCTGGACCGGTCGCCGAGCCCGGCGCGCCGCGTGCCGCGCGCGCGGCGGCTGTGACTCCGGCGAGGAACTGACGCTGGTCGCCTGTAACGGCTGACGTGATAAAGCCGCCGCCGACTTGAGTGTCGGCGGCGGCTTTGTCTTGCCTGCACGTGGATTGCCGCGACGGCGCTCAGTCCTCGGATGAACTCGGCCTGATGTCACCGACGACCATGCCTCGCAAGGCTCCCCGCAGCACGGCGACATTATTCGCCCCGTTCAGCTGCTCGAACTCCCGCTGGGCACGCTGCCAAAGCGGGGCGGCCCTGTCGTGCAGACGATGGCCGGCATCGGTGAGCTCGATGAGGCGGCTTCGTCCATCGGTGGGCGAGGGCCGGATACGGACCAGGCCATCACGTTCCAGGAAGCCGACCATCTTGCCCATTGCGGTGCGTTCGATGTCGAGCTGCTCGGCGAGCGCATTGACGGCGGCGCTCCCGAGTTCGTTCAGCGCTGCCAAAGTGAGGAATTGCGTGATGCGCAGGCCAGCCGGTTCGAGGTGAGCGTCGTAGAAGCGCGAAATCTGCCGGTTCGCCTTCCTCATGGCGGAGCAGTTGCATTGATCGATTCCCAGAGGCTTGTTCACCGGCAACATCTCCTTGTCTCCATCGATTCTCATCAATGGCCCGCGCGGCGAATATAGGCGCGGCGCGGGCACAGCGATATTCTGGAAACCCTCCTCAAAACGCTTCTCAAAATCCTTGCGGCGGGGTGATGTAGCCGGGTTCCTCGGCCGCAAGCGTGCTCTTCAGCACCACCGTTCCCTTGTCGGCCATCACCTCGCTCTTGCCGGCGGCGAGGGCGTCATAGGTCTGGCTCACCACGTCCGCAGGGCTCGCCTTCGGCACGTCAATGCCGTTGGTCAGGTCGGTGTCGACGAACCCGACATGCAGGCCGAGAACCTGGATGCCGCGATCGCGCAAGTGGAAGCGAAGCTGGTTGGTGTAGCTCCAGGCCGCGGCTTTCGAGGCGGCATAGGGCGCCAGGATCGGCCGCGGCAGCCAGACGATGTCGGAGAGCACGTTGATGATGGCCGCGTTCGGCTTCGTCGACAGGTTCGGCTCGAAGGCCTGCGTGACGCGCACGACGCCGTAATAATTGGTGTCGAACAGGCGCTCCGATTGCGCCACGACGTCGGTCGACAGCGGCCCCTCGATCAGGGCGGCGATGCCGGCGTTGTTGATCAGCACCGTCGTATCGGCCGCCAGCTTGGCGGCGGCGGCGATCGATGCCGGATCGGTAACGTCGATCTTCACCGGGATGAGGCCGGGCTCGCTGAAGCCGTCGGTCTTGCGCATGCCCGCATAGACCTTGGCCGCACCGCGGCGGCGCGCCTCGCGTGCAAAGGCCAGACCCAGGCCGCGATTGGCACCAGTGATGAAGACGGTTGCGTTCTTGATATCCATGACAGTCTACCTTTCCAATGTCGTCGGAGGCTTGTTCGCGCCGCCGGCTTGTTTCGGTTCAGAGAAAGAGAGTTTCCGGCAGTTGCTTCGAAAGCCGCTCGCGCAAGCCGGTGGCGAGAGACAGCACCGCGCCGAGCGGACTCATCCGCACGCTGACGCGCGGCACCGATCCGTCGGGATTGTGCTCGACGATGACGGAGGCGCTCAGCTTCTCTCCGCCGCTGAGCGCGGCCTCGTATTCGAGAACGAGTCGCGAGCCGACATTCTGTACAAACGTCGGTGTCTGCGACGCGTAGAAGGTGCCGACGGCATCGACAACGCGGCGGACGTTGTCGCGTCCGATGACCGGGCCGCGCAGCACGGAGCTGACCAGCTCCGCGTCATCAGTCAGATCGTCGAGAAACGGGTGACGCTCGGTTTGTGAGTGGGACATTTTCGAACCCCATATTGGCTTTGATCGTGTTCAGGCGAACACGGCGCGGTTCTGCGCGATGAATTGCCGGACCGAGAGCGGCGGCGTTCCCGTGATTTTCTCGACCGCATCGTTGGTGCCCGAGAAAATGCCGTCGCGATAATTCTGGGCGACTTCGACCAGGTGCTGCACCAGGAACGGAGGAAACTTGTAGAGCTTCTCCATCTTCTCTTTGAACGCCGCGATCGAGGTCGGCGCGTAGTCGATCCGGGCGCCGAGCACCTCGCTCATCTCGGCGGCGATCTCGGTGTGGTTCATCTCCACCGGGCCGTGCAGCGGATAGATCTTGCCCTCATGGCCTTGCGGCTTGGCCAGCAGGTGGGCGATGACACGGCCCTGATCGTCGCTCGCGATCGGCGCGTGGCGTCCGTTCTCGAACGGAAATTCGATCTTCTTCTTCGCCCAGATCTCCTTGCCGAAATGCGGGTAGACCAGCCAGTCGGCAAAGAAGGTTGGGCGCAGATGCGTCGTCGCGACACCCGACCAGTCGAACACCCGTTCCGAAATCCAGTGATCCTGCGCCGCATGGCTCGCCGATTCCCGGCGTGCCGAGATCTGCGACATGTTGACGATCGCGCCAACGCCGGCCTCCTTCGCCGCCTGGGCGAAATAGGCGGCGGCACCGATGATTCCGGGCGCGATCGGATGGAGGAAATAAGCAGAGTGGATGCCTTCCATGGCCGCGCGAATGGCATCGATGTCGGTGAAATCGCCGATGGCGATCTCGACCCCCCGCTGCCTCAGCGCCGCGGCCCGCTCGCCGTCCGAGCGCACATAGGCGCGCACCGTCTTGCCGATCCTCAGCAGTTCGTCGATGGCCGCGCCGCCGGTCCGGCCGGTCGCACCGCTAACCAGAATGGTCGCTTCGCTCATGATACCGCTCCTTCATTCAGTTAAGAGCATATGCTCTTATTTACGACAATGTAGGTGCATATGCTCCTAAGTCCAGCGGCTTCTTTGAGCCGAAGAGGGGAGGCTGTTCACATCGCCGTGTAGCCCGAAGGCAAGAGCGGGGACGGGAGCAAGGAAGGCTACGCTCGGCGGATCCCTGCCCCAAATTCCGCCCATTCGGTCACTAAGCGCCGCGGAGGGGGCGGTTGCCCCCGTGGTGGGGACTGCGGGACTGATGATTGATCCAAGGCGACTTGTGGTGTTGGCAGCGATCGCGTTGCTCGCCTTGAATCCCGGCTTGGCCGCAGCCTCGCCCGCGAAGCCGAAGCCGGCTGTGGCCCCGGCCGTCGCGCCGCCGCCTGCACCGCCAGCCGAACCGCCGCCGCCGCCGAAGATCTATCTGTTCCGCGGCGCCATGGGGCCGATCTTCTCGACCGGCATGGACCGGCTCAGCGAGAAGCTGACGGCGGCCGGCTTCTCGGCCGACGTCTACGAGTTCACCCTGTGCCGTTTCATCGGCAACCGCGCCATCGCCAGCTACAAGGAAAGCCCGGCGCCGATCGTGCTGATTGGCCATTCCATGGGCGGGCTATGTTCGGTCCTGATCTCCGAGATGGCGGCCAAGGAGAACGTCCCGATCAGCCTCGTCATCGCCATCGACCCCGCGCACGCGACCGATGACGTGCCGCTCAATGTCGAGCGCTTCATCAACATCTTCCTGTCCGACAGCGTGCTCGGCGGCGGCGACGTGGTGGCCGTGCCCGGCTTTCGCGGCCATTACGCCAGCTATGATTTGAAGCTGAACAGCCGCGTCTCGCACATCAACATCGAGAAGTCCGACGACATCCACCGCCAGATCCTGGAGATGGTGACGCAGCTGCCGCGCATCCAGGCGCCGCAGACCGAGGCCGATGCGGTGCCGCTGCGCTATCAGGTTCCCGGGGACACGCTGGTCGAATTATGGGACAGCGGCGTGCGTGTGCCGGTTCGCACCGGCGATACCATGGAGAGCATTGCAGCCACGTATCGCGTGCCGCTGTGGACGCTCGCGCAGAGCAATTCGCTGGCGGAGAACGCGACGCTAACTCCCGGGCAGTCGATCATCGTGCCCAGACATTTGACACCGCCGGACGCCACGGCGGCGGCCGCGATGGCGATGCCACCGCCGGCACAACCTTCGCGGCGGAAGAAGTAGGTTCCCTCAGTCGTTCGAGCCGTGGATCGCGTCGATCACGGCGTCCGTCACTTCCCGCGTCGTTGCCTTGCCGCCGACGTCAGGCGTCAGAATGCCGGCCGCGCAGACGCGCTCGACGGCCTTCATCAGCCGCGCGGCCGCGTCCTTCTCGCCGAGATGCTCCAGCATCTGCGCGCCGGTCCAGAACGTTGCGACCGGATTGGCGATGCCCTTGCCGGTGATGTCGAAGGCCGAGCCGTGGATCGGCTCGAACATCGAGGGGAAGCGGCGCTGCGGATCGATGTTGCCGGTCGGCGCCACGCCGAGGCTTCCCGCGAGCGCGCCGGCGAGATCGGAGAGGATGTCGGCGTGCAGATTGGTCGCCACGATGGTGTCGAGGCTCCTCGGATGCAGCGTCATCCGCACCGTCATGGCATCGACCAGCATCTTGTCCCAGGTCACATCGGGGAATTCGGTCGCGACTTCGGCGGCGATCTCGTCCCACATCACCATGCCATGGCGCTGCGCGTTCGACTTGGTCACCACGGTCAGGAATTTGCGCGGGCGCGACTGCGCGAGCTGGAAGGCGTAGCGCATAATCCGCGTCACGCCGACGCGGGTGAACACGGCGACTTCGGTGCCGACCTCTTCCGGCAGGCCCTTGTGGGCGCGGCCGCCCATGCCGGCATATTCGCCTTCCGAATTCTCGCGCACGATCACCCAGTCGAGATCGCCGACGCCGACATTGCGCAGCGGCGAGGCGACGCCGGGCAGAATCTTGGTCGGCCGCACATTGGCGTATTGGTCAAAGCCCTGGCAGATCGGCAGGCGCAGGCCCCACAGCGTGATGTGGTCGGGCACGTCAGGGGCGCCGACCGCGCCGAAATAGATCGCGTCGAACTTCTTCAGTTCTGCAAGACCGTCCGCCGGCATCATCACGCCATGCTTCTTGTAATAGTCCGAGCCCCAGTCGAACGTCTTGACGTTGAAAGCGAGATCGCCGCTGCGTTTTGCGAGAGCCTCCAGCACGCGAACACCGGCCGAGATCACCTCGGGGCCGATGCCGTCGGCGGGAATGGCTGCGATCGAATGGGTGCGCATCAGGATTGCTCCGTTTGAGAGATCAGTGGGATTGCGGGACGGCTTCGACCGGCGCGGTTTTCGCGCGCGACAATAGCAGGGTCAGGACTGCGGAGAGAATGAGCAGGCCGCTGACGAAATAAAGACCGCCGACGAAGCTGCCGGTCTGGTCCTTGATCCAGCCGATCATGGCGGGACCGACGAAGCCGCCGAGATTGCCGATCGAATTGATGGTGGCGATGCCGGCGGCGGCCGCGGGGCCGGACAGGAACAGCGTCGGCATGCTCCAGAGCGGCGGCTTCGCCGAGGAGATGCCGATGTTCACGAGCGTCAGCGCAACGAGGACGGCGACCACGCCAGTCGCAAGACCGGCACAAGCAAGCCCTGCTGCAGCCACAAGACAGGCAATCACGACGTGCCAGGTGCGCTCGCCGGTGCGGTCCGAATGCCGTGCCCACAGCACCATGGCGACGACGGCGGCTGTCGCCGGCAGTGCATTGAGGAAACCGACCTGAAGCGAGGAGAGGCCGAACTGCTTAATGATCTGCGGCGCCCAGACGCCGAGCGTGTAGAGGCCGGCCGAGGTGCCGAAATAAATCAGCGACAGCGCCAGAACGCGCGGATCGGCAAGCCCGCGCCAGATGTTGTGGCTCGCGGTTGCGGCCTTGCGCGTGGTCTCTTCGTTCATGGTCTCGACCAGCCAGCGCCGCTCGTCCTCGCCGAGCCATTTCGCCTTCTCCGGTCGATCGGTCAGGAACGCCAGCACGACGAAGCCCAGCAGCACGGCCGGTAGCGCCTCCAGCACGAACAGCCATTGCCAGCCCTTGAGCCCGAGCATTCCGTCCAATTCCAGGAGCGCGCCCGAGACCGGCGAGCCCAGCACCGTCGAGAGCGGTGCGGCCGCCATGAACAGTGCGGTCACCGCCGCGCGCTGGCGCGCCGGGAACCAGTAGGAGAGATAGAGGATGATGCCGGGAAAGAACCCGGCCTCGGCGACGCCGAGCAGGAATCGCAGGACGTAGAAACTGGTCGCGCCTTGCACGAACGCCATCGCTGCCGAGACCAGGCCCCAGGTGATCATCACCCGCGCGATCCAGATCCGAGCGCCAACCTTGTGCAGGATGACATTGGAGGGCACCTCGAAAAGGAAGTAGCCCCAGAAGAAGATGCCGGCGCCGAAACCGTAGACGGTCGGCGACAGCCCGATGTCCTTGTTCATCGTCAGCGAGGCGAAGCCGATGTTGACGCGGTCGATGAAGGCCACGAAGTAGAGCAGCATGATGAAGGGAACGATGCGCCAGGTGATCTTGCGCAGCACGCGCGTCCGAATCTCGCTCGTCACCTGAGACCTCCCTGGAACCGTTGTGCGGCAGCGAAACTAGGCGAGGGCAGGAGGCGGGCTCAATCGGCGCTGGTTTATACAAAAAAATGATATAATCATCGCAAGGTTCGCCTTGACCGTCGCAGCCGGGCTGGCCATCCACGCCTTGCCCGTGGCGCAAAAACAAGCCCGGGCATGACGACTGCCTGCAGACGAGAGGATTTGCGAATGGAATTGCATCAGTTGCGATGCTTCGTGGCGGTGGCCGAGCAGCTGCATTTCGGCCGCGCCGCGCAGCATCTCCAGATGCTGCCGTCCGCGCTCGGGCGCCAGATCAGGCTGCTGGAAGAGGATCTGGGCACGCGGCTGTTCGCGCGCACGACCCGCGCCGTTTCGCTCACCGAGGACGGCGCGACGCTGCTGCGCGACGCCCGGGTCATCCTTGCCAAGGTCGAGGCCGTCGAGAGCAGTTTGCGCAACCGCTCGCGCACCGGCCCGGCGCGACGGCTGCGGATCGGCGCCATCGACAGCGCCGCGGCCGGGTTGTTGCCGCCGTTGCTGCGCGATTTTCGCGCCGGGCATCCCGAGGTTTCGGTGCAGCTTCTGGAAGACAAGACGGTCCGCCTGTTACCAAAGATCCTGACCGGCGCGCTCGATCTCGCCTTCGTCCGTCCGCCTGACCGGCCGGACAAGCGGCTGGAATTCCATCCTCTGCTCCAGGAGACCGCGATCGTGGCCTTTCCGCAGCGCCACGCGCTCGCCACGCGCAAGTCGATCACGCTGGCCGAGATCGCGGGCGAGCCGATGCTGGTGCCGGACCGCCGCTCGCGGCCGCATAGCCACGACCTCACGATCAAGCTGTTCGAGCAGGCCGGATTGACGCCGCGCATCGTGCAGGTCGCGGACGAGAAGCAGACCATCATCAATCTGGTGGCAACCAAGCTCGGCGTCGCGATCGTGCCGCGATGGACCACGCGCATGGCGGCTGCAGGCGTGCGCTTCGTGCCGCTGCGACCGAAGCAGCGCGGCCCGGTCGGCCGGTTGCCGCTGGCCGCGGCCTGGCTGCGCAGCTCGCGCGATCCGGCCCGCGATGCCATGCTGGCCGTGCTGGAGGCACGTCTGCGCTTCTATGCGCGGGAGGCGTGAGGCGCTATGACATTGGCCTGGACAAACGGTGGGATGCGATGACGGATCAGAAAGTTTCGAGCAAGTTGCGGGTGGCCATCGCGGGGCTGGGCTCGATCGGCACCAAGATCGCGACCGCGCTCGACCAGGGCATCGAGGGCCTGGCGCTGTCGGCCGTGGCGGTGCGTGATCCGGCCAAGCATCAGCCGTTTCTCGCCGGACTGCGCCAGCAGCCGCAAATCCTGCCGGTCGACCAGCTCGGCGAGGCCGCCGACATCGTGGTCGAATGCGCGCCGAGCAGCCAGTTGCGCGTGATCGTCGAGCCGGCGGTGACGCGGGGCAGATCCGCAGTCGTCGTCAGCGTCGGCGGGCTGCTCGACAATTTCGATCTCGTCGATCTCGCCCGCGCCAAGGGGGGCCGCATCCTCGTGCCGACGGGCGCGCTGATCGGGCTCGATGCCGTCAACGCGGCTGCCCTGGGCACGATCCATCAGGTGAAGATGGTGACGCGCAAGCCGATTGACGGGCTGAAGGGCGCGCCGTTCATCGTCGAGAACAAGATCGACATCGACAATCTGCGCGAGCCGCTGAAACTGTTCGAAGGCAGCGCGCGCGACGCCGCAAGAGGCTTTCCGGCCAACGTCAATGTCGCCGTTGCGCTTTCGCTCGCGGGCATCGGCCCCGATCGGACCCAGATCCAGGTCTGGGCCGACCCGACGGTGACGCGCAACGTTCACCGTATCGAGGTCGAGGCGGATTCGGCGCGGTTCTCGATGGGCATCGAGAACATCCCGTCCGAAAATCCCAAGACCGGGATCATCACCGCGCTGTCGGTGATCGCCCTGCTGCGCAAGCAGCGCGCCACGCTGTGTGTGGGGACGTGATTCTTAAGCCCCCGTCACGCGCCAGATCACGTTGCCGACGTCGTCGGCCATCAGCAGCGACTTCTTGTCGGGGCCGATCACGACACCCACCGGGCGGCCATAGGATTCCTTCTCGTCCGGGGACAGGAAGCCCGACAGGATGTCGCGGCCGGGGCCCGAGGGCTTGCCGTTCTGGAACGGAATGAACACCAGCTTGTAGCCGGACAGTTTGCTGCGATTCCACGAGCCGTGCTGGCCGATCACCATGCCGTCTCCGAAGCCGGGCAGGGTCCCTGCGGGCATCCAGCACAGGCCGAGCGAAGCGGTATGGCCGCCGAGCGCATAGTCAGGCTGAATCGCCTTGGCCACCATCGCGGGATCCTGCGGCACACGGTCGTCGACCGTCTTGCCCCAGTAGCAATAGGGCCAGCCGTAGAAGCCGCCGTCGCGCACGGAGGTGAGATAATCCGGCGGCGTCTCGTCGCCGAGCCCGTCGCGCTCGTTGACGACGGTCCAGAGCACATTCGTAGTCGGCTCCCAGGCAAGCCCGACGGGGTTGCGCAGGCCCGCGCCAAAAATGCGATGGGTGCCGGCAACGAGGTCGAGCTCATAGATGGCGGCGCGGCCTTCCTCGACCTCGAAGCCCATCTCGGCGATGTTGCTGAGCGAGCCGACGCCGGCATAAAGCTTCTTGCCGTCAGGGCTGGCGAGCAGGCTGCGCGTCCAATGGCCGCTCGGCTTGAACGTGGTGAGCCGCTTGCCCGGCGCGGTGATGCTGTCGGCATTGGCGACATAGGGGAAGGCCATCACGCCATCGGTATTGCCGACATAGAAGGTGTCGCCGACCAGCGCCATGCCGAACGGCTGGTTCAGGTTTTCCATGAACGCGCCGCGATGCTCGGCGACTCCGTCGCCGTCCTTGTCGCGCAGCAGGGTGATGCGGTTGGCGGACACGCCGAGCGCCGCTGCGCGCCGCATCGTCGCCTGCATCGCGTAGTGGAACACGCTGCGCGGAGGACCTGCGATCTGCGTCGCTTCCGCGATCAGCACGTCGCCATTGGGTAGCACTTCAATCCAGCGCGGATGGTCGAGGTCGGTCGCAAACGCATTGACCTTGAGCCCGGGCGCGACCGTCGGCTTCTGGCCCGCGCTCCAGCCGCGCGCGGTCGGCATCTTCAAGGTCGGGATCGCGCCTTGCGGCTTGGCTTCGGGAATGGCCGGCGTCTGGCCCCAGGCCGGTGCCGCCTCGGTGCCCGTCAGCTTCCGCCACTGCAGCGCGATGCCGCCGAGAACTGCAACGAACTGCGCGAAGATGCTGGAAAAAGTCATGAGGAGTCCCTGTTTGCGCGCGCATCCAACTGGCTGTCGGGGCAGACGTCAACCTGTGAGCCGCGCCGATGCGACCTATTCCCGTGGAATGGCAGCCGATCGAATTTGCATGGCGAGGGGCGAAGCGGTTCCTGACCCGTCATCCTGAGGTGCGAGTGGCACGATGCCAAGCATCGTGCCGGGAGCCTCGAAGGATAGACGGCCCGGCTGGAGCTCGGCCGTGCATCCTTCGAGGCTCGGTCCGCGATGCATGTGCATCGCGAACCTCGCACCTCAGGATGACGGGACTAATAGCAACGCTGCTCAGGGAAGGATTTAGGGCTCGCGCGTCTTCACCGCGGCGACAGGAACGGAATGATCATCGGCACGCGGCGGCAATAGGCGCCGTAGGC
>NZ_JAANIH010000075.1 GCF_014529705.1 Bradyrhizobium campsiandrae
TCCTCGCCGCCGCCGGCTACAACTTCCGCCGCCTCATCCGCTGGCTCAGCCTGTTGCTGCGCCAAATCCTCTCGGCTCTCACTGCCGCGCTTCACACCGTTCCGGCTTGAAGCCAGTGTTCTTCACAGACGACGTGCTGGTGCCGTCCTCGACGACGGTGACGCGGGGCTGAAAACAAATCGTCCCGGGCAAGCCGGGACGATGCAGTCCTGAGATCGGAAGATCGGGGCGCCTTATTCGCCGGGGGCGAGATCGTCGCTGGTCGCGGCCGGAGCTGCCTCGCGCTCGGGGCGCGGGCCGCCATGCGGCCGGCGGCGCCGCCGCGGATAGCGCTCGCCACCACCACCATTGCCACCTTCGAAGCCGCCCGGCGCGCCGCTCGCCTGCGGCTGTGCGCCGGTGATGAAGGAGGGCAGGCGATCGACATTGCCGGCATCGGCGACGACGGGCTGCGGCTGGTTCGGCGGCTGGGGCTGCTGATGATATTGCGGCTGCGGACGATGGTCGCGTTCGCGATGCTCGCGCGGCTGCTGGTTGTCGCGCTGATAAGGCTGCTGGTTGTCGCGCGGCTGATAGTCACGCTGGTGATGATCGCGCTGGCCGTCGCGATCGCGCATGAAGGGCTGTTGCTGCGGCGGTTGGGGAACGAAGCCCGGCTCCTGGCCGAAGGCCGAGAAGTTCTCGCCGTCGTCCTCGCCATCATCGCTGCTGGTGCTGACGGGCTCGTCGCCGCGCGGCTGCTGGTTTTGGCGGAACTGTTCCTGGGCCGCCGCGATCAGGCGGAAATAGTGTTCGGCGTGCTGGTAGTAGTTTTCGGCGGCAACCGGGTCACCGGAGGAGCGCGCGTCTCGCGCAAGCTGGAGGTATTTTTCGGCAATGTGCGAGGCGGTGCCGCGGATTTTGATGTCGGGACCGTTCGATTCGTAGACCCGGGTCATCGGGTTCTGGCCGCGGCGGTTGTTGTTATTGTTGTTGTTGCGGTTGCGCATCCGCTGCTTGTTCTGACCGTTTCTCATGTCCTGCCTTTAATTCCAGCCCTAAAGGTTGCACGCATTACTGATTGCTAGGAGTGACCTGACGACAGCGGTTCACAGACCTCGCGCGCACCGCGCGCAAGAGCGGATTGAACCCTGCCAATGTTCGTCGACCGTCGCGTTCAACAAAGACGCGTTCCCCACCCGCCAGCATTCATTGCCAGCGAACTCATTCATATCGCCTGCCGAAACAAGCCCAGCTTTGTTGCGTAAGTCTTCAAGCGCAATATCAGGCTTTCGTTCACTTTGCGGTCGGTAAGCGGCGCAGCTCTATCAGCCATCGCGCTCAACAGGACCTGCGGCTTGGAACCTGTAATCAGTAAAGCTCTCGCCCGAGAGCCCGGCTTTCGCCCGTAGGTCTACGGGGCCGGCACCGATGTGTTGACCGGAACGTAGTCGTTCCCACGGGATATTCCAAGAGGTTTTTTAGAGCCCAATCCGGCTTTTATGGGGGCATTTTTCGGGCCGAGACAGCCCTGGGAATGCCCGCCAGGTCCGGCTTGGGCGACCTGTCGATCGATAACGCGGCGGCGGCCATCAAGGTTTCAATATTCCCGGCTTGGCCCTGTCCGGTCTCGACGATCAGTGCCCCGCCGGGGGCGAGCAGGCCGGCGGCCTGGGGGATCAGGGCCCGGTAGGCATCGTATCCATCATTGCCGCCATCGAGCGCCAGATGCGGATCGTGCTCGCGCACCTCGATGCTCAGCTTTGGGATTTCCCCAGCCGGAATATAGGGCGGGTTCGACACGATCAGGTCGAACGGGCCGCGAAGCGCAGCTGCGTAGGAGCAGGCAACGAAGGCTGCGCGGCCGGCAAGGCCCAGGGCGGCGGCATTGCCCCTGGCGGTGTGAAGCGCCGTGAAACTGAGATCGGTGCCGACGCCGAACGCATCGGGAATTTCATGCAACAGCGCGAGCAGGATGGCGCCCGATCCGGTGCCGATGTCGGCGATGCGCGGTGGATGCGAGACGTCGCGCTCGCGAAACATCTCGAGCGCGCGCTCGACCACCGTCTCGGTGTCGGGCCGCGGGACCAGGGTTGCTTCCGACAAGCGAAATGGCAGGCCCCAGAATTCTCGCATGCCGAGAATACGCGCCACCGGCTCGCCGGCGATGCGCCGCCGCACGTAGCCGGCGAGTCGCGCAGCCTCGGCTTCGGTGAGAGGACGTGCCGCCTGCGCGATCAGGCCGGTCAAATCCAGATCGAGCGCTGCACCGGTCAGGATGCGCGCGTCGAGCTCGGCTTCGTCGAGCCCCGCCGATCTCAGCTCTGCCGCGAGCGCCCGCCGCGCGCTTTCGATTGGCCGTCCGGTGAGGGGATTGCTCACGCGTCCGTCACGCGGCCGCGCCTTGCGCGGCGAGCTGCGCGGCCTGGTGCTCGGTGGTCAGCGCATCGGTGAGTTCGCCGAGCGCCTCACCCGATATCACCTGCGGCAGCTTGTAGAGCGTCAGGTTGATGCGGTGGTCGGTGACGCGGCCTTGCGGGAAATTGTAGGTGCGGATGCGCTCGGAGCGATCGCCGGAGCCGACCTTCTCCTTGCGCTCGGCCGAGCGCGCGGCGTCGACGCGCTGCCGCTCGGCGTCATAGATGCGCGAGCGCAGGATGTTCATGGCCGAGGCGCGGTTCTTGTGCTGCGAGCGGCTGTCCTGCATCATCACCACGATGCCGGTCGGGATGTGGGTGATGCGGATCGCCGATTCGGTCTTGTTGACGTGCTGGCCGCCGGCGCCTTGTGCCCGCATGGTCTCGATGCGCAGATCCTCGTTCTTGATGTCGACGTCGACATCCTCGACCTCGGGCAGCACCGCGACGGTTGCCGCCGAGGTATGGATGCGCCCTTGCGTCTCGGTGTCGGGCACGCGCTGCACGCGGTGCACGCCGGATTCGAATTTCAGCTTCGAGAACGCGCCGCGGCCCTGCACCTCCGCGATGATTTCCTTGAAGCCGCCGACGGTGCCTTCGCTCGCCGAGATCACCTCGACCTTCCATCCCTGCAAGGCAGCGAAGCGCTCATACATCCGGAACAGGTCGCCGGCGAACAGCGAGGCCTCGTCGCCGCCGGTGCCGGCGCGGATTTCCAGCACGACGTTGCGGTCGTCCATGGCGTCCTTGGGCAGCAGCGCGATGCGGATCTTCTGGACCAGCTCCTCGATCTTCGTCTTGAGCTCGTCGCGCTCGGCTTCCGCCATGCTGCGCATCTCGGCGTCGGTGGCGGGATCGGCGATCAGCGCCTCGGTGTCGGCGAGTTCTTTGACCGCTGACCGATAGGTCTTCACCGCCTCGATCAACGGCGCGATCTCGGCGAGCTCGCGCGTGACCTGCACATACCGCTCGGAGGAGAGCTGTCCGAGCGATTCGGCTTCAAGAGAGGCATGATGTGCAAGGAGCACGTCCAGCTTGGCTTCGGGGAGTGACGACATCGGATAAGTCTCAATAGCGGAAGGAGGCGAGGGCGGCGGCAGGCCCGCTACAATGCCAGGCCTTCGGTCTCGGCAAATTCCGTCAGCTTCTGCCGGATCGAGACGCTCCCCGCAGGAGCATCCAGGAGCGGATCGAGCATCGCCGCAGCCTTCTTGGCGTCGAGGTCGATCACCATCGCCTTGACCGGGCCGAGCGCGGTCGCGGACAGCGACAGCGAACGGTAGCCCATCGCGATCAGCGCCAGCGCGCCGATCGGCTTGGAGGCCATCTCGCCGCAGAGCGACAGCGATTTCTTCGCGGCCTGCGCCTTGCGCGCGATATCGCGCAGCGCCCGCAGGATCGGCGTCGACATGGTGTCGAAGCGTTCGGAGACTTTGGCATTGCCGCGGTCGACCGCGAACAGGAACTGGAACAAATCGTTGGAGCCGACCGAGATGAAGTCGACCTTCTTCAAGAGCTCATCGAGCTGGTAGAGGAGCGCCGGCACCTCGACCATGGTGCCGATGTCGATGCGCTCCGGCAGCGTGTGGCCGTGCTGGCGCAGGTACGTCAGCTCGCGCTCGACCAGCGCCTTGGCGGAGTCGAACTCGGCGACCTCCGAGATCATCGGGAACATGATGCGCAGCGCACGGCCGCCGCCGGCGCGCAGCAGCGCGCGGATCTGGCCGCGCAAGAGGCCGGGACGGTCGAGCCCGAGCCGGATCGCGCGCCAGCCGAGCGCGGGATTTTCCTCGATCACCGTCTCCATATAGGGCAGCGCCTTGTCGCCGCCGATATCGAGGGTGCGGAAGGTCACGGGCTTGCTGCCGGCTGCATCCAGCACGGCACGATAGAGCGCGAGCTGGTCGCTGGTGCGTGGCAGGCTCTGTCCGACCATGAATTGCAGCTCGGTGCGGAACAGGCCGATGCCGGCGCTGCCGGTGTCGTCGATATGCGGCAGGTCGATGGCAAGGCCCGCATTGATCAGGAGCTCGACCTTCTCGCCGTCCTTGGTGACGCAGGGCCGATCGCGCAGCGCCACATATTGCGCCTGGCGGCGGGCGCGGAAACGCACCCGCTCGGCATAGGCCGCTTCGATCTCCTGCGAGGGGCGCACATAGATCGAGCCCGAGGTGCCATCGACGATGATGGCATCGCCTGGGTCGGCGATCCCTGGCGCATTCGGCACCTCGCCGACCGCGGGAATGCCGAGCGCGCGCGCCACGATCGAGACGTGGGAGTTGGCAGTGCCTTCCTCCAGCACGATGCCGCGCAGGCGCTTGCGGTCGTAGTCGAGCAGCGCGGCCGGCCCCATCGCGCGGGCGATGACGATGGCATTGTCGGGCAATTGTTCGCGTGATGGCGCGTGGTCCTGGCCGACCAGCTGCCGCATCAGGCGATAGCCGAGGTCCTCGAGATCATGCAGCCGGTCGCGCAAATAGGGATCGGTCGAGCGGAGCATGCGCGCGCGGGTATCGGACTGCACGCGCTCGACGGCGGCCTCCGCGGTGAGGCCGGTTGCGACCGCCTCGTGCAGCTTGTGCGACCAGCCCTGGTCGTTGGCGAACATGCGGTAGGCTTCGAGCACGTCGCGGTGTTCGCCGCCCTCGGCGACGTCGCCGCGCTCCAGCATGCGGTCCAGATCCGAGCGCAGCTTGGCGAGCGCGGCGTCGAGCCGCTTGATCTCCTTGGGCAGGTCTTCGGCGATGTAGTCCTTGATGACGACGCGCGGCTCGTGCAGCACGACGTGGCCGAGCGCGATGCCTTCCGAGAGGATGGCGCCGGCCTTCTGTGTCGAATGGCGCGCGGCCGGCTCGTGGCCCGGCTGCGCGAGCGCGGACAATTCGCCTGACGCGATCAGCTCCGCCAGCACCATGGCGGTGGTCTGCAGGGCCTCGAGCTCCTCCTCGACATAGGTGCGCTTGGCGCGGTTCTGCACCACCAGCACGCCGAGCGTGTTGCCGGCGCGCAGGATCGGCACGCCGAGGAAGGAGTGGTAGATTTCTTCGCCGGTCTCCGGGCGGAACGAGAAGGCCGGGTGGCTCTGGGCGTCGTTCAAATTGAGCGGCGTCGCCTCGCTGGCGACGAGGCCGACCAGGCCTTCATGGGCGCTCAGCACGGTATGGTGCACGGCCTCGCGGTTGAGGCCTTCGGTGGCGTAGAGCTCAAGGGTGTTGTCGATGCGCAGCACATAGACCGAGCATACCTCGGCGACCATGTTGGCGGCGATCAGCACCACGATCTTGTCCAGCCGCTCCTGGGCCGAGACCTGCTCCGCCATGGTTTCGCGGAGCCGTCTCAACAAGACGCGGGGACCTCCCGACGCGCTCCGCATGAACCGTCAATCTCCTCCGTCTGCCCGGCCCGGCGGTATCGGCCGGCGGCTGGCCTAAAATTCCAGAAAAACAATCAATTTGTTTGTCCGGCGCAGGCGCAAACCCGAATCCTCCTGAGATTTCGTGTTTGCACCGAATCAGCGGCCTGAACTGGGACACAGTCTGCGGCAGCCCACCCTGTTCGCCGTATAGCGAATTGAGGCTTGTTTTGCCAAGCAAAACGCCTGCCAAACGCGAAGGTGTGTACACCCCCGCGTTTTGCTGCGACCGCTAAGAGAAAATTAAACTAGGCCTGGTCGAGACCGTAGAGCGTATGCAGCGTACGCACCGCGAGCTCGGTATAGGCGGTGTCGATCAAAACCGAGAATTTGATCTCGGAGGTTGTAATGGCCCGGATGTTGATATTCCGTGCGGCGAGGGCCGAAAACGCCTGGGCAGCGACACCGGCATGGCTGCGCATGCCGCTGCCGATCACCGAGATCTTGGCGACATCGGTCGCGGTATCGAGCCTGGCATAGCCGATCTTGGCCTTGGCGGCGGTAATGGTGTCCTTGGCCCTGACATGGTCGGCAGCCGGCACCGTGAAGGTGAGGTCAGTGGTCTTGCCGTCTTCGGACACGTTCTGAACGATCATATCGACGTTGATATTGGCGTCCGCGAGCGGGCCGAAGATCGACGCCGCCACCCCGGGCTTGTCCTCGATCTGGCGCACCGAGATCTGGGCCTCGTCCTTTGAGAAGGCGATGCCGGTGACGACGTGGTTTTCCATGATCTCCTCCTCGCCGCAGATCAGGGTGCCGGGCGGTTGGTTGGCGTGCGGGTCGATATCTTCGGGCTTGTCGAAGCTCGAGCGGACGAAGATCGGCATGTTGTGGACCATGCCGAGTTCCACCGAGCGCACCTGGAGCACCTTGGCGCCCTGGGAGGCCAGCTCCAGCATGTCCTCGAACGCGATCTTGTCGAGCCGCTTGGCCTTCGGCACGATTCGCGGATCGGTGGTGTAGACGCCATCGACATCCGTGTAGATGTCGCAGCGATCGGCCTTGACGGCCGCGGCGACCGCGACGGCCGAGGTATCGGAGCCGCCGCGTCCGAGCGTGGTGATGCGGCCCGTCCTCGGATCAATGCCCTGGAAGCCGGCGATGACAGCAACTTCCTTGCGATCCTGGAAGCGCTTGATGATCTCGCTGCCGTCGATGTCCTCGATCCGGGCCGAGGCATGGGCGTCGCTGGTCTTGATCGGGATCTGCCAGCCCTGCCAGGAGCGGGCCTGGATGCCCATGCTCTGGAGCACGATGGCGAGCAGGCCCGAGGTCACCTGTTCGCCGGAGGCGACGACGGCATCATATTCGCGCGCGTCGTGCATCGGCGAGGCCTCGGTGCACCAGGCCACCAGCTCGTTGGTCTTGCCCGACATGGCCGAGACGACCACGGCCACTTCATGGCCGGCATCGACCTCACGCTTCACATGGCGTGCGACGTTGCGGATGCGTTCGATGTTGGCGACGGACGTGCCGCCGAATTTCATCACGAGGCGGCTCATGACGACGCGTGCATTCCCTCTTGAGGATCAGTATGGTGACCCGCGCCGGACGGATGCCCTGGGGGGTACCGACCGCGCGTATACAGAGGGGCGGGCCCGGGGGCAAGCGGGTTCCTCGGGCAGGTTCCTGGAGACCCAATCCGGGCAATGGGTTATCAGAGGTTATGGCGCGCTATATCGACGAAATCCTGCAGCCCGGCGAGCGGGTGCTGTATTCGACCAATGCGCACTGGATCTTCTATTTCCCGGCCATTCTGGCCTGGATCGTTGCGATCGTCCTGTTCGCGCTCTCCCGCCAGAGCGACATCTACAGCGTGGAAATGTTGTGCCTGTTCGGCTCCGGCCTGGTCGCGCTGGCCGCCTTGTACTGGACCGTGAAGGGCTGGTTCCACCGCTTCACCACCGAGACCGACGTCACCAATCTCAGGGTTGTGCATAAAACCGGCTTCATCAAGCGCCGTACCTTTGAAATGGCGCTGGACAAGGTCGAGAGTGTCGATGTCGACCAGACGATTCTTGGACGAATCCTCAACTATGGCGACGTGACCATCCGCGGCGTCGGCGAAGGGATCGAGACGATCAAGACCATCGCCTCGCCGCTGGCTTTCCGTAGTTCGATCACCACGCGGTAGGACCGCGCGTAACATGAGCATGCAGCAAGATACTTCCGCCACTGCCGCCGCCCAGCCGGGTTCGACCGTCGACGCCGCCGAGATCGCGAAATTCTCCAAGCTGTCGGCCGAATGGTGGGACCCCAAGGGCAAGATGGCGCCGCTGCACCGGATCAATCCGCTGCGGCTCGGCTATATCCGCGACGCGGCCTGTCGCAAATTCGAGCGCAATGTACGCAGCCTCAACTGCCTCGCCGGCTTGCGCGTGCTCGACATCGGCTGCGGCGCCGGCCTGCTCTGCGAGCCGCTGTCGCGGCTTGGCGCGCAGGTCATCGGCGTCGACCCGTCGGCCAGCAACATTGCGGCGGCAAAGCTCCATGCCGACAAGAGCCATCTTGCGATCGACTACCGCTGCACCACGGTGGAGGAGATCGACCCGCGCGAGCGCTTCGACATCGTGCTTGCGATGGAGGTGGTCGAGCACGTCGTCGATGTCGGTGTCTTCCTGAAGCGCTGCGCCTCGATGCTGAAGCCGAACGGGCTGATGGTCGTGTCCACGCTCAACAGGAACTGGAAGAGCTTCGCGCTCGCCATCGTCGGCGCCGAATACGTCCTGCGCTGGTTGCCGCGCGGCACTCACGAATGGAACAAGTTCGTCACGCCGGACGAACTGACCAAATATCTCCTCGACAACCGCCTCGTCATCACCGAGCAGACCGGCGTCGTCTACTCCCCCTTCGCCGACAAATGGACCCTCTCCTCGGACATGGACGTGAACTACATGGTGGTGGCTGAAGGAATGGTGTGAGGGTTGCGTAAGTAGGACCCTGCATCCACACCTCCGGTGTCGTCCCGGCGAAGGCCGGGACCCATACTCCCAGGGAGAGGTGATGGCCGTAGCTGGCAACTCCGAGTCTTCGCCAAACTAAATTCTGTGGTTATGGGTCCCGGCCTTCGCCGGGTCGACACTGAAGGTGTTGCGATAGCATCGCTCCCATGACGCCCGTGTGGTTGACCGCGTGAGCGGTAGCTTGCAGGTTGGCCGGACCTTTCCTGTATTAGCCACCCTCCCAATGCTCACCGTCGCCAGCCTCTGGATTCCCTTCACCGTCGTCGCTGCGCTCGGCCAGGTCGCGCGCAATGCGATGCAGCGGTCGCTGACCAAGCCGCTGGGGACCTGGGGCGCGACCAATATCCGCTTCCTGTTCGGATTCCCGTTCTCGCTGCTGTTTTTGGCGGTGGTGTTGATCGTCTCCGGCGATCATATCGGCATGCCGCCCTCCGTGTTCTGGCCGTGGCTGCTGCTCGGCGCGCTCAGCCAGATCGTTGCCACCGGCTTGATGCTGCTCGCCATGAACGACCGTTCCTTCGTGGTGACGACGGCATACCTCAAGACCGAGGCGATCCAGACCGCGATCTTCGGCTTCGTCTTCCTCGGCGATCACCTGACCTGGCTGAAGGTGCTGGCCATCGTGATCGCGACCGTCGGCGTCGTCATCACCGCACTACGTCCGGGCGGCGAGAAGAGTTTTGCCGAATTGAAACCCACCATCACCGGCCTCGTTGCCGCTGCCGCGTTTGCGCTCTCAGCGGTCGGCTTCCGCGGCGCCATCATCACGGTGCCTGATGTCTCGTTCGTGACGGCGTCGTCGTTCACGCTGTTGCTCGGCCTGTTCGTGCAGACGCTAATACTCACAATCTATCTGCTCTGGCGCGCGCCAAAGGTGCTGCAGTCGATTCTGGGATTATGGAAGCCGTCGCTGCTGGCCGGCTTCATGGGCGCCTTCGCCTCGCAATTCTGGTTCCTGGCGTTTGCGCTGACGGCCGCCGCCAACGTCCGCACGCTCGCCTTGATCGAGGTGCTGTTCGCGCAAGCCGTGGCCTATTACTCGTTCAAGCAGCCGATCGCGCCGCGCGAGATTTTTGGCATCGTGCTGATCGTGGTCGGTGTGGCAGTGCTGGTGGGAGCCTAATTCCGGTCTTCCGGCAGGGTCGGCAACGGCGATACCTCGATGCCTTCCTCGATCAGCGATTTGGCCTCGTCAGGCGACGCTTCGCCGTAGATCGGACGATGCTCCTTGTCGCCGTAATGCATCGCACGGGCTTCGTTGGCAAAACGCTCGCCGACATTGTCGGCGTTCTTGACGATGTGGTCGCGCAGCTCTTTCAGCTTGGCGCGCAGCTCGCGCTCCTGCGCCATCATCAGCGAGGTCGGTCCTGACGGCGCAGCCTCGGGCGCGGTAGTCGCAACAGGCTCCGCCGGCGGCGTAGCGCGTCCCTTTTTGCCGACGATACGCGGCGCCATGATCGCCTTGTCGACCTTGGCCGAGCCGCAGATCGGACAGGTCACCAGCTTGCGCTTCACCTGCGAATCATAGGCCGACGAGCTCTGGAACCAGCTCTCGAACTGATGGTTGCGGTCGCAATGGAGCGCGTAGCGGATCATGCCGAGCCCCGCACCAGATGCAGATGATCGGGACCTGCCTTGGGATCGGAGACGCCGAAGCGGCGGCCGTGCTGGAGCGAGGGGATCGCGCGGCGCGCGGTCTCGACCTTGGCCGGATCGATCCTGGCCATGATGATGCCGGGCTCGACATCGCCCTCGGCGAGGATTTCGCCCCAGGGATCGATGATCAGCGAGTGGCCATAGGTCTCGCGCTTGTTTTCGTGGGTGCCTGCCTGCGCCGCGGCGAAGATGAAGCAGCCGGTCTCGATCGCACGTGCGCGCAGCAGGATGTGCCAATGTGCCTCGCCGGTCTTGCGGGTGAAGGCCGAGGGCACGGTGATGAAAGAGGCGCCGCTCTCGGCCAATGCGCGGTACAGCGCAGGGAAGCGCACGTCGTAACAGATCGTCAAACCGACGCGGCCCCAGGGCAGGTCGGAGATCACGGCCGTCTCGCCCGGCTGATAGTTGGCGGATTCGCGATAGCTCTCGCCGTCCGGCAGCTCGATGTCGAACATGTGGATCTTGTCGTAGCTCGCGAGCACATTGCCCTCGGGCCCGATCAGGAAGGAGCGGTTGACCGCCTTTTCAGGCGAAAAGCGCAGTGCCAGCGAGCCGACATGGATGTGGATCTTCAACTGCGCTGCAAGCGCGCGATACGCCTTCAGCGAGGTGTCGTCCTCCTCGCTCTGGAGCTGCTCGAACAGCGCCTTGCGGTTCAGCTGCATCATGTTGCTGACCTCGGGCGTCTGCACGTAGTCGGCGCCGTTGGCGGCCGCCTGCCGGATCAGCCTGGTGGCCTGCGCAAGGCTCGGCTCGGGCATCAGGCCGGTGCGCATCTGCACCATGGCGGCGGTGAAGGTCCTGCCTTCAGCTTCATTCTGGCTCATGATACCGCCTTGACGCTTTCCAGCAGGCCGTCGAGCTTGCCCTCGCGATCGAGCGCGTAGAGGTCATCGCAGCCGCCGATATGGGTTCCGCCGATCCAGATCTGCGGGAAGGTCGAGCCCGCGCCGGCGCGGTCGTACATCTCTTCGCGCCAGGACGGGTTCTTGGCGACGTCGAATTCCGTGAAGGTCGCCTTCTTGCGGGTCAGCAACGACCTGGCGGCGGAACAATAGCCGCACCCCGGCCTGGTGTAGATCTCGACAGCAGCGGTCATGGTATCAAGCGCTTTCATGTCACGAATTTATTGAATTATATGGGGGTTTACCTGATCTCGACAACCCGGGCAAAGACCAGCACGTCGACCTGGGCCGCCTTGGCGCGCAGCAGGGCGCGCGCGCAGGCGTCCAGCGTCGCACCTGATGTCAGGACATCGTCGACCAGGACGATGCGCCGGCCCTGGACCTCGGCCTGACGGTCGGGGGATACCTGGAAGGCGCCCTGCACATTGGTGGCGCGCTGGGCCCGCGACAGGCCGATCTGCTGCTCGGTGGCCCGAACCCGGCGCAACACTTCGGCTCTCACCTTCACCCCGCTCTGGCGGCCGATGATCTGCGCCAGCGCGCCGGACTGGTTGTAGCGCCGCCGCCAGGCCCGGCGCCAATGCAGAGGCACGGGCACCAGCATGTCGGCGCCGTCGAGCAGCTCGCCGCCGGCGCGCGCCATCCAGCGGCCCATGGTGGGCGCCAGATCGGCGCGGTCCTGGTATTTCAGCGCATGCACCAGCGTGCGGGCGACGTCGTCGTAACGCACGGCAGCGCGTGCCCGCTTATAGGCCGGTGGGCTCGCGATCGCCTCCATCGACAGCATGTCGGGGCCGGGGTCGTAGACAAAGGGAATGCCGAGCCGCGGGCAGTAGGGCCGTTCGATGAAGGACAGTTTTGTCCAGCACGCCGCGCAGACGCCCTCGCCATCGACCGGCTCGCGGCAGGACACACACAGCGTCGGCAGCGCGATGTCGAGTGCGAGCCGCGCCGCGCGAGCGAGCACGTGGCGGCCGGCGGTCCATGCGGCACGCAACGGAGCGGCGATGGAACGGGATGGGGCGGCATCAGCTTCCATGAAAGGAGAAGCTAGCGCCGCATTCACCGGATTGCCAGAACCCTCGTGATGGGCGTAACCAGCGGCATGGCCCAGACCCCGCAGACTCCGCCAGCCTTGTTCGATCGCGCCCTGCTTCATGCACGGCAGCGGCGTGCGCTGGCGCAGGGTGCCGAGAGCTTCCTGCTCGACCGGGTCGCCGAGGAGATGGCCGACCGGTTCGCCGCAGTGATGCGCGAGTTTCACGCACCAGCCGATCTGTGGACGCCTGGCGAGGGGCTCACAGGTCTGCGCGAGCGGTTGCCGTCGCTGCAACGGATCGCGCTCGACGCAGCGGGGGCGGAGAAATTGCCCGTGGCGCCCGAGAGCCTCGATCTCGTCGTCTCGGCGCTGGCGCTGCAATTCGTCAACGATCTGCCGGGCGTGCTTGCGCAGATCCGTCGCGCGCTGAAGCCGGACGGCCTGCTGCTCGCGGCGATGATCGGCGGCGACAGCCTGACGGAACTGCGCCAGGCCTTCGCCGCGGCAGAAGCCGAATGCGAAGGCGGTGTGTCGCCTCGCGTCGCGCCGTTCGCCGATCTGCGCGACATCGGCGCGCTGCTGCAGCGGGCGGGCTTCGCGCTGCCGGTCACCGACGTCGATCGCATCGTGGTGCGCTACTCCAGCGCGTTCGCGCTGATGCAGGATCTTCGCCGCATGGGCGCGACCAACGTGCTGATCGAGCGGCGTCGCGCGCCGAGCCGGCGCGCGACGCTGTTGCGCACGGCTGAAATCTATGCCGAGCGCTTCGCCGATGCCGACGGCCGCATCCGCGCGACGTTCGACATCATCTGGCTCTCCGGCTGGGCGCCGCATGCCAGCCAGCAGCAGCCGTTGAAGCCGGGCTCGGCCAAGGCGAGCCTGGCGGAGGCCGTGAAGAAGGCCGGGAAGGAGTGATCTGTGTCCCGAACGCGCTGCAGCGTTCTTACGCTGCTGCGCCGAGCCGGGACCCGCTGCGTCCGGGGCGCAGAGCAACTCACATCAGCAAATCAATCAGATGCGGGATCAGCGGAATGTCCGCGGGCGGCATCGGGTAGTCGCGCAGCTTGTTGGCGCGGACCCAGGCGAGGGTCTGGCCCTCGCGCGGCGTGACCTGACCTTCCCAGCGACGGCAGATATAGAGCGGCATCAACAGGTGAAACGTCTCGTAGCCATAGCTCGCAAAGATGAGCGGCGCCAGGCACGGCTCGGCGACGGTGATGCCGAGCTCCTCGTGGAGCTCGCGGATCAGGCTCTGCTCCGGCCGCTCGCCCGGTTCGCACTTGCCGCCGGGAAATTCCCAGAGGCCCGCCAGCGTCTTGCCCTCCGGGCGCTGCGCGATCAGGACGCGCTTGTCGGCATCGACCAGCGCGCACGCCACCACCAGTGTCAGTTTGAGATCGGCCATGCGTGATTGTCGCTCGCTGAGGATCACCCGTAACGGTCTGTTAACCCCGTTAGGGCCTGCGCTTCTACGATTTGCATAAGCCATATTTAATCGACGGTTCCTAGGGTGGGAACCATCAAAACCATCTCGGGGCCGAGCCATGCGGGTTGCGCTTCACAATCTCACTCGCCGGTTCGGCCGCGACACCAGCGGCAATATCGCGGTGATCTTTGCAATTGCCTGCGTCCCGCTGATCACCGCAGTCGGCTGTGCCGTCGACTATTCCCGCGCCACCCAGATCCGGTCCAAGCTGCAGGCCGCGGCCGATGCGGCCAGCGTCGGCTCGATCGCCAAGGCCTCGCCGGCCTTCGCGGCGGCGGGCTCGATGACGTCGGATGGCTCGATCCCCGTCGGCGTGACCGATGCCCAGAACATCTTCGATGCCAACCGCGCCAATTTGACGGGCTACAGGCTCAACAGTGTGACACCGGCCGTGACCAAGGTCGGCTCGACCGTGACCTCGACGGTTGGGTTCAGCGCCAGCATCGACACCATGTTTCTCGGCCTGATCGGCAAGGCCACGATGACCGTGGGAGGCACGTCGACCTCGACGGCCAACATGCCGCTCTATGTCGACTTCTATCTCCTGTTGGACAATTCACCGTCGATGGGTGTGGCGGCGACGCCGACGGACATAACGAATTTGCAGGCAAAGACGGGTGGCTGCGCATTCGCATGTCATGACACTTCCAAGCCGGCCGGCACAAGCAACTACGACATTGCCAAGACGAATGGCATCACGACCCGAATCGACGTCGTGCGCCAGGCAAGCGCGAACTTGATGGACACAGCCAAGAGGACCCAGACCTACTCGAACCAGTTCAGAATGGCGATCTACGACTTCGGCGCTTCGTCAGCGACGATCGGATTGAGAAATCTGTTTTCGCTCTCGTCCAGCCTGACGTCCGCCAAGACCGCTGCGGGAGGCATCGACCTGATGGCGGTGGCCGGTCAGAATGACGCGTATACTGCCGATAAAGATACGCCCTTCAGCACCATTTTTCCTGCGATCAACACCGCAATCTCTTCGCCGGGACCAGGCACGTCTGCCGCACCGCTGAAGTATTTGTTTTTCGTATCGGACGGCGTTGCGGATGAGAGCAATGCTGCTTGTCTGAAGACGATGTACAACAGGAATTGGGGAAACATAGCGCCGCGCTGTCAGTCGCCCATCAACCCCGCACTGTGCACAACCTTGAAGAACCGAGGTATCAAGATCGCGGTGCTGTACACGACGTATCAGCCCCCGACGGACAACTGGTACAACGACTGGATCGCGCCGTTCAACGCCGGGCCATGGGGCCCATCCCCCAACAGCGAGATCGCGCAGAACATGCAGAGCTGCGCCTCCCCGGGCTTCTATTTCGAGGTAAGTCCGACCCAGGGCATCTCGGACGCGATGGATGCGTTGTTCAAGAAGGCCCTCGCCGACGCGCGGATCGCGAGCTGAGACGCGAGGCGCGTCATTCGGGCCGCATCGCCCCCCGAATGACGGCCTGAGCTACGACCTGTAATCGCCGTTAATCGCGACATATTCCTTGGTGAGATCGCAGGTCAGCACGCGGTCGCGGCCTTTGCCGAGGCCGAGCGAGACCTTTATCGCGATCTCCGGCGCCTTCATGGCTTCCGACACCTGGGCTTCGTCATAGGACGGATCGCGCGCACCGTTCTTGGCAACGCGGATGCCGTTGAAGGAGATCGAGAGCTTGTCGCGATCGGCCGGCTCGCCGGCCTTGCCGACGGCCATCACCACGCGGCCCCAATTGGCGTCCTCGCCCGCGATCGCGGTCTTCACCAGCGGCGAGTTGGCGATCGACATCGCGATCTTGCGCGCGGACGCCTTGGTCTTGGCGCCCTCGACGGTGATCTCGACCAGTTTTCGCGCGCCTTCACCGTCTCGTGCCACTTGCTCGGAAAGGTTGGCGAGGATCTGGTTGAAGGCTTTCACGAAGGCCTTCAGCCGGGGATCGCTGGCGCGGCTGATTTTTGGCGCGCCATGCTCAGCAGCGGCCCCCGTCGCGAATGCCAGCAGCGTGTCCGAGGTCGAGGTATCGCCGTCGATCGTGACGGCGTTGAACGTGTCCTCCACGCCGGACTTGAGCAGGGCCTGCAACGCGGCCGGTGCGATCGGCGCATCGGTGAAGATGAAGGACAGCATCGTCGCCATGTCGGGGGCGATCATGCCGGCGCCCTTGGCCATGCCGTTGATGGTGACCTTGGCCTTGCCGAGCTTCACGGTTGCGGTCGCGACCTTGGGGAAGGTGTCCGTGGTCATGATCGCCTTGGCGGCGGCGAGATAGTCGCCTGCTTCCGCTGATACGGCGAGGCGTCCCAGCACGCCGTCGAACTTGGTGGCGTCCAGCGGCTCGCCGATCACGCCGGTCGAGGCCAGGAAGATCTCGCTCTCGCTGCAGCCGACGGCCTTGGCGGCAATCTTCGCGGTCAGGGCGGTGGAGGCGCGGCCGGTCTTGCCGGTGAAGGCGTTGGCATTGCCGGAATTGACGACGAGGGCGCGCGCCTTGCCGCCCTTCAGCTTGGCGCGGCACCATTCCACCGGCGCGGACGGGCATTTCGACCTGGTGAAGACCCCGGCGACCGCCGTGCCCTTGTCCATGATCGCCAGCAGCACGTCGGTGCGGTTCTTGTAGCGGATGCCGGCCTCGGCCGTCGCAAGACGAACGCCCGCGATCACGGGCATGTCAGGGACGTTCCTGGGGGCGAGAGGAGAGACGGAGGATGACATCGGAGGGGCGCGCCTTGGTGGGATCTGGATAAGCAGATGCCCGGCCCCTCCTAGCGAAGACGAGCTTCGCTCTCGGGGCCGGGCATCGGGAAGGCTTAGATACTCTTCACGTCACCGAAGTGACAGCGAATTCTTACTTCTTGGCGGGAGGCGCCATCTTGCTGTCGGCGGGCTTCGCATCGGAAGGCTTGGCGTCCTTGGACGCGTCCGCCTGGTCCGTCCGCTCGACCTTGGCGTCAGCCCGGAGCTTGGCGACATAGTCGGCCTGGGCCTTGCGGGTGACGTACTGCTCGATCTGAGCCTTGACCTGCTCGAAGTCGGGCGCCTTGCGGTTGCGCTTTTCCTCGACCTTGATGACGTGCCAGCCGAACTGCGACTTGACGGGGTCGGAGATCTTGCCCGGCTCCAGCGAGAACGCGACGGCCGAGAATTCCGGCACCATCTGTTCCTTGGTGAAGAAGCCGAGGTCGCCGCCGTCGGCCGAGCCCGGATCCTTCGACTTCTTCTTGGCGAGCTCGGCGAAATCGGCGCCCTTGTCGAGCTCGGCCTTCACCGCCTTGGCCTCGTCCTCGGTCTCGACCAGGATGTGGCGGGCGCGCACTTCCTGCTCTCCGGTGATCTGCTTGGAGGCCTCCTCATAGACCTTCTTCATGGCGTCGTCGGTGGTCGCGGCCTTGCCTTCCTGGGCCAGCAGGCTGTCCATCAACAGGCGGTTGCGGGCGAATGCCATCCGCTTCTTGAATTCCTCGCCGTCGGCGACCTTCTTGTCCTCGGCGGCCTTGGCCACGATCTTCATGTCGATCAGGAAGGAGAGGACGTTCTCGTCCTTGGTCGCCGGATCCATCTGGGCGAGGCTCGGCCCGAGCTCTTCCTCGGCCATGGCGACGTCGCTCTTCTTGATTTCAGCACCATTGACCTTGGCCAGAACCGGATCGTCGGCCGCCCGGAGCGGACCGGCGAAGGCCAGGGTCAGCGCCAAAGCGAGGCTGCCAGCCAGGGCTGACGCATGGCGGAAACGCAGGCCGGTGGTTACCGGGAACGAGGTGGTCATGGAAAATCCTTTTGTTGAAGCAGGGGGCTGCTCGAGCGGGGCGGACACTCGCCCAATTCAGGGGGGCTTGGCAACGCGAAAAGTCTGTCAAAATGATGAATTTGCGGCAAGATCGGCCGCCGTTGACAAGGCTAGGGGCCGGCCATATCTCTGCCGGGTCGCGTCCATGGCGATGGCGTTTATTTTGCTGCGTTTTTGGCCGTTGAACCCTGACTTGCTCAATTCCCACCCATATCGCGGATGACCCCGCAGTCGGGCACTGACACCACGCGGCGTCACGGTGAGTTGATAGGCAGGTGGGTGACAACCTACTGGCTGCAACGCGGTTAATTCGCGAACACAGGAACTGGTCATGATCGGCGCGCTCGCCCGCAAGTTTTTCGGCTCCTCCAACGACCGGCGGGTGAAGGGATATCAGTCCCGCGTCAATGCGATCAACGCGCTGGAGCCGGAGGTCTCGAAACTCTCCGACGAGGCGCTCAAGGCCCGCACCGCCGAGTTCAAGAAGCAGCTCGCCGAGGGCAAGACGCTCGACGACCTCCTGGTTCCCGCCTTCGCCACCGTGCGCGAGGCCGCCAAGCGCGTGCTCGGCCAGCGCCATTTCGACGTCCAGCTGATCGGCGGCATGGTGCTGCACGAGGGCGACATCGCCGAGATGAAGACCGGCGAAGGCAAGACGCTGGTCGCAACGCTTGCGGTCTATCTCAACGCGCTCGCCGGCAAGGGCGTCCACGTCGTCACCGTCAACGATTACCTCGCCCGCCGTGACTCCGGCTGGATGGGCCAGATCTACGGCTTCCTCGGCATGACCACGGGCGTGATCGTCCATGGCCTCGACGATGCCGAGCGCAAGGCGGCCTATGCCTGCGACATCACCTACGGCACCAACAACGAATACGGCTTCGACTATCTGCGCGACAACATGAAGTACCGGCTCGAGGACATGGTCCAGCGGCCGCATTTCTTCGCCATCGTCGACGAGGTCGACTCCATCCTGATCGACGAAGCGCGTACGCCGCTGATCATCTCCGGCCCGCTCGACGACCGCTCGGATTTCTACAACACCATCGACGGCTTCCTGCCCAGGCTCGACAAGACTGACTACGAGGTCGACGAGAAGCAGCGCACGGTGACGCTGACCGAAGCCGGCATGGAGAAGATCGAGACGCTGCTGCGCGATGCCGGCCAGCTCAAGGGCGAGTCGCTCTACGACGTCGAGAACGTCTCCGTCGTGCACCACATCAACCAGGCGCTGCGTGCCCACACGCTGTTCACCCGCGACAAGGATTATATCGTTCGCGACAACGAGGTCGTGATCATCGACGAGTTCACTGGCCGCATGATGCCGGGCCGCCGCTATTCGGAAGGCCTGCACCAGGCGCTGGAAGCGAAAGAGCACGTCCAGGTCCAGCCCGAGAACCAGACGCTGGCCTCGATCACCTTCCAGAACTACTTCCGCATGTACGAGAAGCTCGCCGGCATGACCGGTACGGCTGCGACCGAAGCGGACGAACTGTTCGACATCTACAAGCTCGAGGTCGTGGAGATCCCGACCAATCTGTCGATCGCGCGCCTCGACGAGGACGACGAGGTCTATCGCACCCAGAAGGAAAAATACGGCGCCATCCTCGCCGAGATCGAGCGGGCCAATTCGCGGCTGCAGCCGGTGCTGGTGGGTACGGCCTCGATCGAGAAGTCGGAAGTGCTGGCCGAATTCCTGAAGCAGAACGGCTACAAGCAGATCGACTTCGGCAAGGAGAACGCGCTCGACAAGCTCTACGCCGCCGCGCGCGCCGGCAAGCCGGCAAAGCTGTTTGCGGTGCTGAACGCGCGCTTCCACGAGCAGGAAGCCTATATCGTCGCCGAAGCCGGCGTGCCCGGCGCGATCACGATCGCGACCAACATGGCCGGCCGCGGTACCGACATCAAGCTCGGCGGCTCGCTCGAGATGCGCCTCCAGCAGGAGACTGCCGATATCGCGGACGAGGCCGAGAAGGCCAGGAAGATCGAGCAGATCAAGGCCGACATCGCGCATTTTCGCGACATCGTGCTGAAGGCCGAAGAAACCGTCGAGATCGAGCCGGCCAAGGGCAGCAAGCCCGCCAAGACCGTGAAGAAGCCGGGCGGCCTCTACATCATCGGCTCGGAGCGGCATGAATCCCGCCGCATCGACAACCAGCTCCGCGGCCGTTCCGGCCGTCAGGGCGATCCCGGCCGCTCGAAATTCTTCCTGTCGCTGGAAGACGATCTGATGCGCATCTTCGGCTCGGATCGTCTCGACAGCATGCTGCAGCGTCTCGGCCTGCAGGAGGGCGAGGCGATCATCCATCCCTGGATCAACAAGGCGCTGGAGAAGGCGCAGCAGAAGGTCGAGGCGCGCAACTTCGACATCCGCAAGAACCTGCTCAAATTCGACAACGTCCAGAACGACCAGCGCAAGGTGATCTTCGACCAGCGCGTCGACCTGATGAAGGACGACAGCGTCGCCGAGACCGTCACCGACATGCGCCATGCCTTCATCGACGACCTCGTCGCCAAGCACGTGCCCGAGCACGCCTATGCCGAGCAATGGGACGTCGCCGGCCTGAAGGACGAGCTGAAGCGCGTGCTCGATCTCGACTTGCCGGTCGACGCCTGGGCCAAGGAGGAAGGCATCGCCGACGAGGAGCTGCTCAAGCGTATCGAGACCAAGGCCGACGAGCATATGGCGGCCAAGGTCGCGCAATGGGGCCCCGACGTGATGCGTTACGTCGAGAAGACCATTCTGCTGCAGACCCTCGACCATCTCTGGCGCGAGCATCTGATCATGCTCGACCATCTGCGCCAGGTCATCGGCCTGCGCGGTTACGGCCAGCGCGATCCGCTGCAGGAGTACAAGACCGAGGCCTTCAATCTCTTCCAGGAGATGAGCGCTCACTTGCGCGAGGCCGTCACGGCGCAGCTGATGCGTGTCGAGATCGTCCCGCCGGAGCAGGAAGCGCCCGTCCTGCCACAGATGGAAGCGCACAAGTTCGACCCGAACACCGGCGAAGACGAAATGGCCGTCGCGAGCGTCTCGCTGGCTCCGCAGGCCACCGACGCCGGGCTGCGCGACCCGAAGAACCCGGCGAGCTGGGGCAAGGTCGGCCGCAACGAGGACTGCCCCTGCGGCTCAGGCAAGAAGTTCAAGCACTGCCACGGCAAATATGCGTGAGCCTCGCGGCCTCTTCCTGCCCGCGGGCAGAGACCGGAATTCAAACGCAACCTGAATTCCGGATGCGGAGGCGCTTGCTGAGCGGAACCATCGTCACAGGGTAAGACCGGCAACAACTTTGGTGCAGCGGCATTAACCAGGACGTGATGCCGGACCGGCGCGGGTTCCAGGCCGCGCGGAATTGTCCGCAGCCCGCAATCGGTTGTTAGGAAATTGCGTTCAACCTCGCCGCGCATCGGGCGGGGCAGTCAAGGCGGACCCGGCTCTTTTCAGGGCATCAGTCGGGGGCCGCATCCTTGCAGATCACCAGCAAAGTTCACGGTCGCTACTATGTGGCGATCTTTGTGCTCGCCTCCGTCACGCTGTCCTACCAGATCCTGATCACGCGCTTCTTCAGCGTGATGCTCTACTATCATTTTGCATTCGCCGCCATTTCACTGGCCATGCTCGGGCTGACGCGCGGTGCGATGGAGGTCTACGACAAGCCCGAACGTTACGCTCCGGAACGGGTCGGCGCGGAATTTGCCCGCCATGCATCGCGGTTTGCCATCAGCAGCGTTGGCGCCATGATCGCCTTCTTGTGCGTGCCGCTCGTGGTGCCCGCGCAATGGGTGCAGGTCGCGCTGGCGCTCGCGGCGATGACCTTCGTCATTCCGTTCACGGAAGGCGGGCTCTGCATCACGCTGTTGCTGACGCGCCTGCCCTATGGCGGGGGGTGGCTCTATGCGGCTGATCTGACCGGCGCTGCGCTCGGATGCCTCGGGGTTATCCTCGTCTTGCTGGTGATCGATCCCGTCAGCGCCACCCTGTGGCTCGGCGCTCTGGCCGCCGCGGCCGGTTGGCTCGTGATACGAAACAGCGATGACGCCCGCGGCTTGCGCTTCAGCGCAGCCACCGTGTTGGCGCTGGCAGCCCTCGCCGCCGTCCATACCGGCCTCGACCTGACCGGCGGCCATCGCCTTGGCGTGGTCTGGGCCAAGGGCACCCAGCAGATCGGCACGCTGTTCGAGCGCTGGAATACCTATTCGCGCGTCAGGGTGATTCCGATCGGCGAGGTGGTTCCGTTCGGCTGGGGCTTCGCCCACGAGCAAAGTGTGAAGATAGATCAGCACTTTCTCGACATCGACGCCGATGCGGGGACGCCCATCACCAGGTTCGATGGCGATCTTCAGAAACTGTCCTATCTCAAGGACGACGTGATCAACGCCGCGTATCTGATCCAGCAGCCGGCCGACGTCGCCGTGGTCGGCGTGGGTGGCGGTCGCGACATCCTGTCCAGCCTGTATTTCGGCGCCAAGCATATCCACGGAATTGAAATCAATCCGGCGATCTTTGAAGTCCTCACCGACAAGTTCGCCGATTTCTCCGGCCATCTCGATCGTCAGCCCGGCGTGTCGCTGGTCAACGCCGAGGCCAGAAGCTACATCAACGGCTCATCCGATCGATACGATCTGGTGCAGATCTCGTTGATCGACACTTGGGCCGCGACGGCCGCCGGCGGCCTGACGCTGACGGAAAACCGCCTGTATACGGTGGAGGCCTGGGACGATTTCTATTCTGCGCTCAAACCCGGTGGCATGCTCTCGGTGTCGCGCTGGTATGATCGGGAAAAGCATCGCGGCGAGTTCTATCGCCTGATCGCGATTGCGGCCGACGCGCTCCAGCGCAAGGGCGTGCCTGCGGCCGAACTGTCCCAGCACGTCGTCGCGCTGAACGTCGACGACATCGTAACCGTCGTCAGCCGCCCGGACGCATTCACCCCGGCGCAATGGCAGGCTGCGCGCGAGCGTCTCGTCGCGCAGGGATTCAAGATCATGCTGGCGCCGGATGCCACATTCGATACGATCACCTCGAGGCTGCTGTCCGGCAAGGCCGACCAGGCCTTCCTGGATTCGCTGCCGGAGAACATCGCGGCCTCGACCGACGACAATCCGTTCTTCTTCTATACGGCTCGCCTGCGCGATCTCGCGATCAATCACGCGTCACTGTCGATGAACAACAACGCCGCGATCAACATGACATGGTGGCTCGTGGTCATCGCGCTTGCGGCATGTGTCAATTACATCGCGATACCCTTCATTCGCCTCGCGCGGCGGGTGCCGTTGCAGACGCTCGCCCCGCCCGTGACCTATTTCAGCGCGATCGGGATGGGTTTCATGCTGATCGAGATCTCGCAGATGCAGCGGTTGATGGTGTTTCTCGGCCATCCCGTCTACGGTCTGAGCGTGGTGCTGTTCACGATCCTGCTGTTCAGCGGGATCGGTAGCACCACCGTCGGCGCGTCAGGCGCTCGACCGGCGGCGGTGATCGCAAGGGTCATCGCCCTTCTCGCCACGCTGGTGGCGGCAGGGCTGTTCACGCCGCTGGTGACCGTCTGGGCACGTGCGGAATCAACCGGCATCCGTATCCTGCTGTCGGTCCTGCTGTTGGCGCCTCCGGCGTTTTGCATGGGGATGATGTTTCCGCTCGGGCTCTGGATCTGGCGGCGTCATCAGGGGCTGTTGCCGTTCTTCTGGAGCACCAACGGAATCACCTCGATACTCGCCTCGGTGCTGGGCATGACCTTGTCGATCGAATTCGGCATCGCCCGGACCTACATGCTGGGTGCCTGCTTCTACCTCGTCTGTGCGATCATGATCGTCGCGAGCCGCAGGACCAGTCTTGCTGCGACTGCGGCCGCTACGCCGGTGACGAGCCCGGCACTGGTCCCCGATCAGGACATGGCCGCCTTCGCGCCCAGCGCTGGCCTGCATCGCGAGCTGCTGACGGAAGAGAAGTAGCGGGCGCTTGCGGCGCATCGTGCAGCGACGGAGTTAGCCCCGGCGGGTTGCGACGGAGCCAATCAATTCGAGCTGTCGATCAAGCTCTCCAGCAGTCGCTTCAATTCGCTGGTCGACTTGTCGCCGTAGCTCTCCAGGATGTGCTCCTCCTGGTCGACCGCGAGTGAGTTGAGCTTCTTGCACAGCACCTTGCCGCGGTCGGAGATGAACATCAGCACCTTGCGGCGGTCGTTCGGGTCCTGCACGCGATAGACCAGCGTGTCGGAGACCATGCGGTCGATCATCTTGGTCAGCGTCGGATGGTTGAGCAGCACGGCATCGGCGAGCTCGCCCATCGAATGGCCGTCGCCGTCGGACAGCACTTTCAGGATGCGCCACTGCTCGACGGGAACTCCCTCCTTGCTCAAGCGCAGTTCCAGCTGCCGGTTGATCTCCCGGTTGGCTTGCGCGAGCAGGTAGGCGAGGTGTTCGGTGATGGGAGCGTTCGATTTTGCCACGGCTAAGACTTCGTCTTGACCCAAATGAGTGAATGTCTTGCAATCAATGCTGCATCTATATGCACTTCAATTGTTGAATATTCAATATTTTCAAAATAGGATGATTGCCCAACAAAAGGGCGGATGCCGCGGCCGCCTGCTCAATGTGCTTACAGGTCTGGAGCCAGACAGGAGTCGGCGTGCGCGCGACGGTAAACTTCCCGGCTCACGGCGGTCCGGCGTTGCCGCCGTCCTTGCTGTTCAGGAATCTGTCGTCACCGACGGCTGACGGCGCGCTGGCGCCGAACGATCACGCCCTGTTCAAGCGGCGCGGCCCGAACAAGCTGCGCGTCGGCGGCTTCATCTGCTGCACTGGCTCCCCTGGGATCTGGGGGCCCTGCGCCACCAACAGCGCACAGCTCGCGGTCGCCGAGATCAACAAGCGCGGCGGCATTCTCGGCCGCGAGGTCGAGTTTTCCGTCTACGACGCCGGCGGTCCGCTGGACGAGGTGCTGAACCGCGCCGAGCAGGCCATCGCCTTCGACGAGCTCGATCTCATCGTCGGCCTGCACACCAGCGCGGTCCGCGTCGCCTTGCGCGACGTCACCACGCGTCATCGCATTCCCTATATCTACACGCCAGTCTATGAGGGCGGCGAGCGCACGCCGGGCGTGATGGCGATCGGCGAGACTCCGCGCTGGCAGAGCCGGCCGTCGATCCACTGGCTTGCCGACGTCAAGAAGGCCCAGCGCTGGTACCTGATCGGCAGCGATTACGTCTGGCCCTGGCAGTCCCACCGTGCGGTGAAGAATTACATCAAGGAAACCGGCGGCCATGTCGTCGGCGAGGAGTTCGTTCCCCTCGGCGAAGACAATCACGAGCCGCATCTGGCACGCATCCGCGCCGCGCGGCCGGACGTGGTGCTGATCTCGCTGATCGGCACCGACAGCAGCACCTTCAACCGCGCCTTTGGCGAGTCTGGCCTGGGCGCCACCACGCTGCGGCTTGCCGGCGCCATGGACGACACCGTACTGCTCGGCATCGGCGCCGACAACAGCGAGAACATGTTCTGCGCCTCCGGCTATTTCACCGGCACCGGGGCGCGCGCCAATGACGATTTCCAGAGCCGCTATCGCGCGATGTTCGGCCCGAATGCGCCGCCGATCGGCTCGGTCGGGCAGTCCGGCTATGAAGGCATGCGCTTTCTCGAAGCGGTCGCCAACAAGGCCGGGTCATTGGCGATGGGACCGATGCTCAAAGCCGGCCGCAACATTGTCTACAGCGGCGCGCGCGGAACGGTCATCGTTCGCGATGGACGCGCGCGGATGCCGATGCATCTCGCCGAGGCCGATGGTCTCGACTTCAAGCTGATCAAGCCGATCTGACCCGCGCGGCAATCCGGCGGGAGGCCTTTTGCAAAATAATACTTGAAAAGGAAAATATTTCCGTTTTGAATGTTTCGGCGAGCTCGCCGGTGCGTGTGTCGCGCCGGGGCGGCCACGCCCATCTTCGTTCTAGGAAATTTCAGGAGAGCGCCGTGACAGTTGTCCTTCCCACGCCAGCCCAGCTTCGCAGTGTCGCCGAGCAGTGCGGCCTTTCGCTCACCGACGATGACGTCGCCTCGTTCCGCGGCCTGATGCAGGGCTCGATCGAAGCCTACAATCTCGTGGCCGCCATGCCCGACGAGGTGCCCGAGGTGAAATACCCGCGCACGCCGGGCTACCGGCCGTCGGCGGAGGAGAACCCTCGCAACGCCTGGTACCGCAAGTCGACCGTGAAGGGTGCCGCCAGCGGCAAGCTCAAGGGCAAGACGGTGGCCCTGAAGGACAACATCATGCTGGCCGGCGTGCCCATGACCAACGGCTCGTCGACGCTGGAAGGCTATGTGCCCGATTTCGACGCCACCATCGTCACGCGCATGCTGGATGCGGGCGCCGAGATCAAGGGCAAGGTGCATTGCGAGCACTTCTGCCTGTCTGGCGGCAGCCACACCGGCTCCTACGGCCCGGTGCATAATCCGCACAAGATGGGCTACTCCGCCGGCGGCTCGTCGTCGGGTTCGGGCGTCGTGGTTGCGCTCGGTGAGGTCGACATGGCGATCGGCGGCGATCAAGGCGGCTCGATCCGCATGCCGTCCTCGTTCTGTGGCATCTACGGCATGAAGCCGACCTGGGGCCTCGTGCCCTATACCGGGATCATGCCGATCGAGATCTATGTCGATCATACCGGCCCGATGACCGCGACGGTCGCCGACAACGCGCTGCTGCTCGAAGTGCTCGCCGGCGACGACGGCTACGATCCGCGCATCAAGGCGCCGAAGGTCGAGGAATACACCAAGGCGCTCGGCCAGGGCGTCAAGGGCATGAAGATCGGTATCGTCAAGGAAGGCTTCGAGCAGCCGGGCGCAGAGGCCGCGGTGAACGAAAGCGTGCGCGAAGCGGCGAAACGCTTCAAGGATCTCGGCGCCAGCGTCGAAACGGTGTCGATCCCGATGCACCTCCTGGGCGGCGCGATCTGGACCCCCATCGGCACCGAAGGCCTGACCCAGACCATGATGTTCGGCGACGGCTACGGGCTCAGCCGCGGCGATCTCTATTCGACGTCCCTGATGGACTTCCACCGCGGCTGGCGGCGGCAGGCCGACTCGCTGTCCGAGACCACGAAGTTGTTCATGCTGCTCGGCACCTACATCAACAATAATTTCGGCCCACGCTTCTACGGCAAGGCGCTGAACATCTCGCGCCGGCTGACGGCGGCCTACGACAAGGCATTCAAGGATTACGACCTGCTGCTGATGCCGACCACGCCGATGAAGGCGACCAAGCTGCCGGAGCCCAATGCCAGCCGCGAGGATTACGTCGCCCGCGCGTTGGAGATGATCTCCAACACCGCGCCGTTCGACATCACCCATCATCCCGCGATGTCATTGCCCTGCGGCATGGTCGACGGCCTGCCGGTCGGCCTGATGCTGGCCGGCCGCATGTTCGAGGAATCCACCATCTACCGCGCCGCGCATGCCTTCGAGCAGATCGGCGACTGGAAGAAAATGTGAGGATCCGGATGCCGGCGAGATAGGTCTCATCCTATGGCTAACGCGTTCGTCGCGGCGTTCGAGATCCTGAGCTTTGGCGCGATCATCGTCCTGATCGTGCTGGGGCTCGGGATCATCGCCAGCATGATGGGCATCTTCAACTTCGCGCAGGGCGAGTTCGTCCTGCTCGGGGCCTACATCACCTATCTCGCCTACGCCAAGGGCCTGCCGATCTGGGTCGGCATGGTTGCCGCGCCCTTCCTGGTCGGCGCGCTCGGCTTCGTGCTGGAGGCGCTGATTATCAGGCGCTTCTACGCCGCGCCGATCGTCGCCATGCTCGGCACCTACGCGCTTGGCCTCATCATCCGCGAAGCCGTGCGCGGGCTGATCGGCGGCTTCTATCTCACTGTGCCCGAACCGATTGGCGGCTCGATCGACATCGGCACCATGCATATCTCGGCCTGGCGCTTCACCATCATCGTCATCACGATCCTGGTGATGGGCGGCTGCTACCTCCTGCTGTCGCGCACGAGCTTCGGCCTGCGCATGCGCGCCACGCTGGAGAACCCGTCGCTGGCGCGTGCCTCCGGCATCTCGACGCCTTTGATGTACGGCGCCACCTTTGCCTTCGGGTCGGCGCTCGCCGGCCTCGCCGGCGCGTTGATCGTGCCGGTGTTCAGCCTCTATGCCGATCTCGGCATCCGCTTCCTGATCCAGGGCTTTGTCGCCGTCATGGTCGGCGGTGTCGGCTCCTTCATCGGCCCCGTCGCCGGCGCCGGCGTGATCGGCACGCTCAGCGCGGCGCTGCCGTGGGTGATGGCACCCGTGGTCGCCGATGTCCTCGTCTTCGTTCTCGCCATTGCCTTCATCAAATTCCGGCCGCAGGGCCTCATCGCTGGAAAAGGGGTTTAGTCATATGTTCGATCGTGAACTTTCGCGTCGCCGCTTTCTGTCCAATTTCGCCTTCGCCTCCGGTGCAGTCGCCACCGGCGTCGGCAGCTGGGTGATCCCGGCGCCCTGGGCCAACGCAGCCGAAGCCCCGATCAAGGTCGGCATCGCGACCGACCTCACCGGTCCGATCGCCTATGCCGGCAATGCCGACGCCAACGTCGCCAAGATGGTGATCAAGGAGATCAACACGTCGGGCGGCCTGCTCGGCCGTCCGCTCGAGCTCTACATCGAGGACACCGCCTCGAACGAATCGGTGGCTGTCGGCAACGTGCGCAAGCTGATCCAGCGCGACAAGGTCGACATGGTGCTGGGCGGCATCACCTCGTCGATGCGCAACGCGATCAAGGACCCGATCGTCGCGCGCGGCAAGACGCTCTACATCTATCCGCAGCTCTACGAGGGCAAGGAGTGCACGCCCTATCTGTTCTGCACCGGCCCGACGCCGGCGCAGCAATGCGACGAGTTCATTCCCTGGCTGATCAAGAACGGCGGCAAGAAGTTCGCGCTGCCGAGCGCCAATTACGTCTGGCCGCACACGCTCAACGTCTATGCCCGCAAGGTGATCGAATCAAACGGCGGCGAGGTCGTGTTCGAGGAATATTACCCGCTCGACCAGATCGACTTCTCCTCGACCGTCAACCGTATCATCTCCAACAAGGTCGACGTCGTCTTCAACACCGTCATCCCGCCGGGCGTGGGTCCGTTCTTCAAGCAGCTCTATGAAGCCGGCTTCCTCAAGAACGGGGGGCGTCTGGCCTGCGTCTACTATGACGAGAACACGCTCAACATCAATCAGGCGAATGAGATCGAGGGCCTTGCGAGCTGCCTCGACTATTTCAAGGTGCTGACCAAGGAGAACCCGTTCGACGCCAAGATCCAGGCGGCCTATGAGAAGGATTTTCCGGGCAATTTCCTGTTCGCTGCCGGCAGCGCGGCGACCGGCACCTATCGCGGCCTCAAACTGTGGGAAGCCGCGGTCAAGGAAGCCGGCAAGATCGACCGTGAATCGGTCGCGGCCGCGCTCGACCACGCCAAGATCGCGGAAGGTCCAGGCGGACCGGCCGAGATGGTGCCGGGCAAGCGGCACTGCAAGATGAAGATGTACACCGCGGTTGCCAAGGGCGGGAACTATGAGATCGTCGGCCGCAGCGACGGCCTCGTCGATCCCAAGGAATGCTAAGGTCAAATGCCGAAGTCGATGGGTGCAGTGAAACAGGCGATCCCCGCCGAAATCGGCGGGGGGACGGACCTCGCAATGGCTGAACGCGTCGCGACGGCCCAGGCTGTCGCGGGCCGAAAGATCCTGCCGATCGTGGAGGGCGTGGTGCTGGTCGCCGCGCTGGTCGCGCCGCTGCTGCTGCAGGACTATCTCACCGTGTTCGCAACACGCGTGATCATCCTTGCGCTGTTCGCGCTGTCGTTCGACCTCGTCTGGGGCTATGCCGGCATCATGAGCTTTGGCCAAGCCCTGTTCTTCGGCTCGGCCGGCTATGGCGTGGCACTGCTCGCGCGCGACTTCGACATCACCAACATCTTCCTGGTGCTGCCCGCGGGCACGCTGATCGGCCTCACCTTCGCGCTGCTGCTCGGCGGCTTCCTGTTGCTGGGCCGGCATCCCTCCAGCGTGATCTTCGTGTCGCTCGGCACGCTCACGGGCTCCTACGCCGCCGATCGGCTCGCCCGCGGCTGGTATTATCTCGGCGGCCAGAACGGCATTCCCTCGATCGCGCCGATGACAGCAGGTGCTTACGAATTCTCGGAAGGGCCGGCGTTCTATTATCTGGTGCTCGGCATCCTCGTCGTCGTCTACCTGCTCTGCCGCTTCCTGGTGCGCTCGCAGTTTGGCCTGGCGCTCGCAGGTCTGCGCGAGAACGAGCAGCGCATCGCCTTCTTCGGCTACAAGGCGCAGCACCTGAAAGCGATCATCTTCGCAATCGGCGGCGCCATCGCCGGGCTCGCCGGCAGCCTCTATGCCTTCCACGAAGGCTTCGTCTGGCCCAACATGGTCGGCGTCGTGGTCTCGACGCAGGTCGTGCTCTATGTGTTGTTCGGCGGCTCCGGCACGCTGATCGGCGCCGTGATCGGCACCGTGATCGTCGAGGGCGTCAGCTTCTGGCTCTCGGACAATTACCGCGACATCTGGCCGATCATTCTCGGATTATTGCTGCTGCTGGTGATCCTGTTCCGGCCGCTCGGCCTGATCAGCTTTGTGCTGGGCGAGCGCGAGCGGGTCGGCAGCTTCGGCGCCAAGGAGAAGCGCAATGCCGCTCCTTGAAGCCGCGGGTATCTCGAAGATCTTCGGCAAGCTCACCGCGCTCGATGGCGCCGCGCTCACCGTCGGCGAGAACGAGTTTCACGGCCTGATCGGGCCCAACGGCTCCGGCAAGAGCACGCTGATGAAGTGCATCGCCGGCGCCGAAGTGCCGACGCAGGGCAAGGTGAGCTTCGTCAACACCGACATCACCGCGTTCACGCCGACCGAGCGGGCGCGCGCCGGCATGAGCCTGAAGTTTCAGATCACCTCGGTGCTGCCGTCGCTGACGCTGTACGACAACATCCTGCTGGCGTTGCAGGCGCAATCCTCGCTGCTCGACCTCGTGTTCTCGCGCACGCGGGGCGCGCTGCACGATCAGGTCATGACCATGCTGACGCAGTTCCGCCTCGCCGACCGCGCCTTCGACGCGGCGGCCGCGCTCTCGCACGGCCAGCAGCAATGGCTGGAGATCGCGATGGCGCTCGCCGGCAAGCCGAAGCTTCTGCTGCTCGACGAGCCGACCGGCGGAATGAGTCTTGAGGAGCGCCGCGTCACCGGCGAATTGCTGCAGCCGATCAAGCAGCATTGCTCGCTCGTCATCGTCGAGCACGACCTCGATTTCATTCGCGACATCTGCGATCGCCTGACCGTGCTCGACCAGGGCAAGGTGCTGGCGTCGGGCACCGTGCCCGAGATCCAGGCCAACCCATCCGTTCAGGAGATCTATCTGCGCCGTGCCTGAATTTTTGGACATCAAGCATCTCGACGCCGGCTATGGCCGCAGCCAGGTCCTGTTCGACGTCAACCTCGGCATCCCCTGGCGTGGCGGTGTCGCCGTGCTCGGGCGCAACGGCGCCGGCAAGACCACGCTGATGAAGACCATCGTCGGCGAATTGCCGGCGTGGAAGGGCGAGGTCGGCTTCGATGGCCGCGACATCAGCCGCCGCCGGCCCGAGGAGCGCGTCCGCGCCGGCATCGGCTACGTGCCGCAGGAGCATTCGGTGTTCGCGCGCCTGTCGGTGCGCGACAATCTCGCGGTCGGCTCGCTCTTCAACAAGGATGCCAGCGCGGTCGATCGCGTGCTCGCCATCTTCCCCAAGCTCGGCCAGCGCCTCGACCAGCCCGCCGGCACGCTCTCCGGCGGCGAGCGCAAGATGCTCGCCATCGGCCGCGCCATGCTGGGTGATCCCAAGCTATTGCTGCTCGACGAGCCGACCGAAGGCGTCTGGATCGGCGTGATCGAGGAGATCACCGAGCGCCTGATCGAGCTTGCCAAGAGCATCGCCGTGATCATCGTCGAGCAGCACCTCGATTTGGCGCTGCGCGTCGCCGACTACGCCTATGTGCTGGATCGCGGGAGAGTGGCGCTGCAAGGCGCGGCTGGCGAGGTGAGGAGCAATCCCGAGCTGATGCGGTATCTGGCGCCGTAGCTATTCGCGCGCGAAAATGCGCGCCTACTTCACCGCGCCAAAGCGGCTGTCGAACGAGTTCGACGACACCACTGGTGCGGCGCCGGCGAGCTGGCCGCCGCTGCTCATCGCATCACCGCCGCCATCGTTCACCGACGGCTTCAGCGCAGGCCGCGTGGCAGCCATCTTGGTCTCGGCGGGCTTGGCCGGCTCCGCGGGCTTGGCAGCCGCGACGGGGGTGTCCTTGGACTTGTCGTGACCGGGCACGAACCGCGTCACCGCAGCCTTCAGCCTGGAGGCCGCGGTCGGCGGCGTCGTGGTTGCAGGGGCCGGGTTCACCGATGCGGTGGCTTGCGGCGGCGTCGTGGTCGCCGTCGTGTCTGCCGTGCTCAGGCCCATCTTGCGGCCGAGATTGGAGAAGAAGCCGCCGGACTTCTCCGGTGCTGCAGCCGAGGCGACGCGGGTGTTGGTGGCGGGCGCGCTGACGGCGACAACCGGCTCTTCCTGCGGCGTGGCGGCGACCGGCTCGAGATTCGGCTTCGGCGGGTTGACGGTGCCGGGGATCGTGCCCGGTGCCTTCGACATCGCCAGCATCTGCAGCGTGTTGCCTTCGGCGCCTTCCGACAGACCGGTCGAACCTTCCGGGATCTTGGCGGCGAAGATCTTGTTCATGCCGCCGTCGATGCCGGTGTTCATGCGCGCCACCGGCGTGCCCTTGGCAACGAGCTTGGCGTACTCGGCCTCGTCGCGCTGCTGCTTCTCGCGCACGGCGCTGGCGATGTCCTCGGGGACGATATAGGCCGGGCACTTGGCGGAGGCGTCGAACACGGGATCGCGCTTGGCGTCGGGCGCGCGGGCCGCGTCGAACACGTATTTCTTCTCGCAGAAATCGACCTTCGGCTCCTGCCGCGTCACCTCAAAATGATCATAGCCTTCCTTGATCATCTTCCAGAAGGCCATGTTCGGATTGTTGCGGTGCTTGGCCATGTTCACCGGCGTCATCCGGAAAGGATAGGCCTGGAACTGGAACGCCTTCTGGCCGCCGAAGAAGGACTCGCGACCGAGCGAATAGATCTCCGCGATCTGCTCGTCGGTCATGGCGTAGCAGCCGCGCGACGAGCAGTCGCCATGCACCATGAGCTGCGAGCCGGTGCGGCCCAGCGCCTTGTCGAACGCATTGGGGAAGCCGGTGTTGAACGAGAGGTAATAGGCCGACTGCGGATTCATCTGGCTCGGATTGATCGAGTAGAATCCCTCCGGCGCCTGGCGGTCGCCTTCGCGCACCTTCGGTCCGAGATCGCCCGACCAGCGGCAGATCGGATAGGTCTTGAGCAGCGCGAACTGGCCCGATCGGGTCTGCTTCCAGATCTCGAGCTCGGCTTCCTGCTTGAACAGGCGGATCAGGATCGGAGATTGCAGATCCATGTCCTTCTCGCCCATCGCGGCGACGAGTTTCGGCGGGACCGGCTGGTTGGCCTTGGCATTGGTCGCCAGCGACACCTGATCGGTGTCACAGCCGGCGAGCACAATGCTGGCGGCCAGCGCAACCGAAGCCAAGAGCGCGCGAGCAAGCGAACGAAAATTCAAGATGGACCCCACAACGTGCCGGGCGGAAGCGCGAACCCCTGATGTGAAGCTTGGCCTGACCGGAGAACCGGACCTCTTTCAGACCAAGCCCCAGCGCTTATGCCCTGAAGCCATTGATTAAAATTCTAACCTCCGCACCTTCCGGTCGCAACCCGACCTGACATCACGAGCCCGTTGGCGCGGCGGCGTGGTCAACAGAGACTTAAAACTGGCCGGAACTTGGACTTTGCAGCCGAACCCGTAATGAGATCGCCGATTTGGGCAAAAAAACGGTTAATGCGGGGTTACCGGGCTCCGGCGGAGGTGCCGTAGGGTGGGTTAGCCTTGCGACTGTGCGAAGCGCAGGTCGCGGGGCGTAACCCACCTCTTCTGGCTCTGCGGAGACCAACGGTGGTGGCGGTGGTGGGTTACGCCTTCGGCTAACCCACCCTACGCACCCAAATCTCCCCGAATCACCCCAGTTTCCGGCCGATATCCAGGAATTTCTGCCGGCGCTGCTTGCGGATGGCCTCGCCGTCCAGGCCGCGGAGCTCGTCGAAGGCCTTGGCGATGGCCTCGCCAGTGGTGGCGATCATGGCGGCGGGGTCGCGATGGGCGCCGCCGACCGGCTCCTTCAGGATGGCGTCGATCACCCCGAAGCGGAGCATGTCCTGGGCGGTGATCTTCATGTTGTTGGCGGCTTCCTGCGCCTTGGAGCCGTCGCGCCAGAGGATGGAGGACGCCGCCTCCGGCGAGATCACGCTATAGATCGCGTGCTCCAGCATCAACACCTTGTTGGCGGTGGTGATGGCGATGGCGCCGCCGGACATGCCCTCGCCGGTGATGATGGCGACGTTCGGCACGGTCAGGGCCATGCAGGCATCGGTCGAGCGTGCGATCGCTTCGGCTTGTCCCCGCTCCTCGGCACCGATGCCGGGATAGGCGCCGGCGGAATCGGCCAGCGAGAGCACGGGAAGGCCGAACCGTTCGGCCATCTCCATCAACCGCACGCATTTGCGGTAACCTTCCGGCCTCGCCATGCCAAAATTGTGCTTGATGCGGCTCTCGGTGGAATCGCCCTTTTCCTGGCCCATCACGCAGATGGCCTCGCCGCGGAAGCGGCCGAAGCCGGCGACCAGCGCCTCGTCCTCGCCGAACTTGCGGTCGCCGGCGAGCGGGGTGAATTCGGTGATCAGGCCCTTGATGAAGTCGTTGAAATGCGGCCGCTGCGGATGCCGCGCCACCAGCGTCTTCTGCCACGGCGTCAGGTTGGCATAGAGGTCGGCCAGCGCCTGCGCGGCCTTGTCCTCGATCCGCCCGATCTCATCCGTGATGTCGGCGCCGGAAGCCGCCAGCGTCCTGAGCTCGTCGACCTTGGAATCGAGCTCGGCGACGGGCTTTTCGAAGTCGAGATAGCTGCGCATCTGGTCTGGCATCGTTTCAATATAGGGGGACGGGACGACGAGGCGAAGCGAGGTTGGCTTCAGGCAAAGAAGTTTAGCTTCTTCAAAGGGTTGACCTGTGCGCTCTCGGCAGCGCGCCAAATCAAGGATAAGGCCACGGCTCTTTCTGCGGAGATGTGGCCGAAGTCAAGGCGGTTTCGGCCGCCGCCGCGCGGCGGCGGCTACTTCTCCGCCAGGGGATGCAGGTCGCGCACCAGGCTCTTCAGCCGCTCCTCGACCACATGGGTGTAGATCTGCGTGGTCGAGATGTCGGTGTGGCCGAGCAGGGTCTGCACGATGCGCAAATCGGCGCCATTGTGCAGGAGGTGGCTGGCAAAGGCGTGGCGCAGCACGTGCGGCGAAACCAGCCGGGCCTGCAGCCCCGAGGCGACCGCGAGCTCCTTGAGGTCGCGGGCAAAATGCTGCCGCGTCAGGTGCCCGCTCTCGCCGAAGGAGGGAAACAGCCATTTCGAGGCGGCGCGGCTGCCCTTCTTCTCGCCTTTCACAGCTTCGGTCGCGGCAAGATAATCCGCCATCGCCTGCCGCGAGGCCTCGTTGAGCGGCACCAGCCGTTCCTTGTCGCCCTTGCCGCGCACCACGATCATGCGGGCGTCGCGCTTGGCCGCCGAGCGCGGCAGCGACACCAGCTCGGAGACGCGCAGGCCCGTGGCGTAGAGCACCTCGAGCAGGCAGTAGAGCCGCAACGCCCGCAGCCGCTGCGACGGCGAAGCGTCCGCCGCCTCGCTCATCTCCTTGGCGCGGCGGAGCATGCGATCGACATCCGAGATCGACAGCACTTTCGGCAGGCCGCGGCCGCGCTTGGGGCCCGACAGGATCGCCGCAGGATCTTCGCTCCGGATGCGCTCGTTCAGCAGGAAGCGGAACAGGTGCCGCATCGCCGACAGCCGCCGCGCGACGCTGGAGGATTTGAAGCCGCGCGCATCGAGGTCGCCGAGATAGTCGCGCAGGATCTGCGTCTCCGCGTCCACAAAGCTGTGGCCGGTACGGCCGAGAAACTCGGAAAAGTCGGTGAGGTCGCGCCTGTAGGCATCGAGCGTGTTGGCGCCGGCGCCCTGTTCCGCCGCGAGCATGTCGAGGAACAGGCCGGTGAGCTTGGCGTCGGAGGGCTTGCTGGCGGAGGATCTGCGCATGCCCTTCAGGCTAGCTCCTATTTCTTGAGAAACTTATCCGGCGGGATCGTCACCGTCATTTCTCGCGGCTTCGGATTGACGAAGTTGGCCAGCGCGAACACCACGCCATAGACGATGCCGGCGATCACGGCGACGACCGTCAGGAAGCGGAACAGGCTGGGCATCGGGCAAGGTCTCGAGGAGGGTCTTGATACGGGTCTTGAACAGGCAAATTAACCAATGAAATCATCCAACATGTTCGCCGTTTCGTGGCAAGAGTCCTCTGGCGAGGGCCCCGAGGGGGTCGTATAGGTGGCCGGGATGCCGCCTTTGGCGGCAGTTTGAGCGAGATCCAATCGAGCGAAATGATGTCCGACGCCGCGCTGCCAGCACAACCGAGCCTCGAGGCCGACATCCTGTCGGCGCTGGGAACGCGTTCGATCGTGCTGGTCGGCATGATGGGCGTCGGCAAATCGACCATCGGTCGCCGCCTGGCGGCGCGGCTCAAGCTGACTTTTGTCGATGCCGACACCGAGATCGAGGCTGCGGCCGGCATGACCATACCGGAGATTTTCGAGCGCCACGGCGAGCCGCATTTCCGCGATGGCGAGGCGCGGGTGATCGCGCGGCTGCTGGACGGTGGGCCGGTGGTGCTGGCGACCGGCGGCGGCGCCTTCATGCGCGAGGAGACGCGCACGCGCATCGCGGCCAAGGCGATCTCGATCTGGCTCAAGGCGGACCATGACGTCATCATGCGCCGGGTGCGCCGCCGCGCCGACCGGCCACTGCTCCAGACCGCCGATCCCGAAGGGACCGTGACACGCCTGCTCACCGAGCGCGAGCCGATCTATGGCCATGCCGACCTCACCATCGCCTCGCGCGACGTGCCGCATGACCGAATCGTCGAGGAGTGCATCGAGACGCTGCATGCCCATCTCTGCGGTCAACAGACCGCCCAACCACCTGCCGACGTCGCGAGTGCCGTACGATGACTGCGCCTTTGAAACATTCTGACCCGGTCAACGTCGGCGTCGCGTTGGAGAATCGCGCCTACGACATCGTCATCGGCCGCGGCGTGCTGTCTTCGCTCGGTGCGCGGGTCGCGGCGTTGCGCCCCGGCGTGCGCACCGCCATCGTGACCGACCGCACCGTCGCAAAATATTGGCTCGAGCCGGCGGAAGCTTCGCTCGCAGCCGCCGGCATTCCGACCTCGCGCGTCGTCGTCGAGGAAGGCGAGATCTCCAAGACCTATGCCGGCCTCGAAAAGGTCAGCGAAGCCCTGATCGCCGCGAAGATCGAGCGCAACGATCTCGTCATCGCGCTCGGCGGCGGCGTGGTCGGCGATCTCGCCGGCTTTGCCGCGGCGATCCTGCGCCGCGGCGTCGATTTCGTGCAGGTGCCGACCTCGCTGCTGGCGCAGGTCGATTCATCCGTTGGCGGCAAGACCGGCATCAACTCGCCGCAGGGCAAGAACCTGCTCGGCGCGTTCCATCAGCCGGTGCTCGTCATCGCCGACACGGCGGTGCTCGATACGCTGTCGCCGCGCCAGTTCCGCGCCGGCTATGCCGAGGTCGCCAAATATGGCGTGCTCGGCGACGAGGCCTTCTTCACCTGGCTGGAGAAGAACCACGCCGACATCTTTAGGGGTGGTTCGGCCCGCGAGCACGCGATCGCGACCTCCTGCCGCGCCAAGGCCGGTGTCGTCTCGCGCGACGAGCGCGAGACCGGCGAACGCGCGCTGCTCAATCTCGGCCATACCTTTGGACACGCGCTGGAAGCCGCGACCGGCTTCTCCGACCGCCTGTTCCACGGCGAGGGCGTCGCCATCGGCATGACGCTGGCGGCGCAGTTCTCCGCAAAGCTCGGCATGATCGGCGAGGCTGATGCGGCCCGCGTCGAGCGTCATCTGATCGACGCCGGCTTGCCAACGCGCTTGCAGGACATTGCCGGCTTTGCCCAGGAAGGCCTTGCGGATGCCGACGCGCTGATGGCGCTGATGGCGCAGGACAAGAAGGTCAAGCGCGGCAAGCTCACCTTCATCCTGCTCGAGGCCGTGGGACGCGCCGTCATCGCAAAAGATGTCGAGCCGACCCCGGTGCGCGACTTCCTGCAAGAGAAGCTGAAAGACAAGCTCGCCGTGAAGGCCTGACACGAAGAGCGTTTTCGAGCGAAGCGGATACCGGTTCGCGTCAAGAAAACGCGTCAAGACAAGAACGTTGAGTGCTGCATGGATTGGCTCGGCTTCACCATCGTCCTCTTCTGCCTGCTGGTCTCGGGCTTCTTCGCCGCGAGCGAGACGGCGTTGACCGGCGCCTCGCGCGCCAGCATGCTCAGGCTCTCCAAGCAGGGTAATCGCGATGCCGACGTGGTCTCGCAACTGCTCGACATGCGCGAGCGCCTGATCGGCGCGCTGCTGCTCGGCAACAACATCGCCAATATCACGGCTTCCGCGCTCGCAACCTCGATCTTCACCGCCTGGTTCGGCGATGTCGGCGTGCTCTATGCCACCGGCGTGATGACGGCGCTGGTCGTGATCTTCGCGGAGGTGCTGCCCAAGACCATCGCCATCAACGCGCCGGACCGCATGGCGCTCGCGGTCGCGCGCCCGATGCGGCTGACCATGTACGTGCTGGGGCCGCTGCTGCGGGTGGTGGAGGTCATCGTGCGGCTCTTGATGCGCGGCTTTGGTCTTGCCGGCGAGCACCAGGCGATCCTGTCGCCGACCGAGCGCTTGCGCGGCGCGGTCGACCTGCTGCATCACGAGGGCAAGGTCGAGAAGCAGGACCGGGACATGCTCGGCGGCCTGCTCGACTTGCGCGAGCTCCAGGTCTCCGACGTCATGATCCATCGCACCGAGATGATGATGATCAACGCCGACATGCCGCCGGACGATCTGGTGCGCGAGGTGTTGGCGACCGAATACACCCGCATTCCGCTCTGGCGCGAGAAGCCGGAAAACATCATCGGAGTGCTCCACGCCAAGGATCTCCTGCGCGCCATCCGCGCCTCCGACGGCGATACCTCGCGCATCGACGTCTCCACCATCGCGCTGCCGCCCTGGTTCGTGCCGGAGATGCGGCCGCTCGCCGAGCAGCTCAAAGCATTCCGCCGCCGCAAGACCCATTTCGCGCTCGTGGTCGACGAGTACGGTGAAGTTGAAGGTCTCGTGACGCTGGAAGACATTCTGGAAGAGATCGTCGGCGACATCTCCGACGAGCACGACGTCGTCGTCGCGGGCGTGCGCGCCCAACCCGACGGCTCCGTCGTGGTCGACGGCTCGGTGCCGATCCGCGATCTCAACCGCGCCATGGACTGGCGGCTGCCTGATGAAGAGGCAACCACGGTCGCCGGCCTCGTCATTCACGAGGCGCGCTCGATCCCCGATCGCGGCCAGAGCTTTACCTTCCACGGCTTCCGCTTCCGCGTCCTCCGCCGCGAACGCAACCGCATCACCGCGCTCCGTATTTCACCGGTCTCGCGGGAGACCGAGATGGAAGGGGCAAAGCCGAGGCGGGCCGGGACGTCGTTTTAGCCGCCACAACGGGTGTCCTCGCCCGCCTTATGCGCGCTTGCGCACTAGGCGGGGCACGACAGCGGTGTTTTACGTCCCGCCTTCCCCTGGCGCCTGCGCGTGGATCGCCAGGGCGTGCACGCTGCCGGAAAGTTCCGCTAATAGCGCCGCATTTATCATGCGGTGACGGTCGACCCGGCTCTTCCCTTTGAAGGCTTCAGACACGATATAAACGCGGAAGTGCGTCTCGCCGCTCGGCCGATGGCCGGTATGGCCCTCATGCAAATGTGACTCGTCGACGACCTCGAGGCTTTCCGGCGTGAAAGCTTCCTGCAACTTGTTGCTGATAGTGTCTTTCATAACCATGAGTCTCATTAAAGTCCGCGATCGCGCTCCGTCAACACCATAGGCCGCCTCCGGCGGCCGTCCTGAAAACGCCGAAGTGAAACTTCGGCTACCGGTTTCAAGCTAATTGCAATGTCAAGACTTGAAGGTTTTTGCATTGCGTAGTCATAGTCAGCCCATGCCGATCGATTCATCAAAGTTCTTCGACTCCATCCGCGTGAAGCCGCGGGGCAAGCAGGCCGAAGTGAAGCCGCGCGACACCGTGGTCGGTTGCGAATGGGCCGGGTGTCAGAACAAGGGCGCGCATCGCGCGCCGAAGGGCCGCGAGAACCAGCGCGAGTACTGGCACTTCTGTCTCGACCACGTGCGCGAGTACAATCAGAACTACAATTTCTTCTCCGGCATGAACGCCGAGGCCGTCGCGCGCTACCAGAAGGATGCGCTGACCGGGCATCGCCCGACCTGGAAGATGGGCGCCAATGGTGGCAAGAAGGGTGCGGAAGCCGAGATCGACATGGCGTCCGATCCGTTCAGCATGTTCTCCGAGATCAACGGACGCGCCAGCTGGCGGAAGGGCCCCGAGGCCGAGCCCAAGGCCGAGACGCGCAAGGTGATGAACGCCGAGCGCAAGGCGCTCCAGGTCATGGGCCTCGGCCCGAACTCCACGCTCGCCGACGTCAAGAGCAAGTACAAGGCGCTGGTCAAGCAACACCACCCCGACGCCAACGGCGGTGACCGCTCCACCGAGGATCGCCTGATCGAGATCATCAAGGCGTATAATTATCTGAAGACGGTGGTGCGGGAGGCGTAAGGCTCTCGACTTTGTCGTACCGGCATTCGCCGCGACAACAGTATCGTAGGGTGGGCAAAGCGAAGCGTGCCCACGCATTTTTCGTGATCAGGAAAGATGGTGGGCACGGCGCAAGGGCGCCTTTGCCCACCCTACGATATCGAACTCGCGGTGACATCCGCGACTTCCTCACCCCTTGGGCATCGCCCCAACATACGACGAGCTCGGCCGGATCAACCGCCCGGTCCGCTGCTGCTCGCGTGCATGCGCGGTCCAGCCGGCGCTGCGGGCCACCGCAAAGATCGGCGTGAAGGCCTGCCGCGGGATCGCCAGCGCATCGAGCAGGATCGCGGTGAAGAACTCCACATTCGTCTCCAGCGGCCGCTCCGGATTCTTCTTGCGCAAGGCTGCACGGATATAGGCCTCGACCTCGCCGGCAAACGGCAGATCAGTACCGTTGGAGGCGAGCGCCTCGACCGCGGTCTTGAGCACATCCGCGCGCGGATCGCGGACGCGATAGACGCGGTGACCGAAGCCCATCATCCGCTCGCCGCGCGCCAGCGCCGCATCGACCCAGGGCTGGATCCGTTCGCGCGTGCCGATCGCATCCAGCATTTCCAGCACCGGTTCCGGTGCGCCACCATGCAGCGGGCCGGTGAGTGCGCAATAGCCGGCGGTGACGGCCGCGAACAGATCGGCCTGGGTCGAAGCCACCACGCGCGCGGTGAAGGTCGAGGCGTTCATGCCGTGGTCGCTGGCGGTGACGAGATAGGCATCGAGCGCGGTGATCTCGCGCGCGGCAGGCGCACGTCCCTGCAACATGCGCAGC
>NZ_JAANIH010000076.1 GCF_014529705.1 Bradyrhizobium campsiandrae
CTATTTTGTATTGCTCGACGGACCGCCTCCGTCGTGGTGGCGCAGCCGTGTAAAACTTGTCCCATAGCGCTTCCTTCGAATCGTGCGATAAGGATGCACCATCAAAGCCCGGGACTAAACATTTAGTCTCTCTCACGTGTCGTCCCGGCGAAGGCCGGGACCCATACCGCGTGATCTATCGATCAACCACGATCGCAGTACCGCGGACTATCCTAACTGCTGGCCTTCGCCAAACTCCGTCCGGTGGTTATGGGTCCCGGCCTTCGCCGGGACGACACTGAGTTTGTGGCGCCGCTGTCGAGTCACTCGATCACCCGCGCCCGCAAATCGGCATCCGGCACGAAGCATGAATCGTACTTGCCGAAGATGCTATAGCGATTGCGCGCGATCAGGCTGTAGAAGGGGTCGCGCAGCAACTTCGGCACAGCGAACAGCATCCGCACCCAACCCCAGCCGGGAAGCAGCGACAGCACTGTCAGCGCCGCGTCCGATTTCATGAACGCTTCACCGCCATGGATGACGGCGTTCGTGTCAGGATCGTCAGGGTCGATGCCGAAGGTCCGCGCGAGCTTCGCGCCATACTCCGACTGGATCGGAGTGAAACGGAATCGCTTCGCTTTGTCGCGCGCCGCGACGAACCGCACCCAGCGCGAGCAGAAGATGCAGACGCCGTCGTACAGGATCACGTCGTCGTCGGGCCATCTAGCCATCAGCGATTGTCCAGCATCGACAGCGCGACCAGCATCAGCACGATCGCGGGTCCCGTCTTGACGAGTGCGCCGAGCGGCTCGATCCAGAGATCCGGCGTGAGGATCGCAGCACCAAACATATAGCCGAGCGAGGCGACGATGCCCGCAACCAAGCCAATCGCGGCCGTGCGGCGGAAGGCGATCAGCACGCCGATGCTCATGTCCATCAGGCTGGTGCCTATCGTGATGGGATCGACCAATGCGGGCGGAAAATTGTGCGCGGTCAGGATCCCGGCTGCGGCCCGGTAGGACACCAACAGGGCGATGAAACCGGACACCAGCCAGAACAGGACCAGGCTTGCGAAGATCATCGGCTTGATCAGGAACAGACGCGCAAACCATTTGTCCTGGACGGTGGCGGGATGGCGCCCGATCGTATCCATCAGCGTCCTCGGCACGAGGCCGGTGGCGGCGGTCCATGCCGAGGGATCGCCAGCTACGCCGCGGCGAAGCTCGGCGATGGCGGTGGAGCGCATCGGCGACATCCAGCCGAGCGCGCTGGCGAGATCGCCAAATCTTGCGCCGAGATCGAGCATGAAGGACGGCATTGCGACATGCGGCCATCCGGCCGTGCCGAATGCAAGGCGAAACTGCTTGACGACCTCGGCCATCGTGACCGGCTCGGATTGCATCAGGTCCCAGCTCACCGCCTTGACGGACGCATCGTCGACGTCGCGCTTGGCCAGCCAGGCGATGCTGGCCGAAATATCCTCGACGGCAACAGGCTGGAAAGGCGTTGCCATTTCCTTCGCCGGAAGATCCAGCGGGAACGCGGCGAGCGCGCGCAGCATGGCGCTGCCGCCGTAGGCTGACGGCGCAATCACGAAGCCGGGCCGCAGGATGGCGTGGGGAATGTCGGAGGCTGCAATCAGCCGCTCCGCCTCGCGCTTGGTCGTGGCAAAGGCGGTGCGATCGCCGTCCGCGGTGCCGGGAATCGAGATGTGCACCAGCCGGATCGCACGGCCGCTTGCAGCGATGGCTGAAAGCAGGCGCGCGACGAAATCGCGATGCACGGCGTGGGTGTCGCTGCCGGGGCCATCCTGGAGCACGCCAAGGCAGTTCACGACGACATCCACCGCGTGCTCGCTCAGCAGGCGTGTCAGCGCGGCGGCATCGCGCGAGAGGATCGGAAGCTCGATATCGAGCGCGCTCATCTTCTGCGCCGGCGACAGCTTTCGCGCGAGACCGACCACGCGAAAGCCTTTGGCACGCAGATCGTCAGTGACGAAGCGGCCGATCAGGCCGGAGGCGCCGAGCACCAAAATGGTTCGCTGGTTCATCGGCTCCCTCAGAACGGCTTTGCGATCATGAGCCACAGGATCGCCATCGTCGCGCCGAAGCCGGGAAAGCCGAACGCGAACCAGCGGCGAAACAGCACGAAATAGCGGCCCGGCAAGCCGGCGCGCTGATCGGCGGCCTTGCGCGCGAGATCGCGCATCGCGATCTGCATGAAAACGACGGGGATCCAGAACAACCCTGCGATGACATAGAGCGCGAGCGAGGCGAGGATCCAGTGTTCGGTGATCGAGGTAGCCGAGAGCATCAACAGCAATCCACCCGTGACCGGCTGCAGGATTACGGCCGACAGCGTGAAGATCGCATCCGCGATCACCACCACCGAGGCCGTTCGCGCGATGAAGTCGGCGTTGCCGGTGCGATGCGCCATCAGCATGAAGAAGGCGATGCCTGATCCGGTGCCGAGGATGACAATGGCACCGAGCACATGCAGATATTTGACCAGGAAATACAGCGTCATGGCTTCTTTGTCGCTGTTCGCCCGGGCAAGTTCAGCGCACGTCCGAGTTCGCGGCTTGCGGCCTTTACGCCTGCTTCGGTTTCGATCATCCAATGGCCCTCGCTGCCGACTGATGGCAGCGTGCGAACATCGTCCCTGCCGCCCCCGCTGCGAAACGCTTCCGCCAGGCTTTTCGAGAATGCCGGCGTGAAATAGCTGTCATTCGCCGCGACCAGGGAGACGACAGGAATGCGCGCCGTCTTGCCGAATTCAGCCGCGGCCGCAAGCAGCGTATGCGGCGCACAGAGCTTGTTCGGCTCGTCATTGGCGTGGCCGCCGCGGCCGGGTGCAAAGGCGATGATGCCGGAAATCTGTTCGGGATCCGCATTCGCAAGCGCCAGCGCGCCCCACCCGCCTGCCGAATGACCGATCACGACCGCGGCGTCCTTACGAATAAAATCCTGCTTTTGCAGATAGCTGAGGGCGAGCGAAATTTGCTCTGCGGTGGCGCGGCCCGCGCGGACATAATCCGCTTCGTCGCAGCCGCCCTGGTCCTCGACATAGCGACCGCCGGTCGCGCCGTGGCCGAGCCGCTCCGGCACCAGCACGGCAAAGCCGCGCGCGACGAGAAAGGCTGCCAGCGCGCGATAGTCCGGCTGCGGCATTTGCGCGCGACGCAGCACGTTCTGCGTCGAGGCATGGGCGATCACCGCAAGCCGGAACGGACCAGTGCCTGCGGGGCGAAACAGCAGCGCGCGCGCGGCGACGTCGGTATCCGGTGATGGTACGCGCCAGTCCTGACGGCGAAACGGCTCACCTTCCGCGCCCGACGGCCCGAACGTGACCTGTGCGCACACAGGCGACGCGATCAGCAGAGGCAGGAGTGCAAGGAGGTTGAACAGTCGCATGAATTGCCGGAAGCGAGCACGGACAAGGGCGGCCACACTAGTAGGAACGAATCATCTGGGGCGGACTTTCTGCGCTGCCATTGCGGTTCATTCGTTGTCGCAAAGCAGTTTTGCACCGACGCAGGGCACGCCGGTGCTGCTGGAAATGGCGTCTTGTCTTTTTTCGGCACAGCATGGTTAAAATACTGATGCAGAAAGTCCACAGGTTAACCGATAATTAACGATAGGTCTTGCCGCCGGCGCGGCGACTTGGTTTGATCGCGTTCATGAGCACAACCCTGATCGAGGTCCGGCCGGCCAAAGCTGCAGATGCAACTGCGGTGGCGTCCACCCATGACGAAGCCTGGCGCTCTGCCTATCAGGGCATCATCCCCGGCGCCGAGCTGGAGAAGCTGATCAACCGCCGCGGTCCGCAGTGGTGGGACAGCGCGATCCGCAAGGGCAGCCGCGTCAGCGTGCTCGTGTTCGGCGACAAGATCGCAGGCTATGCGAACTACGGGCGCAACCGTGCCCGCAGCCTGCATTTCGACGGCGAGATCTACGAACTCTATTTGCGGCCCGAGTTTCAGGGCCTCGGCTTCGGCCGCCGCCTGTTCGCCGCCGCCCGCCGCGACCTCATGCAGAGCAATCTGAAGAGCATGGTGGTGTGGGCGCTCTCGGACAACGATCCCGCCACTGAGTTCTACCGGGCCCTGGGCGGCCGCATGGTGGCGCGTTCCTCGGAGCGCTTCGGGCCGAAGGCGCTCGACAAGGTTGCCTTCGCTTGGACGAATTGAGATTCGGACCAATTGCGAGTCGGACGAATTCAGATTTCGACCAATTGAGCTGCTGAAAGTTTAGTCGGCGACGTTTTCCGTCCGGCGATACCGCCCGCCTTTTGCGCCGGTGATCGCCGGATTCATTATTTCACAAAAACACGATGGATCGGCGGGCCAAGCCCGCGTATGACAGCGCCAAAATCGCTGCCGGGCGAGATTTCACGCCGGCAATATTGGAGCCTTTCTAATGCGTATCGATGCGGTCTCGATCGGGAAGAACGTCCCCCACGACGTTAACGTCATCATCGAAGTCCCTGTGGGGGGCGAGCCGATCAAATACGAGATGGACAAGGAGGCCGGCACGCTTGTCGTCGACCGCTTCCTCTACACGCCGATGCGTTACCCCGGCAATTACGGCTTCATCCCGCACACGCTGTCCGACGACGGTGATCCCTGCGACGTCCTGATCATCAACACCCGCGCCATCATCCCCGGCGCCGTCATGAGCGTCCGCCCGGTCGGCGTGCTGTTCATGGAGGACGAGGCCGGCGGCGACGAGAAGATTCTGGCCGTGCCGTCCTCGAAGCTGACGCAGCGCTACGACAAGGTGAAGTCGTATTCCGACCTGCCCGACATCACGCTGCAGCAGATCCAGCACTTCTTCGAGCACTACAAGGATCTCGAGAAGGGCAAGTGGGTGAAGATCCTGCGCTGGGGCGGCCCGGAGGAGGCCGCGAAGCTGATCCTCGAAGGCATCGAGCGCGAGAAGAAAAAGAAGGGGTGAGCTTTCGACACTCGGACAAAGGTCCGCTCCCTCGCCCCGTTCTTACGGGGCCGCGACGAGCTTCGCTCGCGCTGAGAGGGTTGGGGTGAGGGGCCTCTCTCCGCGCGCTACCCTGCCGACGGACCTGTACCTCCTCACCCGGATTGCTTCGCAATCCGACCTCTCCCCGCAAGCGGGGCGAGGTTAAGAAAAGCTACACCGCCGGCTTCGGCAGGCCTGCAATCGCGCAAGCTGCGCGCAGCGTGTTCACCAGCAGGCAAGCGACCGTCATCTGGCCGACGCCGCCGGGCACCGGGGTCACCGCACCGGCAACGCCAAGCGCCTCCTGATAGGCGACATCGCCGACGAGGCGGGTCTTGCCGTCGTCCTGCGGAATGCGGTTGATGCCGACGTCGATCACGGTCGCACCCGGCTTCAGCCAGTCGCCGCGCACCATCTCGGGCCGGCCGACCGCGGCATAGACGAGGTCAGCCTGCTTCACGAGCGCGGGCAGGTCGCGGGAGCGCGAATGCGCGATCGTCACCGTGGCGTTCTCGTTCAGCAGCAATTGCACCAGGGGCCGGCCGACCAGATTGGAGCGGCCGATCACGATGGCGTTCATGCCCTCGAGCGAGGGGTGCACGCTCTTGGTCAGGATGATGCAGCCGAGCGGCGTGCAGGGCGACAGCGCCTGGAAGCCGCCGGCGAGCCGGCCGGCATTGTTCGGATGCAGGCCGTCGACATCCTTGGCGGGGTCGATGGCATTGATCACCGCTTCGGTGTCGAGGCCCTTGGGCAGCGGCAGCTGCACCAGAATGCCGTGCACGGCGGGATCGCGATTGAGCTTGGCAACGAGAGCCAGCAGATCCGCCTGCGCGACGTCCGCCGGCAGCTTGTGCTCGAACGATGCCATGCCGGCGGCCTGGGTCTGCTTGTGCTTCGAGCGGACATAGACCTCGCTGGCGGGATCATGACCGACCAGAACCACGGCGAGACCGGGCACCAGATTGTGGTCGCGCTTGACGCGGGCGACCTCGTCGGCAACGCGGGCGCGAAGGTCCGCGGCGATGACTTTTCCGTCGATGATGCTGGCCGTCATGTCAGTTCCCCAAATCCTTCGATTTGACCGATGCGATCTCGCGCAATGCCTCGACAAGCCGAGCCGAGTCACCCGCAACGGCAACCTGCTTCAGCCGCGACGTCGCTCCCGACAGCAGGCTGACGCTGGCCTTGGGCACACCAAGCGACTTCGCCAGCAGCGCCAGAACGGCGCGATTGGCCTCGCCACCATCGGCAACGGCACGCACACGCAGCTTGAGCACGCTGCGGCCGTCCGAAAGCTGCTCGACCCCGTCGATGCCGTCGCGTCCGCCTCGCGGCGTCACCCGCAACGCGATGCTGATGCCCGTCGTGGAGATGCGCCAAGGTTCGCTCAAGAGGCCATCAAGGCTCCGCCACGGTTCCGCTGGCTAAATTAGGGCACGTTCGGATAGACGTACTCGGCGAGATAGAGCTGGATCAGCCAGAGCACGAAAAAGGCGACGATCGGAGAGACATCGAGGCCGCCCATGTTGGGCAGCCTGCGCCTGATGGGCCCGAGGACAGGCTCGGTAATCCGATAGAGAAACTCCCAGACCGCGCCGACGAACTGGTTGCGGGTATTCACGACGTTGAACGCGATCAACCAGGACAGGATTGCCGACGCGATCAGCAGATAGATATACAGATTGATGATCTGGATCAGAATGAAGACTATCGGGCGCATCAGCGAAGCACTCTCTGGGCCTGTGTCATTGGGGCAGTGTTTGGGTGATCATGGCTAGATATCGGTTCCCCCCCGCCCAAACAAGGGAAGTCGGTGCCCTGATGGCTAAAACCCCCTTACTCCCGTCCTTGACTTGACCTTGGCGGGGACTTAAATGGCGCCCGGTTGTCGGCCGCGTTTACCAGAGCGGCCAGCAAAGGGGCCATAGCTCAGCTGGGAGAGCGCGTCGTTCGCAATGACGAGGTCGGCGGTTCGATCCCGCCTGGCTCCACCACGCTTGGCCCTTCGGGCTACGCGTGGCGCAGCCGCGCAGAGCCCGATGGACGAAGCGTGGTGTCCGGCGAAGCCCAAAGGGCGAAGACGGACTGTTTCCTCCCTCCGAAGCCCCTACCTCCCCGTAAACCGTGGCGGCCGCTTCTCCATGAAGCTCGCAACCCCCTCGGGGAAATCGCTCCCGTTCAGCGCCACCATCATCTCCCTGTTGGCCTCGATCGTGGCCTCGGCCAGCGTCTGGAACGGCACTTCGTAAAGCTGGCGCTTGATCACCGCCATTGCGCTCGGCGAGACGAAATCGGCGAGATCGCGCGCATAGGCGTAGGTCTCCTCGCGCAGCTTTTCTGGTGCGCAGAGCCGGTTGACCAGACCGATTCGCAGCGCCTCTTCGCTCGAAACGCGGCGTGCCGAGAGCAGGAGATCCATCGCATTGGCATGGCCGACGATGCGCGGCAGCATCCAGCTGATGCCGTGCTCGGCGATCAGGCCGCGCCGCGCGAAGGCGGTCGTGAACACGGTGTTGTCGGCGGCAAAGCGCAGGTCGCAATAGAGCGCATGGACGAGGCCGATGCCGGCGGTCGCGCCATTGAGCATGGCGATGACAGGCTTGCCGATCGACGGATAGAAACCGTAGCGCGTCTGCCAGTCCGGCCGGCGGTTCATGTCGAAGGGCGGCAGGTTCGAGGCGCGCCTGACGTCGTTGGGGTCGAGCCCCTTCAGCGCGTCCATGTCGGCGCCGGCACAAAACGCCCGGCCCGCGCCTGTCAGCACGATGACGCGGACATTGTCATCGGCGCTCGAGGTTTCCATCGCGTGGCGCACATCGCGCTCCATGACAGGCGTCCACGCATTCATGCGGTCGGGGCGATTGAGCGTGATGGTCGCGATTCTATCGCTCACCTCATAGAGAATGTGCTCATAGGCCATCGCGCTCTCCCGTTGTTCGCCGGCGCGCGTTCGTGCGCGCTCGTTAACCGCGAGACTAGCATAGTGAGGAACAGGGCGAGGGCTTGCGTGGAGGCGCGATTATTCGGCGGCTTGAGCCAGCACCGGCCGGCGCGCCAGCCAACCGTCGATGAAATGATCGAGCCAGGCACGCTCCGCGGCGTCGTAGACGGCGCGGTCCGCGAAATGATGATGCCGCTCGCGAGCGCCCGGCGCGCTGAGCCCGTCATAGCCGCGCGTGGTCCAGCAATGCATCATGGCGTAGGTCACGTCGGGATGAAACTGCACGCCGAAGGCGTTGCCGGTCCGGAACGCCTGGTTCGGGAAGTCGTCGCCTTCCGCCAGCAGTTCGGCGCCTCGCGGCAACTGAAAACCTTCCCGATGCCAGTGATAGACCTGCGCCGGCCAGTGCGGACAAAGCGCGTGGCCCGCCGCCGTCGGGCGGATCGGATAATAGCCGATCTGGGTCAGCGCCTCCCGATGCGGCGCGACGCGGGCGCCGAGTTGCATCGCCAGCATCTGTGCGCCCAAGCAAATGCCGAGAAACGGCCGCTGCTCACGGAGCGGAACTTCGATCCAGTCGATCTCGCGCCTGACGTAATCATCCGAATCATTGGCGCTCATGGGGCCGCCGAAGATCACGGCGCCCGCATGCCGGTCGAGCGTATCAGGAAGGGGATCGCCGAAGCGCGGCCTGCGAATGTCCAAGCAATGGCCGAGCGCGCGCAGCGCATTGCCAACGCGGCCCGGTGTGGAGGATTCCTGGTGCAGGACGATCAGAACCGGCAGAAGCGGTTCGGCGGCGGGCGCGCTCGGCGTCCTTCTCGGGAAGGGCACCAATTCCGCGCCACCAAACCTGTCCGTCCGAAACGACATGGCCTTTTGCGAGTGCTATCGGTTCAAGGCGCCAGCATAGCTAAGCGAAGGTTAACATCATGTGAGTTTGCGCACACACGCCCCTGAAGCAAGCTCCGGGCCAGTACGGAGCCTTTGGGGCGTTCGCTAATGTCTCTGCCGCTGGAACCGGCTGGTGGCGGACAGGATGAAGCCGCGCGGAAAGAACCGCAGCGCGAACGGCACAATCTTGATGCCGAGCCCCGGCAGCACTGCGCGTTTGTTCGCCATCAGGCCGCGATAGGCCTGCCGCGCAACGTCGGCGGCCGAGACGTTGAGGATGGCCGTATCATGCCCGGAGCCGACGCCAGCACGCCCCTGGAATTCAGTTTGCACCGGCCCCGGGCAGAGCACGGTGACGCGAACGCCGCGCGGCGCGAGTTCCGCCCGCAGCGCCTCGGTGAGCGAAATCACATAGGCCTTGGACGCGTAATACACGGCCATGCCGGGCCCCGGCAGGAAACCGGCAACGGAGCCGACATTGAGCAGGCCGCCCTTGTTCCTGACGAGCTGATCGGCAAAGCGCAGCGACAGATCGGTCAGCGCCCGGACATTGACATCGACGATGCCCACCTGCTCGTCGCGATCGCGCTCGATGGCATCGCCGAATACGCCGAAGCCGGCATTGTTGACGAGATTGTCGAGCTCGACCTGTTCGGCGGCAAGCGCGGCGGCGATTTTTTCGCCGGCGTCGGCCTGCTGGAGATCGCAGGCGATCACGATCGGCTTCCTGCCGCATTTGGAGGTGAGCTCGCTCGCGAGCGCCTCGAGCCGGTCGACACGTCGCGCTGTCAGCGCCAAACGGTGTCCGTTCGCGGCAAACACACGCGCCAGCTCCGTACCGATGCCTGCCGAGGCACCGGTGATCAACGTTACCCGCTCAGTCACGATTTCAAACTCTTGAATTGACGTTTTTTGGCCCTGGAACGGCGGAACTGGAGCATAGGCCGCGCGCGACAAGCAAGCGGCGCCCACAGCATGGCAGCTTGAGCCGATAACAGGAAGGCGGGAAAAACCGTAGATTTTCAGGGGATTCCCGAACCGGGACGTGCGGACCCCACATTAAAATTTCGTCATGTGGTCCGCACGTCAGGCGACCACGGCGCGGCCAATGGCTCAGCCGCCGACGGCGCTGTCCTTGACCTCGCCAGCGCGCTCCGCAACCGCGTGCTTGAGATCGATACGGTCGCGCTGGGAAATTCCGAGCAGGTCGGAGGCACGCCAGACGACGTTGTCCTCGAATTCGGTGACCTGGCCATCGGCATAGACCAGCTCCCACATCATCTGAACGATGCGTTTGCGACCCGCTTCGTCGAGCGAGCGCATGATCACGCTGGTGAAGTGATAGAGGTCGACCGCCTCGCCCTCGACCTCCGTCGCGTCTGCGATCAGCCGATCGGCGGTGCCCCGATCGAGCTTGAAATGGCTTTCGATCAGGCTGTGCAGCTTGCGCTGCTCGGCCTGCGTCGGCTGGCCGTCCAGCGACACCACGTGGACCAGCAGAGCGGTTGCCGCCAGTCGGTAATCGCTTTCGCCGAATGCACGGTCCTCGGCATGGGGAGCAACAATGTCGGCAATGAATTGGCGCAGGCCGTCGAGCATAAGGGTCCTACCGAAATCGATGACGCCGCGAGGGAAGCACGCGGCTACCAGCATTATATGAGCGGGAAACCCAACCGGCGCAACGTGCGTCAGTTCCGCGCGCTGCATTACGTTTCGGCAATCTGGTCTCTCCGTCATGGCCGGGCTGCCTCCACAGCGTCATTGCGAGTGCAGCGAAGCAATCCAGGCTGCCACCGAGGAGGGATTCTGGATTGCTTCGCTGCGCTCGCAATGACGGAGAGCGTGGCGGCCACCGATCGACCCATCACGGTATCTCGTACACCACCATCTTGTCGGCGATGCCGCGCAGCGCCGCCTGCTTCTGGATCGGCTTGATCTCGCGCCGCTGCAGGATCTCGGCCACCGCCGGCGCATCCAGAACTGGACCGGTGATGTGGATCTCCTGCGCGGTCGACAGGCTCTGCACGCGTGCAGCGATGTTGACGGTCTGGCCGAAATAATCCTGCCGCTCGTTCAGCATCACGGCGAGACACGGGCCTTCGTGGATGCCGATCTTGAGAACGAGATCATTGGCGCCGCGCTGCTTGTTGAGCTCATCCATGGCCGCGCGCATGCGCAGCCCCGCGCTGATCGCATGTTCGGGCCTGACGAAGGTCGCCATCACCGCATCGCCAATCGTCTTGACGACGGCGCCCTTCTCGGCGGCGATGATCTCGAGCAGCGCTCGGAAGTGCGCGCGCACCAGATCAAAGGCGCTGAGGTCGCCGACCCGCTCGTAGAGCGCGGTCGAGCCCTTCAGGTCGGTGAACAGGAACGTCAGCGAGGTGATCTTCAACCGCTGATCGACATTGAGGTTGTCGGCCTTGAAGACGTCGCGGAAAGTCTGGTTCGACAGCATCCTCTTGGCGGTCAGGATCGGCTTGCGCTTGCCGATCATCTCGTGCAGCGCGTCAGCGGCAATCCAGACCGAGGGCAGCACGCGACCGCCCGATTGGTTCTCGAGTGTCAGTCGCAACGGCCCGGGGCGCACCACGGTGGTCCCGGTCGGCGCCTCCAGCTTGTTGAACATGATCGAAAGCTGCTGGCGCTCGCTGGTCGGCTCGCCCTGAACGTCCAGGAAATGGGCGGAATGGGTGACCGGCTCGAACACGATGATGAACTGGCTGGGCAGGTTCAGTGAGAGGATGGCCTTTTCGCCGGCAGGCAATTCCAGCGCTTCGAGCGTCACCTCGTTGATCAGGCGCGAGAAGGCCTCTTCGTTGATGTCGACGCCGGAGCTCCAGAACATCTGCCGCACATATTCCCAGATCGGCAGCGTGTCGGGATCGTGGGCGCCGATGCGGCGGACCCGCGGACTGACGGTAAAGGCGACCTCGACCATCTCATCGACGGATGCTTCGTATCCCGCGGCACAAAGCGCGCAATTGTAGTCTTCGTGCTTCAACGATTTCAGCGTCGCATGTGCGCCCAAAACCCCGCCGCAGCCGGGACACAGCACGTTCCAGCTCATGTCGAACAGGCCGAGCCGCGAGGCATGCAGGAATCCGGAAATGACCTTTTCCTGATCGAGCCCGGTGCGATCGGCAAAATCCAGCGCGTTGACACGATTGAGATCGCGATCGTGGCCCTTGGCGATCAGTTCGGCAATGGCCTCGACGACGGCAGGATCGGCCGTCTGCTTGAGAACGGAGAACTGGGCCTGGATGTCGCTCATGGCGTAACTCTATCTCTGCTGGATCACGCCGTCGGCCAGGCGATCGCCTGTCACCGACGCGTGATGCTGAACAAGGGTGAGCGATCCGGCTGGGTCGTGACGACACCATGCGGGATCACCGGATTTCTGTCGGCCAGCTCGACGCGGAACGCGCCGATCAAACGGGCCAGCGCCAGCACGGATTCGGCCTGTGCAAACGGCGCGCCAATGCAGACGCGGGGACCGGCGCCGAACGGCAAATAGGCGAAGCGGTCGGGCGGCTCTTTCGACATGAAGCGTTTGGGAATGAAGGCGTTCGGCTGATCCCACAGCTTCTCGTGCCGGTGCAGCAGCCAGGGCGCGATCATGATGATGTCGCCCTTGCTGACCGCAGCTCCGGCCACGTTGTCCTTGTCGCGCGCCGCCCGCGCGATCAGGAACGCCGGCGGATAGAGCCGCATGGTCTCGTCGATCACGGCCCGGGTGAATTTCTGCCGGTCGATATCGGCGATGCTGTCGAGATGCTCGCCACGCGTCTCGGAGGCAACCTCCTCTTGCGTGTCGGGATCGAGCGCAAGCAGATAGAGCGCCCAGAACAGCGCGGTGGCGGTGGTCTCATGACCCGCCAGGATCATGGTCGCGACCTCGTCGACGAGCTGGGCGTCGGAAAAGCCCTTGCCGGTGTCGGGGTCGCGCGCCTCATCCATGAGATCGAACAGATCGCGCGGCGGGGCGCCGTCCTTCTTGCCCGCCGCGCGACGCTCGGCGATCAGCATCGCGACGAATTCGGTCCAGCGCGTGCGGAAGCGGGCACGGGCCCGGTCCATAGGCGTCGGCCACGACACCGGCAGCACCATGTCGAGGAAATAGGCCCGGCCGAGCCGTTCGCCATATTCCATGACGAAGTTGCGCAAGGTCGGGCCGTGCCGGTCCATGCCGAACGAGAACATCGTGCGGCCGGCAATCTCCAGCGTCATGCGCTGCATGATCTCGCGCAGGTCGACCGGCTCGTTGGTGCGCGCATCCAGCTTCGCGATGGTCTCGTCGAGCACCGCCGTCATGTGCGGAACGAGGTTGGCGGTGGCGCGCGGCGTAAAGGCCGGCGACAGCGTGCGCCGTTGAAAGGTCCAGGCGTGGCCTTCGGCGAGCAGCAGACCCTCACCCAGCACCGGGCGCAGCATGCGGATGCCGGCCGGCGTCCGTGTGTAGTTCTCGTAATTGCTGAGCAGGACGTGCCGGATCGCGTCGGGCCGGTTCAGGATGAAACTCTTGTGCAGGAAGAAGCGGCCCTGGATGATCTCCTCCTCATAGGCGCGCTGCCCCCAGGTCGCGATCATGTTCTGCCTGATCACGGCAAGCCGGCCGAAGAACGACAGATTGTCCGGCGCGCGCGGCGGGGTCGGGGGGATGATGGGCCGCCGCACGCTGGCGATGTTCATGGCTCTCTCCCGCAGATCGCGTCGCAGTCAAGGCCTGCGCGCAGGTCAATAGCTAGTAAGTCAGTTCGGCAATCGCAATCCTGTTCTCGGAGGCCGGCCAGACGCGCGCCACAATTCGTTCTTCGTTGAACTGGGCCACGACGTTACGCCCGACGTCGCTGGCCGGAAGGCGCAGGGTCGCTGTCGCATCGGTGGGCACGCCCGAATGGACGTCGGCAGGCTCCTGGCCGTCGAACAGGACGGTGTCGCGCGGCAGGCCGAAATAGCCGCGCGGGCGCGACATGATCACCACCGCGCCGGCATCGTTGTCAGCCGGCATGAACGGGCGCGCGGCGCGCAGATGCACGACGTCGGAGGAGCGCGGAAAAGGCGAACGATAGAAGTGCGTGATCGGCGCGTCCGGCGCGGTCAGGACGATTTCGAGCGGCGAAGTGGGATCGACCTCGGCTGGCCCCCAGCGGCCGTCGGCGCCCGTGGTGAAGCGGCACACGACATCGCCCCTGCGCTCACCGCTCTCGCGGTCGACGTGATGGACCTCCACCACTGCCCCCGCCACCGGACGGTTGGTCGGCACCCCGTCCACTGCGCCGGTGACCAAGCCGCCGAGGCGGACGCTCCGCTCCGGCGTGATCGCGATGCGCGCGGGCTCGCGGCCGGCGATGAACTTGTAGATCTCGCGGAACGCACGCGGGTGATACGCGGTCTCGCGATGATCGATCGTGCCGAGCACGAGATTGGTCGCGCCCTTCAGCTCCGGTCCCTCGAAGGTGACATTGGTCGGCACGCCGGGCTTGCCCATGAAGCGGCCATCGGGCTGCGCATATTTGTCCATGCCGTCGCTGCGCAGGGTGAGGAAAGCCGTGCCCGGCGTCACCTCGCTGTCGCCGTCGTTCAAGCCGCGCAGGAAAGGACCGCGCCCGTTGAACTCGCTGCCGAGCAGATCGTCGAGCGCAAACACGCCGTGATTGGGCGTGCCGCACAGGACCGCGTGACTGACATCAGCGCCGCCGCCGTTCTTGATGACGTTGCGAATGGAATTGCCGCCGCGCGAATTGCCGACCAGCGCCACGCGCGCCGCACCGGTGTGGCGCTTCAGGTCCGCGATGGCGGCGGCAAGCTCGCGCCGCTGCTCCTCGGTCGAGGAGCGGTTGGCCTGCTCGACCGTGTCGTCGGTGCGCGCCGTGGGATTGGTGAAATTGATCGCCATCATGCGGCCGCGCGCGATGCCGTTGGATTCCATCCGCCACAGCGTCGTCATCCAAAGCGCGTCGTAGTCGCCATTGCCGTGGACGAACAGGATCGGCGGAGCCTCGGAGCCCTTGTCCGTGCTCTGGGCTGCCGGCTGCGTTTGCGCCAGCGCCTCGATCCGGAAGTTCGCGGCTGCGAAAGCGAGGCCACCCGCACCTTGCAGGATCGTCCGTCGTGACAGCGTCATCTGTTCCTCCCCGGTAAAACCCGCCTCTTTGCACCGCTTATAGCGGCCTAACCACTGGACAGCGAAGGACTTTCGCAGGCATCACTGAAGATGCCGGAATCATTCAAGCCAGTTCTGCCAGACAAGTTGGAAGAGGATATGACCGAGCAGACCAAGCGCCAGAGACGTTCCGCCGACGGCATCACGGCGCCCCTGCGGTACACCGTATTCCGGCGCATCTGGCTCGCCAGCCTGCTCTCCAATCTCGGCCTCCTGATCCAGGGCGTGGGCGCGGCCTGGGCGATGACGCAGATGGCGGCCTCGGCGGACAAGGTGGCGCTGGTGCAGACCGCCCTGATGCTGCCGATCATGCTGATCTCGATGCCCGCGGGCGCCATCGCCGACATGTACGACCGGCGCATCGTGACGCTGGTCGCACTGATCATCGCGCTGACCGGCGCGTCCGCGCTCACGATCCTCGCCGGGCTCCAGCTGATCGCCCCGGAATCGCTGCTCGCCTTCTGCTTCGTCGTCGGCAGCGGCAATGCGCTGTTCGGACCGGCCTGGCAGTCGTCCGTCAGCGAGCAGGTGCCGCCGGACGCACTGCCGTCGGCGGTGGCGCTGAACGGCATCAGCTACAACATCGCGCGGAGCTTCGGCCCCGCGGTCGGCGGCGTCATCGTCGCCGCCGCCGGCGCGGTGGCTGCATTCGCCTGCAACGCGATCCTCTATCTGCCGCTGCTGGTGGTGCTGCTGCTCTGGCGCCGCTCGGTCGAGCCGTCGCGCCTGCCGCGGGAGAAGCTCAATCGCGCCATGGTCTCGGGCTTCCGCTACATCACCAATTCGCCGCCGATCAAGATCGTGCTGCTGCGGACGCTGGTGATGGGCTTGATCGGCGGCGCCGTGATGGCGCTGATGCCGCTGGTCGCGCGCGACCTCCTGCATGGCGGCGCACAGACCTACGGCATCATGCTCGGCGCCTTCGGCATGGGCGCGGTGGTCGGCGCGCTCAACATTCACGAGCTGCGCAAGCGCATGAGCGGCGAGGCCGCGATCCGCGCCTGCACGATCTCGATGGCGTTCGCGATGGCGGCGCTGGCGCTCTCGAGCGAACCGGTGCTGACCGCGACCGCGCTGGTGCTGGCCGGCGCGGTGTGGATGGCCGCCGTCGCACTGTTCAACATCGGCGTGCAGCTGTCGGCGCCGCGCTGGGTCGCCGGCCGCTCGCTTGCCGCATTCCAGGCCTCGATATCGGGCGGCATCGCCATCGGCGCCTGGGGCTGGGGCCATCTCACCGACTATGCCGGCGTCGAGGTCGCGCTGCTCACGGCCGCCGGCCTGATGCTGGTCTCGCCGCTGCTGGGACTCTGGCTTGCGATGCCGCGGGTCGGCGCCCGCAACGAGGATGCCGACGTGCTGGCCGACCCCGAGGTGAAGCTGTCGCTGACGGGCCGCAGCGGACCGCTGGTGGTCGAGATCGAATATCGCGTGGCCCAGGAGAATGCGCGCGCCTTCCACAATGTGATGCAGGACGTGCAGCTCTCCCGGCAGCGCAACGGCGCCTATGGCTGGTCGATCGCGCGCGACATTGCCGATCCGGAATTGTGGACCGAGCGCTATCACTGCCCGACCTGGTTCGACTATTTGCGCCAGCGCAACCGGTCGACCCAGTCCGAACGCGCGCTGCATCAGCAGGCGATCGATTTCCATGTCGGCCCCGAGCCGGTGCGGATCCGCCGCATGCTGGAGCGGCCGTTCGGCTCGGTGCGCTGGAAGGATGAGACGCCGGACCGCGCCGGCGCCGATGTGCTTCCTGTGGTCGCGACCGCGGCGGGCAGCAGCACGTAACTCCGCCGTCTCCCGACGAAGAGAGTTACTGCCCGTGCTCGGTCAGCACCTTGTCGCAGGCCTTGCTGAGGCGAGCGCGGTGCTCCTTCAGGCAGGCGAGCACGGCACCGTCGCCGTTGTTCATCACGGCGCGGCAGAAGCGCGTGACGTCGCGCGCGCAGGCATCGTGGCCGGGCTGCTGCGCGGACGCGCCCGATGCGCACAGAACCAACGAAACAATGCAAAGAAATCTGGTCATCGCGTGGAATGCCTCATACCCGAAAGATGTGCGGGCGAAGCTAGTGCGACGATCCCCAGGCCGCAACGGCTTTTGTTGACAGTCTGCCTCGTGTCGCCGTGAGCCCCGGCCTGACGCCGGGGCACATCACGCGGGAGCTTTGCAGCACACTCTTACTGGCCGTCCTGGACGTCAGCGACCTTGCGGGAGGCGCCCTTGGCGAGGTCCTTGTCCATCACCGCGCGGCAGCCGGCGCTCAGATCCGTGCGATGCTTCATCATGCACGCCGTGATCTTCGGGATGTTGGGGATTTCCGAGGAGCACAGGCGGAAGGCATCGCCGGTGCACATCTGCTGCGCTTCGGCCGAGAAGGCGAAGCTCGATGTGGTGGAGATGATCGAGACCAGGGCGGCAAAGCCCAGAGCCAGGCTGGTGTCGCGGAGTTTGGCAGAGAAGAACTTGTCAGAGCAGAACTTGGTCATTTTGAAGCTCCCATTGGCACCGCCGTAAGCGGAGCCCGTTGTTGATGGGAGCGACCATGCTCCAGGAAAGTCGTTTCCACTGTGATGACCGTCACGGGCAACGCACCCTCTGTGACATCGGTCACTTTGGCGCACCCCTCTGAAATTCCTCCGCGTCCGCTGTCGTGTTGGTGTCACGTTAACTGTTCCTTCGCATTAATGGCTCGTCGCGCGGGCAATTCCGCTGGTTTGGTTGCGTATTTGGAAAGAGTAGCGATGCGTAATGCGTTGGGCCTGATGCTGGCCAGTGTCCTTGCGGCGGTCGTGATCGCCGGAGGTTGGTACTTTTATTCCTCACGCGCCGACCAGGGCGCCCCCAAGACAACAGCTGCCCGTGCCGCCGATCCTCTGCCGGCCCAGGCCAAGCTCGCCGCCAGGGATGACGTCGAGACCACCGCGGCGATCGCCGGCAAACCCGTCGCTGCTGCCGCCGCTCCGGCCCCGGCGCCCGCACCGGCCCCGGTTCAGCAAACCACGAGCTGCACCAATCCGAACGCATTGGGCGTCTCGCGGGTGGTCGAAATCGACACCACCGGCGGTCCCGGCTTCGGCTTCGAGCAGTACAAGCAGTTTGACTTCCTCGCGGACAAGGAGGTCGTGCTGACCTTCGACGACAGTCCCTGGCCGCACAACACGCCGGCCGTGCTGAAGGCCCTCGCCGACGAATGCACCAAGGGTCTGTTCTTCTCGGTCGGAAAGCACGCCACCTGGCATCCGGAGATCCTGCGCCAGGTTCTCGCACAGGGCCACACCGTGGGCACGCACACCTGGTCGCACGTCAATCTCGCCGGCAAGAAGATGACGGAGCAGCAGGCCAAGGACGAAATCGAGAAGGGCTTCAGCGCGGTGAAATGGGCGCTCGGCACCAATCCGTCGCCGTTCTTCCGCTTCCCGCAGCTGTCGCAGAGCCCGGCGCTGGTGAGCTATCTCGGCACCCGCAACCTCGGAATCTTCTCGACCGACATCGACTCCTTCGATTTCCGCAAGGAGAACACGCCGGACAAGATCGTCAGCAACGTGATGACCAAGCTCGACAAGCTCGGCAAGGGCATCATCCTGATGCACGACTTCCAGAAGCGCACCGGCGAAGCACTGCCGACGCTGCTCGCCCGTCTCAAGGCCGGCGGCTACAAGGTCGTGCAGATCAAGGCCAAGACCACGTTCGATTCGCTGCCCGAATACGACGACGCCATCCTCAAGGAGTTGAAGGTGCCGGCGGCCGGTGCAACGAACGGACGCCCGGTCTCCAGCGTGGTGCAGACGGTCTCGCAGCGCTGAACGCGTCTTTCTCGGAAAGCATGATGGCCGGGCTCAGCCCGGCCATTTTTGTTTTGAGATCTGGCGCGTCGCTTACCAATAAATGCCGTGACGATGCAGCTCGGCGATGATGCGGCCTTCGGTCCACTTCTTGTGCCGGGGCTTGTCGGCCTTCGCCGTCTTCGGTGAATGTTTGGTCGCGGCAGGCGCGGACGTGGTCGGGGTTGCCGCGGCCGGCGCCGTGGTCGAAACCGCCGGCGGCCGATCGACATATGTCGGCGCGTCAGCGACAGGCGCGACTTCGCTCGTTTGAGTCATTGGAGTTGTCGGCGCGGCCGCTGGCGCAGCCTGTTCATTGGCCGTGGCCTGCGAGAGGCTGCGCGCACCGCCGGCCTGTGCAGAGGCCGAGACGAGAACCATGGCGGCAACCAGAATGATCTTGCGCATGTGAAATCTCCCCGTGTTTGCGAGAGGGGGAGAGTAGGGGGATGCCGCACAAGGTGATGTGATGGAAATCACGCTCGCGCTCGTTTCCGATTTCAGCAACACCCGCAGCGACGCAAGCCTGACGTACGCGGGTCGGGTCGTGACGGTCGGATGCTTGAGGTGCGGGTCCCGGAAGAAGGGGCCACACCATAGCTAACGATTTAGATTATCTTTGGATTTTGCGCGCGATTTTGAGACCGTCAGCCTCATCGAGCGGGCGTCTATTGCCGGATGTCTCTTGTGCTGGAGCGCGCCAGCGGCGGCATCATGAATATAATATGGTGAGATCGGCGCCGTTCGCCGAGTGAGGTAGACTTATGTCAGGGCAATGGATCGGCAACTTCAGCGGCACAAACAAGGGACGCGCGCTCGTTGAGCTCGACGACAGGGGCGATCACTTGGAAGGGCGCGCATATGCTTTTTCCGATGATCCGCAGCTGCCCTCGCTAGTGGCATGGGTGCGTACACCAAATAAGAACGACAGGTTTGATTTAGATCTGATTGTTCAGCCGATCGTCAACGGCCGCATGGAAGACTGGGATCAGATCAAGGGCAACTTCCCGAACGTCACGCTCAGTCCACACCTGAAGACAAGTTGGGACTTTAGTGGAGACGACCTTAAGCTTGTTTGGACAACTCCCATCGGCACAAACGGAAGCGCCCAACTGTTACGGCTGCCGGCGTCGGACCCAAGCAGTCGAGCTCCTATCGCCGACGTCAAAAGTTGGCCTCAATTCCGAGAGTTTGCGGCTTCGCTGGAACCGCGTCGGTTCGTTTTCCGGGGTCAGCAGAGCAGCAAATGGAAGCTCGTGACCGCGTTCCACCGGCACGGCCGATACGATTTAATGAGGTTCGTGCAGGACGACATTCCTCAACTGCATGGGCATTTAACCGGCCTGACCGCTCATCGCTTCTACATCGAGAATGATGTCGAGAATGCAGCTTTTCATAGCCTTGCTCAACATCACGGATATCCGACCCCCCTGCTGGACTGGACACATTCTCCCTACATTGCAGCCTTCTTTGCTTTTCGAGGTGTTCGAAAAGCGGATCAGAGCGCTGAAAAATTTGCTCGCGTATTCGTTTTTGATCTGCAGGAATGGCAAAATGATCACACGCGAGTTCAGATGTTGACACTGACGCCTCCACACCTGACTTTTCTGAAAGCGCTTGCACTGAACAATCCCCGGATGATCCCTCAGCAGGCGCTATCGTCCATCACAAATCTGAATGACATAGAGCACTTCGTGGATTGGGAAGAACGACAGCGAAGCAAGACCTATCTGCGCGTCATCGACTTGCCGACAACCGAGAGAAGTCAGGTCATGCAAGAGCTTGCAATGATGGGCATCACAGCCGGATCGCTATTTCCGGGACTTGATGGCGCATGCGAGCAAATGAAGGAACAGAATTTCGAACTATAGTTCAGCCGAGCAAGCGCGGGACTACGGCGGAATGAGCGGGGGCGGCCGATTTACGCTTAACGACGGCAAACCAGCGACTTCATGTTTGGCGCGGCGGCCAAGAGTCTTTGAGCGGAAGTGACGTATCCACCACGAATTGCCTGTAAATCGTGGGGAACCGAGACGCTATCCCTTGAAACCGGGACCTTTCTCCCGGAGAGTCTGAGGGTGAATCGGCACGCCCGATTCGCATTCGTGGCGGCAGAGCCGGTCAACTGCCAAGTCCGATCCGGCTCCGCTCGCCCGTGGCGATCCACGTCAGTAACACCTGACGGGACCAGCAAACGGCTCGTTGGGGAAACCCTTCGGGCCGTTTGTCTTTGCATTAGGACGATTCGTCCTACAACGCGTTGTCATACACTAGGCAAGCAAATGGTTCTGTAAAGCACTCGATGTAACGAAACTGGTTACATCCACTGTGCTCTCAGCACTAGAGCCAAAACCACCATCAAAACCATCACCGCAATAATCACGCGCATCAGCACCACGAGTAGGCGCGAACGTACGTTTATCGTACCTATCGGAATCGCTCTGAGATGGACTTGGGCGGTAAGTATTTGAAAAGGCTGGTGCCGCAAGAGGGATTCGAACCCCCGACCCCGTCATTACGAATGACGTGCTCTACCGACTGAGCTATTGCGGCGAACCCTGCCGGGGTCCGGACATGCCGGTCCCGATACGCGCGCTCCTGATATCGGGCATGGCCCGAATTGGCAAGGACAAGACAGGGCCGAAATGCGCCTCACGCGCCCCAGCGGGACCAGAATCCGCGCCAGCCGCCAGCTTGGGCCTTTGGCGTGCCGATTTGTTCCGTAAATTCATCGCTCGGCCCGTCGTCGTCGATTCCAGGATCGTCGGGCGCCCGGACGATCGGGATGACCGTCTGGATCGGCGCCTGTGCCGGCCTGCCGAGGTCGGCGCGGGTCCGGAATACAGGGGTTTCCGCGACCGGCGGTGATTCGGCGGCTTCAGGGGCCGGCTTGACCGGCTCGGTGGTCGCCGCCACGGGCTCTTCCTTGGCCACCGGGGGCACATTGTCCTGCGCGGCCGGAGCGGGCGTGGGCTCGGGCGCGATCTCGACCGGTTCCGCCGGCGTCTCGCTGGTCGCCGTCACCCGCTTTGGCGGCGGGGCGGCGAGCATGGCTTCCTCGAAGGCCGAGGATTCGATCGTCGTGCCCTTGTCGGAAGGCAGGCTCGCCACCGGCGTCTGCCACTGGAAGGCGTCGAGCCGGCCGGTGACCGGGGACACCGGGCGCCAGCGGTCGCTGACATAGCCGTCCGCGGTCCAGGCGGGGTCATGGCGGGCGCGCACCGCACGCAAGGTCCAGGCGCGGGCCCGGCCGCCGTCGCCGTGTTCGGCGCGCTCGAGCTCGGCCATCAGCAGCGCCACGCGCTGGGTCGGATCGTTGACGTAAGGCGCCAGCACCTCGCGCGCGCGGGCGAACTCGGAGGCATCGATCGCGGCGCGCGCGATCGCGAGCTGTCCTTCGACATGACCCGGCCTGTCCGCCGGCGTCTTCGCCGCGAGCGTTTCGATCCGCTGCAGGCGCTGCCGCGCGGCATCGCCGAGCTTCACATGCGCATAGGCATCGGCGAGATCGGGGTGCGGATTGGCGAGCCAGGCGGCTTCGACCAGCTTCATCGCGCGTCGCACCTGATGCGCCTCGCTCTCGAATTTCGCGGCCAGCACGGCGGCCGGCACCAGGGTCGGCGCAAGCTTGACGGCTTCCATCACGCTCTCGCGCGCGACGTCGCGGTCCATCGTCTCCAATTCCAGCGCGCGCGCCGTCAGCAGCACGCCGCGCTGCCGGCGGTAGGCCTGCTTGTCGATCAGCCCCGCGCGCAGGTTCGAATCCAGGATCGCGAGCGCACCGCTCCAGTCGCCGCGCGCGCAGCGGAAGCCGAGCACCGCATGCGAGGCCCAGGTCGAGGACGGCGACAGCTTGATCGCCTCCTCCGCGATCATCACGGCACCGACCGCATCATCGGCGCGCTGCGCCTCGATGAACAGGCCGCGCAAGCCGAGCAGCCGCGTATCCTCGCGCTCGGCCATGGCGCGGAAGGCGCGCTGCGCCTCGTCTCTGTTACCGTCGAGCTGCGCCGATTGCGCATGCAAGAGCAGCGCGAGCGGATCATGGGGCGCATGCCGCCGCGCCGCCTCGGCGTGACGGCGGGCGAGCGCGGTGTCGCCATGGCCGATCGCGAGCAAGCCATGGGTGATGGCGTGGCGGCCGCGCGCCTGGCGCTTCTCGTGACGGCGGCGGCGCATGCGCCCGGGCGTCCGCCAGATCATGGCCAGAATGCTCCAGAGCAGCACGACCAGAACGGCGAAGATGCCGAGGCAGAGCACGAACACCGGAATGCTCGGCGAGGCGCGGAAGCCGCCCCAGGTCAGCACGACATCGCCGGGCTGATCGGCCACCCAGGCCGCGCCGGCGCCTGCGAGTGCAATCAGGACGAGGAAGAGGACGATGCGAAGCATGGCGATCCCTATACGCGCGGATTGTTGCGCGAATCTTATCGAGGCTTACTGGGCAGGCTTGGCGAGATTTGCCAGGGCGTCATCGGCGAATTTGCGGGAGGCCGCGAGCGCGGCATCGCGGGCATCGGCCTTGTCCAGCCATGCCTGCGCCGGGGCACGATCCGCCTCCGGCAGCGTCTTCAGCTCGCGGCGGGCCTCGACGAAATCATTGCGCAGCGCTGCGGCGGTGACGCGTGCGACGATGGCGCCGCGGTCGTTGCCGACCCCATCGGTGCGCTCGATGCGGACGAGCTTCGATGCTCCCGCCTGAAGGCGCTCGACGATGCCGGCCCCCGCGGCCGGAGCTTCTGCCGGCGGCGAGAGCTTCGACACGATGCTCAGAAGCTCGCGGCTCAGCGCAACAGGCGTCGGGATGCCCGAGGCGGCAAACGCATCGAGCGGCTTCAACAGCTCGGGCTTGGCTGCGAACGACCGCGCAGCATTGAGCTGCGCCTCGTAGGGATCGTTGTGGCGAACGGCGACGTCGAGCAGGGTGGCGGCGACCACAACGCGCAGCGGCTTGTCGTCCATCGTCTTGGCATCGGCGATCTTTTCACCCTGCTGCGCGAGCTCGGCGCGCGCGGTCGTGCTGGCGCGCTCGAGCTGGGAGATGCGGTCGTTGAGGGCGGCGAGACTGGACGCGGCCGCCGCATCCCGCGGCGCGGATTTCGCATCGTTCAATGCGCTCGCCGTCTTGTCGGATTGCGCACGCAGATTGGCGATGTCGCTGCGCAGCGTGCCGACGGATTTTTCCAGCGCGTCGAGCCGCGCAACCATTGCCGGATCGGCGGCCGGCTTGCCCGCTTTGGCTTCGACCGCGGCAACGCGGCCGCTCAGCGCATCAACCGTGGCGCTGGTCACTTGCGGCGCGGCCGGCGGCGCCTGCACCGCGGGCCAGCCCAGCGCCCAGCCGACCGCGATCACGACCGCAGCTGCGACGGCGCCGGAAAACGGCGCAATGACCCAGGGCGAAATCGGGGCCGATGCGGCAGCGGCTCGCGGCTCGCTGGGCTCCGGCTCAGCGTTTGCCGTTTCGACCTTGGCCGTCTCGACCTCGGCGTCGCCGGCACCGTCCTGTTCCGAATTTGCTTGCTCGGTGGAAGGCTCTACGGCCGGCTCGCCCGCCGGATCCTGTGGTTGAGTGGAGACTTCGGTTGCCTCGAGCTCGATGGTCGGCGGGGTGCGCTTGGCACGGCCCGACTCGGGGGGCATTTTAGCGTCTTCAGGCTTGCCTGCGTCTTCAGGCTTGTCGTCGGCCATCGTGACGGTTCCTCACACTTGCATACCAGAGACGAGCCCGATCGCGTCGGATTCGGCCCGTCCTCTTACGCCAAACGGGTGCGCAAAGCACGCTCCAAGGCGTCGAACAGGGCATTTTCGTCCGGCCGCGCGGCCACCAGAACCTGCGACGCGCCAGCATCGCGCAACACGGAAGCGACCGTCTCGGACAGGCAACATTGCGGGATCGCCAGCGCCGAGATCTCGACACCTTCCCCCCGTGCCGCATCCAGGAACGCGCGTGCGCTGCGCCGGGAGTAGTGCAGCACCGCCTCGATGCCATGCGCGGCAAAGCCTTCGCAGACATCACGCGGAAGACTCTTGACCGGGGTCATCCGATACGTGGTTTGCGTCACCACGTTGAAGCCTTCCGCGCCAAGCTCGCCGCCGAGATCCCGCGACGGATCCGCGCCCGCAAGATAAAGCAGCGCGGTTTTCTTCTTCAGAACCTTGTCGCGCGCACCCTGCATCACCGTATCGCGCAAGGACGCGGCATCGCCGCCGGCGACGATCAATTCCGTGAAGCCGACATCGCGCGCCACGGCAGCCGTGTGCTCGCCGACCGCGAACAATGGCAGCTCCAAGAGGCCGAGGTTCCGCAATTGTGGCGCGACGGCGCGGATCGCATTGGCCGACGTGACGATAATGGCGCCATAGCCCGCCTCGCTCTCGTCATGGAAAGGAAGGGGCTCGAACTTGAGCGCCGGCGCAAGCAGCGCCACATGCCCACGCGCGCGCAGATTTTTCGCCGTCGCCTCGTTGTCGGGATGCGGCCGTGTGACAAGAATGGACATTGCCTGTGTTCCCGGACCGCGTGGCGAAGACTCATTCGGGGGAGACGGCGCGTGACGATTGCGCAAGCCGTCCCCGGAATGCTACCGCGTAGCAGAACTCCGCTTTGTGAATGAGCGCAAGGGCGCAAATTGGATAACAATTCGCCAATGCTGGTATTGGGCATCGAGACCACCTGCGACGAGACCGCGGCGGCCGTGATCGAGCGCGCGCCCGACGGGAGCGGCCAGATTCTGTCGAATATCGTGCGCTCGCAAGTGGAGGAGCATGCCCGCTTCGGCGGTGTCGTGCCCGAGATCGCCGCGCGCGCCCATGTCGACCTGCTCGACGGCATCATCGAGCGCGCCATGAGCGAGGCCGGCATCGGCTTCGCCCAGCTCGACGGTGTCGCGGCGGCGGCCGGACCGGGCTTGATCGGCGGCGTCATCGTCGGGCTCACGACCGCAAAGGCGATCGCGATGGTGCATGACACGCCGCTGGTCGCGGTCAACCATCTCGAGGCGCATGCGCTGACGCCGCGCCTGACGGACCAACTCGAATTTCCCTATTGTCTGTTCCTCGCCTCCGGCGGCCACACCCAGATCGTCGCAGTCACCGGCGTTGGACAATATGTGCGGCTCGGCACCACCGTCGACGATGCGATCGGCGAGGCCTTCGACAAGGTCGCGAAGATGCTGGGCCTGCCTTATCCGGGCGGCCCGCAGGTCGAGCGCGCGGCGGCGAATGGCGATGCCACGCGCTTTGCGTTCCCGCGACCGATGCAGGGGCGTCCCGACGCCAATTTCTCGCTGTCAGGGTTGAAGACGGCCGTCCGCACCGAAGCGAGCCGCCTTCCCGAAATCACGCCGCAGGACGTCAGCGATCTCTGTGCAAGTTTTCAGGCCGCTGTGCTGGATTCCACGGCCGACCGGCTTCGCGTTGGCCTCAAGCTGTTCCGCGAAAAGTTCGGCGCGCCGCGCGCGCTGGTCGCCGCTGGCGGCGTCGCGGCCAACCAGGCGATCCGCGGCGCACTGCATGATGTTGCCCGGCAAGCCGGGACGCAGTTGATCATGCCGCCGCCCGCGCTCTGCACCGACAATGGCGCGATGATCGCATGGGCCGGCGCCGAACGCCTCGCGCTCGGCATCACCGACACGATGGAGGCGCAGCCGCGCGCGCGCTGGCTGCTCGATGCCAACGCCACTGCGCCTGATGGCTACGGCAAGACGCGGGCGGGGTACTGACCATGACCGCGTTCCGCTCCGTCGCGGTGATCGGCGCCGGCGCGTGGGGCACCGCGCTGGCGACGGTGGCCGCGCGCGCCGGGCGAAGCGTGATGCTATGGGCACGCAATGCCGACCATGCCGCGCGCATTGCCTCGACCCGCGACAATCCGCGGCTGCCGGGCGTGCGTCTCGCGCCCGACATCCTCGTGACGAGCGATCTTGCGGAGGCGTCGCGCGCGGAGATGCTGCTGATCGCAACCCCGGCACAGCATCTGCGCGGCGTCGTCAACATTGTGGCCACGCACGCGACGGCCGCCGTGCCGATCATCGCCTGCGCCAAGGGCGTCGAGCACGGCACCCACAGATTCATGACCGAAATCATCGCGGAAGCCGCGCCCCACGCGATCCCTGCGATCCTGTCCGGCCCGAGCTTTGCCGACGACGTCGCGCGCGGCCTGCCGACGGCGGTGACGCTGGCGGCAAAGGACGAGGCGCTGGCAAGCGCATTGGTGCAGGCGCTGGGCTCGGCCACCTTCCGGCCCTACCACACCACTGACGTGCGCGGCGTCGAGATCGGCGGGGCGGCCAAGAACGTGCTGGCGATTGCAGTCGGCATCTCGGTCGGACGCAAGCTCGGCGCCTCCGCCCAGGCCGCGCTGACGACGCGCGGCTTTGCCGAGCTGAGCCGTCTGGGTCGCGCGCTCGGCGCGCGCAGCGAGACGCTCACCGGCCTGTCCGGCCTCGGCGATTTGATCCTGACCTGTTCGAGCCCGCAGTCGCGCAACTTTGCCCTTGGGCTGGCGCTCGGACGCGGCGAGCCGCGGCCGGCCGGCAAGCTCGCCGAAGGCGAATCCACCGCGCCGGTGCTGATCGAGCTCGCCGCTTCGCAAAACGTCGAGATGCCTGTATCAGAAGCCGTCGCGTCGATCCTGAGCGGCAGGAGCACGATCGACGCCGCGATTTCGGGGTTGTTGACCCGCCCCTTCAAGGCAGAGGAATAGACATGGCGTACTGGCTGGTGAAATCCGAGCCGTCGGTGTGGTCCTGGGACCAGCAGGTCGCGAAGGGCGCCAAGGGCGAGGCCTGGACCGGCGTGCGCAATTACACCGCGCGCCAGAACCTCGTGAACATGAAGAAGGGCGACAAGGCGTTCTTCTATCATTCCAACGAGGGCAAGGAGATCGTCGGCATCGCGGAAATCATCAAGGAGGCCTACCCGGATCCGACCGACAAGACCGAAAAATTCGTCTGCGTCGATATCAAGGCCGACAAGCCCTTGAAGACCCCGGTGACGATGGCCGCGATCAAGGCCGAGAAGAAGCTCGCCGAGATGGCGCTGGTGAAATATTCGCGCCTGTCGGTGCAGCCGGTGACGGCCGAAGAGTGGAAGCTCGTCTGCAAGATGGGCGGGGTGTAGCTGCTGTGGACGAGCTATCGTAGGGCGGGCAAAGCGAAGCGTGCCCACGCATTCTTGGTGATCGAGAGAAATCGTTGGGCACAGCGCAAGTGCGCCTTTGCCCACCCTACAGCACCGCCCGTTAGACCGCCGCGGTCGCCACCACCTGCGCCAGCAGCTGCTCGCGTCTTGCCTGCGAGCGCTGGCCCTTCATCGTCGCGGCAAAGCGCTCCAAAATGCCCTCCTCGAAGGCGGTGACGATGGTGTCGTGGACGTAGCTCTTGCGGCAGATCGCCGGCGTGTTGGAGAGCTTGTCAGCCGCGGCGCGGATCGCGTCCAGCACCTGCTTCTTGCGGCCACGCTGGCTGGTCGCCGGCGTGATCCGCGACAGCGATTCCACCACGACGGCCGAGGCCATCAGCGTGCGAAAATCCTTCAGCGAAATCTTGATGCCGGCGATCTCGCGCAGGAACGCATTGACCTGCGTGGTGCTGACCGCGCGCACGATGCCGTAGGCATCGCGGTACTGGAACATGCGTTTTCCCGGGACGCTCTGCAAAATGCCGATGGCGCGCACCAGCTTGGCGGCATCGCACTCTTTCCGCACCGCCTTGCCGCCCTTGGCCTTGAAGGTCAGCACGAAGCAATCGTCTTCCAGCGTCACGTTCGACTTCAAGAGCGTGGTCGCGCCGCGGGTGCCGTTGAGGCGGGCATAGGATTCATTGCCGGGACGAATCGCAGTGCGGGCGATCAGTTCGATCACTGCCGAGAGCGCGAACTCGCGCGTCGGCTCGTCACCCGACAGGAACGCCGAGACCTTGCGCCGGATCTTCGGCAGCGCGCCGACGAGCTTTTCCAGGCGATGCGCCTTGCGGTGCTCGCGGACCTTCTCCCAATCGGCGTGATAGCGATATTGCAGCCGGCCCGCGGCATCGCGACCCACCGCCTGAAGATGCGAGCTCGGATCGGCCGAGTAGCGCACCTCGCGATAGGCCGGCGGCACCGCCATCGCATGCAGGCGGCGGATGGTGCGGGCGTCGCGAATATGCGCGCCGTTGGGACGGACGAAGGAATAGCCCTTGCCGCGCTTGATGCGGCGGATGGTCAGCTCGTTCTGGTCGCCGAGCCGCAGGCCCAGCTCCTTGGCAAGCGCTTCGACCGCCGCCGGGGACGCCGAGTCGAACACTTTCTTGGGGCTGGGACGGGTGGAACCTGATGGTTTCGGCCATTGTCCCAGGGCCTTGGCCAGCGCAATGGCAGCGGGATCGGCCGAAGCGGGCCGCATCGTCCCGAGATTCTGCTGATCCATCATAGTCTTATGCCTTGGCCCTGTCTGTTACCGTTCAATGCCGCTGTTATGAATTTTGTTCCGAGCATCGCCCGGCAGGTCTCTGGCGGACCCGGATTAGCCACTTAGGGTGTTCCGAACCGCATTGCGAGTCCCGAATCAGTGAAAAGAGGTTTCTAAATACCTCTTGAGCCGCATAGGCGCCCTGCACCGCCCTGTTCCGATGATCTGGGTAAAGAGCCGAAGGCCCTCTTCCGGCTCGTTTCAGATTTTCGACAGCCAGCCTTTGCACCTTGATCCTCCGCATGGTCGGCAGCCCGCCGAAGGTCCAGCTTGCGATCCTTGTCGGGGCCGGTTAGCCCGACGCATAATCGTTCAACGATCAAGGTCGGCTTGCGCGTCGCCAGCGTTTGGCTTGCCGTATGTGGAGGGAATTATGTCCGAGAAGATCTACGACGTACCCGCGGAATGGGCCAAGCGCGCCTGGGTCGACCAGGCCAAGTACAAGGACATGTACGCCCGCTCGATCGCGGACCCGAATGGTTTCTGGGCCGAGCAGGCCAAGCGCATCGACTGGATGCACGCGCCGACCAAAATCGAGAACGTCTCCTTCGCGCCCGGCAACATCTCGATCAAATGGTTCGAGGACGGCATCCTCAACGTCGCCCATAATTGCATCGACCGCCATCTTCACAAGCGCGGCAACCAGACCGCGATCATCTGGGAGGGCGACGATCCCTCGCAGTCCAAGCACATCACCTACAAGGAGCTGCACGACGAGGTCTGCCGGATGGCCAACATCCTGCGCACCCGCAACGTCAAGAAGGGCGATCGCGTCACCATCTATCTGCCGATGATTCCGGAAGCCGCCTACGCGATGCTGGCCTGCGCGCGGATCGGCGCGATCCACTCCGTGGTGTTCGCCGGCTTCTCGCCGGATTCACTCGCCCAGCGCATCAACGACTGCAAATCCAAGGTGATCATCACCGCGGATGAGGGCCTGCGCGGCGGCAAGAAGGTGCCGCTGAAGGCCAATGTCGACGCGGCGCTCGCCAAGGCCGACGGCGTCGACTGGGTCGTCGTGGTCAAGCGCACTGGTGGCAAGATCGACATGAACCCGACGCGCGACCTCTGGTACCACGAGGCGGCGGCGATGGTGACGACCGAATGCCCGGTCGAGCACATGCATGCCGAGGATCCGCTGTTCATCCTCTATACGTCGGGCTCGACCGGCCAGCCCAAGGGCGTGCTGCACACCTCGGGCGGCTATCTCGTGTTCGCCTCGATGACGCACCAATACGTCTTCGACTATCACGACGGCGACATCTATTGGTGCACCGCGGACGTCGGCTGGGTCACCGGCCACAGCTACATTCTCTATGGGCCGCTCGCCAACGGCGCGACCACGCTGATGTTCGAAGGCGTGCCGAATTATCCTGACAATTCCAGGTTCTGGAACGTCATCGACAAGCACAAGGTCAACATCTTCTACACCGCCCCGACCGCGATCCGCGCGCTGATGCAAGGCGGCGACGAGCCGGTGAAGAAGACCTCGCGCGCTTCGCTGCGCCTGCTCGGCTCGGTCGGCGAGCCCATCAATCCGGAAGCCTGGGAATGGTACCACCGCGTCGTCGGCGACGATCGCTGCCCGATCGTCGACACGTGGTGGCAGACCGAGACCGGCGGCATCCTGATCACGCCGCTGCCCGGCGCGACCAGGCTGAAGCCCGGCTCGGCGACGCAGCCGTTCTTCGGCGTCGCGCCCGAGATCGTCGATGCCGACGGCAAGGTGCTGGAGGGTGAGACCACAGGCAATCTCTGTCTCACACGGTCCTGGCCGGGCCAGATGCGCACCGTCTATGGCGATCACGCCCGCTTCGAGCAGACCTATTTCTCGACCTACAAGGGCAAGTACTTCACCGGCGACGGCTGCCGCCGCGATGCCGACGGCTATTACTGGATCACCGGCCGCGTCGATGACGTCATCAACGTCTCCGGCCATCGCATGGGCACTGCGGAAGTCGAGAGCGCGCTGGTGGCACATGAGAAAGTGTCGGAGGCCGCGGTCGTCGGCTTCCCGCACGACATCAAGGGCCAGGGCATCTATGCCTACGTCACCCTGATGGCCGGGATCGAGCCGACAGAGGATTTGCGGAAGGAACTCGTCACCTGGGTGCGCAAGGAGATCGGCCCGATCGCTTCGCCCGACCAGATCCAGTTCGCGCCCGGCCTGCCCAAGACGCGTTCCGGCAAGATCATGCGCCGCATCCTGCGCAAGATCGCCGAGGACGAGCCCGGCAGCCTGGGCGATACCTCGACCCTGGCGGATCCCGCCGTGGTCGATGACCTCGTCAAGAACCGGCAGAACAAGAAGTCAGCGTAAGGCAATCATGTGCCCCGGACGCCGCGCAGCGCCACTTGGCGGTGCGCGGCAAAGCCGGGGCCCACCCATCCGCGGCGCACCCTCTGGCGTTCTGGATCCCTGCTCTGCGTCGCACCGCTGCGCGCTGCGCCGCGTCCGGGACATGAGACTGCCTTTCGCGCCAACATCGCCTAGAACAACCCCCGTTCACACTTCACGCGCTTGTCAGCGTCCGAGCGGCCGTGTCCGCATCTTTCCCGCCGGGTGTTGTTTTCGGGTCATTTACTTTATTTCGAACATTTCCTTTGCTCCCCCTGCTGGCTCGCCTTGGCAGCCGCGCGTGGAAACCAACCGGTTAACAGGCGCGGTTAAGAATGTCCGGGCGCGCGGGCGATTGCCGGTTTCGCGTGAATTTGGACGATCCGTTCGGGGCTGAGGGGAAAATTGATGTCGATGAAGATTGCACTGGCGCTCGCCGCCACCGTCGCGGCAGGGGCCTTGATGTCGACGGCAGCCGAAGCGCGGCCGGAAATGGTCGGCGCACACATGGCCGACTATTCGCCGGGCACCATCGTGGTCAAAACCAACGAGCGGCGGCTTTATCTGATCCTCGATGACGGCCACGCCGTGCGCTATCCGGTCGGCGTCGGTAAATCAGGCAAGCAGTGGGCCGGCACCACCCGCATCGACGGCAAGTATCGCAATCCGGCCTGGTCGCCGCCCGCCGAGGTGAAGCGCGACAAGCCGCAGCTTCCCGACGTCATTCCGGGCGGCTCGCCGCGCAACCCGATGGGCGTTGCGGCGATGACGCTGGCCGGCGGCGAATATGCCATCCATGGCACCAACGTGCCTGGCTCGGTCGGCGGCTTCGTCTCCTATGGCTGCATCCGCATGCTCAACGACGACATCACCGATCTCTACAGCCGCGTCTCGGTCGGAACCAAGGTCGTCGTGACGCGCTGATCGTCGCGACCAGAACTGCGATTGAAAAAGCCGCGTCATCAGACGCCGCTTTTTCGTTACCAGAAGCGCCAGCCGCGCGCGCACCACCCGGCGCGATGACCGCCAGCGTAGCTGCGCGCATAACCGCCCGCGAGCATGGCCGCCGAAACGTCGGCAGTCCGTTTCGTTGCGACGTCGGCGAGAACGCGCCCGTATTTTTCCGAGCCGAGATTGTAGATCGTGACGCCACCCTGGCCGAGCAGGTTGCGCAGCGCCTCGGTGGCAGCTTCGGCCTTGTCGAGCTCGTCCTGACAGGACGCCTTCATCTCGGGCGCATCGATGCCGCGCAGGCGAACCCGCGCGACGAGGTCGCGGCCGCCCTGCTGATGAATGCGTGCGAGAAAGGTGTCGCCGTCGATGGTGCGAACGACATCGACCGGCAGGCGGCTGTCGGGATTGTTCGCGTGCTCTAGGACGATCTCGGCATCCTGCGAGCGCTCGTTAGCGGGCTGCCGAGCCGGCCAGTTCGTCCCGTGCCGAAAGGTGAGCACGACCGCAACGACGACCCCGACCACGAACATCCACGGCAACAGTCCGGAGAAGCGGCGGCCAAACGGCGAGCCGCCGAACCGCGGCCGATAGGCATTGGGGCGATCCTGGAAACGCATCAGCTCACGCTAGGGCTGAGTCGGGGATGGCGGCAAGGCACAGTAGGACGCGCGCCTCGTCCGAATCGTGACCGGTCGTAAAGTCCACCTAGGCAGAGAGGCTATTCCAAGCGCGACGGATAAGGCAGCCGCAATGCTCCCGTTGTCGATTAACTCACCCGCTCTACGCGCGCTGCATCTCCGATCGAGTTGGTCTTACGCCAAGCTGCATCGAGCTTTACCACGAGCCGATCGCTAGCTTCGAGGGTGACGGCCGTGGCTAGAGTGCTCATATGCTCTGCCGTCCATAGCAGGTGGCTGTCGGACCAGAGTTCTTGTGTCCAAAGGATGGCATTGCATGAGCCCGGCGCGACAAGGTCCAGGCTCAACTCGCCTGGATAAGGTGTCGTTTGCGTCTCAGCACCGTAGTTGATGTCGGCAACCTGGCTTTCTCTGCTCAGTTTGCGGAATGCGCCGCGCAGATAGCGGTAACCTCCACTCCCCCACGATGGAGACCATTCGTAGTCAGCGCTGATGCGCGGGCGCGCCATCGTGTGTTGTAACTCCGTGCGTGCCGTCTCGAACAGCGTCGTCAAGCTAAGCTGATACCGCTTTTCCATATCGGAAATGGTGCGGTGCAGATCATCTAGTTCGGTACCGGCGTCGATACCGGGCCATTCACAAGCAACACCGGAATAGCGAACCCGGTCCGGTATGATGATGCAATTCGGCTGACCGAATTGCTCGCGCAAAGCGTAAACAAGCGTTGAGCGAGCCTCGTCGACAACGAGATGATTCGTATAGACGAAGGCGATGATGGCATCGAAGCCACCATTGAGCGTGTCGCGCGACTGGGTTGTGAGGTCGCCTTCGACGAAGCGGATCTTGTTTGAAAGACCATTCTCCTCGGCTAGGGCGCGCGCGAGCTCCACGTTCTCGCGATCGATCGCAACGACCTCAGAAGCGCCCGCCTTCGCAGCGAGGAACGACATGAGCCCGGTGCCACAGCCGGCGTCGAGCACGCGCATCCCGGGTCGGATGAGCCGTTCGATAGCGCGTGCGACGGCCATGGTGCGATCGACTCGTGCGAGCAGTCTGACATGCGTAATACTGGAGAACAGCGGGTTGTGAAAGGAATGGGCAGGTTTCGTGGCTGTCGACATCGGCGGAAGTCCGGGTGCTATGGTTGATTTCACTTTCAGTTCGGGCGTTAGCATCGTCTCGGAGACAGACGCTAAGCCGAAATTCTCACGACGTTGCCGGCGGGAAGATCAGTACCGGCGACTCAAATCATAAAGTTTCAATCGTGTGAGCAGCTCGGGGGCGCGGCGTCTGGAACTGGTCGTCCGGCTCCGCTCGAGATTCTTTCGCCCGTTCATAGGCTATTGCTATCTTAAGATGTGTCAACGACATTCGCTGCCTATGCTCCTAAGTCGATTCATCCCGCCGTCGGAATGGCCCCCGGCGTGGAGCGGAACTTAGAAAGTGGCGGATCAGAAGTTCGCCAAACGGGTGCTGCGAATATGGGGGCGACCACGATCTTGGACGCCATCTCCGATGGTTTGCCGCGCAGCCGGATATCACGGCCGCGACCACCCTTAGAGGAGGCGAATGCGCGATTCACGTCACCAACCGGGCCGAATCAATCGGCGGCTTCGTATTGTATGACTGTATTCCCACGCTGAACGAAGACATTGCGATCTCTACAGCCACGTTTCGCTCGCCACCACAAATGGTCGTGGGCCGCTGACGGAATTGATGCCGCGCGGCTTGCTGTTTGCGGCGCATCCACGCGCGGAACGACGCTGTCATCGCCGTCACCAGCCTCGTTTCGGGCGATCACGGCTGGCTGAAAGAGCGCGACCCCGTAATTCTACCACCAGATGTAATACTCTTCCGTGCCTACTTTGCATAAAACTGCAACTCGTTTACGCGAATTTCAATTTTTGGTTGCCAACTGCCGAGGGTATTTGCTGGGACGGGGGTTCACGATGGCATCCTTCAAATTTCGTATCGGTACAAAGCTGGGTATCGTCTCAGTGATCAGCATCCTGCTGGTCGGTGGCATGCTGGTCAATCAGGCGCTGGGCAATCGGTCGATTGTCGCATCCAACGGATTGTTGATTCTCAACTATCTCAACAAGGGCAATGCGCAGTCGGCGCAGACAGCGATAGCGCGGGCGCAGACAACCGCTCTTGAGATCGCGTCCGCGCAGTCAGTCGCGAGAATCGATGAGCTCCTTCAGGTTCTCCGCGCCAACGTGACCAAAGCCGACACGGAGATTGATGCCGCGCACGATCGGGCCAAACAACAGTTTACAAAGGATGCCTATCAGGCGGCCCGGCAAGCAGTGGATGCCTATCTGACCAGCGCTATCGAGCTTGCGGAGGCGCAAAAGCGCGTCATTGGCGCCAACGGAGGGACCGAGGCGGAAGCGGCGAAGGCCCGCGTTGTCAACGAGCGTACGTTCCCGGCGGCTGCGCAAGTCAACGCTGCCATCGACAAAGGGGTGGACATCGCCAACGACTACGCGGCCAAGCGTAAGAGCCAGGTGCTGGAGGAATTGGATTCTACCGCCAATTTCGCGCTCATGATCGGCGTCGCCGTCATGTTGACGCTGATCGGTTCCGCGGTCTTCGCGGTCTTGAACATCGCCCGACCGATCCGGCGTATCGGCGGCGTCCTGCTGCTGCTCGCCGACGGCAACAAGGCCATCGAGATTCCCTTCACGACCCGTGGCGACGAAATTGGCGACAACGCCCGTGCGGCCCGTACCTTCAAGGACAATCTGATCCGCATCGAGCAGATGGAAGCCGAGCAGAAGGATCTGGAGGCCGCAGCCGCCGCCCGGCGCAAGGATGAGATGATGAAGCTCGCCGGTGCGTTCGAAGCCGCGGTCGGGAGCATCATCAACTCGGTATCGTCAGCCTCCAAGCAACTCGAATCCGCCGCCGGCACGCTGTCGGGGACGGCAGAGGAGACGCAGCAACTCTCCGGGATGGTGGCCGCAGCTTCCGAAGAGGCCTCCGCCAATGTCGGCGCTGTGGCTTCCGCCGCAGAAGAGATGAGCACGTCGGTGGTCGAGATCGGCCGGCAGGTGCACGATTCCAGCCGCATCGCCGGCGAAGCGGTGAGGCAGGCCGAGCGCACCGACGCGCAGATCAACGAATTGCTCAAGGCTGCGGGCCGGATCGGCGACGTCGTCAAGTTGATCACCGCGATTGCGGAGCAGACCAACCTGCTGGCGCTGAACGCCACAATCGAGGCGGCTCGCGCCGGCGAGTCCGGCCGCGGCTTCGCCGTGGTCGCGAGCGAGGTCAAGGCCCTCGCGGCACAAACCGCGAAGGCCACGGAGGAAATCGGCGCGCAGATCGCCGGCATGCAGAGCGCGACGGAAGACTCCGTTGGTGCGATCAAGGAGATCAGCGCCACCATCGCCAGGATCTCGGACATCTCGACGACCATCGCTGCAACCATTGAAGAGCAGGGTGCTGCGACGGCCGAGATTGCGCGCAATGTCAACGAGGCGGCGAAGGGAACCGTCGAAGTTGCGGACAAGATCGCTCAGGTCAGCCAGGGCGCCAGCGCCACCGGCGCTGCGTCCGGACAGGTGCTGTCATCGGCGCGCTCGCTCTCCAGCGAGAGCGGACTCCTGAAAGCCGAGGTCGAGAAGTTCCTGGAGACGGTGCGAGCGGCCTGATTTGATTTGCGGCGAAGCGGCGAGCGTCGCGTCGATGCTCGCCCGTCGCAACCCCGGTAAGTCCCGGGTTTGACGGCAATAGGAAAACAACTATAGGTAGATCGAGCCTGAAAAGCGCGATCGTCGTCGCCGGCGGTATCTGTTCCAGGGAGCCCCGACATGAACAACAAACAGGTCTTCGCCGATTCCCTGCAACGAATGGCCGATCTGATACGCCAGCAGCACTGCTCGCTCGACGTCATGCCGCTCTCGCCCGTTGGCAAATTCCAAACCAGAACAGTCAGTCTCGAGACTTTGATGCGGGAAGTCACCGAGTGCCTTTCCGCAAGTTTTCGGCAGCGGCCGGCGCAGGATTTTCCGATGCTGCATTTTGCATGGGGAAAATGCCGCGTCGGGTCGACGGCGCTGACCAACCTGTTTGGCACGATGGGAATGCCCTCATACTACCAGCCGGTGAAGGCCATCCTGCGCGATGCAATGGTGGGCAACTCATTGACACCTTGGATCGTGCCATCGGCAAGCAATAGCCCGAATATCTTCAGCAAGGAGACGATGGGCCCCTATGTGCTCGCGGAAAGTCTGTTCAATCCCCTACGGATATTGATTGATGCGGGCTATCCACGACACCGGCTCCATTGCATCATGCTCGATCGCGAACCGGCAAGTTCACTGGCGTCGTGGATCGAAAAATGGTCGGACCGCGCTTCTGAAAAAACGCTGGTCCACAATTACGTTGCCGCCGCGCTCAACGCCGTGCGGGTGGAGACTTATGCCGGGCGACACGGCATTCCGGTCACTCGTTACGTGTATGAAGTGAGCAAGGAGCCCGTATCGTCGGTGCGCATCCTCTTCGATCGGCTCGGTCTTTCGAACAGCTTTGCCGAAAAGGCGGTGACGTGCTGGCGGGAGAAAGGACCGGACCAAGCGGACAACGCACGAGTTATATGGCCCAGCGAGGCGATTATTTACGACGTCCCCAATCTGCATACCTCCGATACAGCCTACCGCTACCAACGCCGCGCGACGTCCTCGCTGAGCCAGCCGATGCTGGACGCCCTTGAGTGTTGCGGCGTCAATGACGTCTATCGCGCTTCGGTCGACGCCTGCATCCGCGACCTCTCGCTGGATACCGCTACCGCCGCGCGCCTGTTCGGCGATTGCCTGGGCACCGCCGCATGACCGGGCAGACCGCGCCCACAACGGTGGCGACCGTGACACGCGCCGCGCCGGACGGCGCTGCCCTGCGCCACGGTGCCACCAGCCATCTTCAACGCCTCGAAGCAGAAAGCATTCACATCCTGCGCGAGACGGCAGCCGAGTTCCGCAAGCCAGTGATGCTCTACTCGATCGGCAAAGATTCATCGGTGCTGCTGCATCTGGCGATGAAGGCATTTCATCCCGGCAGGCCGCCGTTTCCACTGCTGCATGTCGACACGACCTGGAAATTCCGCGAGATGGTCGCCTTTCGCGACCGCCGCGCCCGCGAGCTCGGCCTCGATCTGATCGTCCACACCAACCGCGACGGATTGGGGCAGGGCATCACTCCCTTCACCCACGGCTCGGCCCGCTACACCGACGTGATGAAGACACAGGCGTTGCGGCAGGCGCTGGACCTCCACGGCTTCGACGCCGCGATCGGCGGCGCGCGGCGCGACGAGGAGAAGTCGCGCGCCAAGGAGCGCGTGTTCTCACATCGGAGCGCGGCGCATCGCTGGGATCCGAAGAACCAGCGGCCGGAGCTGTGGAGCCTGTACAACACGATGCTCGCGCCCGGCGAAAGCATGCGGGTGTTTCCGCTGTCGAACTGGACCGAGCTCGACGTCTGGGACTACATCCTGCTCGAGGACATCCCGATCGTCCCGCTCTATCTGGCGGCAAAGCGCCCGGTGGTCGAGCGCGACGGCACGCTGATCATGGTCGACGACGACCGCATGCCGCTGCTTTCAGGTGAAGAGCCGCGCTGGCGCTCCGTCAGGTTTCGCACCCTCGGCTGTTACCCGCTCAGCGGCGCCACGATCTCGACGGCGGCAACACTGCCGGAGATCGTCCGCGAGATGATGGCCTCGCGCACCTCCGAGCGGCAGGGACGCATGATCGACCGCGACAGCCCCGCGTCGATGGAGCGCAAGAAGGCGGAAGGTTACTTCTGATGTCCTATCACGAGGCCCCCACCATCGCCGCGTCCGATGCGCCACGGCTGGACCGGGACGATCGCCCGACGTTGCGTTTCGTCACCTGCGGCAGCGTCGACGACGGCAAGAGCACGCTGGTCGGTCGCCTGCTCTACGATTCCAAGACGCTGCTCGACGACCAGCTCGACGCGCTGGCCTCGGAGAGCAAGACCTCAGGCACCACCGGCGGCGATCTCGATTTCGCGCTGCTGGTGGACGGCTTGCAGGCCGAGCGCGAGCAGGGCATCACCATCGACGTCGCCTACCGGTTCTTCGCAACGAAGCTGCGCCGCTTCATCGTCGCCGACACGCCGGGACACACGCAATATACCCGCAACATGGCGACCGGCGCCTCCAACGCCGACCTCGCCGTCGTCCTGGTCGACGCGCGCAAGGGCGTCATCACGCAGACCCGGCGCCACAGCCACATCCTGTCGCTGCTCGGCGTCCGCCACGTCGTGCTCGCCGTGAACAAGATGGATCTGATCGGGTTCGACGGGGACCGTTTCGCGGCCATCACCGCCGAATATCTGACCCTGGCCGGCCAGCTCGGCATCTCCCAGGTGCAGTGCATTCCGGTCGTGGCGCCCGATGGCGACAACATCGCGCTCGCGAGCACGCGCATGCCCTGGTACACCGGGCCGACCGTCACGGCCTATCTGGAGTCGGTCGACGTTGCCGGCGACATTTCGGAGCGGCCGTTCCGGCTGCCGGTGCAATGGGTCAACCGCCCCCACGCGGAGTTTCGCGGCTTCTGCGGACGGATCGCCAGCGGGGCGATTGCAATCGGCGAGGCCGTCACCGTGCGGCCATCCGGCCGTCGCGCGCACATCGCGCGCATTCTCACACCCGGCGGCGAGCGCGATCGGGCCGCAGCCGGCGAATCGGTGACGCTCACATTGACCGACGAGATCGATGTCAGCCGCGGCGACGTGCTGACAGCGGGAGCAGCACCGCTCGTCTCGGATCAGCTGGCGGCGCATCTCGTCTGGTTCGACGAGGAGGCCATGGCGCCGGGCCGGCGCTACGTGCTGAAATGCGGCACCGCCTCATCGGGCGCGGTGATCACATCGCTCAAGCATCGCGTCGCCATCGACACCATGGCGCAGGAGAGCGCGACCACGCTCGATGCCAACCAGATCGGCTATATCAATCTCAGCCTCGATCGCGCCCTGGTGTTCGAGGCCTACCGTGACGACCGGCAGATGGGCAGCTTCATTCTCGTCGACCCGATCAGCCATCGCACGGCTGCGGCGGGAATGATCGACCTGTCACTCCGCCGCGCCACCAACGTTCACTGGCAGCAGCTTGCCGTCGACAAATCCGTGCGCGCGCGGCTCAAGCAGCAGCGGCCCTGCGTGCTCTGGTTCACGGGGCTGAGCGGTGCCGGCAAGTCGACCATCGCTGACCTCGTCGACCGGCGGCTGGCCGAGCTCGGACGTCATGCAACGTTGCTCGACGGCGACAATCTCCGCCACGGCATCAGCCGTGACCTCGGCTTTTCCAGCGCGGAGAGGACCGAGAACGTCCGGCGCGTCGCCGAGGTCGCGGCGCTGTTCGTCGACGCCGGCATGATCGCGCTGGTCGCGCTGATCTCACCCTTCCGCAGCGAACGCGAGACGGCGCGGCACCGTGTCGAGGCGGGGGAGTTCGTCGAGATCCATGTCGCAACGCCGCTCGCCGAATGCGAGCGGCGCGACGCCAAAGGGCTCTACCGCAAGGCGCGGGCGGGCGAGTTGCCTGATTTCACCGGCATTGATCATCCCTATGAGTTGCCGCAGGCGCCCGAGATCACGATCGACACGTCGGAAATGACCCCCGAGGAGGGGTGCGAGCGCATCATCCGCTATTTGCAGGAGCACCACTATCTGTAGGGATCTTTATCTGTATGGATCTTTAGGGGCCGGTGGTCCGGCCCGGAGAGAGGCCGCCCCCCCCCTTAAAAATCGGAGGCGATGCCCTTACGCTCCCAATCGCCGTAGCGCGTCGGTTCGGGTCCCTTCGGCCCCTGCAATTCTTTCGGAGCCCTGCCATCACCCCCGGCATTGGCCGCAGCGGCTTGCCGGCGTGCCTCGGCCTCAGCCAGCGCACGCTGGGCGGCCGGCGGGAGGGGCTTGCGGTCG
>NZ_JAANIH010000077.1 GCF_014529705.1 Bradyrhizobium campsiandrae
TATCGCGCAGATCGCCGTCGTTCACGGCCCTTCGACCGCGGGCGGCGCTTACATTCCGGCGCTGTGCGACGAGGTGGTGATCGTACGCGACCAGGGCGCGATGTTTCTCGGCAGCCCGCAACTGGTATTTGCCGCGACCGGCGAGACCATCGAGATCGAACCGCTCGGCGGCGCGGAGATGCACAGCCGGATCAGCGGCGTCACCGACCATATCGCCGAGAATGACAGCCACGCGCTGGCGATCGTGCGTAATATCGTCGCCAACCTGGGAGAGCCGCCGCGATTGCGCTGGACGGTCGAGCAGGGCGAACCGCCTTGCCATGCGGTCGAGGAAATCTATGGAATCGTCAGCGCTAACCGGCGCATCCCAACGGACAACCGGGAGATCCTGGCGCGCCTCATCGACGGCAGCCGCTTTCAAGAGTTCAAGCATCTTCACGGCGAAACCATGCTATGCGGATTTGCCCGCATCCACGGTTTCGAGATCGGCATCCTGGCCAATAACGGCGTGCTGTTTTCGGAAAGCGCGGTCAAGGGGGCGCACTTCATCGAACTTTGCTGCAAGCGCGACATTCCGTTGCTGTTCCTGGTCGATGTCTCCGGCTTTATGGTCGGGTCCGCAGTCGAGCGTCAGGGCATTGCCAAGCATGGCGCCAAGTTCATGACCGCGATGGCCTGCGCCGATGTGCCGAAATACACTATCATTACCGGCGGCTCTTATGCCGCGGCTTATTTCGCAATGCTAGGCCGCGCGTTCAAACCAAACGCTACCCTGATGTGGCCAAGCGCCCACGCCGCCTTGATGGGACCGGAGCAGGCGGCGACAACGCTAACGATGGTGCGCGACAATATCCATCAGCGCGAAGGCAGCTCTTGGACCGACGAAGAACGTGAAGAGTTCAAGCGGCCGATCCTGAGGGACTTCGAGGCGTTCGCCGATCCCTATAACTACGCCCGCCATTTGTGGTGCGACATGGTGATCGAGCCTGCGGAGACCCGCGAGGTGATGGCGCTGCTGCTCGACCTCGCCGGCCGGACGCCTGCCAAGCCGACGAGATTCGGGGTGTTCCGGATGTAGCTGCTCGCCTGTCAGGCTAAGCCCGCCGGAAGCGCGGCAGCGTCACTTCCTCGCTGATTTTTTCGCAGACGAGCATGACGTCCATGTCGAACGTGACCTCTTCGGGCTTGCCGCCGGTATAGGTGCTGATCATCCGCGGGCCTTCCTCCAGATCGATCAGCAAAACAGCGTAGGGCAGATCGGTTTTGAAAGCGGGTCCCGGTGCGCGCTGTACCACGCTGAAGGAATGTACCTTGCCGCGCCCGCTTGCCGGTCGATGGGCAAGATTTTCGCCGCCGCACTGCCGGCACATCGCCTGCTGGTAGTATTGCACGTGGCCGCAGTCGGCGCAGTGCTGCAGCAGCAGCACGCCGTCGTGCAGGCCGCGCCAGAGGGCGGCGGAATCCGCGTCGGGCGTCGGCACCGGCTTCTTCATGGCGTCTTCGGACGAGATCACAGCGTGTTCTCCGTGCCCAGAATGGTGGTGGCATTGGTTGCGAAACCCGCGCCGAGGCTGTGCACCAGCCCGAGTTCCGCGCCCGGCACCTGGCGTTCGCCGCATTGGCCGCGCAACTGTGCGATGACCTCATGAAAATGGAACAGCGATCCCGGCATTCCCGAATGGGCGAACGACAACAATCCGCCATGGGTGTTCGATGGAATCTGGCCGCCATAGGTCATATGGCCGTCCGCGACGAAACGGCCGCCTTCGCCCTTCGGGCAAAAACCGAGATCTTCCAGCATCATGATGACGGTGCCGGTGAAGCAGTCATAGACGCCGGCGACGTCCATGTCCCTGGGGCCATAGCCGGCCATTTCGTAAGCTTTTCGGCTCGACGCGACCGCGCCGGTTTCGGTCAGCGAGGGCATCAGGAAAATATGTTCGTGGGTGTAGCATTCGCCGCCGCCCAGAATGTAGATCGGTTTCTCGATGCCCAACTCGCTGGCGTGTTCGGCCGAGGTCAGAACGAACGCCGCGCCGCCATCCGATATCAGCGAGCAATCGAGCTTGTGGTAGGGCGTCGTCACCATGCCAGAATTGAGCACATCGTCCACCGTGATCGGGCTGGTCTGCTGCGCACCGGGCGTGCGCATAGCATGACGCCGCTGGACCACGGCGACTTCCGCCAACTGTTCCGGTGTGGTGCCGAAATCCTTCATATGCCGGTGTGCGGTCATGGCAAAGGTGTTCGCGACAGGAATGCCGAACGGCATCTCGTATTGCTGATCACGGCTTTCCGTCATCGAGCGCAGCGCCAGATCCGGCGTCAGGCCGGTCAGCAGGCTGTCGCCGCCGACCACGAGTACGACCTCGGCGAGGCCGCCATGAATGGCAGCGGCGCCAATATTGAACATCGTCGCCGCCGTCGCGCCGGATACCTGAAGCGTGTTCGAAAAGGTCGGCTGAATACCTAAATACTCGCTGAACGCAACGCTGAAGCGATGGAAGGGAGAAGCGAAGGCATGGCTCGACAGCACGCCGTCGATCTCGCTTTTCCCGATGCCGGCATCGGCCAGCGCCTTCTTCGCGGCGTCGGCGGCGAGCCATAACGGGCTCTTTCCCGGCACCTTACCAACCGGCGACATTCCGATACCGATTACCGCGACCTTGCCGCGTAGCGTTTGTTTACGAATGGAAAGCATTTGGTCTCCGCCCGGCGTGATGCGTGAAGGTCAGTTTCCGGCCGTCGTGCGTGCCGAGGCGACGCCCGTGCTGCCGCCGGAAAATCCCAAGAACTTGGCGTAGGTATCGACTGGCACCCGCCTGGTGACGAGCTTGTTTTCGGGCGCAGTCGTGTCCTCGTAACCCAGCGCCACGCCACAAATCAGGATTTCGGTGTCGTCAAACGAAAGATGCTTGCGGATGATGTCGTGGTACCAGGTGAACGCGGCCTGGCCGCAGGTGTGCAGGCCATGACCGCGCGCGGCGAGCAGGATGTTCTGCAAGAACATACCCATGTCGATATAGCTGCCGGTGTTCAAGCGGCGGTCCATCGTCACGAAAAGTCCGACCGGGGCGTCGAAAAAAAGATAGTTGCGGTTCATCTGCGATGTGCGTGCGGCAACGTCGTCGCGAGCAATGCCAAGCTTTGCGTAAAGGTCGTAGCCGAGCTCGCGCCGACGCCCGATATAGGGCTCGTGCCATTCGGTCGGATAATACTCATATTCCGGCCGATGCTTGTCCGGTTCAGTTTCGGCAGCTTTCAGGATGTCCGCGCAGAGCCGATCCTTCACCTCGCCCGCGATCGCGTAGACCTTCCACGGCTGGATGTTGTGGCCACTTGGCGCACGCGCCGAGACCTCGATGATTTTTCGCACGACCGGTTCTGGAACCGGCTTGGGAAGAAATCGCCTGACCGAGCGCCGCGTCAAAATGGCTTCTTCGACATTCATGTTTCCGTCTCCGATTGCGGTGCCTTGCCGCGAGCAGTTTTCGTTCGACGAAAATTGCGACGCGAAGAGCTAATGGGCGTGTCCGTATTAGCTGTTTACCCGTTGCCTTTCGCCCGCCAGCCTGGCTTCGAGCTCGTGGCGCTGAACCTTGCCGCTGGTGGACCGCGGAAATTCCGAAAAATCGATGAACCGGAACTGCCGGGGACATTTGTATCCGGCAAGATCGCGCCGGCACAGAGCAAACAGGTCCGCCTCGGTGACCGTGGTGTCGCGGCGCGACACGAATGCCACGGGAACTTCACCCCATTTCACATCGGGGACACGCACAACCGCGGCCTCGGTGATCCCTGCATCACTCATCAAAACGCGCTCGATCTCGGCTGGATAAACGTTTTCGCCGCCAGTCTTGATCATGTACTTGGCGCGATCGACGAAATCGAGCGAGCCGTCATCATTGCGCCGAAACACGTCGCCCATGTGAAACCACCCGCCGCGAAAATCGCGCACGTTGGTATCATCAGCTTTCCAATAGCCGGAGAATAAAGTTGGGCTGCGAATAGCCAACTCTCCCGGTGCGCCAATCGGAACCTCCTTGTCGGCAGAATCGACAAGCTTGATGTCGCAGAAGGCGCTTTGTTGCTTCGCCAGGCTGGCAGGTATTTCGCCTACCGGGATCAACGATCTGGTTGCCGGCGGCAAGCCGGTCTCGGTCGAACCAAAACTGTTGACGTAGGGAGCTCGCAGCAGGTCAGTGACCTCGGCGATGACATGCGGAGGGACCAGGTCGGCCATCGCGCCGCAAAGGCCAACGCCTTTTACGGTCGTTTTTTGCTCCTTGAAGCCGGCGATGAATGCTTCAATCATGCCCGGAATCAAGACAAACCAGCCGATCCGATGGCGCTCCAAAGCAGACAATAACGGCTCGATCTGGAAGCCATCGACCACGACGACCGTTCCGCCGCGCAACAGTGTCGCGAGACTGTGGTCCGTGGATGCCATGTGAAACAGCGGCGCCCAGGCCACAAAGGTATCGTGATGCGAAATGTTCAGCTCGGAACTGAACACCAGCGCCCGCATGATCATCGCCCGATGCGAAATGACGGCCCCTTTGGGTTGGCCGGTGGTCCCACTGGTGTAAAGGATAACCAGGCCGTCTTCGGATTCCGCCGCAATGGGCAGCGCATGACCGTTTTGTTCTTGCAATATATGCTCGTATTGCGGGCCGATCTTGATGATCTTGCGGTCCCCTATGGGAGAAAGTTCGAGATTTCCGGCCAGTTCTTCTTCAACAATCAAGAGCTTCGGTGAGACCAGATCGATACAATAGGCGAGTTCCCGCTGCGACAATCGCCAGTTCAGGCAAGCGGTGATGACCCCGAGATTGGCGGCCGCCAGCTCCACTTCGAGATACTCCGGTCTGTTACGCGAGAGCAATGCTACGCGGTCGCCTCGTCGAAGATCTTGGCTCGCCAGCATCGAGGTCGTGCGATGTACACGGTCAAGGAGCTGCCCATAGCTGATATGTCTGCCCTGATACTCGATCGCGACCGAAGATTTGTGGATCAGCGCTCTCGCGCGAAACAGCTCGCCAATCGTGGGACTGGCGCCCGCCCTCGTTGTCAGAGCTTTTTCGTGCCCGTCTGTCACGGCAAATCCTCCGAATCTTGCTCTCGCCGCCCCCGACGACGGCCTCAATTGAAAAGTATAAGCTTGCAGCCTTTCCCGATCGGTTTTAAATTCTAACATCTGTTCGAATGAATTCATAGCAGGTTCGTGGCGAGGACGTATCGGAAGGCAGGAGAAATCTGCCGACTGCGATATGCATCGTCATCCCCTGTAAGATTTAACCCGACCAAGCAAATCAAGTGTCCAGAAGGGAAGCCGATGTCCAATCGTTATGCTGCTTATACCAAATTGAAGCTCGACTATCCGTCCAAGCGGGTTCTCCGGCTCACATTCGACCGGCCCGAGACCTACAATTCGGTCGACGCCGAGACCCACACTCAGCTCACCAATATCTGGCGTGACATCAACGACGATCCAGATATCAACGCGGTCATCGTGACCGGAGCTGGCAAAGCCTTTTCGGCGGGGGGCGATTTCGAGCTGATCAAGAGTATTCTAGACAACCCGGTCGCACGGATGTCGACCTGGAAGGAGGCCAAGGATCTCGTTTATAACGTTATCAATTGCAACAAGCCGATCATCTCGGCGATCAACGGCGTCGCCGTCGGTGCAGGTCTCGTCGTCGGAATCCTGGCCGATATCTCGATTTGTGGAAAGTCCGCGCGCATCGTCGATGGTCATACGCGGCTTGGCGTCGCGGCGGGCGATGTCGCTTGCATCATCTGGCCGTTATTGTGCGGCCTTGCAAAAGCAAAATATTACCTGCTGACCTGCAAGCCGCTGTCCGGCGAAGAAGCTGAGCGGATCGGTCTGGTGTCGCTATGCGTCGAAGACGCGGACTTGCAGAGGATAGCGATCGAGACGGCCGAGGAGCTTTCTAGCGGCGCGCAAAGCGCGATCCGTTGGACCAAGTACGCTCTTAACAACTGGCTGCGCGTCAATGGTCCGCTGTTCGATACCTCGACCGCGCTTGAGATTTTGGGTTTCACCGGCGCCGAGGCGCGCGAGGGATTGGCGTCGCATCTCGAAAAACGCAAGCCGGTGTTTCCGCAGGATTGCCCGCTCTGATTTTCGCGCGCGGCGGTCATCTCAGAAGGGGGCCGGAATTTCACCCGGCCTTCTTCTTGCGGCAGCCGTTAGCCGAGAATTATTTCATCGAACTGACGATCTCGCGAAGCCTGAATTTCTGCACTTTGCCGCTCGGCGTTTTCGGCAAGGCTTCGAGCACCTCAATGCGCTCCGGCCAGTAGTTCTTGGCTACAGCGTTCTCCGCCATATACGCCATCACGTCAGCTAACGTCAGTAATGCTCCCTCGCGCAGCACGACACAGGCACAGGCCCGCTCGCCCAAGCGTTCATCTGGCACTCCGACGATTGCGACTTCCCGGACGGCTGGATGGCGATACATCAGTTGTTCAATCTCGATCACCGGAACGTTCTCGCCGCCGCGGATGACGATGTCCTTGGTGCGCCCCGTGATACGAATGTAGCCGTCCTTGTCCTTGCGGGCGAGGTCGCCGGTCTCAAACCAGCCATCCTGATCGACGGCATAGAGATGCGGCCGCTTGAGGTAGCCCACAAAGGTGCCGGGGCCCCTCGCTTGTAGGCGCCCTTCTTCATCGTGAGGCAGGACTTTGCCCCCGCCATCGACGATCCTGACTTCCATACCCTGGCTTGGGCAACCGTCGGTCTCGAAGACCTTTTCCGGTGGATCGTCGAGCTTGGTGGTCGTCACCAGCCCGTTTTCCGTCATGCCCCATCCCGAGACGATGTGCGCACCAAGAGTCTGTGTGGCCTGGCGTACCAAAACACGAGGAATTGGGGCGCCTGCCGATACGAAAGTGCGCAATGAACGCAGCGCTTCAGGTCGCCGCTCCGCCTCCGCAGTCAAATCCGCCAGAAACGGCGTCGATGCCATGGTCATCGTCACGCGCTCTGTCTCGATGATGTCGACCGCCTTGGCTGGATTCCAGATATCCTGAAGAACGACCCGTCCTCCCAGATAGAGGGGTAGAAGCAGGCCGACGAGAAAACCGGTCTGATGGGCCATCGGCGAGGCCATCAGCACGACATCGTTGGCTGTGAGACGGACGCGATCCTCAAAATATCGCACGCTGTTCAGCAACGTATTGCCTGTATGCATTACTCCCTTGGGCTCACCTGTTGTGCCCGACGTATAAAGCAATTGCACGACCTGATCGGCCGAGGCAGCAGTCGTAGGCTCAAGCGGTTTCTGCGGCGCATTCAACACTGTCTCGAAGTCTCGATTGTCGCCCGAACCGATAATGACGACGTGCTCAAGTGTGGGCACCTTGGCCTTGAGGCGGTCCGCCATTGCGGCGTGATCGAAATCGCGAAATCGCCGTGGAACGATCAGCACGCGCGTCTCGGCCAAGGTCAGCATGAATTCCATTTCGCGATCGCGGAAAATAGGCATGACGGGATTTGTAACCGCGCCGATCCGCAGCAGTGCGAGGTGAAGGGCCACGAATTGCCACCAGTTCGGCAACTGGTACGACACCACTTCCCCAGGCCTGACGCCAAGCCGCAACAAATTAGCCGCTATTCGATCGGCAGTTTGCTGCAGTTCGCCGTATGTCAGCACCGTACGTCGGTTGGATGCAGTTTCGTAGCCAACAACCGCGACTCGCCCAGGATCATCCTTGGCGGTCTTCGAAAAAACCTCGAGCAGGGTTTGATCGCTCCAGAAACCAGCCGCCCGCATCGCTTGTTTGCGTTGATCTGACAAGACCGGATCCATCGCCATTGTACGCCCCTCCTTGTAAATTCTTTCGGGCATCGAGGCCGGGACGCAAGGAAAAGGTCCGCTTCCTTCTAGCCCGACAGGTCGCCATCTCCTCCGTGGTTTATGCGGCGCCAAGTTTCGCGCGAAGCCTGTCAACCGCTTCGGGATTGGCGAGTGCGGAAAGATCGCCGGGATCCTTGCTTTCGAACACCGCTCGCAGTACCCGGCGCATGATCTTCATGTTGCGGGTTCGAGGCAGATCATCCACAAAAATTATCTTCTCCGGCCGATACGATGCCCCCATACCCCTGACGATGGCCGACGATAGTTCTTCCGCGATGCCGTTCTCGATATCCACGCCCGGCATCGGGACACAGGCGCAGACGATCGCCGAACCCTTCACCGGGTGTGGAATACCAAACACGGCGGCCTCGGATATCTTGCCGGTCGCGATCAGGATGCCTTCGAGCTCCGAGGGGCCGGTGCGCTTGCCGGAGATCTTGATGGTGTCATCGGAGCGGCCGAGAATGTAATAGAGGCCGTCAGTGCCGCGCAATGCGAAATCGCCATGCACCCAAATGCCGGGGAGGGTGCTCCAGTAACTTTCGATGTAGCGCTCGTCAGCTTTCCACAGGCTCTTGGTCAATCCAATCGACGCATGGCGCAGAACAAGCTCGCCAACCTCGCCCGGCGGCAGGCTGTTGCCCGCCATATCCACGATGTCGGCGCCGACGCCCAGCGCCGGACGCGAGAACGAGCAGGGATTCATCGGATGATTGGGCGTCCCGGTGAAGATGCACCCGCCGACCTCCGTGCCGCCGGAAACGTTGATAATGGGAAGCCTGCTTTTGCAGACGTGCTCAAAGAACCATTGCCACGGCGCCGCGGTCCAGGCCTCGCCGCCCGAAACGGTCATCCGCAGGCCCGACAGATCGTGGCGCTCGACATCCTGCGGTCCGTAGCGCATAAGCCCGCGGATAATCGTAGGCGATACGCCAAGATAGCTGACGCGGTGATCCTGGATCAGCCGCCAGAATCGTCCAGTGTCCGGGAAATCCGGCGTGCCTTCGGCGATCAGAAGGCTCGCGCCAGCGAAACTGGGAATACACGCGCACATGGCGCCGACCATCCAGCCCATGTCACTGAGGAAGAAAAAACGGTCCGACGATTTGAAATCGGCGCAGATGATCATATCGCGCGTGACCATAGAACCGATGAAGCCGATATGGGTCCAAACGCAACCCTTCGGTTCGCCGGTGGTTCCCGAAGTGTACAGCAGAATCGCGGGATCTTCCGCATTCATTTCGGCGGTCGCGATCGCGCCATCCTTGCCGGCGACGATATCGTGCCACCAGTGATCGCGGCCCTCCCGCATCGGGGTTTCGATATCAAGGCCTTCGCGATCGACGACGATCACGTGCTGCACTGTCGGTGAGGATTCGAGTGCTACGTCGAGGACGGATTTGAGCGGTGCCGCGGCGCCACGCCGCCAGGTTCCGCTCGCGGTGATGACAGCCTTGGCGCCGCCATGGTTAAGCCGGGTTTGCATGGGAGCCGGACCGAAGCCTGAGAACAGCGGCATCAGGATCGCGCCCAATTTCAACACCGCGAAGAACGCGATAAAGGTTTCCGGCACGTTCGGCATGTAGAGAGCGACCACATCGCCCTTGCCGATGCCGAGACCGGTCAACGCGAGCGCAAGCCGTCCAATTTCGTGGTCGATTTCTCGATATGAGAGGCTGCGCTGTTCGAGCTTGTCTTCGCCCTCCCAGACGAGAAACGTCTGATCCCACACGTCGGTGCCGCGATGCTTGTCAATACAATTCAGGACAATGTTGGTGGTGCCGCCGACGCACCAGCGCGCCCATGGCTGCCCCCGCGACAGATCCAGCATGCGGTCGTAAGAGCGATAAAACCTGACGCCGCAGAACTTGAAAACCTCTTCCATGAGCCATGCGGGATCGGAGTCAGCCTTGCGCGAGAGGCTATCGTAATCGTCATATCCGGCCGCGCGCAGGAAAGCGGTCAGATTGCTCGCTGCAATTAGTTCGGGCGGAGGTGTCCATACATAGGACGTTGGATTGTCCATCGACTACGTTCCCTGATTTGCAGTCAAGTTCAATTCGAGACTGACTTGCTGGCCGATAGGCACGCATACCTGATCGAACACGAGACGGTGGGCGGGCCTGCCCGACAAACATGTCCAGCCCGGGCGTCCAATGCTAACGCTCTCGTCCTGCCGGTTCAATCAATTCTAACAATCGTTTGATAAATCTATTTGCCTGAAAGATCCACCTTTGCACGCCAGTCGTGACCCGATTGACTTGCCAAAATTTCTAACGTCTGTTAGGTAAATGGCAATGTCGGTCGAGGCGCAAGTGGTAGCCAGCCCAAATCTTCGAGATTTTCTCCTCCCAACGTATTATGTGGATTGCGATTCACCAGCGATTAAAGATTTCGTCTCGCGTGTGGCTGGCGATGAACAAGGCCGGTCGGCCACCGAGAAGGCAATCCGGCTGTTTAACGCGGTACGGGACCAGATCAGATACGACCCCTACGCGGTGAGTTTGTCCGAAGCCGATTATCGCGCCAGCGAGATTCTCAAAATGCCTTCAGCGTTTTGTGTCCCAAAGGCAATATTATTGGCCGCCGCCATGCGAGCAGCGGGAATTCCCGCCGCGATCGGCTTTGCAGACGTTCGCAACCATCTGAATTCCCCCAAGCTGACGGAGTTGATGGGAACTGATCTCTTCATTTATCACGGCTACGTCGCGCTTTGGCTCGACGGGAACATGTTCAAAGTCACGCCCGCGTTCAACATGGAGCTATGTGAACGATTTGGAGTCCGACCTCTTATCTTCGACGGTACGGCTGACGCCTTGTTTCACGAGTTCGACACGAGCGATCATCGCCATATGGAATACGTCAATGACCGAGGTTGGTTCGCCGACGCGCCGATACGCAAGATGCTTGAGGACTTCCGCATTGCATATCCCGCGCTGGTGACATTGAATACTGGTGGTGTCTCAATAGATGACGCCGCCTTCGGAGCGCCTCAATCAAGGGAGTAGGCCGGAGCGAAGGAAACCACGGGATCTTACTACCCGAACCCACGCGCAAGCTGAATACGACACCCTGGGCGCGCAACGTGGTTCATCGATTGCGCGGCCGGCATCATCCAATTGGGCCACCCCGGAAGCCTACGCACGGCCGCACAGGTTTCGCCGAGAGATGGCAGCGGCGATAGGTAGGCTCATTCTGAGGTCTGCCGCAATTCGGAAGGCTGCTTGGCGTATTGAACAGCGACCCGTCCGACCTTTTCGCGTGCGATGACAAGTTTCTGAATTTGTGCGGTCCCGTCACCGATTTGTAGACCCATGACATCGAGATAACGCTGATGAAACGGTAGATCGGTGGTGTAACCGTAGTGGCCGTGAGTGAGGAGGCACTGGTGGATGATCTCGCAGGTTACCTTCGGCACATACCATTTGCACATCGCAGCTTCCGCGGTGTGTGCAAGTTCGCGATCTCTGAGCGAAAGCGTATAGTAACAAAGCTGCCGCATCATGGTGAGCTGGGTCTCGGCTTCCGCGAGCGGAAAGCTCACGCCCTGAAACTGCGCGATCGGCCGCTCGAAGGCGATCCTTTCCGTCGAGTATTGCCATGCTTCATCGACCGAAGCCTGGGCCGGTCCGATGCACTCAAGGCCGATCAGGGCACGGCTATAGTCGAAGCCCGACATGATCTTGGAGAAGCCCTTGTTCTCCTCTGCCATCAGGCACTCGGCCGGAATGAAGACGTCGTCGAAGAACACCGAGCCGCGTCCGACAGGTTTGGTACCGATATCATCAAAATGCGTCCGCGTGATTCCGTTCTGCGCCAGATCGACAAAGAATGCGCTGACGCCGCGCGCACCATCCTCGACCTTTCCGGTGCGCGCGAAGATGATTGCTGCGTCGCACTGATCCGAAAAGCTCATGGAAGTTTTTTCACCGTTGAGGCGATAGCCATTTCCTGATTTTTCGGCTCGTAGAATAAGATTGGCAGCGTCCGAACCGCCCCGCGGCTCGGTCAGGCCGAGGCCGATAATCTTCTCGCCGCGGGCCACTTGAGGCAGCCACTCCTGAGCGATTTCGGGCGAGGCGTGCTCTGCGAGCATCCCGCCGAGCAGTGATGCCAGGAGCTGGATGTAGCTGGCGTTGAAGTCTCCATAAGCGATCTGCTCGACAATAATGCCTGCTGTCACGCAGCTTTCGCCAAGGCCGCCGTATTTTTCCGGCAGGTCGGCGCCGATCAGGCCGAGTGAGCCCATTTGTTTCAGCATGGCACGGTCAATGCGGTGTTCACTTGCCCGCTTCTGATAGTGGGGGGCCAGCTTGTCCTTCGCGAAACGCTTCGCGGTTTCCTGGAAAGCCTGCTGCTGCTCGCTAAGCGCGTAATCCATCGCGACCTCTCCCATCTAGGTGATCTTGAGTTCTTGCATTCAGTCTAACAACTGTTAGAAATTTGACAACCAGCCACGGAGCCAAGTCCATGCTGACGCCGGCCGACCCCGGAACATCGCTCTATCCTCATTTGCTGTCTCCGCTGAAGGTCGGGCGTACCACGTTGCGTAACCGCATGATCATGGGGTCGATGCACACCCGGCTCGATATGGAGGAGAACGGCGTGCACAAGATGGCGGTTTTCCTTGCCGAGCGCGCCAAGGGGGAGGTCGGGCTCATCATCACCGGTGGCTATGCGCCCAACACCGCGGGTCTGATCGAGCCTGGTGGGCCGATTTTGACCGAACGTGCGCAAGCTCGTGAACTTCGCCGCATCACCGACGCCGTGCATCAGCACGGTGGCAAAGTCTGCATGCAGGTGCTGCATTCGGGCCGATATTCCAAGCAACAGGACTGCGTCGGTCCCTCCGCCATCCCGACCCGCATCAATCGGTTTCCCCCGCGCGCGATGACTGGGGCAGAGATTGAACAGACGATCTCGGATTACGTGCGCTGCGCGCTGCTCGCCAAGGAGGCCGGATTCGACGGCATTGAGATCATGGGATCGGAAGGTTACCTCATTAATCAGTTCGCGGTGCTGCGCACCAACAACCGCAGCGACGAGTGGGGCGGATCGGAGGAAAACCGTCATCGGCTCGCAGTGGAACTCGTCAAACGCTCGCGAGGCGCCACCGGCGACGACTTCATCATTGTCTACCGAATCTCGGCGTTGGACCTCGTCGAAGGCGGCGCAACTGGCGAGGAGATCGATCGGCTTGCCCAACGGGTCGAGGCCGCGGGCGCCGACATTCTCAACACCGGTATCGGCTGGCATGAAGCCCGGGTTCCCACGATCGCTTATGTCATCCCGCGCGGTGCATGGCGTTTTGCGGCCTCACGTTTGAAGAAAGCGGTGGGGATTCCGGTGGTGGCATCAAACCGCATCAATACGCCCGATGCCGCCGAGGAAATTCTGGCGGCTGGCGATAGCGATCTAATATCGATGGCGCGCCCGATGCTGGCCGATCCCCACTTCGCGAAGAAGGTGCGGGAGGGCAACGCCGGCAAAATCAACATCTGCATCGCCTGCAATCAGGCTTGTCTTGACCTGATCTTTTCCGAGCGGACCGCGAGTTGCCTGGTTAATCCGCGCGCCTGCCGCGAGACTGAGTTCGAGGACGGCCCAGCTAAGACCTCGCGCAGGGTCGCGGTGATTGGCGCAGGCGCAGGCGGTCTCGCAGCTGCCGCGGAAGCCAGCCGACGCGGGCACAAGGTAACCCTGTTTGAGGCCGCTGATCGCGTAGGCGGGCAGATTAACCTCGCCCGAGCAGTCCCGGGCAAGGTCGAGTTCGACGAAATGCTGAATTATTACAGCGGCCAGATTGCTGACGGCGGCGTCGATCTCAGGCTCAATTCGGCGCCGGCGGTCAGTGACCTGAAAGACGCGCGGTTCGATGCTGTCGTTGTCGCCTGTGGTGTCCATCCTCGCGTCCCGGAGATCGAAGGCATCAATCATTCGAAGGTGGTATTTTACAACGATCTATTGAGCGGGAGGCGCCACGCGGGGCGGCGAGTTGCCATCATCGGCGCTGGGGGTATCGGTTTCGATGTCGCCGAATACCTCTGCCATTCGCAGCCCGATGAATCGCCGAAATCACGTGCGATGGATATTCGTGAGTTTCAACAGGAGTGGAATGTCGATGCCAGCCTTACGAAAGCTGGAGGGCTATTAGGCGATCCGCTGGCGCCAAAGCCAAGTCCGCGCGAAATTACAATGCTGCAGCGCAAGAAGACGCGGCCTGGCCTCGGTCTCGGCGTCTCGACTGGTTGGATCCTGCGTAGCAGTCTTGAGAAGCGCGGAGTCAAGATTATCGGTGGAGTCACCTATCAGCGAATCGACGATCAAGGTTTGCATTTCGTCGTCGAGGGCGAGCCACGTACGCTCGCCGTCGATACGATCGTGATTTGCGCCGGCCAAGAGTCTAACCGCGGCATGTTCGACGAGTTACGCGAGGCAGGCATAGAAGCGCATGTCGTCGGCGGTGCCAACGACGCTGCCGAACTCGACGCGATGCGCGCGGTCGAGGAGGGTGCGCGGGTCGCGCAATCACTTTGATGCGATCCGGAGCCTGAGATGAGTTCGCAAAGTAGCCGGCCGAGTTACGGGTTCACCGACGACGAGCTCTCCACGATCCCGACAGTGTACCGACCCGATCTGTTCGCCGGCCAGACCATCATCGTCAGCGGCGCGGGGAGCGGACTCGGGAAGGCGATCGCATTCCTGTTTGCGAGGCTTGGCGCCAATCTGGCAATCTGCGGGCGCGATGCTGAGAAGCTCGCCCGCGTCATACCGATTCTAGAGGGCCTCAGCGCCCGCGTCTTCAGCAGAAGTCTCACGATCCGCGATCCCGATCAAGTCAACGAATTCGTCAAAGACGTCTGGGATCATTTCGGCCGTCTCGATGTGATGGTCAATAATGCCGGTGGGCAGTTCGCCCAGATGGCCATTGACTTCAAGCCAAAGGGCTGGAATGCGGTGATCGATACCAACCTGAATGGATCGTGGTGGATGATGCAAGCGGCGGCTCGCGAGTGGATCGAGCGCGGCAAGACCGGCAATATCGTCAATATCGTCGCATTGATCTGGCGAGGGCTACCGGGGATGGCGCACACCGCCGCGGCGCGGGCCGGCGTGATCTACGCGTCCAAGACCGTCGCGGTCGAATGGGCGCCGCACGGCATCCGGGTGAACTGTGTCGCGCCGGGCGTCAATGAAACCACGGCATTCGACCGCTATGTTCCGGAAGGCTCTGCGACCTATAAGGAAGCGAACCCGATGAAACGGCACGGCGACGCCTGGGATATCGCCGAGGCCTGTGTTTATCTCGCCGCGCCCGTCAGGGAAATTCATCACCGGCGAAACGCTTTCGGTAGACGGCGGGCAACAAATGTGGGGCGATCCGTGGCCTGCCGGACGTCCGGAATATTTTCGCATTGGTCAGACGTAAACAAGCTCCCGAATCGAATATTCGATCTGCCGCCACAGCGTTAGCGATTCTGACCGCTACTACAATCCTGCATCGCCGCGTTCGCGTTTGGCAAATTTAACGGCGTCGATCATGTCGCGGGCGTCGTGGGCAAGGTGTAGCGTCTCGCCGCCATCGATGTACCAGTCCTCGCCGGTGACGAATTGACCGAGCGGCGAGGACAGAAAAATGATTGCTGCAGAAATATCCTCGACGCTGCCCATGCGTCCCAGCACGTTGCGGTTGAGCCTGACCCAGTCGTCCGGCGGTATCGGATAGCGGCCAAGCGCCTCGGTCTTGATGGTTCCGGGTGCGACGCAGTTTAGGCGAATACCGAACTCGGCCCACTCGTAGGCAAGCGTTCGCATCATCGCAGTAACGCCGCCGCGCGCCGCCGCTGTATGCACGAAGCCGCCAAGGCCGCTGCGGATACAGGCGGTTACGAACACAATCGATCCGCCATGCGCCAACATGAAATGGTCCGCGGCAGCCTTGGTTACCTGCCACGAGCCGATCAGGTTGTTGCGGATCACGGTCTCAAAGCCCTTGTTGCTGAGTTCGCGGGCTGGCGTCACGAATTGTCCGCCGGCATTATTGACGAGGATATTGAGCCCGCCGAACTCTGCTTTGATCTTCTGCATCGCGCGTTCGATCAGGTCGGGCTCGCGAATGTCCGCCGACACGGCAAAGGCCTCGCCACCCGCGTCGCGGATTACCTTTGCAGTGCTCTCTATCGGATCGATGCGGCGCCCGAGAACGGCGATGCGGGCCCCGCAGCGCGCCATCTCAATGGCCGTGGCGCGGCCCATTCCTGTGCCGCCGCCGGTGACGAGTGCGACCTGACCCTTGAGAAGGTCCGGCGCGAAACGCGTTTTTGAAGGACTTTCGTGCATCACCAATCCCATGCCTGAAAATGCTTTTGCGTTCGGTCAGGTTTAGGATATTCTAACATACGTTCGAATACATAAAAAGGCAGATCGATGTCAGACAATGAACCTATTCGTTACTCGGTCGAGGATGGCATCGCGACGATTACCATCGATCGGCCCGCGCGCAAAAACGCCTTGTCGGTTGAGGCGATGAACGGTTTGACCAATGCCTGGGAGCGTGTCGAAGGGGATTCCCAGGCGAGGGTGGTGATCCTGACCTCGGCTGACTGCGGCGTATTCTCCGCCGGTCTGGACCTCAGGCAGGCAGCTGAGATCAGGGCGCGTGACGGTGTCGATATACTGACCCTGATGCGCGATCCGATGCAAACGGCCATGCGCACCGTTTCAAAGCCGATCATCGCGGCGATGACTGGGTCGCTGATGGCGGGCGGGATGCTGCTGGCGCTTAAGTGCGACCTTAGGATAGGCTTACGCGGAACACGAGCCGGGATTACCGAGGTCAAGATGGGGCGGGGATCGCCGTGGGCAGTGCCGCTGCTCTGGATGTTGCCGCAACCGGTGCTGATGGAACTCGTCTTGACCGGCGAGACCCTGCCGATCGAGCGGCTCGCGGAATATGGCTTCGTCAACTATCTGGAAGAAACACCCGACGCTGTTCGTGCGAGTGCATTGCAGCTTGCGCGCAAGATTGTGGAAGGCGCACCATTGTCGGTGAGGGCGGCCAAGGCCAGCGTGTTGGCCGCGATGGACCTCGGCTGCGAGAAGGGACTCGTTGAGGCCAACAGACTTCATGTCGAAACCTACGCAAGCCTCGATGCCATTGAAGGCCCGAGAGCCTTTGCCGAGAAACGCAAACCGGTGTGGCAAGGTAAATAAGGCAAGGCAGATGAGGATTGTGCCGAATGATGTCCGCTTTCATGCTTTCAAGTCGATAGCGGATACCAATCCTTCCGACAATTTTTCCTTAGCCCGCAAGGTCAACGATGAGCACACACCACGTCGGCACCCCGAATCGCTCGGCTTATTTCGGCGAAGAACATGAATTGCTGAGAGCCCAGCTACGGCGTTTCGTTGAAGAGGAGATCAAGCCACACGCGCTTAAATGGGAACAGGACGGCATGGTGCCGCGCGAAGTGCTGCGGCGCATGGGCGAGCTTGGCTTTCTCGGTATCCGCTACCCAGCCGAATATGGCGGTTCCGATATGGATACGCTGGCGACAGTCGTGTTAGCCGAGGAGTTGGGACGATCGTCGTTCTCGGGCGTGGCGATCACGGTGCTGGTTCATACCGATATGGCGTCGGTACATCTCTACAACGCCGGCTCGCAGGCGTTGAAAGACCACTTTATGCCGGATGTCATTGCCGGAAAGAAGATCGTCGCGGTCGGGGTTACCGAGCCCGGCGCGGGCTCCGACGTGAAGGGCATTCGGACCACCGCGCGCCGCGACGGCGGCAGCTACGTGCTCAATGGCGCCAAGATGTTCATTACGAACGGCGTGCACGCGGATCTTTATTGCATCGCCGCCAATACCAATCCGGACATGCGGCCTTCCCAGCGTATCTCGATGCTGCTGGTAGAGAAAGGCACGCCCGGATTTCGTGTCGGACGTGCGCTCGACAAGCAGGGCTGGAGATCCTCGGACACGGCTGAGTTGTTGTTCGAGGACTGCCGGATTCCCGCCACGAACCTGCTTGGCGAGGAAGGGCGTGGCTTCTACGCGATCATGCGAAATTTTCAGAACGAGCGGATCGTCATCGGCGCGATGGCGATGGGCGAAGCACTAGCTGCGATTGAGATTACATTGGACTGGGTTACGCAGCGGCAGACCTTTGGCGCGCCGCTATGGTCCAGGCAAGCTATCCGTCATCGCCTGGCGATGCTGGCGGCCAAGGTCGAGGCAGGACGGCAACTTGTTTATCACGCTGCATGGCTGGTAACGCAGGGCACCGACGCGACCAAGGAGGTGTCGATGGTCAAGGCCTATTGCGGCGAGCTCGTCAACGAGGTGATGTACGCGTGCCTGCAGTTTCATGGCGGCATGGGTTACATGCGCGAGAGTACGATCGAGCGAATGTCACGCGACGCGCGCGTTCAGTCGATCGGTGGCGGTGCCACCGAGGTGATGCTGGAGGAGGTTGCCAAGCGAATGCGTTAAAGCCGCACACAATCGGTCGTTAGTGTGGCAAAATACCATTGAAGATTAACAACGTGGTGCGGTCCGCCAAGTCTTGCACCGAGCTATTTTTTCGCGCATCAAACCACTCAACTGTCCAATTCATAGCACCAAGAATAAACCTGCGTAGCGGAACAATCAATATCTCCGGGCGGATTTCGCCGGCACGCTGCGCATCCACCAGCATGTCATCCCAATATTTGCCATAGGCGCGGCGCAGTGGACGATGTCGCTTCTTGATGCGTTCGGGCAACTGCCCGTAGACACGCATATTGGCGGAGGTATAGTCGCTCTCTTGCAGCAGGGTGACGAGATGAGCTTTGATCGCGGCGCTGATCTTGTTCCGGTGCGACCCCTTGCCAAGGTCATTCACGCTTGCCTTTACTGCATCGAATATGCGTTGCAACCCGAGTTCGAGGATTTCGTCCAATATCGCGGTTTTCGAATCGAAGTGGTAGTAGATGCTGCCTGCCTTCATTCCCGCCTTGTCAGCGATCTGTCGAAGCGTAGTGGCGGAATAGCCCTGCTGTCGAAAAAGCTGTGCCGCGACCCGAAGGATAAGGTCTCGTGAAACGTGCGATTTCGGCGGCACGGAAAGTGCCACATTTTTACGCTTGGGCTCGCGCTTGGCAACCCGCTTCATTCTCGATGAAGATTTCAAATCTTGCTCGCTCAAACCCGAATGGCATCACCGTACAAAGCCCAGCTCTTGCACCAGATGAGTAATGCCGTGTAATAGACCAACAAGGCTGTTCGGGCAACATTGCGAAGCGCTGAAACTACTTTCAATGGGCGGCCAGCGAACGACTCAAGCCTCGGACGATACATCATCACGATCCGACCGTAATAGACGGATCGGCCTCTTGCAAGGGAGCCGGGCCTGGTCCCATTGGTCTGGCCGGCTACAACTCGATATCGCCGGCCAGCAGCCGCTGCGCGATGGTGCGTGCCAGGATCTCGTTGGTGCCGTCGGCAATGTTGATGATTCGCAAATCCTGCAAGGCATGGACGAGGCCGACCTCGTTGGTAAGGCCCATGGCGCCGTGGGCCTGTATCGCTTGATCGACGGCTCGATAGCCCACCTGTACGGCGTAGGCTTTCGCCATCGACAACTCCTTCACGGCCCGCTCGCCACTATCGAGCAGCATCGCGGCGTTGAGTCCCATCAGATGCGCGGCGTGAAGTTCAGTGGCGGCGCGCGCGAGCGGGAACGAGACGCCCTGATACTCGGCGATCTTGGCGCCGAACGCCTCACGCTGCTTTACATAGCCGAGCGCCTTCTCGATCGCCCAGCGGCCCTGACCAACCGCACGTGCCGAATTGTAGATCCGCCCGAGCGAAACGCCATAGAGCGCGAGCTTGAAGCCGTCGTCGAGCGCGCCGACGAGTTGCCACGGCTCAACCCTGATGTTCTCAAGCACCAGCGCGCCTTCATGACCGCCGGGATGACCGAAGAGCCGCACCACGCTTTCAACTTCAAACCCCTCGGCGTCGGTCGGCACCAGAAAGCCGCTGATCCCGCCGGCTTTTCGCTGCGCCTTACCCGGATCGGTGACGGCAAACACGATGCACCATTCCGCGGTGGGCGAGTTCGTGGTCCAGAGTTTCCGTCCGGTGATGCGCCAGCCGTCTCCATCGCCCACCGCGCGGGTCTTTATCATGCTGGCGTCCGAGCCCGCTCCTGGTTCCGACAGTCCGAAACACATCGAGGTGCGTCCCGTGATCATTGCGTCGAGACAGCGCGCCTGCGCCTCCGGTGTCGCTTGCGTCAGCATTGCGCTCGGCCCAAAGGCCCAATGAGCGATCACCCAGGGCGTCAGGATCGAATGGCCGCCGATTCGTCGGTAGACGGCCTCCCAGGCGACGTAATAGGCAAGATGTCCGAGCCCGCCGCCGCCAATCGCGGCTGGCGCACACATCGCGTAGTAACCTGCCGCGGCGGACGCCATGCGCACCTCGCGGATCAGCGCGCGCACCTCCGGCGCATAACGCCCGTCGGCAGCATAGGTGAGGCGCGGATCATTGAGCAGCGCGTGGTTGCGCTCCAGGCGCGGGAGAACCTCGGCTTCGACAAACCGCATGACCCCATCGCGCACCGCAACCACGTCTTCGGGAAGCTGAAAGCCGATTGCGCTCATGTTATCATCTCCGTGTTGAGCCTAGGACGGCTGCGGGTGAAACTTCTTCCTGGCCGTCAAACCGCTGTTCAGACTGTTTCGCACACTTTTCCTCAAACGTCTGTCAGCAGCCTTCAGCGTCGGCGCCTTACGTTCTTCGGTGACCTTGGGTCTCTGGCCGCGCTCGATGCCTTCAGGGGTTGCATCACTGCCATGCAACGCATCAACTGGGTCGTCTACGCCAAGCGACCCTTCGGCGACCCCACACTGGTCCTGGCCTATCTCGTCCGCTACACCCATCGCGTTGCGATCGCCTACAGCCGGCTCGTCGCTTTCGACGACGATCATGTCGCCTTTACCTGGAAGGACTATCGCCAAAACAGCGCAACAAAAATCATGAATCTCAGGCCCGACGAGTTCATTCGCCGCTTCCTTCTTCATACGCTGCCCGACGGGTTCCACCGCATCCGCCACTTCGGCTTCATGGCCAACCGCCACCGCGCCGCCAAGCTTGCCCTTTGCCGCTCCATTCTTAATCATGAGCGGACAGCGCAAAACAATAGCGAGCCGTTGCACGTGGATTCGAGCGCTCAGACCTGGGCCGAGGTTCCCGCCTCTCCTGATTGTGGTGGCGTCATGCGCATCATCGAGCGCTTTCGACACAGCTTTAGCCGCGCCAGCCCTCGAACATCGCCGTTCCGATGCGACACATCGCGAGCCAGCTCATGCTTTGCACGACGATCATCATTCGTCATTCCGCTCCCAGAGTCTCGATCATCGCGAACATTCCCAAATCCGTGCGGCCACACAGAGGAGCGACAACCATTCGATGTAGCAGAAAGTCAACCGCGTTCTCCGGCGAAGCGCGTCTGACCTCAACTCTTCCCCGATGCGTACATCTCGTGTCTCTGTGTTACGCGCTGAGCCAGCAGATCGGGCCTTGCGATCTCGAACAATGACCATAGCTGCAAAACCGCGCATATACTCCCGCACCCTTCGTGTTCAGTCCGGCTCCAATGAGGTCGCGTCATAAGCGCCTGCCGCGCCCTCGCGTGAGCGCGGCCTCATAGAACGCTCCAGATTCTCTGCTGCTCTATCCAGGAGCAGAGATCCCGTGCGAAGCAACCCGTTTTGGCTGAACGAACTCCAGCCTTTGAGCGTCGGGTTGACCCGGCCGAAATCATAGTGTGAACGCGGCCCCGCCACCACGACAAAGGCCGGCCTCACGGTGCGCTGCGAGCTCGACCTGTGGACGACCCGGCTTTTGGCACGTCACGCACGCGAGCACGGGCCAACGGCGGGGCACGAATGTCTCGCCAAGCTGGTTCAAGGCACCGTGTGCAAGATCCTCGGCCAGGAGGAAATCAAGCCGCACAAGGTGCGCTACTATCTGGAACGTCGCGATGCCGAGTTCGAGCAGAAGATGGCCGAGGTTCTGTGCGTTTATCGCGAGGTCCAGGTTCTGAAGAGAGCCGCCGCCAAGTCGCGCAAAGCCATCAAGCGGGTGGCGATCGTTTCCTACGACGAAAAGCCGGGAATCCAGGCCATCGCAACGACGGCACCCGATTTGCCGCCCAAGCCCGGCGTCCACGCGAGCTTCGCGGGATTACGAGTACAAACGTCATGGCACGCTGAGCCTGTTGGCCGGAATCGACCTGCTTACCGGGAAGGTCCATGCGCTCGTCAGACCGCGCACATATCGAGAGAAACAAGAGCCTGGCTCGACGCTCGACCGCCTGGACGCTTCGAATTTACCTTCACGCCCAAAGCATGGTTCGTGGCTTAATCTCATCGAGGGCTTCTTCTCCAAATTCGCGCGGTCGGTCTTGCGCCACATCCGGGTCACCTCAAAACACGAACTCAAAGAGCGCACTATGGCCGGCATCGACGACGTAAATCGCCACCCCGTCATCCACACTTGGTCATACAAACTCGCCGACGCCGCCTGATATGATTCAAACCAAGGAAACGCTGACCTAGGAGTCAGACATCGGGCTGCTGACCCTCTCCTATGACAACCCGGGCATCTTGATCCGGCAGATCTTGAAGAAGTTTGACCAGCTCCCGCACCTTCATCGTGACCTCACGCTAAACTTTCACCTGGGTTGGAAACATCGGCGCATGAGAACGACAACTACCGAAGTCTGGGAATACTTTGCAGCAGCGTGTCGTCACTCCATCACTGCGTGCTCCGGCCCTGCTGCCTGCTTGCGCAGAGCGGCCTTGGTCGATCCGATCATGATGGCGAGCGGGATCGAGACGAGGATGAACAGCATGACGAGTTGATAGTCTTGTGAGAATGCGATGATCTGAGCCTGAACGGCGACCATCTTGTCAGCCAAGGCGCGTCCAGCGTCGGTGGACAGGTTGATGATGCCCCTGACATCAGGCATCTGCAGGGCGTGGTTGAACGGGTTGACGTGTTCGGACAGGATCGCATAAGTGCGGCGCGTTCCCTGCGTGAGTTGGGCGATTACGATCGAGATCCCGATCGAGCTTGCGACATTGCGCAACAGCGTCAGCATCGAGGTGCCGTCGGTGCGCAGGTGGTTTGGAAGCGTTAGAAACGAAACGGTCGACAGTGGCACGAAAACCAGACCAAAACCGAAACCCTGGAAGACGCTGACGGTGACAATCTCCGGAACTTGAGTCATTTCGGTCCAGCCGGTCATCTGGAACAGCGAGCCCGCCGTCAGCGCGAGTCCCGAGATGATCAACGTACGGGCCTCGAAGTAGCGCATGAGGCGACCGACCATCATCATGGCCAGGAACGTGCCGAGGCCGCGGCTCGCTAGCAACATGCCGGCGGTAATGATGGGATAGCCGATGACGTTCTGCAGGTAGGGCGAGGCCAGCGCCATGGTGGAGTACAGCACCAACCCCATCACCGTCATGAAGATGCAGCCCGTCACGAAATTGCGATCCTTGAACAGCGCGAACTGGATGAACGGCCGCGCGGTCGTGAAGGAGTGGGCGAAAAAGTAGTAGAAGCCCACGGCCGAGACGATGAACTCGCCAACGATTTCGTTGGATTCGAGCCACCCCAGCTGCTCACCGCGGTCAAGGGCTAGCTGCAAGGACCCGATGGCGACCGCGAGTGCCACGAAGCCGAAAAAGTCGAACCGCAAGGTGAGATCCTTCTTGGTCTCGTCCATGAAAGCCATCAGACCGAGCACCGTCAGTGCGCCAAAAGGAAGATTGACGAAAAACACCCAGTGCCAGGAATAGGTCTCGGTGAGCCAGGCGCCCAGTGACGGGCCCATGATCGGGCCCATCATCACGCCCATGCCCCAGATCGCCATCGCCTTCGCCCGTTCCTGGAGTGTGTAGGAATCGAGCATCACAGTCTGCGACAGCGGCACCAGGGCCGCGCCGAACACGCCCTGCAGCAGGCGGAACAGCACCATCTGGTTGATATCCTGCGCGAGCCCGCACAGGACTGAGGCGATGGTGAAGCCGGCCGAGCATATGATGAAGATGCGCTTGCGCCCGTAGCGGTTGGCGATCCACCCCACAGGCGCAGTCATGATCGCGGCAGCCACGATATAGGAGGTCAGCACCCAGTTGATCTGGTCCTGCGACGCCGACAGCGTGCCCTGCATGTAGGGCAGGGCCACGTTGGCGATGGTGGTGTCCAGCGCCTGCATGATCGTTGCGGTCATGGCGCAGATGGTCACCATGTTCCGGCGCAGGCCCGGAGGCAGTGGACCCGACATCAGGTCAGTCCTTATCCTGGTTGGCGGTTGCCGACAGACCGAGCAGGCCCGCGAGCGTGCGTTTGTGACCGGTGTCTATGGTGGCGTAGACGCTCATGCCAGCCTTCAGTCTCTTCACGTATTTGTCGTTCTCGTCAAAATAGATCCGCACTGGCACGCGCTGCACCACCTTGACGAAATTGCCGGTCGCGTTCTGCGGCGGCAGGATCGCGAATTGCGCGCCAGTGCCCGGCGCGAGAGAACCGATTGTGCCCGTGAACACATGACCAGGGAAGGCGTCGACCTCGAGCGTCACCTTTTGCCCGACCGCCACATGGGTGAGGTCGCTCTCCTTTGGATTGGCGTCGACCCACGGGTGGGCAACGTCGATGACGGAAAACACCGGCGAGCCCGCGGCAACGAAGCGGCCAAGCTGGATCTGGTCCACCTGCGTCGCGACACCCGCCATCGGTGCGCGCAAGACCGTGTGATCGAGGTTACGCTCGGCATCCTCTAGCTTCGCCTTAGCCTGCGCATAGGGCGGAAACTGCTCCAGCGGCAGTTCGGGATTGCCTAGCAGTTGCGTCTTAGCGTTGGAGAGCTGCTGCTTGATGAATTGCACTTGTGCGCTCGCGGTCACCATCGCATTGGCCGCGTTGTCGAGGTCGAGCTGAGACCCGAAATTGTTCTTCACCAGTTGCTGTTTGCGTTCGACATCGCGCTGCTTCAGATCGACGCCTTGCTGGGCAAGATCAAGCATCTGGCCGTAGATCTTCACGTTCGCTACCAGATTGTCGTAGCTCGTCTTCGCTTGGGCGAGCTGCGCTTTGGTCTCGTCTACCGCAAGGCGAAACGGCACGGCGTCGATCTCGAACAGCTCGTCACCCTGTTTCACGGTCTGGCCTTCCTTAACCAGCACCTTGATGATCTTGCCGGAGATGTCGGGTGTAATCAGCACCTTCTGGGCGCCGACATAGGCATCATCGGTGCCGACATAACGTCCGCCGTGCAGGTAAAACGCCAGTCCGCCGAGTGCGGCAGCAATGGGCAGCACTACCAACAGAAGAGGACGGCGATAACGGCGCAGACCTGCCATCATACGGCGGCGCGGTTCGGCAGCGACCTTCCCGGTCGGCTTGCCGTCGGGCGCGGCCTTCTGCTCAGGCGCGAATTTGACGACTTGATCAGCCATAGCGCGGCTCCTTGCGTACCTGCTCGGCGCCGGCATTTTGAAGTGCGTTACGCACGTTTTCCTTGATCGCTTCCAGTTGTGTCAAAAGACGGTGGGCGTCCGCCGGGAGAATGCCGTCGAGCGCGGTCGCCGTGAGTTCGGATCGCAGACCGCTCAATTTGCCGAGCAATTGACGTCCAGCTTTCCGAAGATGAAGCCGTTTGATGCGACGATCGTTTGCATCCCCCCGCCGCTCGATCCAATCGCTCTCGCACAGCTTGTCAACCAGTCGCGTCAACGTGATCGGCTGCATCTCCATCTGATCGGCAAGTTCCGCCTGGCTCATGCCCTCGTTGCGGTCCACCTTGGCCAGGACCGCCCATTGCGCCCGGGTGATGCCAAACCGCGCGGCTTCCTTGTCTGCATACACGCGAAGGACGCGTGTCAGCTCGGCAAGAGTAAACAGAAAATTCTGGTCTACAGAACCGCGGCTCATAAGCTCAATCTCCATAACTTCGGTATATTATAAGCTAGCTTATATGTGACAGTCAAGCGCCGGCGCCATACAAAATGCCCGGATGTCCAGGCTGGATGAGAGCGAAGGGGCTCAAGAGCGATAGCGCGCTGGCGGTGACAGACGTCTGCTCAGCAGCAATCTTGTCGATCATTCCGGCTTGCGACGGGCGCTCTGGCCGTGGTCAGGTGCTCGGCCAAGACTTATTGGGTGGCCGCTGTCGGACGCCGGTCTGCGGTGAAGCCCTTGGTTGCGCAAAGCAGGAGGATCGATGCGCGATCCTACGGTGGTGATCGGCAAAGAGAACGATGGCAGTGCAACCTCGCAAGACATCGCCTCGCGACGAATTGCCGCAAACAAAGGAGGATACGCGACCGCGGGCGATCGATCCTCATCGGCCCAAGGCATAACTACGTCTTTACTTTGCCTTCAAGATATTGCCTCGCGTCTGCCACCGTGACGATCGACTCTGCGACCTCGTCGGGAATCTCGCAGCCGAAGGCCTCTTCGAGGGCTATGATGAGCTCAATTGTGTCAAGGCTATCGGCACCCAGATCCTCGATGAACCGCGCCGAGTCGTTGATCTTTTCCGGCGCAACATTCAAATGCCGGCCAACTATTTCTCTGATCCGATGGCTAAGGTTATCCAAAGCTGGGGCCCACGCACTGGCACTATCGAACATTGCGGCGGACTCCAAAAACGCGTCAAGGGGGGAAGCGGTTCCCTGTAGCCGCCACAAATGAAAGCCGGTAAAGCCCACGGAACATTGATCAACGCTGAATTGGGCCACGCGCCTCGGATCCGCCGCCACTGCGATGTCGACGACTAACGCCAACTGATGAGGACGTTTAGCCGCACCACGGAGCCGGATCATAGGGAAGGCAAAAGAGCGATCATGGACGCCTTGCTCCGGGTGTTTCTAGAATAATTTCCTTCAAGTGGTTGCCGCTAACGATCAAGACGAGGAAATGCAACTTACCATCCTTGTTCAGAAGACTTGCGCCAATCGCCTTTCCGTCTGCGGCCTTCTCCGCGATAAGCACGGCGTCCGACAATTTTAGCCGAACGCTCTCCAGGGCGACGAAGTTATTCCGATCCTCAGTATCCAGATTCTCCAGGGACAGGACGGTTTCATGGCCCGCAACCTCTCCGGTTTTCCCATCGATTGCATTTTCCCAGATCCGAGCTTTCCCGGTCGTTCTTACCTTGTAAACGGCGGACACCGACGAGCTATCGAAGGTGACATCCGCAGCCCTCGACCCGGCGTGCAGTTGCTGCGCGATCGCGATTGCCCGCCGCAATGACACTTTGGCTTCGCGGAAGAGTTCGAGTTCACGTCTAGCCGCATCATTGTCGGCATCCTCGTTGTCGACTTGAACTGCAGCTAGATCCTGCAAGAGAAGCGTCGTGGCGTCGGACCAAACGATCGCCTGCGACGGCGAGCACGCCACGAGCGGCAGGAGAGGAATGAGATACAGGATTGTCTTTGACATCAGCCATATCCGTAATGATCGAGCCCTTACCCATCTAGCCAACTGCTTCCGCGGGCTCGCTGCATCGCGACGTCTTGTATGCAAGACTATCATAAGCTTGCTTGTTTAAGCAAAATGCCCTATTGTTATTTGGAGACGGCTTAAACTGTCGCGCGTTGGATGCGGCCCTCGCTTCGTCCATCGTGCAAATAAGAATAGGCGGAAGGGATGCGGGACGCCCTCATGAACCAGAAAGCTGGATCAAGCTCGGTGCCAATATCCGCGGTAGTTGGCGCTGGGTTGGCCTTCGGGATAGCCCTCGCTATCCTCAGCCTTATGTGTGTCCTTTTTGTATGATGCTGCCCTCCACCAATCCCTGTTTCGCAGCAATTCAGCCAGGCTAGATGTTTACAATCAACGCAAAGCGCTTCCACTTGCCAGGAGGACGAGCAATCTGGGGCGAAAAGATCGCGATAAAGTGCGTTGCACAACGTTCGAAAGATTTGGCAGTTCGAACCAAGTCGGCATGGCTAAGCGGCGATGGAGGAAAGTGATGTTGAGGTCCTTTGCGGATCATTTAGTCGAGCAACAATTCCCTGGTACCAGGTAGTTACATGACGCCGACGATGCTTGCCGGGTACCAGGGCCACCCGATTGCGGCCTCGATCGAAGGGAGTGAGCAGGCCTTCCCGGTCGTCCTGGCGCACGGCGGAGGGCAGACGCGTCGCGCCTGGAAGGCGATTTCAAAACTTCTGGCAAGCCATGGATTTCGCGCAATCGCAATCGACATGCGCGGCCATGGCGACAGTTCCTGGGCTAAGGACGGAGCCTATGATCTCCGCGATTTTGCAAGTGACCTTGTGGCCATCGGGAACGCGAGCACCCGAAAGCCCGCCTTGATTGGCGCCTCGCTCGGAGGGCTGGCAGGCATTATCGCCGAGGGCGAGCTTAGCCCTGAGAGCTTTGCATCGCTCACGCTGGTCGACATCACTCCGCAAATGGAACCGGAAGGTGTGGCCAGGGTGGTCGGCTTTATGGCCGCGCATGCGCGCGAAGGCTTTGCCTCGCCGGAGGAGGCCGCGCAGGTCATCTCTCAATACTTGCCGCATCGGCAAAGCCGGAAGGCTTCGCCGGGGCTTCAGCGATATCTTCGTCTGGGGGAAAACGGGAGGTACTACTGGCATTGGGATCCCGCATTCATCGAAGGCGTGATGCAGGCCCGAATAACGGACGTCGAACTCATCGATCATCGACGTGCGGCCTTGAGCGCCGCAGCTTCACGATTGCGCTTGCCGGTGCACCTGATCCGGGGAGGGTCTAGCGATCTGGTCTCGCCCGAGGCCGTGGCCCATTTCAGGAGCCTGGTTCCACACGCCGACTATAGCGACATTGCGGACGCCACACATATGGTGGTTGGAGACCAGAACGACGCCTTTGGCCAGGCCATCGTTGAATTTCTGGTTCGTACGCACGGGGCTGAGGTGGCCCGGTGAGTTCGGAGCAGACCAAGCCTTACGATCTCGAGCAATTGCGGGAGCGCCTGCAGGTCGCGCCCTTCCATCGCTGGCTGGGCATCAATCTGGTTACCCTAACCCGGGATGAGCTGATCCTCGAAATGCCTTGGCGTGACGAGATTGTGTCCAATCCCAAGATCGCTTCCGCGCATGGCGGCATTCTTTCTGCATTGATCGACCTGACGGGGCTGTACACGATTCTCGCATTTGGAGGGACAGCGCGCGCGACCATTGATCTGCACGTGGACTTCCACCGACCTGCAATACCCGGCCCGCTGTGCGCAATTGGCCGACCTGTCAAAATTGGGCGGCAGATGAGTGTTGCCGCAACACGAATCGTCAGTGGTGACGGCGCCCTCCTGGCGAGCGGGAGAGGCGCTTATGTTGGTGGCTAGGCTGACAATGCGCCGTTGTTTGAGCTTGACCAAGATGCCATTCGCTTTGCGTCAGAGCCAACAAGCTGATCGCGGTCAGAAGCTCCGGTGCCACAGCAACTTACCCTCAGGTGCTCGGGTCGGGATCCCGGCCCCAAGTCCTACGCTCGACTCGCCCAGCGGCTTGACAAACTATGTGCCTGCTACGTGCTTGGCCTCAGCGACAAGCGCCGAGGCCCCCAGAACGTTATACGGCACCGTCGCGTCACAAGAAAAGATACTCATCGATAATAAAGGGAGACAAAAATGACTGCCGTTACCGACAAATTCGCCGCTGCTTCTATCGCGCTCACCTTGTTGGGTCTCTCGACGTGCACCGCGCTGGCGCAGAAGAGGTACGATACCGGGGCCACGGACACTGAGATCAAGGTCGGCAACATCATGCCCTATAGCGGCCCGGCATCCGCCTACGGTGTGATCGGCAAGACCGAAGAAGCTTACTTCAGGATGGTCAACGACCGCGGCGGCATCAATGGTCGGAAGATCAATTTCGTCACCTATGACGACGGCTATTCCCCGCCGAAGGCCGTCGAACAGGTTCGCAAGCTCGTCGAAAGCGACGAGGTACTCCTCGTTTTCAATCCGCTCGGCACCCCCTCGAATACGGCGATCCAAAAGTACCTCAATTCCAAGAAAATTCCGCAATTGTTCGTCGCCACCGGCGCCACCAAGTGGAACGATCCGAAGCATTTTCCCTGGACCATGGGCTGGCAACCATCCTACCAGAGCGAAGCCCAAATCTATGCGAAATGGCTGATGAAGGAGAAGCCCGACGCGAAGGTAGCAATTCTCTACCAGAACGATGACTTCGGAAAGGACTACGTGAAGGGCACCAAGGACGGCTTCGGAGCCAAGGCCTCCAGCATCATCATGGAAGAAAGCTATGAAGTTTCCGAGCCGTCGATCGACTCCCATATCGTCAAGATCAAAGCCGCCAATCCCGACGTCCTGCTGATCTACACCACGCCGAAGTTCGGCGCCCAGACCATCAAGAAAACAGGCGAACTCGGCTGGAAGCCGTTGCAGATCATGACCAACGTATCAGCCTCAGTCGGCAGCGTTATGCAGCCCGCGGGCTTCGACAACGCTCAGGGCGTGATATCCGCGGCCTACGCCAAGGATGCAACTGATCCGCAATGGGCCAAGGACTCCGGCATGATGAAATGGTCCGAATTCATCGACAAGTACATGCCGGGAGCTGACAAGACTGACAGTGGCCACGTCTATGGCTATGGGGCCGCCCAGACCCTGGCGAAGGTGCTTGAAATGTGCGGCGACGATCTGACACGCGCCAATGTCATGAAGCAGGCAGCGAGCCTGAAGGAGTTTACCCCTGACACTCTTCTGCCCGGCGTCAAAATCAACACCGGTCCGGCCGACTTCGCGCCGATCAGCTCGCTTCAGCTGATGAAGTTTCAGGGCGAGAAGTGGGAGCTGTTCGGCGACATCATCAATGGCGACGTCGCGACAGAATGACGATCAGCGAAGCCCGCGCTGACGGCATGCTTTTTTTCGACGTTCGATCTCCTTCGATGTGTGTCGCCCTGCGAAATGCTTACGACCTGAGCGGAACATGGGAGGCGGACTGCTGGTTTCCGGATTGACCGATCCAAAATTCCGGAGAATTCAATCCCAGGTGTGTCGATTACGGCCGATACGGCACAATCTGGGGGAATGCGGCCCCGGCCTTATTGCCCCCCTGTCCTCAGGGCCGGGGCCGTTTTTCTCTTCAGGAGGATGTCACTTCGCCTGGGCCTCCGGCCTCGCGATCTTTTGCCACCGATCGGAGTGTGTGGGTCTGCCAGGGCGGGTGCCGTCGCGGAGTTGGTTGGAAATGAGGGTGGCGTAGTCTCCGGGGTGTTCAACCTCGAATCATCCGGCGTTGAAGCGTCGGACTGGAGACCACGCCATGACGAGCATTACCACGAAGTCTGATTCCTCGCAGCTTGAAGCAGAGACGGCTCCCCAGCTTTTCGACAGTTGGTTCGACCCGATCGAGACCGAGGTGCGCGCTCGGGCGCGTGAGTTCATCGAAGAGCTGATCCGCGGCGAGCTCGACGCCGTGCTGGCACGCCCGCGTTACGGGCGAAGCCAGATGGCCAGCAATGCAGAAAGAGCGGGCGTTGCGGGCCATCGCCACGGCAGCCGGACGCGTTCGCTGACAGGCACATTCGGGCCGATCGAGATCGAGGTGCCGCGCGCCCGGCTGAACACCCCCGAGGGCAAGACGGCGGAATGGAAGAGCCAGGCGCTGCGGGCCTATCAGCGCCGCACACTCGCCGCTGACGCCCTGATCGCGAGCACGTATCTCGCTGGCACCAATACGCGGCGGGTGCGTCGCGCGCTCGCGGCCTTGTTCGGCGGTGCGGTCGGCAAGGACACGGTGAGCCGGACGTGGCGCAAGGTGAAAAGCGACTGGGACGCCTGGAGCACCCGCTCGCTGGCCGAGGAACCGATCGTGCGCCTGATCCTCGATGGCACCGTGGTGCGCGTGCGGCTCGACCGCAAGGCGACCTCCATCTCGCTGCTCGTCGTTCTCGGCGTGCGCGCGGACGGCCAGAAGGTGCTGCTCGCGATCAAGAGCATGGGCGGCGAGAGCGCCGAGGCCTGGCGCACTGTCCTCGACGACCTCATCAAGCGCGGACTGCGACAGCCCAATCTCCTCATTGTCGACGGCGCGCCGGGGCTCGACAAGGCCATCGCCGCCGTCTGGGACGGCGTGCCGGTCCAGCGCTGCACGGTCCACAAGCACAGGAACCTGTTCGCGCACGCGCCCGAGCGCCTGCATGACGAGATCACCGCGGATTACAACGACATGATCTACGCGGCGACGCGTGAGGAGATCGAAGCGCGCCGCAAGGCCTTCATCCGCAAATGGAGGCTCAAACACCGCGCCGTCGCCGACAGCCTAGAGGAAGCCGGCGACCGGCTCTTCACCTTCGCCCAACTGCCGCCGAGTCAGTGGCGTACAAGCGATTTTTTCATGACCGAGATGACGCTTGCTGGAAATCGCGTACGTCCATTCTTTTGTTCGGCCGCGCCGCAGGTCATTCTTCCGTCCCGGCCACCGATCTCGCAGCCGCCGCGCGCAGGGGCGGTCAAGGCTGGCCGCATTTGCGGCCACCGCAAGGCTTGGCCTTGACCGGCCCGAGCACGGTGGCACGCTGCATGGAACGGGACTGGCCAGGCTGGAAGTTGCCGTCAGCTGCGATTATGGTTGTCGGGCGCGGGCGACCTCGTGGCGAAGCGTGACGCGTCGGCTGCAAGCGTCACCGGACTGCCTATGTTGTCTTGCCGAATTGAGGCGCCCGCGCGCCCGCTCTTGGCCGCCGCGCTTTCCATTGCGACACGAATTGTTCGTAGTTTCGCTCCGCCTGGGCGGCAATCACCATCTCGCGGTCGCGCAGCGCCTTGATGTTGTAGGCATAGGCAGGTCCACGCCGGTTGCCTTTCTGTTGCGGATGTCCGGCTTGAAGTTGCATTGCGCGGGTCTTGTTGGCGACCAGCGCTGGGCGCGCCCACAGGTAATCTTCGCCCTTCGTCAACAAATGCCAGCAGAGCACAGTGAGCTTGCGAGCCACGGCCACCGCGGCGATCTGATGGCCGCGCCGGGCGCGGATGCGGACGAAAAAAGCATGCAGTGGACCGGGCGCCTTGGCCGCGGCCCAGGCCGCCTCGACCAGCATGGCGCGCGCGTGACTGCGGCCGATCTTGCTGATGCGACCGTGATGGGCAGCTCCCAGTCCCGACTGCCGCACCCGCGGGTTCAGCCCGAAATAGCTGACCAGCTTCTGCGGGCTGTTGAATCGGCTGATGTCGCCGATCGCCGCCACGATCCCGGCGGCGACCGCCAGATTGACGCCGGTGATTGTCATCAATCTGTTGACCGCGGGATCGTCCATGGCGTCCTGCGCGATCTCGCGGTCGAGCAGGGCCAGGTCTTCCGCCAACCGGTCAAGCTCACGGACGTGCCGATCGATCGCTGCGCGTTCATCGTCCGGCAACTGTTGAGCGGCCAACCACGCCCGGCCGCGGGCGTTGAAAAGATCGGCATGCGGGCACTTTGGGATCAGGTGCGCGTGCAGGATCGAATGCACCTCGTTCTTGAGCCGCGTGCGGTGCCGTACGACCTGGTAGCGCCGCGCCACCAGCCTGCGCTTGCGTTCGGTCTCCGCGTCCGGCGTCCAGATCTGCGGCAGATACCCGGCCGCCTGCAGACTGGCGAGCGTGCCGGCATCGATCTTGTCGGTTTTGACGTGAGCCTGGGCGATCGCTTTCACCTGCAGCGGATTGGCGATAATCACCCGCGCCACAAACGGCACCAGAACCCGCGACACCGCCATGCTGTTGGCAGTCGCTTCGACCACCACCTCATCGCTGGCCAGCAGGGTCTTGCGAAACCCCTCCAGCGCAGTCCGTGTCATATCAACGCGGCCCGCATGTCGGAGCTTGCCGTCTTCCCAAAACACCACCTCCCCGAAAGTTCGGTGGACGTCGATGCCAATCACCCGTCGCATTTGCACCTCCTGCTTGATATATGACGAGAGCTGCGGGCGACACGACAACTACGGATTCGCGCTCTCGGCGCAACCGGGCGAGTCGCAGAGTGCGTGTTCCAGCCGATCGTGATCACCGATTCCAGGCCATCGTGATCACTCATTCCAGAGCAGCGTGATCACCATTTCCAGCCGATCGTGATCGCTATTTCCAGCGATCGCGATCGGGGGAACGGGGAGGCGCGCACCGCTGACAGTCTGCAACCCGGGTAGCTTGGTCTTTTGCCTAACCGCAGAGGATCGAGATGCCGACCGAGAGACTGTCCATGCGCCACATTCGTGAAGCTCTACGCCTGCACTACAGCGTCGGCATGTCGCAACGCGCCGTTGCCCGCAGCCTGGGCTTGGCCCAAGGCACGGTCAGCAAGTACCTGAACCGAACCCGCCGCGCCGGCCTGACCTGGCCGTTGCCGCCGGAGCTGGATGACGATGTCCGGCTTGAGAACCGCCTATATCCGCCACCATCCGATCGGCCCAGCGACGAGCGTCCGCAGCCCGATTGGGCGCTCGTGCATCGCGAGCTGCGGCGCCCGAACGTCACGCTGATGCTGTTGTGGGAGGAGTATTGCGACGCGAGCTCCGACAGCTTCAGCTATTCGTGGTTCTGCGAGCGTTACAAGGAATGGGCCGGCCGCCTCAAGCCGACCCTGCGCCAGGTGCATGTCGCCGGCGAGAAGCTGTTCGTCGACTATTCCGGCCACACGATGGAGGTGGTTGACGGGCTCAGCGGCGAGGTACGCAGCATGCAGATCTTCGTCGCCGTGCTCGGCGCCTCGAACTACACCTATGCCGAAGCCAGCTTCAGCCAGAGCCTGCCGGACTGGATCACCTCGCACGTTCGGGCCTTTGCCTATTTCGGCGGCGTGGCCCGGCAGACGGTGAGCGACAATCTGAAGGCCGGCGTCACCCGGGCCTGCTTTCACGAGCCGATGGTCAACCGGACCTATGCCGATCTCGCCCGCCATTACCGCACCGCCATCGTTCCGGCACGGCCATATCGGCCGCGGGATAAAGCCAAGGTCGAGGTCCAAATTGTCGGGCGATGGATTCTCGCGCGTCTGCGCAACCGCCGCTTCTTCTCGCTCGCCGCCCTCAACGAGGCAATTTACGCGCTCCTTGTCGAGCTGAACGATCGACCTCTCCGGAGCTGGGGGCGAAGCCGGCGCGAACTGTTCGAGGAGCTCGATCGCCCGGCGCTGATACCCTTACCGGATGAGCCGTACGAGTATGCCGAGTGGAAGCGCTGCCGGGTCAACCTCGATTATCACGTCGAGATCGCCAAGCATTACTACAGCGTCCCTCACAACCTCGTGCATCAGGAGGTCGAGGCTCGCATCACCCAAAAGACCGTCGAGATTTTCCTCCGCGAGTGGCGTCGCATCTGCGCAGCACCCTGCCGCATCGTCCGACGACGATTCCCGAGCATATGCCGAGCTCACATCGCCGCTATCGCGACTGGACCCATGAGCGCATTCGTTCCGAAGCCGCCAGGGTCGGTCCCGATGTCGAGACGCTGATCGAGGTCATCCTGCGCTCGCGGCCGCATCCGGAACAGGGCTTCCGCTCGGCCATCGGCATTCTCGGGTTGGTCAAGCGCTATGGCCAGGAACGCGTCGACGCCGCCTGCGCCCGGGCGCTGCTGCTCAACGCCCGTTCGTACAAATCGGTCGCCGCCATCCTCAAGAACGGCACTGACAGAACCGCTCCTCCCGCCGAGGAGGCGCCCATCCTCTTCCACGCCAACATTCGTGGCCGCACTTACTACAATTGATCAGGAGAGATATCAGCATGCTCATTCACCCCACCGTCGATCGCTTGCGCGCCCTCGGCCTTGCCGCCATGGCCGACACCTTCGTCGAACTGCAGAACAATCCCGAGGCGGCCGAGATGCCGCACGCCGATTGGCTCGGCCTCCTCGTCGATCGCGAGATCACTGCCCGCGACAACCGCCGCCTTACGCGCCGCTTGAGCAGCGCCAAGCTCCGTCAAGCCGCCACCATCGAGAACGTCGACTATCGCACCGCCCGTGGTCTCGATCGTTCGCTCTTCCAGAACCTCGTCACCTGTCAATGGATCCGTGAGGCCAACCACCTGGTCATCGTCGGCCCAACCGGCACCGGCAAGTCCTGGCTTGCCTGCGCGCTCGGCAACAAGGCCTGCCGCGACGGCTTCTCCGTGCTCTACAAGCGGGCACCCCGCCTGTTCGCAGATCTCGCGCAGGCGCGCGGCGAAGGCCGTCTGGCCCGCCTGATCGCGGCCCTCGAGCGCGTCAATCTCCTCATCCTCGACGACTGGGGACCTGAACCGCTTACCGCCGACCAGCGCCGGGATCTGCTCGAGATTGTCGATGATCGCTACGACAAGGGATCCTTATTGATCACAAGTCAGGTCCCCGTGTCGCAATGGCACGCCATGACCCTCGCCGCCATCGATCGCCTCGTCCACCACGCCACGATCCTCGAAATGAATGTCGACAGCTATCGGCGAAAAGCGGCTGTCGACAAAGCGCGCGGAGCCGGACGACCGCCAACGCGCGCGACAATCAAAGGCTCATCCTGATTGTCGCTCCACGACAATCAAATCAAGCGTCACGAAAATATCCCTTGCGTTATCGTCGGGCCGCGACAATCATCCTCCCGCCGCACTCCGAGCAGGAGTGCCGGAACTTCCTCAAAGCCGCTGGATATGCCCACGATTAAGCGCTCGATGCTCTAGTGTCACTCATGACTGTGTCTCGCTGGCTTGTTGTCAGACGAACAGCGGCGTGCCGCTGGGTTTGGATGGTTCGGACTGCTTCTCGCGCGGAAAGGCAGAAGAAAGACTCGGAAGGTCGAGAACGGCGCGGATTGCCGCGCTCAGCTTCTCCGCGGCATCCCTGGGGTCGGGCGTTCCTTCCTTGTCGCGCCAGGCCACCACTCCGTCCGGTCGCACAAGGAGCGCGCCGGCCTCCTCGATCTCGCGGGCGCGCTGCCACTCGCAGTACAGGTCTTGCGCTTCGGGCGAGCCGGCCACGACGATCCGCAGGACCGGCAGATCAAGGCGGCGAACCGCATCCTTCCAAGCCGTGCCGGCGAGGCCGGTCACGACAGTGAAGAGACCCTTTCCAGTGACGTCCAGCGTCGACATGCGCGTACCGTCCGGGCCGACGAGCCATGCGTGCGGAATCTTCGCACCCGGTCGCGTCGTCGGCTGATTGTAGAGGTCGCGGTCGCGCCGCCATTTTTCCGGCTTCGCCCCCTCGTCCGGAACGACGGCCGAGGATTCGTACCGCTGGTTCATCTCGACGCCTTGGGCGTTGAACTCTCAGTCTGCTTGAGGTCGAGCGCTGCCTGCGCGGCCTTTCTGGCAGCGACGCCCTCCGGACCCGGATCGCGGAAGCGCACGATCCCGGCGGCCACCGCATTCTCCGCGCCCTGCACCCGGAAACAGGCATTCAGCGGAGCGTAGTCGAGGCGCGACTGATTGGCGCGCTGCACAACCTGCTTACCGACGGGAGCTCTCTCCTGCGAATAGCTTTCCAGGAGCTTCGGTCTGGCCCAGCCCTTGACGGAGTAGGCGAGTTTCCAACCGAGATTGTGGGCATCCTGCACGCAGGTGTTGTTGCCCAGGCCGCTCGACGGAGGATGCCGGTGGACAGCATCGCCGCCGCAGAACACGCGGCCCCTGGAATATTGAGTCACATAGGCCTGGTTGACGTACCAGATCGACGTTCTCACGATGTCGAGCCCGATCACCGGATCGCCGATCAGAATCCCGATCTTTTCACGGACGTCACTTTCGGAGAGATCGGGCTCCCCCTTGTCGATGTCGAACCCCCGTCCGGCGATCCATTGCGTCCAGGGCCGCACGGCGCGGAGAAGGCTCATGCCGATCTCGCCGAAGCTCGCATCCGGCGTGACGATCCAGTTCAGGATGCTGGGACGATGTTTGCTGTACCTGGAGAGGTCGGCTCGGTGTTGGACGCGAACGTTGCGCCCTTTTCGGCCGCCTTCTGGAACAGGATCGGCTCGAGCAGCGGCTGAATGATGTCCACCATGCCGCAGGGACTTGCTCGCAGGTAGTCGCCCCGGCGGTCGTCCCCCGTCCCCCAAGTCCGCATCCGGATCAGTTCGGGTCCGGCGAGGCTGGTGGTGAAGGTTGTGTCGCCCATCTGCTCCCAAGGGCTCGCGTAGCGGGCGACGTCCTCCGAGATTCCGAGATCCCGGAAGACTTCGTTCGCGCGCTGGTTCGTGATGTGAGCGCGGGGTGAATCCCAGAGGCGATCTCAACTCGATCGCCTCTATCAGCGTGTCATCGACGATCTCAACACCCTCGTCCAGGCCGTCGGCCTAAAAGCGGCATGACTTCAACCTCAAACGAGAACAAAATCCCCACTAAAGGCACGATAACGGTCCAACCCGGTGCCGGACTGGCTATCCATTTGCCCGCCGCGCTCGCCCCGTCTTCGCAACCCGGCCGGCTCCGGATGGCGACACCCGCTCCGGATAGCGTTTGACAGCTTTGCCGAATGATTCGATAATAAAAAAAATTTGACGGGGAGGATTAAAGCCTATGGAGCGGCTGGTTCCGCCGGACGAGATTCCGCGCTGGATCCCGGGGAAACTGACGCTGGACAGCAGCGGATCCCGGTGGCGTGGCGTGACACTGAAAGGCTATGAGTACGCCGACCTTCATGTCGCCATTCCGTCGATGCGTGACTACATGATCGTTGTCTACGAAGGCGAAGCAGCCCGCATGGGACGACGATGCGGGGGACCTTGGGAGTATCATCGGGTCGAGCCTGGCGTAGTTTCTCTTTTGACGCGCGCGGAACAGTCGGAATGGGCGTGGTCACGGCCGATCTCGGTGTCCCACGTCTATCTCTCCCATGACGCGATCACCAAGGTTGCCGGCGACATTTACGACCGCAACATAGCGGATGTCGAAATCGGCGATAAGGTGCGCGCGGTCGACGACTTCCTCCCTTGGGTCAGCCGCACGCTTCGGCAGGAACTGAGCGGCGGCGAGATTGGCGGACGCGTGATGGTAGAGACTTTGCTCACGCAGGCTTGCGTGCATGTCCTGCGTAGCTTTGCCCACACCAAATTCCGCGAGCCAAGGAGTTCGGGTACCTTCACCCCGGCCGAGCGCAGAATCCTGACCGAGTACTTGGCCGAGAAACTGAGAGCTGATGTCTCGCTCGCCGATATGGCTGGCGCAGTAGGGCTCAGCGTATTCCATTTTTCGCGCAAGTTCCGTGCCGAGTTCGGCTGTCCGCCGCATCAGTGGCTGGTACGCGAACGGATTAAGCGCGCGAGCGAGTTGATCAAGCGCCAATGTCTGCCTTTAAAGGAAGTCGCGTTCGAGGCGGGCTTCGCCGATCAGAGCCACATGACGAGGCTCTTCTGCCGGCATTACGGAATGACCCCCGCTGAATACCGGCGGACTTTCGACTGATGGCGGACGCGCGCTTGGACATGACGTGACCAGCTTAGAGACTTCTCTGATTGGGACCCATTAGTCGTCCGTTCTTTAATCGCGGGCACGGTGTCAACCCCGATCGACAAACATGATCCACTGCCGGGTTCATGGTTCTTTCCGCGGTCGTCTCGATGCAGGAGCGCCGCATGATGGCGTTCAAGAGGTGTAGCATC
>NZ_JAANIH010000078.1 GCF_014529705.1 Bradyrhizobium campsiandrae
GTCGGCGAGCTCGACGCCGAGGCCGCCGATGCGGTCGGCAAGCTGGTCGATCAGTCGTTCGGCCAGGGTCCGGTTGGAGCCGGTGTCCAGGACTGCAAATTGTGCGACGGACATATCAGATGAGTCCTCCAGTCAGAGCCGCCCGCCGGCTCTTTGCGGCATTCCCAGTCCGGTTTCGAGTTTAGAGGATGATTCGCGGCCGGCGTCTTGCCTGAGCGTGCAGTCAGGCACAATTTGCGCCTTGGTTTTGTGTGGGCATGGTCTTGTCGAAAAACCGCTGCACACTTTTTCGGATCATGCCCTAGAGCTTGTAGGCCGTGCGGAATCCGCCCCAGTGCCGGCCCTGCACGCGGATCGGGACGTCGATCTCGCGCATCATCACGGTGTTGCCGTTGCCCATGTCGCGTGCGTAGCTCTGGACCAGGTACGAGCGCAGGTTGCGCGCGGCGGCGAGCCCCGCCGGATCGTTGAAGATTCGCCGGTTGCGGCTGTTGGCCATGTTCCAGCCGGGATCGCCCGGTCGCTGCGGATGCGAATAGATCTTGTTGTGGACCGGCAGGAAGCCGTTGCGGTCGACCATGGCGCAGAACGCCATGCGCGGGTCCTTGGCGAGAAAGGCTTCCTGGAACGACGGCAGCGCGCGGTCGGCCCAATCGAGATATTTGGTGCGGTATTGCTGCGGATCGGTGCCTGATATCTCGACATAGTCGGTGTCGAAGAGGTCGTTGATCCCGACCTCGCCGCGGGCGACGGCCTGCTCGAAGATCTTGGTCAGCGCATTGCCCGCTTCCATCGCGCGGGTGACGAACTCTGTGTTCTCCTCGTGGATCGACCAGAGCTTGTCTTCGATCTTTTCGCGCAGCTCGGCACTTGGACTGACGAATTGGGTGCGCGCGCCGGCCTTGGACTGTTCGATCACACGCAGGCGGCAGGCGCCGACGTCTTCGAGCCTGCCCTCGATGATCGCCTGCGGCGCGAGCCGGCTTGCATCCGCCCCCCCGATCAGCACGCCGTCCATCGCGACCTCGTAGACCGGCCATACGCCGCGGGCGCTCTCGAATTTGAGATGGCAGGGCAGCCGCTCGGTCCTCAGGCGGTCGTCGTGCTCGCTTTGCCTCAGCAGCACCGCGCATCGCGATTTCAGCTTTTGCGCGAAGGTCGTCACGGCCTTGCCGGCGCTGGCGACGTTCTCGCCATGGGTTTCGGCGGCCTTGGTCGCGGCGTCGATCTCGGCTGCGCTCTCGCCGACCGAAATGATGAACTCAGAGGCGCTGGCGGCATTGCCGGAGACTTCGTTCGTGGTGGCGTTCTGTTCGGCCACCGCGCCGTTGACCGTGTCGAACACCGGGCGGATCGCCTCGATGGCCTGCGAAATGCGGTGCACCGCATCGGCGGAGCCTGCGGCGTCGCGCTGGAGCGCGTCGATCTTCTTGGAGATCTCCTCGGTCGCGCTCTGGGTCTGCACCGCGAGCGCCTTGACCTCGGTGGCGACCACCGCGAAGCCCTTGCCGGCAGCGCCGGCGCGCGCAGCCTCGATGGTCGAGTTGAGGGCCAGGAGCGTGGTCTGCCGCGCGATCTGGGCGATCAGATTGACGACATTGCCGATCGCGGCGGACGATTCGCGCAGGCGGTCGACATTGGCGCGGGCTTCCTGGGCCGCCTCGCTGGCCTGATCGGCGAGCTTGCCGGCTTCGCGGACCTGAGCGCCGATGCCCTGCGCGGACTGGGTGAACTTGTCGGCGGCATGGGCAAAGCTCGAGGCGTTGGACTGTGCGGCATTGGTCCGCCCGGTCAGCGCATCGGTGCGCTGGCGGATGTCCGCCAGGGTTGCCGCGGTGGCCTCGGCGCCGCCGGCCACCGAATTGGCGGCGCGCTCCAGCTGGCGGATCATGGCGCCGAGCTCGAGTTCCAGCAGTTCCAGGATTTCCCGGGCCGAATCGGCTTCGGCAGCCGGAGCCGGCTCGGTAGGCGCCGCCGACTGCACAGCCTCAGGGGCTGCCACTGCCGCGGCCGTATCTGGCAGACGCCTTCGAAACAATCCGAACGCCATCAGGTCTCTCTTGCCGGGGATTAGGTCGACGCTATTTTCGCAGTCCGGAATGAAATCACGGTTAACGGCGCCTGCCATCTAGGCACGGGCCAGTACGGTGATACCCTGCTGGCCAAAGACCCCTTTCATTCCGGTGGGGTGGCGGCCTATAACGCCGCGCTTTCCACGCTCGCTGGCGGACGATTCCAAAGAGACCAAGAGACCACCCATGGCCGGACATTCCCAATTCAAGAACATCATGCACCGCAAGGGGCGGCAGGATGCCCAGAAGTCGAAGCTGTTCGGCAAGCTGGCGCGGGAAATCACCGTGGCCGCCAAGCTCGGCACGCCCGACCCCAACATGAACCCTCGCCTGCGCGCCGCCGTGATCGCCGCGCGGCAGGAAAACATGCCGAAGGACAATATCGAGCGCGCCATCAAAAAGGCGCTCGGCAGCGACGGCGAGAACTATGACGAGATCCGCTACGAGGGCTATGGCCCGGGCGGCGTTGCCGTCATCGTCGAGGCCCTGACCGACAACCGCAACCGCGCCGCCTCCGACATCCGCTCCTTCTTCACCAAATCAGGCGGCAATCTCGGCGAAACCGGCTCAGTGTCCTTCATGTTCGACCGCACCGGCATCATCGAATATGACCGCAGCGTCGCCGATGACGATGCGGTGCTCGACGCCGCGATCGAGGCTGGCGCCGATGACGTGATGTCCGGCGAAGGCGGCCATGAGATCTACGCTTCGACCGAAAGCTATCGCGACGTCGCCAAGGCGCTGGAAGCCAAGTTCGGCGAGCCGCGCAAGGCTGCGCTGATCTGGAAGCCGCAGAATACGGTCGCCGTCGACGACGAGACCGGCGAGAAGCTCTTGAAGCTGATGGACCTGCTCAACGAGCATGACGACGTCCAGCAGGTCTACGCCAATTTCGAGATCTCGGACGCGCTGGTCGCGAAGATGGGCGGGTAGGGGCGGTACGTGTCCCGGACGCGCTGCAGCGTGAAACGCTGCTGCGCAGAGCCGGGACCCATTGTTCTTCAAGCACCGACGGCGGCATGGGCCCCGGTTCAGCGGCGCACCGCTTCGCGCTGCGCCGCGCCCGGCGCACGAGACCACCTTTCCCCTGTTACTTCTGTTCTGTTTCTGTTTCGCTATCATGGGCCAACCGCTATCACTGGCCCATGACCGCGCTCCCGATTCGCCAACCCGTTCGCATCATCGGCATCGACCCCGGCCTGCGCCGCACCGGCTGGGGTGTGATCGAGGCTGAAGGCAACCGCCTGATCTATGTCGCCTGCGGTTCGGTGGAACCGCCGGACGATCTGCCGCTGTCGAGCCGGCTTTTGGCGATCCATGAGGGGCTCGCGGCCATTCTTTCCTGCCATCAGCCGATGGAAGCGGCGGTCGAGCAGACCTTCGTGAACAAGGACGGCGTCGCGACGCTGAAACTCGGCCAGGCCCGCGGCGTCGCCATGCTGGCGCCCGCAATGTTCGGCATCTCCGTCGCCGAATACGCGCCGAACCAGGTCAAGAAGACCGTGGTCGGCGCCGGCCACGCCGACAAGCAACAGATCGCGATGATGCTGAAGATATTGCTGCCCAAGGCGGAGCCGCCGTCGGCGGATGCCGCCGATGCGCTGGCCATCGCCATCACCCATGCCCATCACCGCCAGAGCACGGCGCTTCGGCTGAAGGTGGCCGGGTTATGATCGGCAAGCTCAAGGGCCTGATCGATTCCTACGGCGAGGATTTTGTTATCCTCGACGTCGGCGGTGTCGGGTATCAGGTTCATTGCTCGGCGCGCACTTTGCAGCATCTGGCCTCGCCGGGCGAAGCCGCGGTGCTGTCGATCGAGACCTATGTCCGCGAGGATCAGATCAAGCTGTTCGGCTTCCGCACCGACCAGGAACGCGAATGGTTTCGTCTGCTGCAGACCGTGCAGGGCGTCGGCGCCAAGGTGGCGCTGGCCGTGCTCGGCACGCTGGCGCCGGCCGATCTCGCCAACGCGATTGCTTTGCGCGATAAGGCGGCAGTGGCGCGTACCCCCGGCGTTGGACCCAAGGTCGCCGAGCGCATCGTCACCGAGTTGAAGGACAAGGCGCCGGCCTTCGCCAATGTCGATCCGGCCGTCGTACATCTCGCCGGCGCCGTCGACGACCAGCGCGCGCCGCGCCCGGTGGCAGACGCGATCTCCGCGCTGGTCAATCTCGGCTATGGCCAGCCGCAGGCAGCAGCCGCGATTGCCTCCGCCTCGCGCAGTGCCGGTGAAAATGCCGAGACCGCTCAGCTCATCCGCCTCGGCCTAAAGGAGCTCTCGAAGTGAGCGCGGCAATGGTCGCTCTCGTAGGGTGGGCAAAGCGAAGCGTGCCCACCATGTTTCGAGTGGACGGAAATTTGGTGGGCACGGCGCGAAGGGCGCCTTTGCCCACCCTACGAGGAGTTCGCTAGGTGAGCGATCCCAAGGCCAACCGCATGGTCTCACCCGAGCGCCGCAGCGACGATGTCGGCGACACCGCGCTGCGTCCGCAGTCGCTGTCCGACTTCGTCGGCCAGCAGCAGGCGCGCAAGAACCTCTCGATCTTCATCGAGGCGGCGCGCAAGCGCGGCGAGGCGCTGGACCATGTGTTGTTCGTCGGCCCGCCCGGCCTTGGCAAGACCACGTTGGCGCAGATCGTCGCGAAAGAACTTGGCGTCGGCTTTCGCGCCACGTCAGGTCCTGTCATCGCCAAGGCTGGCGATCTCGCAGCTCTCCTGACGAATCTCGAAGAGCGCGATGTTCTCTTCATCGACGAGATCCATCGCCTGAGCCCGGCGGTGGAAGAGGTGCTCTATCCCGCGATGGAGGATTTTCAGCTCGACCTCATCATCGGCGAAGGTCCGGCGGCGCGCTCGGTCAAGATCGAATTGTCCAAATTCACCCTGGTCGGCGCCACCACGCGCGCCGGCCTGCTCACCAATCCCTTGCGTGACCGCTTCGGCATTCCGGTCCGACTCAACTTCTACACCATCGAGGAGCTGGAGAGCATCGTCACCCGCGGCGCGCGCGTGCTCAATGTCGGCATGAGCGCCGACGGGGCCAACGAGATCGCCCGCCGTGCCCGCGGCACGCCGCGCATCGCCGGCCGCCTGCTGCGCCGGGTGCGCGATTTCGCCTCGGCCGCCAATGCCGACAAGATCGACCGCAAGATCGCCGACCATGCGCTCAGCGCGCTCGAGGTCGACGCCGCAGGCCTCGATGCCATGGACCGGCGCTATCTGACGACGATCGCAACGAACTACGGTGGCGGCCCGGTCGGCGTCGAGACGATGGCCGCGGCGCTGTCCGAGCCGCGCGATGCGATCGAGGATATCATCGAGCCCTATCTGATCCAGTGCGGCTATCTGCAGCGCACCCCGCGCGGCCGCCTGCTGACCTCGCACGCCTTCCGCCATCTCGGTATCGCCGAGCCCTCGCGCGATGCGGCGGCCCAGTTTGGCCTGTTCGGCTCGGACGAGAGCAACGAGTAATCCGCGCTATCGTTAAGTTGCTCTGGCTGTCATGAACTTTCAGTAATCTCTGTGCAGATGATCTGCACAAGCGCACCCCAATTCCGCTCCAATCGGACCGCATCACGGAAGCGCATCATGAGCGAGCTTCCATGATTTCTCGGCGTCATCTCATCCGTTCTGTCGGCGGCCTGTCCGCGCTCGGCATCTCGACGGCCGCCTATGGCGTCGGCGTCGAGCCCGAGCTGCGGCCACGCGTCACCCGCTATCATCCGATGCCGCCGCAATGGCCCGCGGACATTGCGCTCAAGATCGCCGTCATCGCCGACATCCACGCCTGCGATCCCTGGATGTCGCTGGAGCGGATCGAGGCCATTGTCGACCAGGCCAACGCGCTCAAGCCCGACATCGTCGTGCTGCTCGGCGACTACGTCGCCGGCCATCATCACGTCACGCGCATGATCCCGGCCGGAGAGTGGGCCAGGGTGCTGAGTGGCCTGAAGGCGCCGCTCGGCGTTCACGCCGTCATGGGCAATCATGACTATTGGGATGACTACGTCGTGCAACTGGCCGGGCACGGAGCGACGGTCGCCCATCGTGCGCTGGAGGCGGTCGGCATTCCCGTTTACGAGAACGATGTTGCGCGTCTCACCAAGGATGGTCGCACGTTCTGGCTCGCGGGTCTCGGCGATCAGCTCGCCTATTTTCCAGGACCGCGCTATGGTCGCGCGAAATTTCTCGGGGCCGACGATCTCAACGCGACGCTCGCGAAGATCACCGACGACGCGCCGATCATTCTGCTCGCGCATGAGCCCTATGTCGCGACGCGCGTACCAGCGCGCGTTGCGCTGCAGCTGTCTGGTCACACCCATGGCGGACAAGTCCGCTTGTTCGGTTGGTCGCCGGCGCTTCCGCGGCAGAATGGCGTTCCGCTCATCTATGGCCATCTGCGGCTGAACTGCGATGTCATCATTTCCGGCGGCCTGGGCTGCAGCATCATGCCGGTCCGCGTCGGCGTTCCGCCTGAAATCGTCGAGGTGACGCTGGGGCGGTCGCCCGCCATCGTGTAGCGTAAGCTTGCGCTGCCGGCCGTTTTTGCGCAAAACGGACCCGCAGCGACAAGCGAAGAGGCTCGCGACGTGACAGTTCATCTCGACGGCGAGATCCGCGACGGCCGCCACCACATGCAGGTCCGCGTCTACTACGAGGACACGGATTTCTCCGGCATCGTCTATCACGCCAACTATCTGCGCTACATGGAACGCGGGCGCACCAATCATCTGCGGCTGATGGGCGCCGAGCAGCAGGCGCTGTTCGACCAGCCCGAGATTGAAGGCGCCGGCTTTGCCTTCGTCGTGCGCTCGATGCATCTGGACTTCCTGAAGCCCGCGCGGATGGATGACGTGCTCGACGTCGTCACCTGGCCGGTCGCGGTGAAGGGCGCGTCCATCATGCTGGCGCAGGAGGTGCGGCGTGGTGAGGACGTGCTGGTGAAGGCCGAGGTGCGTGTCGCCTTCATCAGCGGCGGCCGGGCGCAGCCGATCCCGAAATCGATCCGCACGCTGATGAAGGCCGATTTGATTTCCTGATCGCCCGATAAGTGATGGGTCGATAGGGATTGGCCTATCGACTCCACTCGCCGCGGCGATAGATTGCGGCCTCTGACCAACCGATGAGGTCATCATGTCGCGCCCGCCTTTTCCGCCTTTCACCCGTGAGACCGCCGCGCAGAAGGCGCGTATGGCCGAGGACGCCTGGAATTCACGCGATCCTGTGAAAGTCTCGCTCGCCTACACCGAGGACAGCCGCTGGCGCAATCGCTCGGAGGTGCTCCAGGGCCGCGAGGCCATCGTCGCCTTCCTCACCCGCAAATGGGAGAAGGAGCACGACTATCGCCTGATCAAGGATCTCTGGGCTTTCGACGAAAACCGCATCGCGGTGCGCTTCCAGTACGAATGGCACGATGCCGGTGGCCAGTGGTATCGCTCCTACGGCAACGAGCAGTGGGAGTTCGACGAGCACGGCCTGATGAAGCGGCGCGAGGCCTCGATCAACGATATCGCGATTGCCGAGAAGGACCGTCGGTTTCACTGGGCAGCGCCCGGACCACGGCCGGCGGATGTGCCGGGGCTGGGCACGGATCCGTTCTGAATAACTCGCAATCCTCATGGTGAGGAGCCGCCACCGGGTCCGCGCAACGCGCGGCCCGATGACGGGCTCCGCGGCGTCTCGCCATGCAGGCCTGGCCGCTACAGCGGGGGCCTCGATCCTTCGAGACGCCCGCCTTCGGCGGGCCCTCAGGATGAGGAGATGGATGTGCGCGCCAGAAACCGTGTGATCGCGCCGCCCACCTTCGCATTGTCCAGCGGCTGCGCCAGGGAATCCCGCGCCGTCGCAACGACGTCTTTCGGCGCCTTGCCGTCGCGCAGTTCGCAGCAGACTTGCGCAAACGCGACGTCGAACTCTGGATGCGGCTGCAATGTCAGCGTGGCGCCATTGGCGTAGAGCAGGCCGGCGTGCGGGGTGAATTCCGACGAGAGGATCGTCAGCGCATCGTCAGGCGCTTCGATCACCTGGTCCTGATGCGAGCAGGCGACAGCGACCGCTTCGCCGCCAATGATGCCGTTCTCCGGCAGCACCTGATAGACGTGCCGTCCGATGCCCCAGCCCTTATCGGACTTGCGCACGGTGCCGCCGAGCGCCTGCGCGATCAGCTGATGGCCGAAGCAGATGCCGACCATCGGCGTCTTGTTGGCGTAAGCGGTGCGCACGAACTCCTCCAGTGGCGGGATCCAGTCAAGCCCGTCATAGACGCCGGCGGCTGCACCGGTGATCAGCACAGCCTCCAGCTTGCCCGGATCGGGCAGTGCGTCGCCATTCGGAATGCTGACCACGTCGACCTCGGCGGTCGGGTCCTCGGCGCGCACCATGCGCTCGAACATGTCCGGAAACGAGCCGTGCTGCTCGCGATATTTTGGCGGGACCTGCCCGGTCTCGATGATGGTGATGCGTGCCATGACTTCTTACCCAGATGTGCCCTCAGGTCAAAGCTTGCGAAGCTCAGTTGCTTCCTGCCCCATGTTGCTGGTGTGGCGCTGTACGCTCCAGGAGCGCGCTCTCCTTGCGGATGTCGGCGAGAAAGGCTTTTGCCAGACGCGACAGCGGCTCGGCTTCCGACCATAGCATATAGGCAACCGCGCGGGTCGTCGGCGTGAACGGCCGAACGGCAAGGCCGTGGCCGCCGTTCTGCCGCGGTGAGAAGGGATCCACCACCGCAGCGCCGACACCGGCGGCTGCGAGCACGCAGGCCGTATTGCAATAGCGCACCTCGACCGTCGGCTGGAACGGTGCGCCCGCGCGGGCAAAACTGTCGCGAACGGCCTCGCCGAGGCGCGTGCCGCGCTCGAGCCCGATGAAGGGTAGGCCGGACAGGTCGGAGGCCGAGATCGCCGGTTTGCCGGCCAGCGGATGCTGCGGCGGCAGCACGCAGACCATCTCGCCGGTATGCACCACCTCATGCGCGATGCCGGGATGATGCGTCAGCCCGAGGGCGAAGCCGAGCTCGGCGACGCGGCTGAGCACGCCTTCGATGATGCCCTCATAGCGCCGCACGTCGAAGAATACGCGCGTCTCGGGGCGGCGGCGCAGGAAGCCCGACAGCGCGGAAGGAATGATGCTGTAGGCGAGCGGAGGCGTCGCCACGATGGCGAGATGTCCGGCGCGGTTCTCGCGCAGATCGCGGACGCGATTCTCGAGCTTGGCGTGCAGCGCGAAGATCGCCTCGCTCTCCTTGTAGAGCGCCATCGCCTCCGCGGTCGGAAACAGCCGGTTGTTGACACGCTCGAACAGTGCAAAGCCCGCCTGCGCCTCCATCGTCTTCAGCGCATTGCTGACCGCAGGCTGCGACAGGGCCAGCTCGTCGGCCGCCGCCACCGTGGTGCGATGGCGGATGACGGCACGGAGGATCTCGAGCTGGCGCAGGTTCATATCACTGCCATTTATACTCTGGACCAAAACATCATAGCACGATGAATTGCTTTTGCAGCCCGCCTTGCGCCTAATGTTCGCGGATTTGCATGCTGGATCAAAGGGTTCACCCGCCCATTGAGGCAGCATTGCGCACAGATTGGAGGCAATCTTGGTTCGTGTGCTTCGCGCCGCCGCCGCCCAGATGGGGCCGACGCAAAAAGCCGATACCCGTGAGCATACGCTGTCGCGGATGCTGGCCATGCTGGAGGAGGCGGCGAGCCGCGGCGCCAGCCTCGTGGTGTTTCCCGAACTCGCCTTCACCACCTTCTTCCCGCGCTGGCTGCTGGAGGGCGATGCGCTCGATCGCTATTTCGAGCGCGGCATGCCGAACCCGGCGGTGGCCAAGCTATTCGACCGCGCGCGGGCGCTGCGCGTCGGCTTCTACGTCGGCTATGCCGAGCTGACGCCCGAAGGCCGTCGCTACAATTGTGCCATCCTGGTCGATCGTGACGGCGAGATCCTCGGCCGTTACCGCAAGGTGCATCTGCCCGGCTCGGTCGAGCCGCGGGCGGGCGCGCGCTACCAGCAGCTTGAGAAGCGCTATTTCGAGTATGGCGATCTCGGCTTTCCCGCGTTTCGCGCCGGCTCGGCCTGGGCCCATGCGATCATGGGCATGATGATCTGCAATGATCGCCGCTGGCCGGAATCCTGGCGCGTGCTCGGCCTGCAAGGCGTCGAGCTCGTCTGCATCGGCTACAATTCGGCGGCCTATGATCCCAATGGCGGCACCACCGAAGATGCCTCGCTGCGAACCTTCCACTCGACGCTGGTGACGCAGGCCAATGCCTACATGAACGCGACCTGGGCGATCTCGGTCGCCAAGGCCGGCGACGAGGACGGCTCCGGCCTGATCGGCGGCTCCTGCATCGTCGATCCCAATGGCCGCATCGTCGCGCAGGCGGCGACCCTGACCGACGAGGTGATCGTGGCCGATATCGATCTCGATCTCTGCCGGCAGGGCAAGGACAAGATGTTCAACTTCGCCGCTCACCGGCGGCCCGAGCAATACCGGGTGATCACCGAGCGCGCCGGCGTCATCGAGCCGGCGGTTCTCGATGCGGACTGACTTTGGCACGGCGCTGGCAAGGATCGTCACGGAAACGTTGGCCAAGGAGCTGACATGACACGCCTCTCGCTTTCTCTCGGTTTCGCAGCGCTGGCTGCAATGACGTCAGCGCAAGCGGCCGAGCTCCCGGCCGAGATCAAGCAGGCGGGCGCGCTGAAGCTCACGGTCAACTCCACCTACGCGCCGATGGAATATCGCGACCCTGCCAGCAACGAGCTGGTCGGGCTCGACATCGATCTTGCGAACGAGCTCGCCAAGCGGCTCGGCGGCCTCAAGATCGTCTGGAGCGAAACGCCGTTCGCCGAGCTGATCCCCTCGCTCCAGACCAAACGCGCGGATTTCATCATCTCCGGCATCTCCGACCGCGCCTCGCGGCGCGAGAGCGCTGATTTCGTCGACTACCTCACGACCGGCCCGCAGTTCTTCGTGATGGCGGAGAGCGAGGCCAAGGCCGCGACCGACCTCTGCGGCAAGAAAGTCGGCACCACCCGCAGCACCAGCTTTCCGGTCGAGATCGAGAAGTGGAGCAAGCAGAATTGCGAGGCCGCCGGCAAGCCGGCCATTCAATATGTGCCGGGTGAGAACTCGATCGATGTTCGCAATCAGCTCAAGCAGGGCCGCATCGACGCCGCCGTGCAGGGTAGCGAAACGCTGCCCTATGCGCAGACGCAGGAGCCCGGCAAATATCGCATCGTCGGCGAGGCCTTTGCCAAAGGTTATCAAGGCATCATGTTCCGCAAGGATGATGCGGCGCTACGTGAGGTCGTGACGGAGAAGCTCGCGGCGATGATCGCCGATGGGTCTTACAAGGCGGTGCTCGACAAATGGGGTCTGGGCGCGAATGCAGTCACCCAGCCCATGCTGAACGCGGCGCCGCAATGAGGCCGGCGCCGGCCCTCGCAGAAGGCTTCCCTGATTTATCGGGGATGCGGATCGCGCGCGAGCCGCACTGGTTCCGCTGGATCAGCGCGGCCCTGATCGTCCTGGTGCTGGCGGGAATCGCGCGGGCCTTCGCCAATGGCCAGATCGAATGGTCTTATGTCAGCCGCTTCCTCACGGCGAAGGTGATCCTCGAGGGCATCGTCAACACCATGGTGATGGCGGTGCTGGCGATGGCGCTCGGTATCTTTCTCGGCATCGTCGTCGCGATCATGCGGCTGTCGCCCAATCCGGTGCTGAAGACGGTCGCAGCCGGCTACACTTGGCTGTTCCGCGGCACGCCGCTGATCCTGCAGCTCCTGCTGTGGTTCAACCTCGCGCTGGTGTTTCCGACCATCGGCATTCCCGGCCTGTGGAGCGCGCGCGCCGTCGACATCATGACGCCGTTCCTTGCGGCGCTGCTCGGGCTCGGCATCAACCAGGGCGCCTATACATCCGAGGTCATGCGCGCCGGCATGCTGTCGGTCGACGTCGGGCAATATGAGGCCGCGCAGGCAATCGGCATGGGCCGGCTGCGCGCCTTGCGCCGGATCATCCTGCCGCAGGCGATGCGCGTGGTGATCCCGCCACTCGGCAACGAATTCATCGGCATGGTGAAGGCGACCTCGCTGGCGAGCGTCATCCAGTATCCCGAGGTGCTGCACAACGCCGAGAACATCTACTACGCCAATTCCCGCGTGATCGAGCTCCTGATCGTCGCCGGGCTCTGGTATCTCCTTGTGGTCTCGATCCTGACGCCGCTCCAGATGCTGCTCGAACGCCGTTTCGCACGCGGCACATTGCGGCCCGTGCGATGACGAAGCCCCTCGTCGCGATCCGCTCCGTCAGCAAGAGCTTTGGAGAGTTCCAGGCTCTCAAAAGCGTCTCGCTCGACGTCTGGCCCGGCGAGGTGATGTGCCTGATCGGCGCTTCCGGCTCAGGCAAGACCACGCTGCTCCGCTGCATCAACCAGCTCGCAATCATCGACAGCGGCGGCATCTGGCTCGACGGCGAACTTTTGGGCGTGCGCGAGCAGAGCGGGAAGCTGCATCGTCTCAGCGAGCGCGAGATCGGGCGGCAGCGGCTGAAGACGGGCATGGTGTTCCAGCGCTTCAACCTGTTTCCGCACAAGACCGCGCTGGAGAATATCACCGAGGGTCCGCTCCAGGTGCAGGGCCGAAAGTCCGACGAGGTTCGCGCCGAGGCCCTTGAATTGCTGCGTCGCGTCGGCCTGTCGGCCAAGGCCAACTCCTATCCCGCCCAGCTCTCCGGCGGTCAGCAGCAGCGCGTGGCGATCGCGCGGGCGCTCGCGATGAAGCCGATGCTGATGCTGTTCGACGAGCCGACCAGCGCGCTCGATCCCGAGCTGGTCGGCGAGGTGCTCGCGGTGATGAAGGAGCTGGCAAAGAGCGGCATGACCATGATGGTGGTGACGCACGAGCTCGGCTTCGCCCGCGAGGTTGCGGACCGCGTCGTCTATATGGACCAGGGCGCGATTGTCGAGCAGGGCCGCGCCTCCGACGTCTTGGGCGCGCCGCGCGAAGAGCGGACCAAAGCATTTCTTTCGGCAGTGATCTGAGATGGGGACGTGTTGATGAAGAGAGTCTTGATCGGAGCAGCGCTGTTAGGTGCCATGACCGTGTCGGCCTTAGATGTTCAGGCTTGGGCGATCGAGCTGCCGCCTGAGATCGCCAAGCGCGGCAGCATCAAGGTGGCGCTGGTGCCGAACTATCCGCCGATGGAGTTCCGCGATCCCGCCACCAACGCGCTGTCGGGCTTCGACATCGACCTCGGCGAGGCGCTCGGGCGCAAGCTCGGCGTCAAGATCGAATGGACCGAGACCAGCTTTGCCGAGTTCATGCCGTCGATCTCGACGGGCCGGGTGGATGCCATCCTGTCCGGCTTCACCGACTATGCGAGCCGGCACGAGATCGCCTCCTTCGTCGATTATCTGCGCAGTGGCCCGAAATTCTTCGTGCAGCAATCCCGCGCCTCCGAGTTCAAGGACATGGTTGCGCTGTGCGGCAAGAAGGTCGGCGCCAGCCGCCGCACCATGTTTCCGGCAGAGATCGACAAATGGAGCCAGAAGAATTGCGCCGGCAACCCGGTCCAGTTCGTTGGCACCGACGGCTCGGCCGATGCGCGCACGCAGCTCAGGCAGGGCCGTATCGACGCCGCGGTGCAGGGCAACGAGACGCTGCCCTATCTGATGGATCTCGAGCCGGGCACCTATGCGCCGGTCGGCGATCCCTTCGCAACGCAGTTCACAGGAATTGCGCTGCCGGTCAAGGAACAGGCGTTGCAGCAGGCCGTGGTCGAGGCGCTCGATGGGCTGATCGCCGACGGCACTTACAAGACGCTGCTGGCGAAATGGAAACTGAACGACAACGGAATAGAAAAGGCGACGATCAATGCTGGACAGTAAGGCACTCCAGAGCATTCCGCTCACCCCAGCCAACACCGCGGATCCCGCGCCGGACTATCCCTGGCCCAAGCCGTACACATCGGCGATGTTCCTGTCGTTCGACGTCGATGCGGAGAGCGCGTGGACCAGCAAGGACGCGGTGCATGCGCAGCGGCTCATCACGATGAGCTATGGCGGCTATGAAGCCCGCGTCGGCACACCGAAGCTGCTGGAACTGCTCGACCAGCTCGATCTCAAGGCGACCTTCTTCGTCACGGGCTGGTCGGTCGATGCGCATCCGGCGATGGCGGAATCCATCCTCAAGGCCGGCCACGAGATCGGCCATCACGGTTATCACCATCTCTTGCCCGATCCCGATGATCCCTGGATCGAGGAGGAACTGGAGCGCGGCTTCGACGCGCTGAAGCGCCGGCTTGGCGTCAAGCCATCCGGCTATCGGGCGCCCTATGGCGAGTTCACCGAGGAGCTGCGCGTGGCGCTGGTGCGCCACGGCATCGTCTATACCTCCTCGTTCCGTGACGATGTCAGGCCGTACCGTCATCGCCTCGCCGACGGCAAGCCCGGCACGATCGAGCTGCCGGTGACGGCGAGCTATGACGACTGGATGCACGGCCTCTCCGCGCGCTTCAGCCCGCGCTCGATCTTTCCCAAGGAGCACGTGCTCTCGATCTGGAAGGACGAGCTGGATGAGGTTCGCGACTGGGGCGCGATGGTGACGACGGTGCTGCATCCGCAATGCAGCGGCCGCCCCATGCGGCTGCGCCTGCTGCGCGAGTTTCTCACCTATGCGAAATCCTGCCCGGATGTCTGGATCACCACCGGCGAGAAGATTGCGGAAAACTTCCTGCGCCACGAGGCCGCCAACCGTTGAGAAGTGCCATGACCGGTCGCCGCATCCTCGTCATCAACCCCAACTCCTCGGCGTCGGTGACGGCGGCGATCGACGAAGCGGTCGCGCCGTTGCGGATGTCAAGCGGGCCTGAGATCGAGGTGGTCGGCCTTGCCGAGGGGCCGCCGAGCATCAGCTCGCAACGTGATTCCGACAGCGTGGTGATGCCGCTGGTGGGGCGCGTCACGCGTGACGATGCGGATGCATTCGTGCTGGCCTGCTTCAGCGATCCTGGCCTGCATGCGGTGCGTGAGGCGGCAGGTACGCGGCCGGTGCTGGGCATCGCCGAATGCGGCATCTTTCGTGCGCTGATGCTGGGTGAGCGCTTCGGCATCATCGCGCTGTCGCCATCGAGCATCCGCCGCCAGCAGCGCATGGCGCGGGTGATGGGCGTCGACGGCCGCTATGCCGGAAGCTGGTCGGTCGGTGCCAGCGCGGCGGAGACCGCCAGCGCGGATATTCGCGGGCGTTTGATCGAAGCCGGCCGCGCGCTGGTCACGCAGTGCCGCGCCGATGTCGTGGTGATGGGCTGTGCGGGGATGGCCTCGCACCGCGCGGCGATTGCCGATGCAATCGGTGTCCCCGTGGTCGAGCCGGCGCAACAGGCGGTCGCGGTCGCGATCGGCGCAGTCTTGTTGAACACCTGAAATCCTTTGGAACTTCCTGGAATGTCTCTCTCCCGTCGCTCGTTCCTCAAAGCCGCCGCCGCGATGCCGGCGCTGTCACTGCCCAGCATCGTTCGTGCTGAATCGCAGAGCACGTTGCGCTTCATCCCTGTGATCGACCTCGCCTTCGTCGATCCCATCTATTCGACCGCGCAGGTGTCGCGGAACCATGGCTTCATGGTCTACGACACGCTCTATGGCATGAGCTCCTCGCTCCAGGTCTCGCCGCAGATGCTGTCGGGCCACGTCATCTCCGGTGACCAATTGCAGTGGGACCTCAGCCTGCGTGACGGCTTGTTCTGGCACGATGGCGAGCGCGTTCTGGCGCGCGATTGCGTTGCCAGCATCCGCCGCTGGGCCGCACGCGACGGCTTTGGTGGCGAGCTGATGGAGGCGACCGCCGAGCTCTCGGCCGCCGATGACCGCACCATCCGCTTCCGTCTCAAGCGCCCGTTCCCGCTGCTGCCGCAGGCGCTCGGCAAGGCCGCGATCAACGCCTGCTTCATGATGCCGGAGCGGCTGGCGAGTCAGGATCCGTTCAAGCCGCTGACCGAAGTCATCGGCAGCGGTCCGTTCCGCTATCTCGCCGACGAGCGGGTGCAGGGATCTCGCAACGCCTACGCCAAATTCGAGCGCTATCAGCCGCGCACCGACGGCAGGCCGGATTGGACCGCCGGGCCGAAGATCGTCCACTACGACCGCGTGGTCTGGACCACCACGCCCGATGCCGGCACCGGCGTTGCCGCGCTTCAGACCGGCGAGCAGGATTGGCAGGAAACCACGCCGCATGACCTGCTGCCGATCATCAAGGCCGCCGGCGACATCGAGACGCGCATCCTCGATCCCAGAGGCTACGCCTGCATGCTACGGCTCAATCATCTGCAGCCGCCATTCGACAACCCCGCCATCCGCCGCGCGCTGCTCGGCGCGATCGACCAGTCCGCGTTCATGACCGCCGTTGCGGGCACCGACCCGGCATTTCAGGTCTCGCCGATCGGTTACTTCGCGCCCGGCACGCCGATGGCGAGCGATGTCGGCCTCGACGTGTTCCGTGGCCCGCGCAACTACGACAAGGTCAAGACTGACCTGAAGGCCGCCGGCTACAACGGCGAGAAGATCGTGGTGCTCGTCCCCACCAATTCGCTGGCGCAGAAGCCGCTCGGCGAGATCGCGGTGGATTCGTTGCGCAAGGCTGGTATGAACGTCGAATATGCCGGGCTCGACTTCGCGGTAGTGTTGCAGCGGCAGCTGAAAAAGGACCCGATCGGGCAGGGCGGCTGGAGCGCGGCGGTCGGAAACTGGCAGGGCATCGACTGGCTCAATCCGGCCGGCAACACCAATATCCGCGGCGAAGGCAAGGTCGCCGGCTGGTATGCGAGCCAGAAGATGGGGCCCTTGCGCAGCCAGTGGCTGGCGGCCTCGGAGCTGGCCGAGCAGCAGCGCATCTGCCGCGAGATCCAGGCGGTCGCGTTCGAAGAAATTCCCTATATTCCGATCGGCCTGTACAAGCAGCCGACCGCCTATCGCAAGGACATCACCGGCATTCTCGACGGCACCGCCGTCTTCTGGAACGTGCGCCCCGCATGAGCACCACGGCAATTTTCGGCAGCTATGTGCTGTCACGCAAGGATGGCGCGCAGGATGTGCTGCGCGACCACTGGGTTCTGGTCGAAGGCAAGAGGATCGCGGCAATCACGCGCGACAAGCCAAGCGCCGATCAGATCTATGATCGCCCCGGCCGCTTCGTGTTGCCAGGCCTCTTGAACCTGCACAATCACTGCTTCTCGGAAGCGGTGGCGCGCAGCCACAGCGAGGACGGCAACGGCCGCAAGAACAACCAGAGCATCGTCTACACGGTGCTGCTGCCGCTGACCAAGCGCGGCGCCGAGATCCTGTCGGCGGAAGAGCGCCTTGCGGTGGCGCGGCTCGGCATCCTCCAGCTCCTCAAGGGCGGCGCCACCACGGTGATGGAGCCGTTCCGCAATTCGATCCCGGAGATGTTCGATGCGGCGGAGGAGATGGGCATCCGCTTCTACGGCGCGCCCTATCTGTTCTCGACCTCGGATGCCAAGGCTGGCGCCGACGGCGTAGTCCGTTATTCCGGCGATGATGGCGCCGCCGACCTGGCGACATGGGATGCGCTCTATCAGCGCTGGAACAATCGCGGCGACGGCCGCATCAGCCTCGCCATGAGCCCGCATGCCACCGACACCTGCGGCCCCGATCTGCTCAAGGCCTGCGCCACGCGGGCGCGCGAGCTTGGCGTGCCCATCACGACGCACATGGCGCAGAGCCGCGCCGAGGTCGAGACCATCGGCAAGCGCTATGGCGGCCGCACGCCGGCAGAATATCTCGATTGGCTTGGCCTGCTCGCGCCGGATCTGATGGCGGCGCACTGCATGTTCAGCAGCGACAATGATCTCAAGCTGATGGCTGCGCGCGGCATGACCGTGCTGAACTGCCCGCGCGTGTTCGCGCGCGCCGGAGTCACTGCGGCATTCAGCCGTTTCGCCGAGCACGGCGTGCGCACCGTGGTCGGCACCGACGGCTACAACATGGACCTGCTCGGCGAGCTCAATGCGGCCTCGCTGATCTCCAAGGTCACTTCGCAACGCGCCGACGTCGCCAACTCGCCGGAGCTGATCGAGGCGAACACGGCCGTTGCCGCTGATGTCATCAAGCGGCCGGATCTCGGCCGCATCGAGCCGGGCGCCACCGCCGATCTCACCGTGGTCGATCTCACCCATCCGCACCTGCAGCCGCTGTTCGACCCGCGCCGCGCGCTGATCGCGCTCGCCAACCGCGCCAATATCGACCAGGTCATGGTCGACGGCCGCGTGCTGATCAATGAGGGGCGCTATCTCGGCGCCAATGAAGCGGCGATCACGGCAGCGGGCGCGGCTGCCATTGGCAAGATCTGGGACCTGCCGGAGGCACAGGCCGCGTTCAACGGCTAGCTCTCGAACTCCGCGAGCGACTTGCGCACGGTCTCGACCAGGTCGAGCGCGACCGGGGAGGGGCTGCGCTGGGCGGGAAACACCGCGGAGAATTCGAAATCGATGCGCGGCAGGAAGCGGCGCACGACGACGCCGCGGGTTGCGAATTCCTGCGCGGTGAAGGGGTCGCAGATCGCAACGCCAAGTCCTGACGACACCAGGCCACACATGATCTCGGACAGCGCGGTCTCCACACGCAGCACGCGGCGGACATCGTGGCGATGAAAAACCTGGTCGACGAGATGCCGGCTCGACGATCCCGCCGACAATGAAATGAATGTCTCGCCCTCGAAGTCACGCGGCTCCAGCACGGTCTTTTCCGCGAGGCGATGACCCGTCGGCAGCACCGCGACGCGCGCCGGCGCCGGCAGTTTCTGGCTCGGCAGGCCGGAATGCGCGATCGGGACCTCGGCAAAGCCGACATCACACTGATTGTTCAACACCCAGTCGACCACGATCGGCGAGATCACGCCGAAAAAGGCGAGGTTGAGGTTCGGCCGCTCTTTCAGGAAGTGACCGGTGAGCCGCGGTAAGTATCCGTTCGACAGCGCCGGCAGTGCGGCGATTCGCAGCGAGCCGGTGCGGCGGCCGCGGATTTCTTCCGCCGCGGCGGTGATGCGTTCGAGGCCGACGAAGGAGCGCTCCACCTCGGTGTAGAGTGCCATCGCCGCGGCGGTCGGCACGAGGCCAGTGCCGCGCCGCTCGAACAACTCCATCTTCAACAGCGCCTGCAGGTCGCGCAGCAAGCGGCTGACCGCCGGCTGCGTCACCTTCATCAACGCCGCCGCCTCGGTGACGCTGCCCGTGAGCATGGTGGCGCGGAAGGCTTCCACCTGCCGCGAATTGATCCGGGCCATGCGCAATTCCATTCATAACATTTACGCATGCAAAGGATGCCATTATTCATTGGACGATGGAAGCATAGGTTTGCGATCTTTTTCATCAGAGCTGGAGACAGCCCGCTTTTTCGGCAGATTGGAGGGGTTCAAACCTCCAGATCGCGCCAAAATCCGCTGCGCAGGGGCCGGAGCCCTGTTTCCAGCGGATCGGCGCGGAAGGAAATGCGGCAACGCGCTTCGGCCAGCGAGACTTGTCGGCACGTCACCTCATTCCGGTATTGGAGATCGGTCCATATGAAGACTTTTCGCCTTCTGACCGCGGTCAGCATCGCAGCGCTCATTGCCGTCCCGACGGCCGTCTCGGCCCAGCAGAAAACGCTCTATGTCGCCGGCTATGGCGGATCTTTCGAGAAGACCATCCGCGACGAGGTGATCCCGGCCTTCGAGAAGGAAAACGGGGTCAAGGTTGAATATGTCGCCGGCAACTCCACCGACACGTTGGCGAAACTCCAGGCCCAGAAGGGCAACCAGCAGATCGACGTCGCCATCGTCGATGACGGCCCGATGTACCAGGCGATCCAGCTCGGCTTCTGCGGCAAGCTCGACGGGCTGCCGGCCGCCGATCTCTACGACACCGCGCGCTTCAAGGACGATCGCGCGGTTGCGATCGGCATCGTCGCGACGGGTCTGATGTACAACACCAAGGTGTTCAAGGAGAAAGGCTGGGCGCCGCCGACCTCGTGGAACGATCTCAAAGACACGAAATATGCCAAGCAGCTCGTCGTCCCGCCGATCAACAACACCTATGGTCTCGAAGCGCTGGTGATGCTGTCGAAGATGAACGGCGGCGGCGAGTCCAATGTCGATTCCGGCTTCAAGATCTTCAAGGACGAGATCAATCCGAACGTGCTCGCCTATGAGCCGTCGCCGGGCAAGATGACCGAGCTGTTCCAATCCGGCCAGGCCGTCATCGCGGTGTGGGGCACCGGTCGCGTGCAGAGCTTCGCTAATACCGGTTTTCCCGTCGACTTCGTCTATCCGAAAGAGGGCGCGGCGACGCTGCTGACCACGGCCTGCCCTATCGCCAAGCCGAATGCCTCGCCACTGGCGTCCAGCTTCGTGAAGATGCTGCTCGATCCAAAAATCCAGCTCGTGATGCTGAAGGATTACGGCTATGGCCCGGTGTTGAAATCGTTGGTGGTGCCGCCGGAGCTCGGCAAGATGGCGCCGATCGGCGAGCGCGCGGCCAAGCTCTACAATCCGGACTGGACCGTGATCAACGAGAAGCGCGAGGAGTGGACCAAGCGCTGGAACCGCGAGGTCGAACGCTGATCGTGCGCAGCGGAACCAGCGTCATGGCCTATCTCGAGCTCGATCGGGTCGCAAAACAGTTCGGCGCGCAGACTGTGGTCGACGACTTCAGCCTGTCGGTGGGCAAGGGCGAGTTCATCTCCTTCCTTGGCCCCTCCGGCTGCGGCAAGACCACGACGCTGCAGATGATCGCGGGCTTCCTCGATCCCACCCGCGGCGCGATCCGCCTCGAGGGCAAGGACCTGACCGCGATCCATCCCGCCAAGCGTGGCCTCGGCATCGTGTTCCAGAGCTACGCGCTGTTTCCGCACATGACGGCGGCGGAAAACGTCGCCTTCGGCCTGGAGATGCGCAATGTGCCGCGTGCTGACAGGGCCGAGCGCGTCCGTGCCGCGCTCGCGATGGTGGGCCTCGCCGGTTACGAGGACCGCCATCCGCGCCGCATGTCCGGCGGCCAGCAGCAGCGCGTCGCGCTGGCGCGGGCGCTGGTGATCAAGCCGAGCGTGCTGCTGCTCGACGAGCCGCTGTCGAATCTCGATGCAAAACTGCGCGAGGAGATGCAGATCGAGCTGCGCCAGATCCAGCGCACGATCGGCACCACCACGATTCTGGTGACCCACGACCAGAATGAGGCGATGTCGCTGTCCGACCGCATCGTGGTGATGAGTCAGGGCAAGATCGAGCAGATCGGCACGCCGCAGGAAACCTACGAGAAGCCGGCCTCGGCCTTCGTCTCGCAATTTTTGGGTAAGACCAATGACTTTGCCGGGACGATCGACCGGACCGTCTCGCCGACGCAGCTGGTCGCGGGCTCCTGGCGCGCGCCGGCGCCGGCCGCGCTTGGCGGCCCTGTGACCGTCAGCGTCAGGCCCGAACGAATCGGCTTTGGCGATACGGGCCTCAGCGCCAAAATCATCACGCGCATCTTCCAGGGCAATCACTGGCTGTTCCAGTGCGACAGCGAATGCGGCCCGGCCATCGTGATCCGCCAGAATGACGGCACCGTGCAGCCGGCCGAAGGCGACGCCGTTCGCCTCACCTGGCGTCCCGAGGACATGAGCGTGCGCGCGAGGGCCGGCGCATGAGTGCAGTCGCCGAAGAGCGCAACACGCGTGCCCCCTGGGCCCTGACCGGACCCGCCTTGATGCTGTTCGTCGGCGTGCTGCTGGTTCCGCTGGCGATGACGGTGATGCTGTCGTTCCACGATTGGGGCCAGTACAAGGGCATCGAGCCGGTCTTCATCCTCAAGAACTGGAAGGAGATCGCGACCGATCCCTACTACGCCGAGATGTTCTGGCGGACGTTTCGCATCGCCATCCTGACCACGCTGCTCACCGCTCTGCTCGGCGCGCCCGAGGCCTACATCCTCAACCGCATGAGCGGACGCTGGAAGAGCTTCTTCCTGCTGGTCATTCTCGGGCCGCTCCTGATCTCCGTGGTGGCGCGCACGCTCGGCTGGGCGCTGCTGTTCGGCGGCAACAACGGCCTCGTCAACAAGCTCCTGATGTCAGCAGGCGCGATCCGATTCCCCATTCCCTTCATGTTCACCGAAACCGGCATGGTCGTCGCGCTCGCGCATGTGATGATGCCGTTCATGGTGTTGTCGGTATGGGCCGCGCTGCAGCGCCTCGATCCCCAGATCGAGAATGCCGCGATGTCACTCGGCGCCGGCCCGCTCACCATCATCCGCCGCATCATCATGCCGCAGATCATGCCGGGCGTGCTCTCGGGTGCGATCATCGTGTTCTCGCTCTCGGCCAGTGCGTTCGCGACGCCGGCGATCATCGGTGGCCGCCGGCTCAAGGTCGCAGCGACGCTCGCCTATGACGAATTCCTCAACACGCTGAACTGGCCGCTCGGTGCGGCCGTTGCCACGCTGCTGCTGGTCGCGCTGGTGCTGATCGTGGTCGGCAGCAATGCGCTGATCGAGCGCCGCTACGCGGAGGTGTTCCGATGAGCCGGAATGGCCCGCTCGCACTGATCTTCCATACCATCTTCGTCATCGTCATGGTGGCGCCGATCCTGGTGGTCTGCCTCGTCGCCTTCACGCCCGAAGGCTTCCTATCGCTGCCGACCAACGGCTTTTCGCTGCGCTGGTTCAGAACCATCGCGCAATATCCCGAATTCATCCATGCGTTCTGGGTCAGCCTTGGCCTCGGCGCGCTGTCATCCTTCGTTGCGCTGCTGTTCGCGGTGCCGGCGGCGCTGGCGATCGCGCGCTACCGCTTCCGCGGCCGTGACGCGCTCGCCGCGCTGTTCCTGTCACCGCTGATGATTCCACATGTGGTGCTCGGCATCGCCTTCCTGCGCTTCTTCACCTCGGCCGGTCTCGGCGGCAGCTTCGCGGCGCTGATCATCGCGCATGTCATCATCGTGTTTCCGTTCGCGCTGCGGCTGACGCTGGCGGCGGCGACCGGCATGGACCGCACGGTCGAGATGGCGGCGGTCTCGCTCGGGGCCGGCGGCTGGACGCTGTTCCGCCGCGTGACCTTGCCGCTGATCCTGCCCGGCGTCATTAGTGGTTGGGCGCTCGCCTTCATCCAGTCCTTCGACGATCTCACCATGACCGTCTTTCTCGCGGCGCCCGGCACGGAGACGTTGCCGGTGCGCATGTTCCTTTATATCCAGGACAACATCGATCCGCTGGTGACGTCGGTCTCGGCCTGCGTGATCGCTGTGACCATGACTGCCCTCATTCTGCTCGATCGCTTCTACGGGCTCGACCGCGTGCTCGCCGGCAAGGGCGATACGGGACGATAGGAGAATCCATGTCCAGGGACTACGACGTCGCCGTGGTCGGCGGCGGATTGCTCGGCTCCGCCATCGCCTGGGGCCTCGGTCGGCTCGGCAAGACGGTCGCCGTGCTCGACGAAGGCGACATCACCAAGCGTGCCTCGCGTGCCAATTTTGCGCTGGTCTGGGTGCAGAGCAAGGGGCTCGGCATGCCGGCCTATACGGTGTGGACGGTGCAGGCCTCGCAGGCGTGGGGCCGGCTTGCCTCCGAGCTGAAGCAGCAGACGGGGCTCGATGTCGCGCTCCAGCAGAATGGCGGCTTTCATCTGACGCTGGGCGAGGACGAATTCGGCCAGCGCGCCGAGTTGGTCAAACGCATGCACAACCAGGTTGGAGCCGCCGACTACAAGATGGAGATGCTGCGTCCTTCGGAGATCAGGAAGGCGCTGCCGCTGATCGGCCCCGAGGTCTCCGGCGGCAGCTATTGTCCGCTCGATGGCCACGTCAATTCGCTGCGCACGTTCCGCGCGTTCCACACCGGCTTCAAGGCATTCGGCATCGACTATTTTCCGGAGCGTCCGGTCTCAGCGATCAGCAAAGGCGGTGGTGAATTCCGTCTGGCGACGCCGAAGGGCGAGCTGCGCGCCGCCAAGATCGTGCTCGCCGCCGGCAACGCCAATCAGACGCTGGCACCGATGGTCGGTCTCTACGCACCGATGGGCCCGACCCGCGGTCAGGTCGTGGTGACCGAGCGCACCATGCCGTTCCTGCCGCATCCCCTCACCACGATGCGCCAGACCGACGAGGGCACCGTGATGATCGGCGACAGCAAGGAGGACGAGCTGGATGATCGTACGCTGAAGCCTTCGATCAGCGGCGTGATGGCCGACCGCGCGCAGCGCATGTTCCCGCATCTGGCGCGGCTCAATGTGGTCAGGAGCTGGTCCGGCATCCGCGTCATGCCGCAGGATGGTTTTCCGATCTACGACCAGTCGGAGACGCATCCCGGCGCCTTCGTCGCCTGCTGCCATTCCGGCGTGACGCTCGCCTCCAACCACGCCTTCGAGGTCGCGCGGATGGTGGCGCAGGGCGCGCTCGAACCCGAGCTGGTCGGTCCGTTCTCCGCCAGCCGTTTTGGTGCCGCCGGCGCCGCGAACAACAGCGGCTATTAGAAATACTGAAGGAGCCAAGAGGCATCCCATGTTCAAGAGATCCGAACAGGACAAACGGCCGCAGGTGCGGATCTTCGTCGACGGTGTGGCCGTCGCGGCACGCCAGGGCGACCCCGTGTCTGCCGCGCTGCTCGCATCCGGTCTTGATGCGCGGCGCTCGACCGCGGTGAGCGGCGCGCCGCGTCTGCCCTATTGCATGATGGGCGTGTGCTTCGACTGCCTCGTCACCATCGACGGCGTCGGCAATCGCCAGGGCTGTCTCGTGCCCGTCACGGACGGCATGCAGATCGAGATTCAGAAGGGCAAGCGGGAGATCGGAAAATGACTGTGGCCCCCAAGCGCGGAGACTACGACGTCGTGGTGATCGGCGCCGGCCCTGCCGGCCTTGCCGCGGCCGCGACGTCGGCCGAAGCCGGCCTGTCCACGCTGCTGCTCGACGAGAATGCCGGCCCGGGCGGCCAGGTGTTTCGCGCGATTTCCTCGACACCCGTTACCAATCGCAGCCAGCTCGGTGCGGATTACTGGGTCGGTGCCGATCTCGTGCAGTCGCTCCGCGCGAGCAGCGCCGAGGTCGTCCATCGTGCGACGGTCTGGAGCCTCGATCGCAATCTCGACATCGCCGTCTCGATCGGTGGCGCCTCGGCCTTCGTCAAGGCCAAGCGCGTGATCCTCGCGACCGGCGCGCTGGAGCGGCCGTTCCCGATTCCCGGTTGGACGCTGCCCGGCGTGATGACCGCGGGAGCCGCGCAGACCATGTTGAAATCCTCGGCGCTGGTGCCTGATGGCCGCACGGTGATCGCGGGGCAAGGGCCGTTGCTGTGGCTGCTTGCTGCGCAGATCCTGCGGCTCGGCGGCCGCATCGATCGCATCCTCGACACCACCGCACGCGGCAACTATTTCGCCGCGCTGCCTCACGCCTTTGCGTTCGTGACCTCGCCCTATTTCACCAAGGGCCTGTCGATGATGCGCGAAGTCAAGGCAAAGGTGCAGGTCGTCTCCGGCGTCACCGAGCTCTCCGCATCGGGGGACGGCCAGCTCGCCAGCGTGAGCTATGTCGCGGGCAGCAAGCGCGAGACCATTCCTGCCGATCTCCTGCTGCTGCACCAGGGCGTCGTGCCCAACGTCAATCTGGCGATGGCGGCCGGCATCGAGCATCGTTGGGACGATCTGCAATTGTGCTGGTCGCCCGTGCTCGACGCGAACGGCAATTCGTCGGTCGCCGGCATCGCGATCGCCGGCGACGGCGCCGGCATCGGCGGCGCCAATGCGGCCGTGGTGCGGGGCCGCATCGCGGCGCGTGGCGCGGTGGACGCGCTGGCGCCAGCAGCAGCGGCGAAGCTCCCTGCGATGGCGACGCTCCGCACCGATCTCGCCAGGGCCGAGCGCGGCCGCGTGTTCCTCGACACGCTGTTCCGCCCGGCGCCGCAATTCCGCATTCCCCAGGGCGACACGATCGTCTGCCGCTGCGAAGAGGTGACGGCCATGGACGTTCTCGACTCCGTCGCGATCGGTGCGACCGGGCCGAACCAGCTCAAGGCCTATCGCCGCACCGGCATGGGCCCGTGCCAGGGCCGTCTCTGCGGTCTCACCGTCACCGAATTGATGGCGCAGGCGCGCGGCAAGACTCCGCAGGAGATCGGCTATTACCGGCTGCGTGCGCCGGTGAAGCCGATCACGCTGGCCGAGCTCGCCGCCGTGCCGAAGAGCGAGTCCGACGTCAAGGCGGTGGTGCGAGGATGACGACCAACGTCGATGCGATCGTCATCGGCGGCGGCATCCACGGATGCTCGACCACGCTGCATCTGTGTCTCGCCGGCCTGAAGCCGGTGCTGATCGAGAAGGACTACGCCGGCCGGCACGCTTCCGGCGTCAATGCGGGCGGCGTCCGGCAGCTCGCGCGGCACGTTCCGGAGATCCCGCTCTCGATCCGCTCGATGGGAATCTGGGAGAAGATCTCGGATCTCCTCGACGACGATTGCAGCTTCGAGAGCCATGGTCAGGTGCTGGTTGCCGAGAACGAGGACGAGCTTGCGGTTTGCCGCGCCCGTGTCGCCGAGCTCAACGCGCTCGGTTTCACCCACGAAGAGCTGATCGATTCGGCCGAATTGCGCCGTCTCGTGCCCGCGGTCGCGGAGACCTGTCCCGGCGGCGTGGTCTCGCGCCGTGACGGCGCCGCCAATCCGGCGCAGACGACCACGGCGTTCCGGCGCAAAGCCGAGCAACTGGGCGCGATCGTGCGCGAAGGCGTCGCCGCCTCTAACATCCACTACAGCGACGGCCTCTGGCACGTCGATGCGGGTTCGGAAAGTTTTGCCGCTCCAGTGCTGGTGAACGCGGCCGGCGCCTGGGCCGGCAGGATCGCGGCCGCGCTTGGCGAACCGGTGCCGGTCGAGACCGTCGCACCGATGCTGATGATCACCTCGCGCGTGCCGCACTTCATCGACCCCGTGGTGATCCTGCGCGGACGAAAGCTGTCGTTCAAGCAGTTCAAGAACGGTACGGTACTGATCGGCGGCGGCCATCTGGCGACGCCCTACCAGGACCGCAACGAGACGGTGCTGGACTGGAAGAGCCTCGCCATCAGCGCCCGCACCGTGTTCGAGCTGTTCCCCGTGATGCGCAGCGCCACCATCGTGCGCGCCTGGGCCGGCATCGAGGCGAAGATGAAGGACGACATCCCCGTGTTCGGACCGAGCAGCCGCCACAAGGGGCTCTATCACCAGTTCGGCTTCTCGCTGCACGGCTTTCAGCTCGGCCCCGGCGCCGGCGCCGTGATGGCGGAGCTGGTCGTCAACGGCGGCACCCAGACCCGCATCGGCGATCTCGGCATCGACCGGTTCCATCCCTCCACGCTCTAAGAAGAAGAGGACATCATGAGCATCACCCGCAGCATCCGCACGCCCATCATGCACCGCGCCGTCGAGGCCAACGGCTTCGTTTTCGTCGGCGGCACCATCGCCGACGATACGTCGGCCTCGATGGGCGACCAGACCCGCAACATCCTCGGCAAGATCGCCGGCTACCTCAAGGAAGCCGGTACCGACAAGAGCCGCGTCGTCAGCGCGTCGATCTTCGTCACCGATCTCTCGAAGAAAAAGGAGATGGATGCGGCCTGGACCGAGTTCTTCGGTGAGAATCTGCCGACCCGTGCCACCGTGGGCGTCGCCGATCTCGGCGGCGGGGCGTTGATCGAGGTCGTCGTCACTGCGCTGAAGGGCTGATCCGCTCACTCGGATTTGGCGAACATCCCGACCAGAGTCTCGCGCAGCCAGCGCTGCGCGGGCACGGTGTCGTTACGCTGGTGCCAGAACAGGCTGACGATGCGTGGCGGAGCCCGGAGCGGTATCGGCATCGCGTGCAGGAACGGCGCTTGCCTTGATTGCGAGCGGAGGTCGCTCGGCAGCACCGCGATGAGGTCGGACTGTCGCACGACCTCATAGGCGGCGCTGTAGTGATTCACGGTCGCGACCAGGTTGCGCGACAGCCCACGTGAAGCGAGAAAGAGGTCGTAGGAGGGCAGGGTCTTTCCGGCGAGGCTCACATCGACATGCGCAGCGTTGAGGAAGGTCCGGATGCTCAGCCGCTTCTGGGCCGCCAGCGGATGGCCGCGCCGCATGAAGCAGGCGTAATCGACGGTCCACAGCGAGCGTGAGCGAATCGCGGCGGGCTGCTGGGCTTCGTTGACATAAACGCTGAGCACGCAATCGACCCTGTTCTCCTCGAGCTGGTCGCCGATCTCCAAGACGGTGTTGGGGACGGTATGGACGCGTGCCTTCGGCGCGATCCCGCCGAGATGCTTCAGCAGATCAGGCATCACCAGCGAAGAAACGTAGTCCGACATCGACAGGCTGAACTCGGTCTGTGCGCGGGCCGGATCGAACACTTGTTCGTCGAGCGCCCCGCGCATGCGTTCCAGCGCTTCTCCGATTGGCTCCCACAGCGCAGCGGCGCGCTGGGTCGGGCGAATGCCCGTGCCGGAACGCACGAAGAGAGGGTCGCCGAGCGCGTCGCGCAGCCGCGCCAATGCGTTGCTGACCGCAGGCTGGGTCATCCGCAGCGCGTTCGCCGCGCGCGTGACGCTGCCCTCGGTCATGAGCGCCTCGAACACTTTCAGCAGGTTGAGGTCGAGCGCGCGGAACGACACACATTCACCGTGGTGATATATCAGATCAAGATTATAAATTATGACGATAATGTCACTTTGTCTATGGTTGCCTCCCGAGCGGCGCGCCGGGCCCGTGACATCAGAGGGGACTTCCATGTCGATGATATCGGCGCGCATCGAGCGCCTTCCGTTCGCACGCTTTCACTCGCATCTGCTGCTGATGGGCGGGCTCGGCTACATGTTCGACGCGATGGACGCGGCGGTGCTCGCTTTCATCCTGCCGGTGCTGCGCACGGCATGGAATCTGTCGAGCGTCCAGATCGGCGTGCTCGGCAGCAGCACTTATATCGGATTCCTGTTCGGGGCCCTGTTCGCCGGCACGCTCGGTGACCTGATCGGGCGCCGCGCGGTGATGATGTCGGCGCTGGCGCTCTATTGCGCGGCATCCATCGTCAGTGCGGTGGTCGACACCTGGCCCGCCTTTTTCGCCGCGCGCATCGTGGCCGGCATGGGCACCGGGGCGGAGAGCGCGATCATCGCGCCCTATCTCGCGGAGTTCGTGGCACGGCGCTACCGCGGCAGTTTCACCGGCGCGCTCGCCGGCTTCTTCTCCTTCGGCTTCGTGGCCGCGGCGCTGCTCGGTTACTTCATCGTGCCCTCCTACGACAATGGCTGGCGCATCGTGCTCATCATCACGGCGGTGCCGGTCGTCATGCTGCTGTGGTGGCGGCGGGCCCTGCCGGAATCGCCGCGCTGGCTCGAAAGCCGGGGGCGGGAGAAGGAAGCCGAGGCCGTTCTCGACAGGATCGAGGCGGGCTTTGCACGCGAAGGCCGTGTCCTGCCGCAGCCTGTCCTCGAAGCCGTGGCCCCGACCGACACCGGCGGAACGCTGCTGGCGAATTTCGCGGCGCTTCTGGCCGCCCGCCAGGCGCGGATCACCATCATGACCTGGATTATGTGGCTGGCGATCACCTTCAGCTATTATTCCTTCTTCGTCTGGATCCCCGGTCTCCTGGTCCAGAACGGCATGAGCATCACCAAGAGCTTCGGCTACTCGATCGCGATCTATTGCGCGCAGATTCCCGGCTATTTCAGCGCCGCCTATTTCAACGAGCGCATCGGCCGGCAGGCGACGATAGCGACCTACATGCTGCTCGGCGGCGCCAGCGCGCTCGGTCTCGCCTTTGCGCAGACGGATCAGCACATCATGATTGCGGGCATTCTGCTCTCGCTGTTCATGAACGGCACCTATGCGGGCGTCTATGCCTACACTGCCGAGGTGTTTCCGACCCCGATCAGGACCACCGGCGCAGGGCTTGCCTCCGCCATCGGCCGCATCGGCGCGATCGTCTCGCCGATCCTGGTCGGCTACCTCTATCCCAATTTCGGCTTCGCCGGCGTGTTCGGCGTCACCACCACCGTGTTGCTGCTCGGGGCGCTCACCGTGGTGGTGATGGGCGTGCCGACGCGCGGCAGGTCGCTGGAAGAGATTGCGTCGGGTGAGGTTGCATGAGGCGGACACGATCCAAGACTGATCCTTTGCTCTGCGCCGTCGCCTCGGCGCAGGACAAAGTGGATCAGCCGGGCGCATTGTTTGGCGCGCTGGACCAGGCCTTGCAGTCGGCGATCGGGCACAAGCTGTTCACGATCCTGACTTACGAGGGCGAGACCGGTGAGGCCGCGCGGATTTATTCCAACCTTCCCGGTCCCTATCCCAGGGACGGACGCAAGCGCCTGGCGCCGGGGCCGTGGACCGAAGCGGTGCTCGAGCGCGGCGAGGCCTATATTGGCCGCACGCACGACGATCTGCGCAACGTATTTTCCGACCACGCGCTGATTGCCTCGCTCGGCTGCGCAAGCGTGCTCAACATGCCCGTGCGCTGGCGCGGACGCACGCTCGGATCGCTCAATCTGTTGCACGAGGCGGGCTGGTACGACGAGGACGACGTCGCCGCCTGCCTGCCGTTTGCCCAGCTCACATTGCCGGCGCTGCTCGCGCCGGCCCAGCCCTGACAGGAAACCATCATGTCCAGCACCCTCTTCAAGAACGCCGCTCTACTCGACCCACTTCAGGGCGAATTGCTGGAGGGCCATGAGGTGCTGGTCGAAGGCGATCTGATCAAGGAGGTCTCGGATCGGCCGATCAAGGCCACCACTGAGCGGACCATCGATCTGAAGGGCAAGACGCTGATGCCCGGCCTGATCGACCTTCACGTACACACCATCGCGATCGAGCTCAATCTGGCGCAACAGGTTCACATTCCCAATGTGCTGGTGACGCTGCGTTCGACATTGCTGCTGCGCGGTATGCTGCGGCGAGGCTTTACCACCGTCCGCGATGCCGGCGGCGCCGGCCACGCGATGAAGCAGGCGATCGAGACCGGCCTGACCGATGGCCCGCGGCTGTTCGTGTCGGGCCGCGCGCTGAGCCAGACCGGCGGCCATGGCGACATGCGGGCGCGTTCGGATTACCTCGCCAGCGACACGACGTGTCCCTGCTGCGTGCGCGTCGGTGCGCTCGCGCGCGTCGCCGACGGGGTCGACGGCGTGCGCAAGGCGGTGCGCGAGGAGCTGCAGATGGGCGCCGACCAGATCAAGATCATGGCCTCCGGCGGCGTCGCATCGCCGACCGATCCGGTCGGTGCGTTCGGCTACTCCGAGGACGAGATCCGCGCCATCGTCGAGGAGGCCCAGGGCCGGCAGACCTATGTGCTCGCCCATGCCTATACCGCGGCGGCGATCGCGCGCGCCGTCCGCTGCGGCGTGCGCACAATCGAGCATGGCAATCTCATCGATGATCAGGTCGCGCGCCTGATGGCCGCGAAGGGCGCCTATGTGGTGCCGACGCTCGTCACCTACGAAGCATTGGCAAACGAGGGCGCGCAATACGGCCTGCCGCCGGAGAGCGTCGCCAAGATCGCCGACGTCCGTGATGCCGGCCTGCGCTCGCTCGAGATCTATCGCAAGGCCGGAGTGAAGATGGGCTACGGCAGCGACCTGCTTGGACCGTCGCAACGGCTCCAGAGCGACGAATTCCGCATCCGCGCGGAAATCCTGGGCGCGCGCGAGGTCATCGCCAGCGCGACATTGGTCGGAGCCGAGGTGCTTGGCATGGAGGGCAAGCTGGGCCGGATCATGCCCGACGCTCTCGCGGATCTGCTGGTGGTCGATGGCGACCCCTTGCGTGACATCACATGCCTGCTCGGCCAGGGCGAACGCATTCCGCTGGTGATGAAGGCCGGCAGGGTCCAGTTCGACAGGCTGGCTGCGTAGACGGGGCCAAGGTGGCTCAAACATGACGAAGATGTAATGGTCCGGAACTGCTACGGGGGCTTCTGCTTGCGATGATTTCCGCATATCGATAGGGGACTAGGCTGGAATGCCCAATGTCCTCGCAGACCAATAACAACAAGCTGGCGATCAAATTTCGCTGCCCCAAAGAGCTGGAAGGACTGCTGCCGCAGCCAATCCCGGCCAACCTCGGCGTCCCCGACTGGCTCAAGTCGATGCCGACCACAGCCTTTAGCGCGCTCAACCAGCAGGACGACGACACCATCAAGCGCTGTCCGCCCTTCATCGACGCGATGACCTGCGGTTTCCTGATTCCGCTGATCTGCGATCTCAAGGTCGAGGATGGCGAGATCGTCTGGGACAACGACATCCCTCCGGGCGGCGAGATCGACTTTCCGCGTTCGCCAATCAGCTTTCACGACCAGAGCCAGCTCACCGGCTCGCCGCTGTTCGAAGCCGATCGTTTCGTCATCAAGTTTCACAATCTCTGGACCATCGAAGCCCCGGAAGGCTATGCGCTGTTCTTCACGCATCCGGTCAACCGCTTCGATCTGCCCTTCACTACGCTGAGCGGCCTCGTCGATTGCGACCGCTATCGCGACAGCTGGATCCACTTTCCGGCGCACTGGCACGACACGAGCTTTCGCGGCGTGTTGCCCAAGGGCACGCCGATCGCGCAATGCATTCCAGTCAAGCGTGAAGGCTGGGCCGGGCAGACGTCCGCCTTCACGGAGGACGAGGCGCAGAAGGTCCAAGCTTTGCACGCCGCGCTGAAACGCGAGCCAGGGATGTATCGCCGGAAGTTCAGGGCGTAGCCCCCCGTTCGGGCTCGCGCGCGAAAAATTTCGCCGCCGCACTCGGACGGAAGAAGAAGCGGCCGCGCGAGGAGGTGGCCATCGCGAGGGCGGCGCGGCCCAGCATGTGCGGTCGTCCCCGAAACACCGAACGCAGGGCGGCCTCGCCGCTGGCGCGCTCACCCATCTCCATCAGGCAGACCGCAAGATTGGCGCGTGACAGCAAGTCGTCCGGGCGAAGCCCGAGCGCGTGACGGTAGGTGTCGGCGGCCTCCTTGTAGGAACCGTCGCGCAGCTGCGCCCACGCAAGCTCGGTCAACACGTCGGTGCGTCCCGGCGCCGCGGCGCGCGCAGCCGCCAGAACCCGGCGCGCCTCGCTGCGATTGTTGTTGCGCAGATGCAGGCGGCCGAGGTCGAGCTGCAGGTCGACGTTGCCAGGCGCGAGCGCGAGGGCTTCCTGCATGATCGCGACCGCCGCACCGATCTCGCCGGTGTTCGCAAGCTGGCCGGCCAGTTCCTGGAACGCCGGCAGATAGGGCGGACGGCGGGCTGTGGTCTTGCGCAATTGTGCGATCCCGTCGCTTGTCCGCCGCGCGCCGCACAACGCATGGCCGAGCAGTGTCTCCATCTCCGGATCGTCATTGCGCCGCACAACGCGTTCGAGCGGCGCGATCGCCTCCTCCGTACGGCCCTGGCCGATCATTGCGTGTGCCAGGATCATGACCGCATTGCGGTCCGCGCGATTGGATTTGAGGGCTTCGCTGGCAAGCTGCCGTGCAGTGTCGAACTGCCTGGCCCGCAGCGCCATGAAGGCTTGTTGCAACAGCTGGGCGAGCGCGCTGTTCGGCCTGCCGGTCACGTCCTGGCCTCTTTGTTGTGGCTTGTCATCCAGACACGGGCTTTATCCGCGTCTATCGTGCGCGACGCGAAGCGTCCATCAACGAGTTCGTGAGGCCTTGGTGGCCGCTCCGAGGACATGACCTGATCCTGGCCTAATCTTGGCTTGATCTTGCCGGCCGACGGGATTATGAACGCGCCCTCATCAGGGATATTAGCAGCCATGGATTTTACCCCGACCGCAACGCCGATCCGCTTTGCTCACGGGGAATTCCATGCCTGCTTCGATCATCCTGTCGCGCCTGTCGCTGTCTACGCCTGACGGCCGCTCTCTCCTTTCCAACATCGATCTGACTTTCGGTTCCGAACGCGCCGGCCTCGTTGGCCGCAACGGCGTCGGCAAGACAACGCTGCTGGCCGCGATCGCGGGTGAGCACGCTCCGCAGTCGGGTCGTGCGACCGTCAGCGGCACCATCGGGCTGCTGCGTCAGGATGCCCAGCTCCGCGCAGGCGCGACGGTCGTCGATCTCTTCGGCGTGCGGGATGCCCTGGATCTGGCTCGCCGGGCGGAGCGTGGCGATGCCTCGACCGGGGAGATCGCCGAGGTCGACTGGACTCTGGAGACGCGGCTCGCATCCGCCCTTGCCCGTGTCGGCTTCGATATCGCGCCGGACACCGAATTGGACCATTTGTCAGGCGGGCAGGTCACGCGCGTTCGTCTCGCTGCGCTGCTGTTCTCCGAGCCGGACTTCCTGCTGCTGGATGAGCCCACCAACAATCTCGATCGCGACGGACGCAAGGCGGTGGCTGATTTGCTTGCGGGTTGGCGCGGCGGCGCGATCGTCGTCAGTCATGATCGGGATTTGCTCGACACGATGGACGCCATCGTCGAGCTGACGTCGCTGGGCGCCACGCGATATGGCGGCAACTGGAGCAGCTATCGCGCGCAGAAGGCGGTCGCGCTCGCGGCCGTCAGGCACGACCTCGCCCATGCCGAGAAGCACCTGTCGGAGATCGACGGCAAGGCGCAGGAGGCGGCCGAACGCAAGGCACGCAAGGACAGCGGCGGCAAGAAGAAGCGGGCCAAGGGCGACATGCCACGGATACTGGCCGGCGCACGCCGGGATCGCAGCGAGGACAGCGGCGGCAAGGCCGCGCAGATCGCTGAACGGCGACGCGCGGAGGCGCTTGATGCGGTCGGCGCCGCCCGCCGCCGCATTGAAATCCTTCAGCCGCTGTCGGTGAAATTATCCTCGACGCAGCTTCCGGCGGGCAGGGAGCTGGTTCGGCTCGATCGCGTCAGCGCATTCTATCAGCCCGAGCAGCCGATCTTTCGCGATTTATCGTTCAGCATCGTCGGTCCGGAACGCGTCGCGATTGTCGGGCCCAACGGCTCCGGCAAGACGACGCTGCTGAAGCTCGTCACCGGCGAGTTGCGCCCTGTTGCCGGCATCGTGAGGGTCAGGCCCGACTTCGCGCTGTTCGACCAGAAGGTCAGCCTGCTCGACCCCAAAATCTCGATCCTCGACAATTTCGGACGTCTCAATCCGAAGGCGGGTGCCAACGAATGCCATGCCGCGCTGGCGCGCTTCATGTTTCGCGCGGATGCGGCCATGCAGATCGTCGGCAGCTTTAGCGGCGGGCAGTTGTTTCGCGCGGGGCTTGCTTGCGTGCTGGGAGGCTCGACGCCACCCTCCCTGGTGATCCTGGACGAGCCGACCAATCATCTGGACCTCGAGTCCATCGCAGCCGTCGAAGCGGGCCTCCGCGGTTATGACGGCGCGCTGCTCGTCGTCAGCCATGACGAGGCGTTCCTGCAGGCCATCGGGGTGACGCGCCGGCTTGATATCGGCGCATCAGGCAGATTGTTCGACCCAGATGAACAATGATGCCGGCCGCCGGCTGATGATCTTCCATCAGGAAAGGCGCAAATCCCTCCGTGTCAGCCGCGGCCAGCGGCCCGGAATCACGGAGAAGGCAAAATGTCCAACGCCAGCAAGAAAGTCGCCATCGTCACCGGAGGCTCGCGCGGCATCGGCGCTGCGATCGCAGAACGCCTCGCCGCAGACGGCTTTGCCGTCGTCATCAATTATGCCGGCAGTGCCGCTGAAGCGGAGGCGCTGGCCGGGAAGATCGTGCGGGCCGGCGGCCGGGCCGTCGCCGCGCAGGCCGATGTCAGCGACGCTGCCGCCGTGGCGCAGATGTTTGAGACGGCCGAGCGCGCGTTCGGCGGCGTCGACGTGCTCGTCAACAATGCCGGCGTGATGCGGCTGGCGGCACTGGCCGACGCCGACGATGCCGGGTTCGATAGCCAGGTCGCGATCAACCTGAAAGGCACCTTCAACACGCTGCGCGAGGCGGCGCGCCGGCTGCGCAGTGGCGGCCGCATCGTCAACCTGTCGTCCAGCCAGGCCGGCATCCTGTCCCCGACCTACGGCATCTATGCCGCCACCAAGGCGGCGGTCGAAGCCCTGACGCATGTGCTGGCCAAGGAGCTGCGCGGACGCAACATCACCGTCAACGCCGTGGCGCCCGGTCCAACCGCAACGAGGCTCTTTCTGGACGGCAAGTCAAAGGAGCTGGTCGACCATCTCGCCAAGCTCGCGCCGCTGGAGCGGCTCGGCCAGCCCGAGGACATCGCTGCGGCAGTTGCGTTCCTGGCGAGTGCTGATGGTGGCTGGATCAACGGGCAGGTGCTGCGCGCCAATGGCGGGATCATCTGATCCCGCCGCCTGTTCCGGATAATGTTCAAATACCCGACGCCCTGCCCCCAGCGCGTCGGGTGGAATGGATGAGTATCAATCGGTGATCCCAACGCCAGTGTTGTGACTCGCACTGCGACAATTTTCCATTCCGGAAAACTACCGCAATGGAACCGGGCTGCGCCTGCGCCGATCTCTGGGAGCGCGGCTCTACGGGCTGCCACCTGGCTCCAGCGCTTCGCCCATCTCCAGCGGATGCGCCATGGTCTCGTGCAGCGCCTCGCGGTCGAGCTCGCCTTCGGAGATGCTGATGACGACGCACGCGACGCCGTTGCCGACGAGGTTCGTCAGCGCGCGGCACTCGCTCATGAACTTGTCGATGCCGACCAGGATCGCGATCGACTGGATCGGAATATCAGGCACGATCGAGAGCGTCGCCGCGAGTGTGATGAACCCGGCGCCTGTGACGCCCGAAGCGCCCTTCGAGGTGATCATGGCAATCCCGAGAATGCCGAGCTCCTGCCCGATGGTGAGATGCGTGTTGGTGGCCTGCGCCAGGAACAGCGTCGCCAGCGTCATGTAGATGTTGGTGCCGTCGAGGTTGAAGCTGTAGCCGGTCGGGATCACGAGGCCGACCACGGAGCGCGAGGCGCCGAGATGCTCCATCTTCTGGATCATCTGGGGCAGCACCGTTTCCGACGATGAGGTGCCGAGCACGATCAGGAGCTCGTCCTTGATATAGGCGATGAAGCGCAGGATCGAGAAGCCGGCCAGCCGCGCGATCGAGCCCAGCACGATCAGCACGAACAGGATGCTGGTGAGATAGAACGTGCCGATCAGCGCGGCGAGGTTGAGCAGCGAGCCAAGGCCGTAGGCACCCACGGTAAACGCCATGGCGCCGAACGCGCCGATCGGCGCCACGCGCACGATGATGCGAATGATGCCGAAGAACATCTTCGCGGCCTTGTCGACGGCCTCCGCGATCGGCTCGCCGGCCTTGCCGAGGAAGGCGATGGCGAACCCGGACAGGATCGAGACCAGCAGCACCTGGAGCAGGTCGCCGCGCGCGATCGCACCAAAATAGCTGTCGGGGATGATCCCCATCAGATGGGCGACGATGCCGTCCTCCTTGGCCTTGGTGACATAGGTTGCGACCGACTTCGGGTCGATCGTCGCGGGATCGATGTTGAAGCCGTGCCCGGGCTGGAGCACCTCGCCGACCAGGAGGCCGAAAGCCAACGCCACGGTCGATACTGATTCGAAATAGATCAGTGATTTCAGCCCGACCCGGCCGACCCGCTTGAGATCGCCCATCGAGGAGATGCCGTGCACCACGGTGCAGAAGATCACCGGCGCGATCATCATCTTGATCAGTGCAATGAAGCCGTCGCCGAGCGGCTTCAGAGCCTTGCCGAGATCCGGATAGGAATAGCCGATCAGCACCCCGAGCGCGATCGCGATCAGCACCTGGACGTAGAGGATCTTGTACCAGGGCTGATGCCGGCGGTGGACGGCTGGCTGGATCGCAATCTGTGTCATAAGTTGGGTCTCGGAACGCATTGATCTTGCATGATTTACATCATGTGATGATCGCAGCATAAGCAACAATCACATTTTTGTCGGATCGCACGAAGATCAATCGCTGCACCGCAATGGGGGAAACATGTCGAACGCATCAGGCGCGACCGAGCAGGCGCAGAGCTATTTTCCGCGTTGGACGCTGAAGACCGCGGGCGTCATCATGCCGGAGGCGCGACTGTCATGGGACCAGACCATCGTCTCCGGCCTGCAGCATTGCATCGCCATGTCCGGCTCGACGATCATCGCGCCGCTGCTGATGGGATTCGATCCCAATGTTGCGGTCCTGTTCTCCGGCATCGGCACGTTGATCTTCTTCGTCATCGTCGCCGGACGCGTGCCGAGCTATCTCGGCTCGAGCTTCGCCTTCATCGCCGTCGTCCTCGCCGCCACAGGCTATGCCGGGCAGGGGCCGAATCCGAACATCTCCGTTGCGCTCGGCGGCATCGTTGGTGCCGGCGTGCTCTATGGCATGATCGCGCTGATCGTGATGTGGTCGGGAAGCGGCTGGGTCGAGCGCCTGATGCCGCCGGCCGTCACGGGCGCCGTGGTCGCCGCAATCGGCCTCAACCTCGCGCCCGTCGCGGTCAAGGCGGTGAGTGCCAATGCGTTCGAGACCTGGATCGGCCTTGCGACCGTCCTGATGATCGGCGTGGTGGCCGTGGCCGCGCCCGGCCTGTGGCGCCGCCTGCCGATCATCCTGGGGGCGATCGGCGGCTATCTGTTGTACCTGCTGTTTGCGAACGGTCTCGGTTTCGGCAAGCCGATCGATTTCGCGCAGCTTTCGGCCGCGCCGTGGTTCGGCCTGCCGAACTTCACGACGCCGACCTTCAAGGCCGACGCCATCTTTCTGATCGCCCCGGTTGCGGTCATCCTCGTCGCCGAGAACCTCGGGCACATCAAGGCCGTCGGCGCCATGACGGGTCGCAGTCTCGATGCCTATCTTGGCCGCGCTCTGTTCGCGGACAGTCTTGCGACCATCGTGGCGGCCTGCGGCGGCGGTACCGGTGTCACCACCTATGCCGAGAACATCGGCGTCATGGCGGCGACGAAGGTCTATTCGACCTTGCTGTTTGCGTTTGCGGCGACCGTG